>CADCUI010000001.1 GCA_902805845.1 uncultured Nocardioidaceae bacterium
AGCGAGGGCCGGGCTGACCGACAGCGGCGACGTACGCCACGTTCTCGATCGCTCGAGCCACGGCCAAGGACCGCCAGTGGTGCACCTTCCGAGGGCCGGCGACCCACGCGGACGGCACGACGTACAGGTCGACCCCAGCGCGAGAGAGCTGTCGCGCCAGCTCGGGGAAGCGCATGTCGTAGCAGGTCATCAGCCCGACCCTGACCCCGCCGACCTCAACCACCACGGGCGTGCGGCTGCCGGCGACCAGACGGTCGGACTCCCGGAAGCCGAAGGAGTCGTAGAGATGGATCTTGCGGTAGGCGCCGCGCAGCCCACCGCCGTCGACGACGACCAACGTGTTGTGCGGCCGTTGCTCGTCCTCACTGCGCTCCACCATGCCTGCGACCCAGGTGCCGCCCTGGGCGGCCGCCTTGGCGATGAGACCGGTGACGAACGGGCCGTCGAGCGGCTCGGCGTCGGGGCCCAGCGGCTCGTCAGGGGCACCGGCGTCGCGCTGGAAGTACTCCGGCAGCACCACCAGGTCGGCGTCGCCGACCGACAGCTGGTCCAGGTAGGCGAGGTTGTCCGCGGGCACCGTCGCGGAGGCGGTCTGCACCAGCGCCAGGCGCAGGGATGACGGCGGAGGAGGCACGGGCCCCACCTTCCCACCCTTGGGCACACTGGGGCCATGACGGACCCGACGGGCTGGCCGCGGCGCGGGGCGGTCGTCCTCTCCGGCGGGACCGCGGCCCGCATGGACGGCGCAGACAAGGCCTCGCTCGAGCTGGACGGAGTCACGCTCCTGGAGCGAGCCCTCGCCGCCACGGTCGGAGCCGTCGAGGTCGTGGTCGTCGGCGACGAGGTCCCCACCAGCAGACCGGTCACGTGGACCCGTGAGGACCCCGCCGGGGGCGGCCCGGCCGCCGGCCTGCTGGCCGCGCTCGACCGGTTCCTCCACGCGCCGGACCTGCTGGCCGTGCTCGCCGTCGACATGCCCCGGGTCACGCCGGGCACCTTCGCGCGGCTCGAGGCCGCTCTGGGCGCGGCGACCGGCGGCGAGACCTCGGAGCAGCACGCGGGCGGTTCCCCGGCGTACGACGGCGCCCTGCTGGTCGACGGACGCGGCCGACGCCAGCCGCTGTGCGCCGTCTACCGGCGCACCGCGCTCCACCGGGCGCGCGCGGCCAATGCGGAGCAGGAGCACGGCCTTCCCATGCACCGGCTGACCGCCGGCCTGCGGCTGGCCGAGGTGCCCGCCGCGCAGGACGAGGCGGTCGACGTGGACACCTGGGCAGACCTCCGCGCGCTGCGGGAGCCTCCCGACAGGCCGTGACGGGCGCGACGGCTTGCGGTCGCTGGTCGGGGCGACGAACCTGGGCACGTGACCCTCCACAACTGGATCGACGAGCTCATGGATGCCCTCGACATCGAGGTGGAGATGGACGCCGGGCTGGTGCTCGACGTCGCTCGCGCAGCGGCGCACCAGGTGCAGCGGCCGGCCGCCCCGGTCAGCACCTTCCTGCTGGGCTACGCGGCCGCCTTGGCCGGCGGCAAGGCCGAGACGGTCGAGGAGCTCGCCGGCCGGGTGGTGGCGCTGGCGGACAGGTGGGAGGGCGGCGACGGCGCGACGACGTCCTAGCCTGGGCCGGTGCGCGCGATCGTCGCCTCCGAGCCCGGAGGACCCGAAGTCCTGACCTTCACCGACCGGCCCGAGCCGGAGCCGGCAGCCGGCGAGGTCGTCGTCGAGGTCGCGGCCACGGCCGTCAACCGTGCCGACCTCCTGCAACGGCGCGGTCTCTACCCGCCACCGCCCGGAGCCAGCGACATCCTGGGGCTGGAGTGCAGCGGCTGGGTCTCCGCGCTGGGGGAGGGAGTGGACGGCTGGCAGGTCGGCGACCCCGTCTGCGCTCTGCTGTCGGGGGGCGGGTACGCCGAGCGCGTGAACGTTCCTGCTGGGCAGCTGATGCCGGTGCCGGACGGGCTCGACGTCCAGACCGCGGCCGCGCTCCCCGAGGTGGCCTGCACGGTGTGGTCGAACGTCGCGATGGTGGCGCACCTCCAGCCCCTGGAGACGCTCCTCGTCCACGGCGGAGCCGGCGGCATCGGCACCTTCGCCGTCCAGCTGGCGCATGCCCTGGGATCCACCGTCATCGCCACCGCCGGCTCGGCCGAGAAGCTGGCTGTGTGCCGGCGGCTCGGGGCGGACGTGGCGGTGAACTACCGCGAGCAGGACTTCGTCGAGGAGGTCCGCGCGGCGACCGACGGCCGCGGAGCCGACGTCATCCTCGACAACATGGGTGCGGCCTATCTCGGGCGCAACGTCGACGCGCTCGCAGCCGAGGGGCGGCTGGTGGTCATCGGGATGCAGGGCGGCTCGAAGGCCGAGCTCGATCTCGGGCGGCTCCTCGCCAAGCGAGGTGCGGTCATCGCCACCGCGCTGCGGTCGCGCCCGACCGACCAGAAGGCCGCGATCTGCGCGGCGGTCCGGGAGCGGGTGTGGCCGCTGGTCGCGGCCGGCGAGGTCGAGCCGATCGTGCACGCCCGGTACCCGCTCTCCGAGGCAGCCGCGGCGCACGCCGAGGTGGAGGCCGGCAGGAGCATCGGCAAGGTCCTGCTCACCCTGCGGTCAGGACCGGGTTAGCGCCTCACGCGGGCTGGATACTCTCGAAGGCATGACCCAGCAGCCGACGAACGACCCGAGCGGGACCTCCTCCGACGAGCGCGACCCCCGCGTCGTGGTGATCGGCCCCAACGGCATGGCCGTCAGTGGGGGTCAGCAGCCGGGCCCCGACGAGTCGGCGCAGGACGACGAGCCCCACGTCACCGACCTCGTCGAGCAACCGGCGAAGGTGATGCGCATCGGCGGGATGATCCGCCAGCTCCTCGAGGAGGTGAAGTCGGCACCGCTCGACGAGGCCTCGCGCGCCCGGTTGGCCAACGTCTACGAGTCGTCCATCAACGAGCTGAAGTCGGGGCTCGCCCCGGAGCTGGTCGAGGAGCTCGAGCGGCTCTCCCTGCCCTTCGCCTCGGAGGCTCCGTCGGAGGCCGAGCTGAGGATCGCCCAGGCGCAGCTGGTGGGCTGGCTCGAGGGGCTCTTCCACGGGATCCAGACCGCGATCTACGCACAGCAGATGGCGGCGCGTGCTCAGCTCGAGCAGATGCGACGTGCGCTTCCCCCGGGGCTGGCGCAGGCGGTGGAGCAGGGTGCTCCCCTTCCGCCCGAGCAGGGTGAGGGCGGCCGCAGCGGCGGCATGTACCTCTAAGGGTCAGCTTCCCGACGAGCGGCGGCGGCGCAGCCACACCGCACCGGCGAGGAGCACGGCGCCGGCCGCTCCGGCGTACACCAGGCGCTGGTCGTGGCCGGAGCCCGTCGCCGGTCCGCCGGCGACCGGCTGGTCCGCAACAGGGTCGAGCAGCCGGCTGACCGTCGCGATGGAGACGTTCCCCGTGCCGCCGCACAGCGAGCCTCGCAGGCTGTCCCCCGAGCGCTGCAGGAAGAACACGTAGCGGCGGCCGCCCACGATGCCTTCCAGCCCGCACGAGGCACCGGACGACGCCGACTCGACCTCGACGATCTCGTGGGCTCGCCCCTTGTACACGTCGCTGATCCGCACCCGGTAGGTCGTGGTGTCGCCCGCCCCCAGGAGAGGCAGGCGCCCCGGCCGGTCGACCTCCAGGACCGTGGCGGTGGCGATGAGGTCCGCACCGTCGACGAACTGCCTCGGTGACTGGGTGACGCACGAGCAGGCGTATGCCGGGGCGGGTGCCGCGACGACCAGCAGGAGCCCGGTCACCAATGCCCCCAGTCCTGCCAGCAGTGCCCTCATGGTCCTGTGACGCACAGAACGGCCTTCCGGTTCCCGGAGCCCCTGCGGGCGGCGGGTGAACGTCAGGGGGCCAGCACCAGATCCGCTCGCTCACCTGGGTCACAGGCCGCGAGGTACCACCGTTGCGCGGCGATGTAGCGCTGCTGGTCCGGGCCCTCGACGTCGGGCACCGACCCGTCATGGGCGGCCAGCCGGCGTACCGACACCTCGAACGCCACGTCGAGGAAGATGACCCGGTCCCAGCACCCGGCGAGCTCCGGTCGCTGGCAGAACAACCCGTCGACCAGGAGCACCCCCTCCGCGGGCACTGCGAGGGGCGGCAGGTCGAGCAGGGCGTCGGTGGACACGTCGATGGACGCCCGCACCACCGCCGCCGCACGCTCAGCAGGTCCGTCGCGATCACCGCAGGAACAGCTCCTCGAGCACCCGTGCCACGCCGTCCTCGTCGTTGCGCGGCGCGATGCGGTCCGCGGCCGCCGCCGTCAAGGGGTGGGCGTTGGCCATGGCGTACGACGTGCCGGCCCACTGCAGCATCGCGACGTCGTTGGGCATGTCGCCGAACGCCACGACCTCGGTCGGTGAGATGCCGAGCTCCTCGCACAGCAGCGCCAGGGTGCTGGCCTTGGTGACGCCCGCGGCGCTCATCTCGATCAGCGCGGTGGTCGACGACCACGTCGTGGTCACGAGCGGTCCGACCAGCTGGCCCACCTGAGCCCAGTAGTCCTCGGGTCCCAGGTCGGGATGGAGCGCCAGCATCTTGACCACCGTCTCGTCGAAGACGTCCTCCAGCGGGCCCACGACCACCTCGGATCGCTGCTCGTGGACGCTCGGGACGAAGTCGGGCTCCCGGCCGAAGCCGGTGGTCCTCTCGAGGGCGAACGTGGAGCCGGGCAACGCCGCCCTGATCAGGCCGGCGACCTCCAGGCCGACCTCTCGAGGGATCGGGCGTGCCTGTGCCACCGCGTGGGCGGCCACGTCGTAGACGATGCCGCCGTTGCTGCAGACCGCGAGACCGTGCTCACCGACGTGGTGCCACAGCGCATCCATCCACCGGACCGGCCGGCCGGTGAGGAAGACGACCGTGATGCCGCGCTGCTCGACCGCCTCGAGGACGCCGCGCGTGCGGTCGGTGACCGTCCCGTCGGTGTGCAGGAGGGTGCCGTCCAGGTCCGTGGCCACGAGCCGGAGGCCGACGTCCTTCGCGCCGCGGACGCCTTGCACGTGGGAGGCCTCGTGTTCGGTGTCCCTGGAGCCCGCCTTCACCGCGCGGGGAACCAGCGGGCCAGCTCGCGGGCAACCCCGTCGTCCTGGACGGGGTCGGTGACGTCGTCGGCCGCTTCCCGCACCTCGAGCGGGGCCTGGCCCATGGCGACGCCCCGGCCGGCCCACTCGAGCATCTCGATGTCGTTGCGACCGTCCCCGATCGCGAGGACGTCCTCGGCCCCCACCCCGAGCCGCTCGCAGACCGAGGCGAGACCGGAGGCCTTTGACACCCCCGTGGGCGCGAGGTCGAGCCACGCCGTCCACCCGATGTAGTAGTTGATGCCGTGCAGGCCGACCTTCTCGGCGAGCTCCACGAAGTCTCGCTCGCTGGCGTCGGGGTCGCGGAGGATCACCCGGGTGACCGGCTCGGCGACGAGCTCGTCGACCGACTCCAGCACCATCTCGCCGGTGATCTCGCCCTCGGGGAAGTGCCGGTTGACGCGGTAGCCGACGCCGATCTCCTCGACGGCCACCAGCGCGTGCGGGACGTGCTCGAGGAGGAGCTTGACGACCTCGCTGGCGTCGAAGGTGACCGTCGTGAGCACCTCCACCGGGGGGTAGGCGAACGTCACCGAGCCGTTCGAGGCGACCGTCAACGCCCGATCGTCCGCGGGGCGGGGCAGGCCGAGCATGTCCAGCACCCGGGTGATCCCGAACGTGGAGCGCCCGGTCGCCAGCACCACGTGGGCCCCGGCGTCGACGGCGCGGTCGACGGCAGCGCGTACGACGGGCGACACGGTCTCGTCCACCGTGTTGGAGGCGACGCCGTGGCCGGCGGTGAAGAGCGTCCCGTCGATGTCGAGCGCGACGAGCCGCGGCCGCCAGCCCGCCGGCCGGTGCGCACCGCTCATCGAGCAGCCGCGCCGAGCGGCTCCAGGGCCTCGCGACCGCGGAGATAGGGCCGGAGCGCCTCCGGCACGGTCACGGAGCCGTCGGCCTGCTGGTGGGTCTCCAGGATCGCCACGATCGTCCGGGTCATGGCGCACAGGGTCCCGTTGAGCGTGGCGAGCGGCCGTGTTCCGCCGCTGAACCGGCCACGGATGTCGAGCCGCCGGGCCTGGAAGTCGGTGCAGTTCGAGGTGGACGTCAGCTCCCGGTAGCGGCCCTGGGTGGGGATCCAGGCCTCGCAGTCGAACTTGCGCTGTGCCGACAGCCCGAGGTCGCCCGCCGCCACGTCGATGACCCGGAACGCCAGTCCGAGCTTGGTGAGGAACTCCTTCTCCCACGCCAGCAGCCGCTGGTGCTCGGCGTAGGACTCCTCGACGGTGGTGTAGGTGAACATCTCCACCTTGTCGAACCAGTGCACCCGGATGATGCCGGTGGTGTCCTTGCCGTAGGAGCCCGCCTCCTTGCGGTAGCAGGGGCTGAAGGCGGCGTACCGCAGCGGCAGCCGGGCGGGGTCGAGGATCTCGTCGGAGTGGTACGCCGCCAGCGGCACCTCCGAGGTGCCGACGAGGTAGAGCTCCTCGCCCTCGATCCGGTAGACGTCCTCAGCGGCCTGGCCGAGGAACCCGGTGCCGTCCATGGCACGGGGCCGCACCAGTGCCGGCGGGATCACCGGGGTGAAGCCGGCGTCGCGCGCCTGGTCCATGGCGAGGTTGACAAGGGCGAGCTCGAGGTCGGCCCCGACCCCGGTCAGGTAGTAGAAACGGGCGCCCGACACCTTGGCGCCACGGTCGATGTCGATGGCCCCGAGGGTCCGGCCGAGCTCGATGTGGTCCTTGGGCTCGAAACCCTCTGTAGTGAAGTCGCGCGGCTCACCGACGTGCTCGAGGACGACGTAGTCCTCCTCGCCGCCCGCGGGCGCCTCCTCCGCAGCCGGGTTGGGGATGTCCATGACGATGCGCCGAAACGCGTCCTCGGCCTCGCCCTGCGCCGCCTCGGCAACCTTCACCTCAGCAGCCAGCGCCCGGGTGCGGTCCAGCAGGTTCTGTCGCTCCTCGCCCTGGGCGCGGGAGACCTGCTTGCCCAGCGCCTTCTGCTCGCTGCGGGCCCGCTCGAACTCCACGATCGCGCTCCGTCGCCGTTCGTCGGCGGCGGCCGCCTCGTCCACGACCGCCGGCGACAGCCCGCGTCGCTGCTGAGCAGCGCGGAGGCGGTCGGCGTCGTCGCGGAGGAGCCGTGGATCGATCACCGGGTCATGCTATCGACGCGGCGGCAGCCATACTGATCCGCGGACCCGCCGCTGCCGCCGTCGGCGAGGTCATGCCCTTGTCCGGCCTCACGGTGAAGGAGCCCCATGGCGTTCGGTGACCGGACCCGTCGGCAGCTCCTCCTCGCCGCGGTGCTGGCCACGCTCGTGCTGCTCTGTGGCTGCTACCTGGTCTGGCAGCACCCCTCGGACGTCGACCGGTTCGACCACTGGATCGGTGCTCCGCTCGCGGCGTTCGCCGACGCGCACCCGGTGGTCGAGAGGGTGGCGCGGGTGGTGGCCGCTGGGACCAGGTCCCCGCCGGTGGCCGTCTACACCGCAGTCGTCGTCGTGGTGCTGGTGTCGAAGGGGTTCCGGCGACCCGCGACCTGGCTGGTGGTGGTGTCGCTGGGGAGCTGGCTCACGACGTGGCTCCTCAAGCGGTTGCTGCAGCGACCGCGGCCCGACTACGCCCACATGGAGCTGCTGGACGGCGGGTTCCCCTCCGGCCACTCCAGCGGTGCGGCCTGCGCCGCGGGGATCGCGATCGTGCTTGCCGTGGTGTTCCTCCGGAGGCGGAACCAGCGGAGGGTGGTGACGTCCGTCGCGATCCTGATAGCGCTCGGGATCGGCCTGGACCGGCTGTTGCTGGGCGTCCACGGGATCACCGACGTGGTGGCGGGCTACGCGGTGGCGACGCTGTGGGTGTGCGGTGCCGTGTACGCCGTCGACCCGACCCCGCGGGCTCCGCTTGCGGCGTCGCTGCCCAGCCGGACACCGAGCGACCGTCGGCTGGCGGTGATCCTCAACCCCGTCAAGGTGGAGGACCCGGCGGCGTTCAAGCTGCTCGTCAACCACCGGGCGGCCCAGCTCGGGTGGGGCGAACCCTCCTGGTACGAGACCACCGTGCACGACACCGGTCGGTCGATGGCGCACGACGCCGCTCTGCAGGGCGTCGACCTGGTGATCGTCTGCGGTGGCGACGGGACGGTGCGCATGGTCTGCGCCGAGCTCGCCGGGACCGGTATCGCGGTGGGCGTGGTGCCGGCCGGGACCGGCAACCTGCTGGCCCGCAACCTTGCCCTGCCGCTCTACCTCAACGCTGCCATCGACGTCGCCCTGGCCGGCCAGGACCGTGCCATCGACATCGTCCGCCTCGCCGGCGACATGGTGGACCCCGAGGAGCACTTCCTCGTGATGGCAGGCATGGGGTTCGACGCCGCGATCATGGAGGGCGCCAACGAGCAGATCAAGGCCCGGATCGGATGGCTGGCCTACGTGGTGTCGGGGATGCGGCTCCTGATGTTCCCCGCGATCCGGGTTGACATCTCCGTCGACGACCAGCCCTTCACCCGGCATCGCGCCCGGACGATCGTGGTGGGCAACGTGGGTTTCCTCCAGGCGGGGCTGCCACTGCTGCCCGATGCCGCCATCGACGACGGCCGGATCGACGTGGTCCTGGTCAACCCCCGCCGTGTCCGCCACTGGTTGCTGGTCGTGGTGCGGGTCGTGGGGCGCCGCAAGAAGACCGACGAGACCGTCGACCGGATGACCGGTCGCAAGGTCGTCATCCGGGCGGCGTACGAGACCCCGCGGCAGGTGGACGGCGACCCGATCGGGGCGGGTCGCGAGCTCATCTGCGAGTGCCTGCCAGGAAAGCTCCTGATCCGGGTCCCTCGATGAGCGGGCTCGCCGGAGGGTCGTAGGGCGCGCCTAGGCTTGCCGCGTGCGGGTGTTGATCGTCGACGGCGCGAACGTGGTCGGCAGCCGGCCGACCGGCTGGTGGCGTGACCGCGCAGGCGCGGCCGAGCGGCTCCATCAGGCGATCGTCGCCGCCGAGCTCGGCTACGACGCTGTCGTGCTGGTCCTGGAGGGAGACGCCAGACATGGCCAGCCGGTCGGGAAAGCGGGAGCCGTCCAGACCGTGCACGCTCCCCGCTCCGGTGACGACACCATCCTCGAGCAGGTCCGCGCGCGCAGCTCCCGTGGGGACGATGTGGTGGTCGTCACCGCGGACCGTCTTCTGCGTGACCAGGTGGCAGCGGCCGGCGGCGCCACCGTCGGCCCGTCATGGCTCCTTGCCCGAACGTCCTGACCGTTCGTGCCGAGAACGAAGGGACGGAAGTATTCGCGAAGATCATGTCGAGAACCGGGGACCGGCTCCGTCCCTGGAGCGATGGCGGCCAACCGGGCCGCACCGCATCGAGGAGGACACGATGGCCAAGTACCTGTTGCTCAAGCACTACCGCGGCGCCCCGACGCCGGTGAACGACGTGCCGATGGACCGGTGGACCGAGGAGGAGATCACCGCCCACATGCAGTACATGCACGACTTCGCTGCACGGCTCGAGGGCACCGGCGAGTTCGTCGACGGTCAGGCGCTCGCCCCGGAAGGCACCTTCGTCCGCTACGACGGCGAGGGGCGACCGCCGGTGACGGACGGTCCCTTCGCGGAGACCAAGGACCTGATCGCCGGCTGGATGGTGATCGACGTCGACAGCCACGACCGCGCGGTCGAGCTCGCGGGCGAGCTGTCGGCGGCTCCAGGAGCAGGGGGCAAGCCGATCCACGAGTGGCTCGAGCTGCGCCCCTTCCTGACCGCAGCTCCGACCGTCACCGAGTGACGCGGTGGACGAGCGCCGACTCCGGGCTCTCACGCCGTCGGTGATCGGGATCCTCGTCCGCCGCGGAGCCGACTTCGCGGCGGCCGAGGACGCCGTCCAGGACGCCCTCGTGGAGGCGATGCGTCTCTGGCCGGTGGAACCGCCACGGGACCCGAAGGCGTGGCTGGTGACCGTGGCCTGGCGCAAGTTCCTCGACGCCGCCCGCGCCGACTCCTCCAGGCGTCGGCGCGAGGAGCTGGTCGAGGAGCAGCCGGCGCCGGGTCCCGGCTCGCCGGTGGACGACAGCCTGCAGCTCTACTTCCT
The DNA here is from genome assembly GCA_902805845.1 of uncultured Nocardioidaceae bacterium. Lineage (GTDB taxonomy): Bacteria > Actinomycetota > Actinomycetes > Propionibacteriales > Nocardioidaceae > Marmoricola_A. The sequence continues at coordinate 10,131 of CADCUI010000001.1, forward strand.
GTGCGCGCATCCGTCCCTGACGTCGGCGTCGGCGGTCGCCCTGACCTTGCGAGCCGTCGGCGGCCTGACCACCCGTCAGATCGCGCAGGCCTACCTGGTGCCGGAGGCGACCATGGCTCAGCGGATCAGCCGGGCCAAGAAGACCGTCTCGGACGTCCGCTTCGACCAGCCCGGCGACGTCGCCACGGTCCTGCGCGTGCTCTACCTCGTCTTCAACGAGGGCTACTCGGGCGACCTCGACCTGGCCGCGGAGGCCATCCGGCTCACTCGCCAGCTGGCGAGCTTGATCGACCACGAGGAGGTCACCGGACTCCTGGCCCTGATGCTCCTCCACCACGCCCGGCGCTCGGCACGCACCAGCCCCGACGGGAGTCTCGTGCCGCTCGCGCATCAGGACCGAGGCCTCTGGGACACCGGTCTCATCGCCGAGGGCGTCGAGATCCTGCAGACGTCCCTCGCCCGGGACAGGCTCGGCGAGTTCCAGGTCCAGGCGGCGATCGCGGCTCTCCACGCCGACGCCCGGACGGCCGAGGAGACCGACTGGGTGCAGATCGTCGAGTGGTACGACGAGCTGGTGCGGCTCACCGACAGCCCGGTCGTCCGGCTCAACCGTGCCGTGGCCGTCGGCGAGGCGGACGGCCCGCGGGCCGGCCTGGCTGCCGTGGCGCAGCTGGACCCGACCCTGCCGCGCCATACCGCGGTGTCTGCCTACCTGCACGAGCGGGACGGCGACGTGGCGACCGCCGCACGCCTCTACGCCGAAGCCGCCAGGCAGGCGTCCCACCTCCAGGAGCGCGACCACCTGACCCGGCAGGCGGCACGGCTCAACACCGGCCTTCGTGGTTGAGCTCAGCCGGCCTTGGCCTGGCCGACCGCCGTCTCCTCCTCCGGGGACAGCGGCTGCTCGCCGGCCCAGCCGGTGACGTTCTTGGCGTAGCTGCGGGCATCGCTGCGCCCGTGGATCGAGGTCAGCACCACGCCGTTGCCGTCGTCGTCGACGAGCGCCAGCGACCACGAGAGCCGGCCTCCCATGTCACCGAACGCGTCGTACCTGATCACCGCGAGGCGGCGCAGGGCGCCTGACGCCTCGCGACGAAGCCGCTCGACCTCGCCGCGGAGCCCGGCGACGTCCGTGGGCAGCGGGGAACCGGCCAGCCCCCGACGACTGCCGGGGCGCGACCGCACGAGCGTTGCGGACAGGGCGAGGGAGACGAGGCTGACGAGGGCGACGACGGTGACCGCGACGGTCAGGCTTTCGTTCGACATGACGCGGTCAGCCTAGGCTCGACCGCCCGTGTACCGGCTCAGCCACGCGGTGCCGCGTCGGTGCCGCGCGCCCTGCCGTCGGCCCGGAAGCCGGTCAGGAGCCTTCGCGGAGCCGCGACAGCCAGGCCGTGGCGTCCTCGAACTCCTCGTCGGTGGTGCCGGGGTGGATCGTCGGCGGCTTGCCGTCGTGCCGCTCGTAGGAGCCGAGGAACCGGACGTCGGCACAGACCCGCCGCAGGCCCATCAGGGCCTCACCGACCCGCCGGTCGGCGATGTGGCCCTCGGCGTCGATGGAGAAGCAGTAGTCACCCAGGGCATGACCGGTGGGGCGGGACTCGATCCTCGTGAGGTTCACCCCCCGCATCGTGAGCTGCTCCAGGATCTCGAGCAGGGCGCCGGGGTGGTCCTCCCGCATGAACGCGACGAGGCTGGTCTTGTCCCGGCCGCTCGGCGGCGCGGGCCGGCCCGGCCGCGAGACGACCACGAAGCGGGTCACCGCCTCCGGGTTGTCCCCGATCCCCTCGGCCAGGACCTGGAGGGCATAGTGCTCGCCCGCCAGGGGAGCCGCGATGGCTGCCTCCCACGGGGCGACGCTGGGCCCATCCGGTCCGGCCGCCAGCGCCGCGGCGGCGGCGGCGGTGGACGAGGCATGGACGACCTCGGCCTGCGGCAGGTTGTCCGCGACCCAGGAGCGGGTCTGCGCCGCCGCGTGCGGATGGGTCGCCACCCTGCGCACGTCCGCGAGCGCGGTCCCCGGCCGCACCAGCAGGGAGAAGGCGACCGGCACCGTCATCTCGTGAAGGATGATCAGCGGCTCGCCCTGGGCGAGCTCGTCGAGGGTCACCGGCACCGAGCCCTCCACTGAGTTCTCGATCGGCACGACGGCGTGGTCGGCCCCACCGCTGCGCACGGCGTCGAGAGCGACGGTCACGGTGGCGCAGGGCAGGCGCTCGGCGGTGCCGGTGCCCGGCAGCGACCGCAACGCCTGCTCGGTGAAGGTGCCCGCCGGGCCCAGATAGGCGTAGCGCCGGGGGCGCGGGACGTCGGACACGCCGTCAGGCTAGCGTCCGACGATCCCGCTCACGGCGCTCGGCCGATGAAGGCCAGGAGCTTGGTCTGCACGGTCGCGTCGTCGGGAACCGCGGTGCGCGGTCCGTACTGGCCGCTCGCCCGGAGCATGTCGTCGAGCGGCAGCATCCCCTCGTAGAGCTCGCGGCACATCGTCGCGTCGAGCGTCTCGTCCTGACCGGTGGCGCGGGCGAGGTCCCACGTGTGCATGAACACGTCAGCGGTGTAGAACCGGTCGACCGCGTCGGCCACCGGCAGCCGGCCGACATGCGGGTTCTCGAGTACGAGGGCATCCGTCGCCGGGTCGTCGAGGAGCCGCTGCACCGCAGTCGCGTGCACCCGCCAGGCGCCGGCCGGGTCGTCGTCGACCGGCGGACCCGATGCGAGCTCGACGCCGGACCCGGCCCGCAGGAATGCCGGGAACCAGTCGACGAGGTGGCGTACGACGTCGCGGGCAGCCCACTCGGGCACGGGTGAGGGGTCGTCCCACCGGCCGGCAGGCACGCCGGCGACCTTCTGGGTGAAGGCGCCGGAAACGGTCCTGTGCCGCTCGGCCGCGTCCTGCCTGCTCATGCCTGGACCGCCTGGCCGGCGAGGAGCTCGTCGAGCCGCTCGTAGCTCTGGTTCATGCCGTCCTGCATGCCGCTGGCCAGCATGCCGTCGCGGACCGCGACGTCGTGCACGACCGACACCACCCGCAACCGGGTTCGGCCGTCGCCGAGGTCCTCGAAGGTCGCCCGCTCGAGGAAGGCGTCGTCGGGCGCTCCGTCGAAGCCGAACGTCTGGATGATGAGCTCCTCGGACCGGACCTCGTGCACGGCGCCCCAGAACCCGTAGGCGGTCCCGTCCTCGTCGACGTGCCGGTAGCTGTAGCTGCCGCCCCGCCGGATGTCGTAGTGGTCGATCTCCATGGCCAGCCGGCGGGGGCCGAGCCACTGGGCGACCAGCGCCGGGTCCACGTGCGCCCGGAAGACCCGCTCCCGTGGAGCGTCGAACTCGCGGGTGATCTCCAGGACGGGCTGCCCCTCCGGAGCGACCAGCTCGGCCTCGTGCTGCTTCCTCATGATGCTTCTCCTTCTCGGGTCCGGGGGGCTGGGTCGGAGTCGGCTGCCTCGTCCGCCGCCATCCGCGCAAGCACGTCGTCGAGTCGCTGGTAGCGCTCCTCGGCCTCGCGCCGCCGCCGCTCTATCCATCCGGTCATCAGGTCGAGGACCTCCGCTTCCAGATGGCACGGGCGGCGTTGGGCGTCCTTCGTGCGACGGACCAGGCCCGCTCCCTCCAGCACCTTCAGGTGCTTGGAGACGGCCTGCACCGACACGTCGTAGGAGGACGCGAGCTCGGTGAGCGTCGCGTCACCCACGGCGAGGCGGGCGACCAGGTCGCGCCGGGTCGGGTCCGCCAGCGCGGCGAACGTGCGCGAGAGCTGTTGCTCGTCCATGTCCGCCCCCTTCTTCAACTGATGGGTTGAACACTAGTCCTCCGCCCAGCTCTTTGTCAACCGCAAGGTTGAATAAGCGCGCGTCACCCCCATGAGAGCCGTCTCCCGGCATCAGTAGCCGTGGACCTTCTCGACCTGCCTCCAGAAGCTCAGCGTGAGCCTGCGCGCCACCTCGGGCGTTGCTTGCAGCGATCCTGGGAGCGGCGCCTGACAGCCGTCCTCGCGGCAGTCCATGACGGCCCGCCACACCGCCAGCAGCTGCCGCTTCGTGCGCCGGTAGTCCGGATCCCGGTGCCGTGACGTCATCTGGTTGGCGTCGTCCGCGTGGTCGTAGAGCTCGAGCGTGCCGCGGATCGTGCGGATCAGCGAGTAGCGGGCAGTGCGGACGCCGACGTAGGAGCGGCCGACGCCCTTGAAGCCGAGCCGCTTGGCCTCCTCGCGGTCGACCTTGCTCCACATGTGGCCCTCGGTGATCACCGGCGTCGACCATCCTCGGTCGCCCTGGAGCATCGTCGGGAGCCGCGACGCGCCGTCGAGGCGCCGCCGTGCCTCGAAGCGACGGGTCGCGTCGGCGAGGTCGAGGATCGTCGCCGTGGCGTCGATCAGCGTGATGGGGTCGAAGCGCCGCGCGCCCGAGCGCATCCCGGGCCCCGTGACGAGGAAGGGCACACGGATGGACGGTTCGTAGCCCATGATCTTCCCTGACTTCTTGCGGTGCTCGCCGAGGAAGTAGCCGTTGTCGCTGGTGAACATCAGCACGGTGTTGCTCCACTCGCCCGCCCGCTTCAGCGACCTGACGATGTGTCCCACCTCGCGGTCGAGGACGTACAGCGACTCGGCCCGCTGCCGGGCGCCGTCGCGCATGGATCGCCTCTCGCGAGTGGACGGCTCGTGGAGCACCCGCATGAAGCGGGGCTTGTCGCTCATGTCCGCCTCGATCCGGCCACCGCCCCGCGGGACACCAGGAGCACGGGCGATGACGTCGTTGAAGCGGCCTCTCACCCACTGCGGGCGCGCGGGCGTGGGGAAGTGGGGGTCCCCCGCCTCCGAGGGAAGCCCTTCGTGCGGGGCGACGAACGACGCCCAGAGGAAGAACGGCCGACCCGGGCCTGCGTACTTCCGGACGAGCCGGCGGGAGATCCGGCTGATGCCGACGGTGGAGTACTCACCGTCGTGGGAGTCGTCGATGCTTCCGTTGTGGTTGTAGGTGACGTGGTCGTAGTGGTACGTCCCGCCGAGTCCGGAGCCCAGGGGCGGCTCGACGGATGCGTACCAGTCGGTGTAGCCGGCGGGGACGTAGCGCAGGCTTGGCCCGCCCGTCACGCGGGAGTGCTGGTGGCCGTAGCCGTTGAGGTACTTGCCCACGAGCGCGGTGCGGTAGCCCGACCCCTTCAGCGCCGTCGCGATCGTGTAGCTGTCGTCAAAGGACTTGAAACCCCACCGGCCGAGGCTCGAGAACACCTTGTGGTTGTGGGAGTGCTGGCCGACGAGGAAGGACGCCCGGGCCGGACAGCACATCGGGTTGGTGCTGAACGAGTTCTCGAACCTCAACCCGTGTCGGCCCAGGACACGCCGGGTCGTCGGCATGAATCGCAGCTCGTCGGTGCGCATGTCGTCGGCCATGATCACCACGACGTTCGGCCGGTCGTCGGCTCTCGAAGAGCCGGCTCCCGCGACACCTGCCCGCTGCGTCGTGGAGCCGGGAGTGGAGGCAGCCGTGGAGTGGCCGGTCATCAGCAGCGGCAGCAGGCACAGACCCAGGACGGGGACGAGGTACGACGCGGTGCGGCGCGCGCGGCCGTCGGAGGATCGAGTGGTCACGCGACATCATCGAAAGCGGCGGGGTGCCGGGACAGGGACTTTCGGGTATCCCGGTCCCATGGAAACTGAGCTGATCAGCGTCGAGACCGGTGACCAGGACGTCGTCCAGGACCTCACCGGCGCGTGCCAAGGGTTCGTGGCGGGGCGCGGCGACGGACTCCTGCACGTCTTCGTGCCGCACGCCACGGCGGGCCTTGCGATCCTGGAGACCGGGTCCGGCAGCGACGATGACCTGCTCGCCGCCCTCGCCGAGCTGCTGCCCGCCGACAACAGGTGGCGTCACCGCCACGGCACCCCTGGCCATGGCCGGTCACACGTGATGCCGGCCCTCGTCCCGCCGTACGCGACGATCGCCGTTGTCGCCGGCGAGCTCGCGCTCGGCACCTGGCAGAGCATCTGCCTGGTGGACCTCAACGTGGACAACCGCGAGCGGCAGGTCCGGCTCAGCTTCCTCGCCGGATGACTGCCGCTCGCGGGTGCCGTCAGCTCTTGGGGTATGCACTCTCCTCGAGCGGCACGCTGGTGGTGGACTCCGCGGTCGTGCTCTGGCCGGAGGCGCCCGTGACCTTGTCCTTGACGACCGGAGCGGCCTCCTTGGCGACGTCGGCCGCCTGGCGTGCCGTCTCCTGCACCTTGGGGTTGCTCTTGACCCGCATGGCCAGGTCCTGGATCTGCTGGTAGCGCTCGCGTCCGGCGCGCGCGCCCAGGACGTAGCCGACGCCGCCGGCAACCAGCGCAGTTAGCTTCCTCATGCTCATTTCCTTCCGGGTGACGATTTCTGTGACGTTGCCTCGGTGGAGCCCTCGGACGCCGCCGGGTAGTCCTTGGCGACCTCGCCGGACGGGTCTGCCTCCTCGCGGATCGCCCGACCCATCTCGATGTCCTTCTCTTCCTTCTCCCGCGCCTTCTCGATGTTCCGGGTGTCGCGAGCCGGCAGCTGGAGCTCCTCCTCGGCGGGGATCCCGGCCTGCAGCTGCCTGCCCCGCTCGAGCTCGGAGTCGACCTCCGCGCCGAACAGCAGGGCGAGGTTCGTGATCCACAGCCACAGGAGCGTGACGATGACGCCTGCGAGGGAGCCGTAGGTCTTGTTGTAGCTCCCGAAGTTGCTGACGTAGAAGGCGAAGGCGATCGAGGCCACGACCCACACGAGAATCGCGATCCCGGCGCCGATGGAGATCCACCGGAACTTCGGCTGCTTCACGTTGGGAGTCGTGTAGTAGAGCATCGCGACGACGAGCATCACCACCACCGCGATGACCGGCCACTTGGCGATGTTCCAGATCGTGACCGCGGTGTCGCCCAGCCCGATGGCGTCACCGACGGCCTGCGCCAGCGGACCGGAGACGATGAGCATCACCAGGACCAGCGCCGACAGCAGCACCGCGCCGAGCGTGATGACGAGCATCAACGGGCGCAGCTTCCAGAACGGCCGCCCCTCCTCGATCTCGTAGATGCGGTTCATCGCGCGCGAGAACGCGCCGACGTAGCCCGACGCCGACCACAGTGCACCGGCGAGGCCGACGACGAGGGCGAGCCCGGCACCCTGCGACGTGGCGAGGGTCTCGAGGACCGGTGTGAAGGTGTTGAGCGTGTCGCTGCTGACCAGGGGCCGCATGACGTCGGTGATGGCCTGGACGGCCTTGGGGGCCTGGCCCACCACCCCCAGCAGCGAGAACAGCGCCAGCAGCGCCGGGAACACCGCGAGGATGGCGTAGTAGGTGAGCGCGGCAGCCAAGTCGGTGCACTGGTCCTGGCTGAACTCACGCAACGACTTGCGGCCGACGTACTTCCACGACGGCTTCTCAAGGTCGGTGATGCTGTCCGGCTTGCGGGGGTCGTCGGGGTTCGGCATGGCTTCCTTGCTCCGTTCCTTGCCGCTGCTCTGGCTCGGCACCTCTGCGGGGCTCATCGGCGTCGCCACCAGACGAGCGCCACGGTGACCACCAGGACGGTGCCACCGAACACCAGCAGGTCGGCGCGGGGGCGGCCATCGGGCGTCGTCGCCCGGCCCTTCAGGTCGGTGACCGTCGCGGAGGTGGATGCCTTCGCGTTCGCCACCTTCGCCGAGGTGGTGGCTTTGGCGTCGTCCACCTTGGCCTTCGCTTGCGCCTTGACGTCGAGCTTCGCCGACAGGGCGTCCACGGTGTCCGCGAGCTGGCGGCGCTGAACCTCGATGTCTGCCTCGATCTGCTCCGGAGTGCGGCTCGTCATCGGCGCTCACCCTTGGCGGCTGCGTCCTTCACGGTCGCGACGTCCTCCTTGATGCTTCCCAACGCCCGCTCCGGCGTCGGCGGCGCGGCCTCGGCCACCTTCCTCTTGCCGAGGAGCGCAGCGATCCCGGCCACGGCGAACAGCACCAGGGCCACGACGAGAGCAGCGGCCCACGCCGGCATCACGAGGTCGAGCAGCAGGATCGCCGTGGTGATGAGGACGCCGATCCCGAAGAGGGCCAGCACGCCGGCAGCGCTGAACATCCCGATGCCGATGCCGGCCCGTTTGCCCTTCTCGCTGACCTCCGCCTGGGCGAGACGGATTTCCGACCGGATCAGCTCCGGGATCTGCGAGGAGAGCTGGGACACGAGCGTGCCGAGTGACGCCTCAGGGGTGCTGTCCACCCGGTCGCCGGAGTACGTCGGGTCCGACGAGTACACATGACTCATACCTGCACGTTCTCCGGCGTCACGGCCAGCCAAACCCCACACGTCACGGGCGCCGGGTCACCGCCGGTCGGGCACGCATACTTGATGCCATGCCGGAGAACGTCACCACCATGGAGGTGGACGTCGACACGTTGGCGGCGGCGCTCGACGAGGGTGCTCCGCTCGTGGACGTCCGGGAGCCGCTCGAGTACGCCGAGGCCCGCGTGCCCGGAGCGACGCTGCTCCCGCTCAGCCAGCTGCAGGAACGGGTCTCGGAGATCGACGCCACCCGGCGGACGTACGTGATCTGCCGCTCCGGTCATCGCAGCGCCGTCGTGTGTGAGGCGCTGGCCTCCCATGGGTACGACGTGGTCAACGTCGCCGGCGGCACGATCGCCTGGATCAGGGCGGGGTACCCCTTCGACCAGGGGGACTGACCCCGTAGACCCGCTCGGCACCGCATCTCGACCCCAGGAGGACCCATGACAGACGACTCACCGCTCGAGGGACGCCGCATCGCTTTCCTGGTTGCGGCCGAGGGCATCGAGCAGGTGGAGCTCACCGAGCCGTGGGACGCGGTGGCGTCGGCCGGTGGACAGCCGGTGCTCGTCTCGCCGAAGTCGGGACGGGTGCAGGCCGTGAACCACCTCGACAAGGCGGACACGTTCGAGGTCGACCAGACGGTGTCCGACGCCGACCCCGAGACCTTCGCGGGACTGGTTCTGCCGGGCGGCGTGGCGAACCCTGACGCGCTGCGCACCGACGAGGACGCGGTCGAGTTCGTGAGGTCGTTCTTCGACGCGGACAAGCCGGTGGCCGCCATCTGCCACGCGGGCTGGATGCTCGCCGAGGCAGGTGTCGCCCGTGGCCGACGGCTGACGTCGTGGCCGAGCCTGCGGACCGATCTCCGCAACGCAGGGGCGGAGTGGGTCGACGAAGAGGTGGTCGTGGACGGCAACCTGGTGACCAGTCGCAAGCCCGACGACCTCCCCGCGTTCACGGCCGAGCTCGTCGACCAGTTCGCCGCCGCGGCTGGCTCTTGACCACACGCTCGGCGCAGACAGGCAGAGGACCCCGACACCAGCCCTGATGGGCCGGTGGCGAGGTCCTCTGACGTGGTGCTGGACCAGCTCAGGTCACAGGGACGTGCCCGGGGAGCTCTGGTGGTCCTGGACGTTGTCCTTTGACTGCTGTGCGCTGGACTTGACGTCCTCGGCGGCGCCCTGACCCTCGGCCTTGACCGTCTGGGCGGCGTCCTGCGCCGTGGTCTTCACCGAGTCTGCGGCCTGCATCGCCGGCTCCTTGAGGTTCTCAGCCGCCTCCTGCGCGGCCTCCTTCGCGACCTCCTGGGCCTGACCGACGAGCGGGGTGGCCTGCTCCTTCAGCTTTGCGGCGGCCTGGCGCTCCTTGGAGCTCGCCGGAAGCAGCGAGCCGAGCAGCCAGCCGGCGCCCAGTGCGACCATGCCGGCAGCCAACGGGTTGCCCTGCGCCTGCGACCTCGCCGTCTGGCCCGCGTTGCTCACGGCGCCGGTGACGTTGCTGCTCACGTTGCCGGCAGTGCCGCTGACACTGCCACCCGCGTGGCTGACGCCACCGGAGACGTTGCCGCCGACGCTGGACGCCTTGTGGCCGACCGAGTGGACGGCGTCCTCAGCGGTGCCCATCACCTTGTCCTTGATACCGACGGCTGCGCCCTTGGCCTTGTCGACCTGCCGACGAGCGACATTCGACGGCTGAACTGCCTCACCGAGCGCGTTGACGTTCTGGCTCAGGTTGGAACGAGTCTGCTCGATCTCCGCCCTCAGGGCGTCCGGGTCGTTGCTGGTGGTCATCGTGGGTCCTCATTTCCTTTGAGTGCGTCGGGCACGCGTTTGGCGGTCTCGGTGGTCCGGGGCACACCCTCCACCTTCTTCAGCTCCTTGCGACCGATCGCCGCGAGCACGGCGGCGACGATGCCCCAGAGCACGGCGACGATGACGGCGGCCCAGCCGTGGCCGTCCAACAGGTCGGTGAGCGCCATCCAGAGCGCCAGGGACAGGAACAGGAGCACGAAGTGCCCCGCCACGCCGGCGCCAGCCAGCATGCCGGCGCCCTTCCCGGCGTTCTTGGCCGACTGCTGCACCTCGACCTTCGCCAGAGCAACCTCTTGGCGCATCAGCGTCGAGAGGTCCGAGGAGATGTCGGCGACGAGGCCTCCGATCGACCCGACCTCGCCCTTCGCATAGGTGTCGTGCGCGCCATGGATCGGCTCGGCCTCGGGGATCGCGTCCCCGATCGACTCGTAGCGGCCACTCGGGCCGGGACCCCCGGTCCCGGGTGACCCGGTGTTGTAGGGAGTGCTCATCAGATGCGGTCCTCGTCCTCAGTACGGTTGCCGGAGAGCTCCGTGCCCCGCGCACCGAACTCGCTCGGCATCTGGTCGGTGCTCGTCTCGCTCAGCCCGGTGGCCGGCGCCGTGGGCGTGAACTGGGCGGTCTCGTCGCCTGCCGGTGCCGGCGGCACGGAGTAGCCAGTCGTGGCTGTCGGGGCGTCCGCGACGCCCTGGACGGGCACCGCCGGTGAGGTGGCCAGTCCCGCGGAGTATCCGGTGCCTGTGGTGCCGGCGTAGCCGGTGCCCGTGGTGCCGGAGTAGCCGGTGCCGGTCGACGCGTAGTCGCCGCGGTAGCCGCTGTCGCCCTGGTCGCGAACCTCGTCGGCGACGCCCCGCGTCATTCGGCCGCCGATGAAGCCGACGGCGGCCGCGGACAGCAGGAAGATGCCGGGGCGCTGCCGCGCGAAGCGGCGCACCTCGTTGAGCAGGTCACTGGGCTGACCGTTCTCGAGGGTGTCCGCGAGCGTGCGGACGCGCTCGGAGGCCTGCGTGGCGAGCTCGCTGGCGATTCCCGGCTGGTCGACCTGGCCGTTCACCATGCCGGTGAGCTCGTCGGCCAGCGTGCGCAACCTGGAAGCCGCGTGCTCCTGCTGAGCTGCGCCCTGGCTCGTCAGCTGGCTGCGGGTCTCGTCGAGGAGCATGCGCGCCTGGCTGGCAGCCTCGCCGGCGACCTGACCAGCCTGCTCCTTTGCGGTCTGTGCGGTCTGCTTGCCGGCCTGGGCGGCGTCCTGCGCTACGCCCTTGGCCTCGTCCTTGGCGACGTCCCTGGTGTTGGAGTCGCCCCCCGGCGAGGTGCCACCGGGAGGTGTGGATCCGGTCGATCCCATTGTCTCGGTCATGCCATTGCCCTTCGTCGGTGACTTGTGAGCGAGTCCCAAGTGAGCGCGTGTCTCACCCCCAGGGCCCTCCTGGAGAGTCATTGCCCATCGACACGCCGTCGAAACACCGGCCGATCGCAGTCTGTCCTCGCGGCGCGCGCTGACCTTTTCTGGATTGGTGCCGGGCTCCCGACACGCCCGTGAGCCTCACGCCCGGGGCGCACAATGGCTTTCGTGTCGCCGTGCCTTTCATGCCTTCTGTGCCACCCATGCCATTCGTGCCGGTGACCTCACGATCCCGCCGGGTTGAGCGTCTACCAGACGTGCTGCCCTTTGATCGCGTCGTCGCCGACCACGCCGCCACCGTGCTGCGCGTCTGTCGCGCCGCGCTGGGGCCGGTGGATGCCGACGACGCGTGGTCGGAGACCTTTCTCGCGGCACTGCGGGCCTACGACGACCTGCCGGCCGGGGCCAACGTGGAGGCGTGGCTGGTCACGATCGCCCACCGCAAGGCGATCGACGTCCGCCGGCGTGCGTCACGTCGGCCGCTGCCCGTGGACACCGTTCCCGAGGTCCTCACCCCCGCGGAGGACCGCAGCGAGCACGACGATCTCTACGCCGCGCTCGCGGCGCTGCCCGACAAGCAGCGGCTCTCCGTCGCCTACCACCACCTCGGTGGACTGTCCTACCGCGAGGTGGCGGAGCTGCTCGGCGGCACCGAAGCCGCCGCCCGTCGAGCGGCGGCCGACGGCGTGTCACGGCTGAGGACCCACTACCTGACAGGAGCCCGGACATGACGGACCTCACGACGACCGACCTCACGCCGCTCGAGCCCGACGAGGCGACGCTGGGCCGGCTGCGTGCACGACTGGCCGGTGAGGCCGATCGGGCCGGACTCCTGGACGTCGCCTACACGACGATCGACAGCCCCGTCGGCGTCCTGCTGCTGGCCGCCACCGATCGCGGGCTCGTCCGCGTCGCCTTCGAGTGCGAGGGGCTCGACCGCGTGCTCGAGGCGCTGGCCGCCCGGCTCGGCGCGCGGATCCTGGCGGCACCCGACCGGCTGCAGGGCGCCGCGTCACAGCTGGAGGCCTACTTCGCCGGGACGCTGCGCCACTTCGACATCCCCCTCGACCTCCGGTTGGCCTCCGGGTTCCGGCTGTCGGTGCTGGGGCACCTTGCCGAGATCGGCTACGGGCGGACCGAGAGCTACACCCAGGTGGCCGCCGCGACGGGCAGCCCCCGGGCAGTCCGGGCCGTGGGCACCGCCTGCGCCACCAACCCGCTGCCCGTGGTCGTGCCGTGCCACCGGGTGCTGCGTTCGGACGGCGCCCTGGGCGGGTACCTGGGGGGTCTCGAGGCGAAGCGCAACCTGCTGGCGCTCGAGGCGGCCGCGTGAGGCCGCGCGACCAGGCGGAGGACAGCGATGGGCGAGCCGACACCGCCCCAGGGTGGACGCAACCGCCGTGGGGAGCGGCGGACTGACCCGGCGGCGGCGGCCAGGATCCAGCAGCAGGCGAGCTGGGTCGATGTTCAGCTCCGGCAAGCGATGGAGAGAGGCGACTTCGACGAGCTGCCCGGATACGGCAAGCCCCTCGAGAGCCTGACCGACCAGCACGATCCCGACTGGTGGGTCAAGCAGCTCCTCGAGCGCGAGCAGATCACCGGCGTGATGCCGCCGTCACTGCAGCTGCGCAAGGAGGACGCCGAGCTCGACGTACGGCTCGACCGGCTGAACCGGCCCGACGACGTACGGCGTGAGGTCGCGGAGTTCAACAGCCGGGTCCGGTGGGCGCTCTACCGCCCGCCGGAGGGTCCTCCCATGGTGACCCGGCAGCGCGACGTCGACGCGGAGGTCGAGGCGTGGGCCGCTCGACGGCGCGAGCGGTTGGCTGCGCGGCGAACAGCCCCCACCGAGGACCAGGGCTCGGCGCGTCGCCGACGTCGGCCCCGGTGGGCCCGGTGGCTCCGGTGGCTCCAGTGGCTTCGGTGGCGGCCTCGACCCGATCGGCGGCCGGACGGCACCTGACGGCGCGAGGCTCGGCTTCCGCTCCTCGATGACGTGCAGCCTGCGCTCATACCCTAGGGGGGTATATGCTCGTGGAGTGAGCCACATCGACGCCGAGCCGGGCTACCACCAGAGCAAGGACGAGGTCCTTCGTCGCCTCCGACGCATCGAGGGCCAGGCGAGGGGCCTGCAGCGGATGGTCGAGGAGGACAAGTACTGCATCGACATCCTCACCCAGGTGTCCGCGATGACCAAGGCGCTGCAGTCGGTCGCCCTCGGGCTTCTGGACGAGCACATCGCCCACTGCGTCGCGGACGCGGTACGGGGGGGCGGGCCCGAGGCCGACGCCAAGCTCCAGGAGGCCGGTACGGCCATCGCCCGACTGGTGCGCTCGTGACCGTCCAGGCGACGCACCACGCGACGTCGACCAAGGAAAGGAACTACTCGTGACCGCGCACCACACCTTCACCGGCACGGTCGCCGGCATGACGTGCGGCCACTGCGTCGCCTCGGTCACCGAGGAGGTCCAGGAGATCCCCGGCGTCGAGCGGGTCGAGGTCGACCTCGAGACCGGCGGCCTCAGCCTCCTCAGCACCAGCCCCCTCGACGAGGCCGCTGTCCGGGCGGCGGTCGAGGAAGCCGGCTACCAGCTGACATGAGCTCGTCGTCCAGCGCCACGGTCGTGACCGGAGGCCTCCGCTCCGACTCGCCGGCCTTCACGCTGGCGCTCTTCGCGGTCGTGCTCGCCGTGGTCTTCACGGTCGCGTTCTGGGCGGGCAGGACCGTGGGGCCGGCGCCTGCCGAGCCGGTGCACGGGCCCTCCGGACACGAGTCGGCACCGCACGCGTCGGCAGCGCCTCGATGACGACCACGGACCAGCGCGACATCGAGCTGACGATCGCCGGGATGACCTGTGCCTCCTGCGCCAACCGGGTCGAGCGCAAGCTCAACAAGCTCGAAGGCGTGACCGCCTCGGTGAACTACGCCACCGAGAAGGCCCGAGTGCTGTTCCCGTCGACCCTGACACCCGAGGACCTCGTCCGGACCGTCGAGCAGGCCGGCTACGCCGCGACGCTGCCGCAGCAGCACCACAGCGGCGCGCCGGGGGCCGCCGGTGAGGACGCGACGAGGTCACTGCGCGACCGGCTGGTGATCTCCGCTGCCCTTACCTTCCCGGTCGTGGCGATGGCGATGGTCCCCGCGCTGCAGTTCGACTACTGGCAGTGGCTCTCGCTGACGCTGGCGTCGCCGGTCGTCGTGTGGGGCGCTGCGCCCTTCCACCGGGCGGCCTGGACCAACGTCCGTCACGGCACCTCGACGATGGACACGCTGGTGTCGCTGGGGACCCTCGCGGCGTACGCGTGGTCGATCTACGCGCTCTTCTGGGGCACCGCCGGGACGCCGGGGATGACGCACGGCTTCGAGCTGACGGTTCTCACCGGTGACGGTCCGGGTGACGGGTCGGGCAACATCTACCTCGAGGCGGCGGCGGGAGTCACGACGTTCCTGCTCGCCGGGCGCTACTTCGAGGTCAGGTCCAAGCGGCGAGCAGGCGCGGCCCTCGAGGCGCTGCTGGAGCTCGGCGCGAAGGACGTCGGCATCCTCGAGGAGGCACCCGGCGGCGCCCCGCACGGTGCTCACGAGCGACGGATCCCGGCCGACCAACTGGCCCCCGGCATGCGGTTCGTCGTGCGACCCGGCGAGAAGGTCGCCACCGACGGAGTGGTCGAGGAGGGCACGTCGGCGGTCGACGCGTCCATGCTCACCGGTGAGTCGGTCCCCGTCGAGGTAGGACCCGGTCATCCCGTGGTGGGCGCGACCGTCAACTCCGGCGGTGTGCTGGTGGTGCGGGCGACCCGTGTCGGTGCCGACACCCAGCTCGCCCAGATGGCCAGGCTCGTGGAGGAGGCACAGAGCGGCAAGGCGGAGGTGCAGCGGCTGGCCGACCGGGTGTCGGGGGTCTTCGTCCCCGCCGTGATCGGGCTCGCCGTCGCGACGATGGGCTTCTGGCTCGGGACGGGCCACGGGCCTGCGACCGCCTTCACCGCGGCGGTCGCCGTGCTCATCATCGCCTGCCCGTGCGCCCTCGGGCTGGCCACGCCCACGGCCCTGCTGGTCGGCACCGGGCGCGCCGCCCAGCTCGGCATCATCATCAAGGGGCCAGAGGTGCTGGAGTCGACCCGGCGCGTCGACACCGTGGTGCTCGACAAGACGGGGACCGTCACGACGGGCAGCATGTCGCTGCGCGACGTCATCCCTGCCACCGACGAGTCCGAGGAGACGGTGCTGCGGCTCGCCGGGGCGCTCGAGGACGCCTCCGAGCACCCGGTGGGACGCGCCGTCGCCGAGGCGGCTCGCCGGCGGTTCGGCCACGCAGCGCCTGTCAGCGGCTTCCGCAACCTGGAGGGGCTCGGGGTCGAGGGCGCCGTGACCTGGCACGGGGTGCCCCACGCGGTCGTCGCAGGCCGCCCGCAGCTCCTCGCCGACCGGTCGCTGACCCTGCCCCCCGAGCTCCTCGGCGCCGTCGAGGAGGGGCGGGCGGCGGGCGGCACCGTGGTCGCGGTCGCCTGGGACGGCCGCGCCCGCGGCCTCGTCGTGGTCGGCGACCGGGTCAAGGACACCTCCGCGGAGGCGGTACGCCGGTTCCGGGAGCTGGGCCTGCACCCGGTCCTCCTGACCGGAGACCACGAGACGGTCGCTCGCGTCGTCGGCGAGGAGGTCGGCATCGACGAGGTGGTCGCCGACGTCATGCCCGCCGACAAGGTCCGGGTCGTCGCGGAGCTCCAGGAGCGTGGACGCGTGGTGGCCATGGTCGGCGACGGGGTCAACGACGCCGCGGCGCTGGTCCGCGCCGATCTCGGCCTGGCCATGGGCACCGGGACCGACGTCGCCATCGAGGCGAGCGACCTCACCCTCGTCCGGGGTGACCTGCGCATCGCCGCCGACGCCATCCGGCTCTCCCGACGGACCCTGGCCACGATCAAGGGCAACCTGGTCTGGGCGTTCGCCTACAACGTGGCCGCACTCCCGGTGGCCGCCGCCGGGCTGCTCACCCCGATGCTGGCAGGGGCAGCGATGGCGCTCAGCTCGGTCTTCGTGGTGACCAACAGTCTCCGGCTCCGCCGGTTCCAGCCCTGGACCGGTCAGCGGTAACAGCCGCTGGCGCGACCCGGCGTGGAATGATGCGCCTCGACAGGAGGGAGCCGACGATGCTGAGCCCGACCGCCGGCCGGGTGGCTGGCGACGCTGCGCGCTGGCTCGCCGCCCTCCCCCATCCCGTGGTCGCCCTCGACGCCGAGGGCCAGGTCGTCGGCGTCAACGCGTCGGCCGCATCGCTGTTCGGGGTGCCCGTCGAGAGGCTGCTGGGTCAGGAGCTCTGCGCGGCAGCCATGCCGGAGTCCGGCTGCGGAGGCTTCCAGGAAGTCCTCGGCATGGTCGCCGGAGGCGTGCCCTGGAGCGGTGAGCTGCACCTGGACTCCGCCGCGGCGGTGCCCGTGGTGCAGGTGAGCATCGTGCCGGTCACCGAGGGCACGGCGGTCACGGGCAGCGTGCTCACCGTCGACGTCGTCGGGTCCCGGCACGACCATGCCCTGCACCAGTCCGAGCGGCTGAACCGGCTGGCTCGGGTGGCTGCCGAGCTGCAGAACGCCCGGACCCTCGAGATGCTGACCGACGTCGTCATCTCCCACATGGCAGACGCCGCCGGCGCGACCACCGCATCGCTGTCGGTGGTCCTCGAGGACGGCATGCTCGGCATGCTCGGCGTCCGAGGCGGAGTTGTCGGCGCCGCCCAGCGGTGGGCGACGTTCCCGGTGGACGCCAGCTCCCCGGCAGGCGAGGCCATCTTGACCAAGCGGCCACTGGTGCTGGCGAGCCGTGCGGAGATCGAGCGCCGCTACCCGGACCTCGAGCTGGCCGCGCCAGGTGAGCGTTCGCTGCTCTGCCTCCCCTTGATGATGGGCGACCGGGCGGTCGGGGTCGCCACGCTCTCCTTCCCGCACCGGATCGACCTCGAGGGCTCGGAGCTCGAGTTCTACCGGATCATGGCCGACACGTGCGCCCAGGCGGTGGAGCGCATCCGGGCGGTGCAGACGGTCGGTGAGCAGCACGACAAGCTGCGGTTCCTCGCGGAGGCGAGCGCCGAGCTGGCCAGCAGCCTCGACTACGAGTCCACGCTCGGCAACGTGGCACGGCTGGCCGTGCCCGCCTTCGCCGACTGGTGCATGATCGCGCTGGCCCAGGACGGCGTCCTGCGCACCCTGGCCATCGCCCACCGCGACCCGCGCAAGGTGGAGCTCGCCGAGGAGTTCCAGCGCCGCTACCCGACCGACCCGAAGTCAGATGCCGGCAACTACGGGGTGCTTCGCAGCGGCCGGAGCATGCTGATCCCCGACGTGACCGACGAGATGCTGGTCGGGGCGGCCATCGACGAGGAACATCTCTCGATGCTGCGCCAGCTTGCCCTGCACAGTGTGCTCACCGTGCCGCTCACGGCGCGGGGCCGCACGTTCGGCACGATCAGCTGGGTGAACGGCGAGGAGGGCCGCCGCTTCTCGGAGGCGGACATCGCCTTCGGCGAGGACATCGCACGACGTGCGGCGGTGGCCATCGACAACGCACACCTGCACAGCGAGCTGCGAGAGATCGCCGAACGGCTGCAGCAGGCGGTGCTCCCACCAGACCTTCCCGAGACGCCCGGCTGGCAGCTGGCGGCGTCGTACGTCTCGGCGGGGCGGGTCGGGGTGGGGGGCGACTTCTACGACGTCATCCCGCTGAGCGACCACCGGTTGGCCCTGGTCATCGGCGACGTCATGGGACGAGGTGTGGAGGCCGCCGCGGCGATGTCGCAGATCCGGGCTGCCCTGCGCGCGCTCGTGGCCGTGGATCCTGACCCGCAGGCGGTCATGACTCGCCTGGACCTGCTCTACGAGCACTTTCCGAGCGAGCAGCTCGTGACCGTGCTCTACGCGGTGGTCGATCCCGCGACCGACCAGGCTGTCATCGCCTGTGCGGGCCACCCGCCACCGCTGCTGCTCCACCCGGACGGCACCGCGGAGTTCGTGGACCTGGCGGTCGGCAGGATCCTCGGGGTCGAGCCCTCCGAGCGCACGCCGGTGACCGTGGACTTCGGGGGCGGAAGCACGCTGATGCTGTTCACCGACGGGCTCGTCGAACGCCGGGGCGAGGACCTGGAAGCCGGCAAGCAGCGTCTGCTCGCCGCGGCGCGTGGGCTGGCTCCGACCCTGGGATCCTCCGACCTCGACGCGCTCGTCTCCGTCATGAGGGATCCGACCCGCGACGACGACGTCGCGGTGCTGGCTGCTCGTCGTCTTCCGGAGCGCCCGCGGGCCTGAGCAGCTCCAGCTCCTGGCGGAGCCGGTCGGTCTCGGCCTCGAGGGCAAGGACGTGCCCGATGCCGGCGAGGTTGAGCCCCGCCTCCAGAAGCTCGGTGATCCGATCGACCCGCGCGATGTCGTGGTCGCTGTAGCGACGCGTGCCTCCGGGGGTGCGGTGCGGGTCGAGCAGCCCCTTGGCCTCGTAGGCACGGAGGTTCTGCGGGTTGACGCCGGTGAGCTCGGAGGTGACCGCCATGCCGTACAACGCGCGCCGTCCCGGTCTCACCGCCATCACCCCTTCCGATCACGAGTCATGTGCTGTCGTCACTGTACTTGCCCGTCCGTACGCAACAGATATAATCTATGGCACCAACCATAGATCGGTGGCTGACGCCAGGTCAGCCCCCCTCGGCGAAGGAGGCCCGATAACCATGCTGATGAGGACCGACCCGTTCCGCGACCTGGACCGGCTGACCAACGCCATGCTCGGCACCGCTGGCCGTCCGACGGCGATGCCCATGGATGCCTACCGGGACCAGAGCACCTTCGTCGTCCAGCTCGAGATCCCCGGAGTCGACGCGGAGTCCATCGACCTGACGGTCGAGAGGAACGTCCTCACCGTCCACGCCGAGCGCAAGCCGGGATTCGGGCAGGAGGCCGAGCGCATCGTCGGCGAGCGCACCTACGGCGTCTTCAGCCGTCAGCTGTTCCTCGGTGACACGCTCGATGCCGAGCACCTCAGCGCGGACTACGACGCCGGCGTGCTGACGCTCAAGATCCCGGTGGCCGAGCAGGCGAAGCCGCGCAAGGTCTCCGTCACCGCGAGCGGCGGCCGTCGAGAGATCAACAGCTGACCGCACCGGAGCCGGCCAGGCCGTGCGACCCGAGCCCCGGTGGCACTGCCGCCGGGGCTTCGTGCGTCTCCGCCGAGCCGGCCCCCGCTGGCCGAGAGATGCCGAGGCGGGCCGAGAGGTGCCCGCGGTCCCGCAGAATGTACGCCCTTCGTCCCGGATGGCCGGACGCGAGACGGGGTAGACATGGCACCAGCACCATTCCACGACCTGTGAGAGTCGGTTTGCACGACCGCCCGACCAGATCGGAGGAGACGACGATGGGTGACCGCGCCGACGCCGTACGCGAGGCGTACGCGACGTTTCCCGCGGACCCCGAGCCGGTGTGGGAGCTCTGCGCGGACGATGTCGTCCTCCACATCGCCGGGGACCATCCCCTGTCCGGGGACTACGTCGGCCTCGACGCCGCTCGTGGATACGTCACGGCGGTGATCGACGCGACCCACGGCAGAGGGGGATTCTCGGTCACCTCGGTCTTCACCGACGACGCCGGCGAGCTGCTGCTGGTGGAGGGAACGGCGTTCCACGGCGAGGAGCCGTTCGTCCGCACCGTGGTCCACCTGCTCCGCTTCGCCGACGACCGGTTGGTCGAGCTCTGGGAGAACCCCTTCGACCAGCGCGCCGAGGACCGCTTCTGGTCGGCGCGGATCCCACCGCAGCGACGCCGGACCAGCTCCGTGCGCATCCCGGGTCAGCAGTCCCGGCCGCCTGCGCCGGCCCACTGACCCGAAGGGTCACAACGCCGCCGCACGTCGCAGCACCTCGGCCTCCTGCTCGCGGGTGAGGCCGCCGACGTCGACCCCCGGCTCACTCCTCACCCAGGCAAGCGTGTCCCTGGCGGTGTCGGCGACCGGCCGGGTGGTCAGTCCCGCCGCCTTCGCCGGTCCAGGGTCGTGAGCCAGCATCCCGGCGTACTCGGTGGGCGGCAGCCAGACCGGCAGGGACCCCGGACCGGCCCACGGCTCGACCCCGAGCTCGAGGAGGCGGTCGGACCCGACCCACACGAGGTCGGGAGCTGTCCGCACGCCGGCGGCGACGTCCCCGAGGAACCCGCGCCAGTCGCCGATCTCCCCCACGGCATCGAGGACCCCGGTCACCCGGTCCTCGGCGCAGCGGGCCAACCAGGCGCCGAGGTCCCGGGCGTCGATGACCTGCACCGGCGCGTCGGCGGGCGCGGGTGCCAGCACCGGCCCTGGCCGGTTGAGCCGGACCGGCCAGTAGGTGAACCGGCCGCTGCGGTCCCCGGGTCCGACGATGAGCCCGGGCCGGACCACCAACGACGTCCCCTCCGCCGCCCGGACCGCCTCCTCGCAGCCGCGCTTCATGCCGCCGTAGGCATCCGGTGAGGCCGTGAGGTCCACGTCCTCGTGGATCACGTCCAGCTCGGGAAGCCGCCCGGGGGCGCCGCCCGGCGTGGTGTGGTCGGCGTAGACGCTGACCGAGGAGACGTACACGTGGTGGGCGGCTGTCGTGGCAGCGACCGCTGCGCGCACCCACGACGGCCGGGTCGCGACGTCGACCACGGCGTCGTACGTCCCCTCGAGCACCTGTGCGGGGTCCTGCACCGTCCGGTCCAGCGGGAGATGACGTACGCCGGCGGGCAGGGGGCTCGACCCGCGGCAGGCACAGGTCACCTGATGGCCACGGCGTACCGCCTCCTCGGCCACCGCACGCGAGAGGAAGGCGGTCCCGCCGAGCACCAGCAGTCGCATCGCCGCGTCCAGCGCCGGGGGCCGCTCAGCCCCGGCCGTGCGGCGTGGACCAGACCGACGTGTCCGGGCCTCGCGGGATCACCTGGGAGGGATTGATGTCGGAGTGCGTGACGTAGTAGTGCGCCTTGATCTCGTCGAAGTCGGTGTTCTCCCCGAACCCGGGCGTCTGGTAGAGGTCGCGGGAGTAGCCCCACAGGTTCGGCATCTCGGTCAGCTTGTTGCGGTTGCACTTGAAGTGCCCGTGGTAGACCGCGTCGAAGCGGACGAGCGTGGTGAAGAGGCGGACGTCTGCCTCGGTGATCGCCTCCCCCATCAGGTAGCGCCGGTCGGCCAGCCGCTCCTCGAGCCAGTCCATGGCGGTCCACAGCCGCTCGTAGGCCTCGTCGTACGCCTCTTGCGAGCCGGCGAAGCCGCACCGGTAGACGCCGTTGTTCACCTCGGTGAACACCCGTCTCATCACCTTCTCCATCTCGTCGCGGAGGTCGGCCGGCCACAGGTCAGGCGCGTCCTCCCGGTGGTGGTCGCGCCACTCGAAGAAGAAGTCGTGGGTGATCCACGGGAAGTCGTTGGTGACCACCTGCCTGGTGGCGACGTCCACGACCGCGGGGACGGTGATGCCGCGGGGGTAGTCCGGGATCCGGTTGAAGAACGCCTCCTGCAGCCGGTGGATGCCCAGGACCGGGTCGACACCGTCCGGGTCAAGGTCGAAGGTCCAGCTGTTCGCGTCGTGGGTCGGGCCCGGCGTTCCGAGCGAGATGACGTCCTCCAGCCCCAGGAGCTGCCGGACGATGATAGAGCGGGTGGCCCAGGGGCACGCCTTGGCGGCGACGAGCCGGTAACGCCCCGGCTCGACCGGCCAGGTCCGCACGTCCAGCTCGGCGCCCGACCAGGGATCGCGGCTGCGACCCGGTTCGGCCGTGATCCGGTCCGGGATGTAGTTCATGTCCCGGTCGAAGGCCTTGCCCTTGGTGACGTAGGCCGGGGCCGTGTCGGTGCTCATCGCTGTCCTCCCGCGTCGATGCCCCCGACGTACCCGGCCGGGGTCATGGGTAGTCCTGGCTCTCCGACCCGGTGAGGCAGCTGTCGCCGGCCACGAACGCCGGCACCGAGTGGAGGGCCATGAGGTCACAGTCGAAAAGGGCGTCGTCAGCGGGCCCGGCCACCTCCGCGTCGTCGAGCTCGTGCCAGCCGTCCTCCAGGCGCTTGAGGACGACGTGGTGGATCTCCCCGTCGCAGTCGACCTGCGTGGCCAGGGCGAAGCCGTCGGAGCGCACGCGACGGACCGCGAACGAGCCGGTCGGGCATCCGCTCGACGGGTCGCCGGCCGCGAGGAGCTCGAGCCGCTCCGCCAGGTAGCTGCGGAGCTCCGGGGTCCAGTCCCGCGGAGACGCCGCTTCGACGTCGTCGCCGACGCCGAAGACCAGTGGGGCACTCGTGTAGTCGAGCTCCTGCGGCGGTGGCTCGCCCAGCCAGATGCGGAAGGTGGAGTCACCGGTCTCCCCCGGGACGGCGGCCCAGGCGTCCGGCGAGCTCTCGAGAGCCGTCGACAACCCCTCCAGGGTCTCGGCGCCGACGCGGGAGACCAGCCGGTCGAGAGCGGGGTCTACGGCGGGGTCGGCCGCGGGGTCCTCTGCGACCGCGGCCGTCGTTCGTCGCAGCACGCCCGGCACGCAGCCGAAGGCGGTGGTCAGGATCCGTGCGGCGTTCGCCCGGTCGAGCGACGACGTCCCGTGCACCGGAGACAGGCACCGGTGCAGATCTTGTACGCCGGGACTGGTGGGCGGGCCACCTGCAGGGCCACGCTCCAGGAGACCGGGGAGCCCGCGCGCCGCCCTCGCGACCCTCTTTCCAGCCGTGCCGTCGATGCGCGCCGCCACCTCGCGATAGACGTCCGCGCCCGCCACCAGCGACGACAGCGCCCACGCTGGGACCGTGACGGCGGCGGCGACCTCGGCGCGCTGCTCCTCCGACGCCTCCGACGGCACCGTCGACCCCGTGTCGTCCGTGAGGGCGCCGACCGGCAGCCTGAGGGCCACGGTCTCGCCGGCCGCGAGCAGCCGGGCGGCGGTGCCGGGTTCCGGCGGTGCCTCCAGACCGAGCAGACCGTTCACCCCCGTGACCGGGAGCGCGTCGCCCAGGGCCTGCCAGCCTTCCGGATAGCTGACCTCCTGGTAGAGCCGGGTGTCGTTGGTGACCTTGAGCACCGCACCCCTGTCGTCGGCACCCAGGCACCAGCGCACCTGCTTGCCCGCGTCGCCGCCCGAGTCGAGGTCGACGGCCTCGTCGGCGCACGAGGGTGGCTTCGCGCCCGAGGTCGCCGACACCCGGCCGACGAACTCGTCGACGAAGCCGTTCAGCCACGCCGTCGTGTCGACCCGTGCGAGGAACCCGGCGGTCGGCTCGGTGAACTCCGCTGCCAGCCGTCGGCGACGGTCCTGCCAGGCCGCCGGCAGCCACGTCCAGCCGCCGCCCGGCTGCCGCCAGACCACCGCAAGGACGTCGCCGCGACGCAGCCCCTCGGGCGCGGGGAAGGAGATCGTGGCCGGCGCGGTCAGTGACCCCCCCTCGAGCAGCACAGCAGCCGCGGGACCGAGCGGCTCGACACCCGAGGGCACGTCGTCGGGCAGCGTCGCCGGCCCCAGTGTCACGGTGCCTCCGGACGCGGAGCCGGGCGGGATGTGCAACGTGGCGTCGACGGTCGTCAGGGTGGTGGCGTGCACCGGGTCGACGTCGGTCGAGACCAGGGCGGTGCCCTCGTCGGAGCAGGCCGAGATGGAGCCCACCAGCGCCAGCGCCAGGGCCGCCGCGGTCCGACGTCGCATGGAATGTCCCAGCTTCCTCCGCGTGGCGCCGGGCGCGCCCACACGCACACGCTAGGGCTGATCCGCTGTCGCCACCGGGGAATCGGCACAGCCGGAGTCGGCCGCCCTGCGGGCTCTAGGCTCGACCGGTGTCGTCGTCAGCCCGGGCCGTGTGGTTCGTCCTCGCCGGGATCGCCTCGGTGCAGGTGGGGGCAGCGCTCTCGAAGGGGCTCTTCGACCGCGTCGACCCCACCGCGATGGTCTGGCTCCGCCTCGGGTTCTCCGCGCTGATCCTGGTGGCCGCCGCCCGGCCCGCGCTACGGGGGCGGAGTGCCGGTGACTGGGGCGTCGTCCTGGCGTTCGGGGCCACCCTCGCGGTCATGAATTGGGCGATCTATCAGTCCTTCGCCCGGATCCCCCTCGGGGTCGCCGTCACGATCGAGCTCCTCGGGCCGCTGCTGCTGTCACTGGCCCTGTCCCGCCGGGTCACCGACCTGGTCTGGGTGCTGCTCGCCGCGGCCGGTGTCGGAGCACTCGGGCTTCGAAGCGGCGATGCGGGCGTGACGGTGGCCGGCGTGCTCTTCGCCCTGCTGGCGGGGCTGGCGTGGGCGACGTACATCCTTCTCAGCGCGGCGACCGGACGTCGGTGGCCCGGACTGTCGGGGCTCGCGGTGGCCAGCGTGGTGGGCGCCCTGGGCCTGGCGCCTCTCGCGATCACCGCGGATGCCGCGGCGCTGGGTGACCCGACGGTGCTGGTCATCGGGCTGGTCGTCGCCGTGCTGTCGTCGGTCGTCCCCTACGCCCTCGACCTGGCAGCGCTGCGGACCCTGTCCACCAAGGTCTTCGGCATCCTCATGAGCCTCGAGCCCGCCGCCGCCGCACTCGCCGGGCTGGTGCTGCTCCAGGAGAACCTGGGTGCCCTGCAGTGGCTCGCGATCGGATGTGTGGTGGCCGCCAGCGCCGGTGTCACCCGTTCGACCTCCATGGACGTGGCCGCGCCCGTGTAGTGCCGCACCTCAGGCCCGCGTGTACCGGCGGATGGTCGCCGGCACGGACACGTGCATCAGCCCATCGCCCCCGGCTTTGACTTGGCTGCACCGCTTGTCCATGCTGGCACGCCATGCGTGCCCTTCTCGCCGGTCTGCTCCTGGCGCTCACCGTCCTGACCGGCTGCACAGGAGGCGACGGCGAGGCGCAGAGGAGCGCGGACCGGGTCGCCGCCGCGCTCTCGGAGGGCCGGCTCGCCGCGGAGCTGTTCGGGGGGCGCTCGCCGCAGGCGGCGTACGACGACGTGGTCGGCGGGCTCGGCGACGTGTCCCCCGAGGTCTCGGCCGGAACCGTCGACGAGGAGGACGACACCGCCACCGTCGCGCTCACCTGGCGCTGGGACCTGCGTGGGCACGAGTGGCGCTACACCACACGGGCCGTCCTCGACCGGACCGGCGAGACGTGGCGGGCCGCCTGGGACCCCGCGATCGTGGAGCCGACGCTCCGCGAGGGGGAGACACTCGACCGGTCGACGCTCCTTGCCCGCCGTGGTGACATCCTCGGCGCGCGCGGCAGCCGGATCGTCACCGACCGCACCGTGCTGCGCTTCGGGATCGACAAGACGCGCGTCGCGCCGCCCAGGGCCGCAGCGAGCGCGAGACGGCTTGCCGCGATCGTGGGCGTCGACCCTGCCGGCTTCGTCACGGCGGTGCGAGCAGCGGGCGCGGAAGCGTTCGTCGAGGCGATCGCCCTGCGACCTGAGGACGCGACCGCCCTCGACCCGAGCTACGACCAGGTCGCCGGGGTCTCGGTGATCAAGGAGAAGACGCCGCTGGCGCCGACGAGGGACTTCGCCGCCGCGGTCCTCGGCCGGGTCGGTGCCGCCACCGCCGAGCTGGTCGAGCAGTCGGACGGCCGGATCCAGCCCGGTGACGTGGTGGGTCTCTCCGGGCTGCAGGCGCGCTACGACGAGGAGCTCGCGGGCACCCCGGGAGTCACGGTGGAGGCGGTCACGCAGGAACAGGACGAGGAGGAGCGGCGGACGCTCTTCACCGCGGAACCGGTCCACGGCCGGCCCCTGCGGACGACGCTGGACCCGTCACTGCAGACCAAGGCCGAGCGGGTGCTCGCCGTCCCCGACCCGGACAGCCCCGGACCCGCGACGGCGATCGTCGCGATCCGCCCGTCCACGGGTGCCGTCCTGGCCGCCGCGAACGGCGCCGGGGCCGACGGTCAGAACGTCGCCACCTACGGCCAGTCCGCTCCCGGCTCGACCTTCAAGGTCATCTCCTCGCTGGCCCTGCTGCGCAGCGGACTGGCCCCGGACAGCCCGGTGCAGTGTCCGCCGGCGCTCACCGTGGACGGCAAGCGGTTCGAGAACTATGACGACTACCCCGCCGGGGAGCTCGGCACGATCTCGCTCCGCGAGGCGGTCGCGCACTCCTGCAACACCGCGTTCATCGGCCAGCGGAAGCGGCTCACTCCCGAGGCGCTGACAGACGCCGCGGAGTCGCTCGGTCTCGGCGTGGACTTCGACCTCGGCTTCCCGGCTTACTTCGGCCAGGTGCCCGAGCCCAGGAGCGACACCGAGGCGGCCGCAGACCTGATCGGCCAGGGCACGGTGCTCGCCTCACCCCTGGTGATGGCCGCCGTGACGGCGTCGGTCGCGGCCGGCCGGACCGTCGTACCGCATCTGCTCGTCGACCAGGCGCCGGAGGCGGACCCGGCGACGCCGCTGAGGCAGGGCGAGGCGGCCGCCCTGCGCACCCTCATGCGTGCGGTCGTGACCGAGGGGTCGGGAAGCGTCCTGGCCGCGCTGCCGGGCGAGATCGGCGCCAAGACCGGCACCGCGGAGTACGGCGCGGACGGGCAGACCCACGCCTGGATGGTGGCGTTCCGTGGCGACCTCGCGGTGGCCGTGTTCGTGGAGACCGGCGAGTCCGGTTCCAGCACAGCGGGGCCGCTGTTGCGGAGCTTCCTGCAGTGAGCCGTGGTGGCGTGCCAGGGCTGGGCGTCAGCGCTCCTGACGGCGGTCGTCGGTCGGCGTCGCCAGGTGCACCGGAGGACTGCCCGTCGGACGGTCCTCGGCCGGCGCGGCCCGTTGTGCCGGCGGGCTCTCCCCGGCGTGGTCGTCGGCGGGCGCGGGCCAGCGCGCCGGCGAGCCGTCCGCCGGCTCGTCGTCCGAGGCGTACTCGCGCACGATGTGGACCTGCCGCTTGGGGTCCGACAGGTCGTCGATGACTCGAGTCTCCCGGAGTCTGCCACCGGCCTTCCGCGCCTGGTAGACGAACGCCAGGCCGCCGAGCATGAGGATCACGCCCATCTTCTGGAGATCGACCGCTTCGGTGTCCCCCCTGACCGCGAACGCGAAGATCGCGCCGATCACGATGAGGAGGATGCCCGACACCATCGCGCGCTCCTTCCGTTGCCCCCGGGCACCGTGCCCAGGCCCCGGGAGCCGACAACGTCGCCCCGACGTCAACCCACAGCCTCCCACAGCACCGCGCCGGGAGGCAGCAAGGGAGAACCCGAGCGGGAGATCGGCTGAGGGCCCGGCTCCTCACGGCGGGTCGGAACCCCGACGGGCCTCCTGCGCCACGACCTGGTCGAGGTCTGCAAGCCGTTCCAGACCAAGGAGCGGCCGGCGCATCCGCGCGTTGCCGGCGAGCCGCTCGCGGTTGTGGGCCAGGAAGGCCCAGTACCCGGCGGTGTAGGGGCAGGCGTCCTTCCCGAGCCGCTTCTTCGGCTTGAAGCGGCAGCCGCCGCAGTAGTCGCTCATCCGGTCGATGTAGGAGCCCGCCGACGTGTACGGCTTGGTGGCCAACGCGCCACCGTCGGCGTGCTGCGACATGCCGACCACGTTCGCGACCATCACCCAGTCGTAGCCGTCGACGAACGAGCGGTGGAACCACTCGGTCACCTGCAGCGGGTCCCAGCCACGCTGCAGCGCGTAGCTGCCGAGCACCATGAGCCGGGGGATGTGGTGCACCCAGCCGTCGTCGCGGAGGTTGGTGAGGACGTCGGACAGGCAGCGCGCTGCGGTCGCATCGCCGTCGAGGTCGTCGAACCAGTCCGGGAGGTCGGCGGTTGCTCCCAGGGCGTTGGCGTGCCGGTAGTCGTCGCCGAAGTGCCAGTACAGGTGCCACATGTACTCCCGCCACCCCATGACCTGGCGGACGAAACCCTCGACGCTGGCGAGCCCGACACCGCCGCTGCGCCACCGCTGCTCGGCGCGCGCCACCACCTCGGCGGGGTCGAGGAGGCCCAGGTTCTGCGGCGCCGAGACAAGGGAGTGGGCCATCCACCGGTCGGTGCTGAGCATGGCGTCCTCGTACGGACCGAAGGCCTCGAGCCGGTGCTCCAGGAAGTGGTCGAGGACGGCGCCGGCCTCCTGCGTCGTCGCGGCGAACCGGCGGGGGCCGTCCCGGCCCACGAACCGGATGCCGTCGCGTTCCCAGGCGTCGAGGTCACACCGAACCTGGGAGTCGATGTCGTCCTCCTCCGGCCACCACGGCTCGGGCGTCCCGAGCGTGGCGTCCTTCGGCGGCGGCTCACGGTTGTCGGTGTCGAAGTTCCAGCGGCCGCCGGCGGGCTCGTCGCCGTCCATGAGGACGCCCAGTCGGCGGCGGGCGTCACGGTAGAAGTCCTCCATGAGCAGTCGCTTCGAGCCTCGGCCGGCAGCCCACCGCTCGAACTCGTCGCGGGCGGTGAGGAAGCCGCGTGCCGGCAGCACCTCGATGGGCCGCTCCTCGGCGAGCTGCTCGACGAAGCGGACCGCGGCGAAGCTGGTCGGCTGCAGCACCTGGATCGGACCCTCGACCCGGGCCAGCGCCTCCCGGTAGGTCCCGGTCTGGAGGTAGGTGACACGGTCACCGAGCTCGGCGGCGCGGTGCCGCATCGCCGAGAGCACCAGGTGCGCCTTCTGCCGGTGGAACCGTCGGCGGCGGAACACTGCCTGCGACTCGACGAGGAGCAGCGGCCCGTCGTGGTCGTCGGCGAAGTGCGGACCCAGCTGGTCCCCGAAAAGCCACCGCGTCGTCACCTGAGCAAGGTTAGGTGGCCCGTGGGGCCATCTCGACCCGCAGCCCTGGCGGACGGACCGCCCCTCCGCCCGGTTCCCGCGGAGGTTGCACGTCGAGCTGCCCCCTCAGCTGAGCGGGAACAGCACCGCCCCCGCGTGCGCCGGCAGCTCGACGGCCGATCCGGCGGCGGTCGCACCCGCCGGGGTCGCCCACCGGAGCTCGTGGTCGCCGCCGAGGTCGACCGCGACCGGCTCAGCGCCGAAGTTCACGGCGACCACGACCGCGCCGCGGCGCATGAGGAACCACCGCTGGTCCTCGTCGAAGGAGCAGGCGGTGGCGCGCATGTCGGGCTCGGTGAGCTCGGGGGTGCACCGTCGCAGCTCGGCCAGCTCCCGGTAGACGTCGAGCAGCACCGCGTGGCGCCCTTCGCCGATCTCGGACCAGTCGAGCTTCGAGCGGTGGAAGGTCGCCGGGTCCTGCGGGTCGGGCACCTGCGACAGGTCCCATCCCATCCGCGAGAACTCCTTGGTCCGGCCCTCGGTCACCGCCTTCCCCAGCTCCTCCTCGGGGTGCGCGGTGAAGAACGCGAAGGGCGCTGACGCTCCCCACTCCTCTCCCTGGAACAACATCGGCGTGAACGGCCCCGCGAGCGTGAGGAGCGCGGCGCACGCCAGCTGGTCCACGTCGAGGTGTCCTGGCCCGGGGTCCGAGAGCCGGTCTCCACGGGCACGGTTGCCGACCTGGTCGTGGTTCTGGTTGCACACGACGAGCCGCCAGCCCGGCATGTGCTCGGTGTCGACGGGCTTCCCGTGCTCCCGCCCGCGGAACGACGACCAGGTCCCGTTGTGGAAGAACCCCTGCTCGCAGACCTTCGCCAAGGCCGACAGCGGCTGGAAGTCGGCGTAGTAGCCCTCGGACTCACGGGTCAGCGCGGCGTGCACCGCATGGTGGAAGTCGTCGCTCCACTGCCCCTCGAGCCCGTAGCCGCCGCCCTCCCGCGGAGTGATCAGGGTCGGGTCGTTCATGTCCGACTCCGCGATCAGCGTCAGCGGTCGGCGCTGGTGGGCCGACAGCCGGCCGGCGAGCACCGCCATCTCCTCGAGGATGTGGACCTCGGAGGAGTCCTCGAGCGCGTGGACGGCATCCAGCCGCAGTCCGTCGACGTGGTAGTCCTCCAGCCACATCCGCACGTTGTCGAGGATGTAGGCGCGCACCTCCGCCCCGCCCTCGCCGTCGAGGTTCACATGGGCACCCCACGGGTTCTCGCCCTCGGTCGACAAGTAGGGGCCGAACATCGGCAGGTAGTTGCCCGACGGCCCGAAGTGGTTGTAGACGACGTCCTGGATGACTCCGAGCCCCGCCCTATGACACGCGTCCACGAACCGCTGGTAGGCGGCCGGACCGCCGTACGTCTCGTGGACGGCGAACCAGGCGACGCCGTCGTAGCCCCAGCCGTGCTCGCCGTTGAAGGCGTTCACCGGCAGCAGCTCGACGAAGTCGACGCCGATCTCCTTGAGGTGGTCCAGCCGCTCGGCCGCGGCGTCGAGCGTGCCTTCGGGGGTGAACGTGCCGACGTGCAGCTCGTAGATGACCGAGCCACCGAGCTGCCGGCCGGTCCAGTCGGCGTCGGACCAGGGGTACGCCGCCGGCTCGAACGTCCTCGACAGCCCGTGGACGCCGTGCGGCAGCCGCCGCGACCGCGGGTCCGGTACGACGAGGTCACCGCGGTCGACCCGGTAGCCGTAGTCGACCTCGCCGAGGGGCTGCGGCCCGGTCGGCGTCCACCAGCCGTCCTGGTCTCTCCGCATCGAGACGTCACGACCGGCGACGCAGAGGTTCAGTGACTCCGCGGTCGGTGCCCAGACGTCGAAGCGGCCGCGACCGCGACGGGGGTCACGGACCAGCAGCGCCACCGGGTAGTCGGCAAGCACCTCGGCCAGCGGCACGGTTCCCTCGGCGCTGTGCTCGCCGGGCCGGAAGCGACGGTCGGTCAGCAGGTCGACCCAGACGCCGGCGGGCAGCTCCAGCGCCGTGTCGTGCCAGCCGCCTTTCGCCGCCAGCCCGACGGGGAGTCGGGTGGCCACCGCCACGGCTCCGCCGCGGTCGTAGGCGAGGACATGCGCGGCTCCGGGTCCCTGGGCTGTAAGCGGCGTGTAGGAGGTGAACAGCTCCGGGTGGTCCCGCCGCGCGGTGAGCGCCACGTGCGTGAGCAGCAGCTTCGCCGAGCCGTCGTCCACGGCTCCAGCGGCCAGCGGCGGCCGCTCACCGGCCCTCAGCTGCTTGAGCATCGACTCCCGGACGCCGAAGTCGACCGGCCGACGGTTGTCGGGGTCGACCAGGCTCTGCTCCCACAGCTCGCTGCCCTGGTAGGTGTCGGGCACGCCCGGCAGCGTCAGGGTCAGGAGCTTCGCGCTCAGGGCGTTGCTCCACCCGGGCGCGGCCGCCTCGGCGAGCAGGCCGTCGAGGACCTCACGAACCTCGGGCCGGTCGAAGGCGGCGTCGACGGCCCGGTGCACCGCCGCCTCGAACTCGGTGTCGACCTCGGTCCACGTGGTGTGGTCACCGGCCTCGCGCATCGCCTTCTCGGCGTAGCCGTGCAGCCGCTCCCGGAAGTCGCCGACCCCCTCGGTGCTCGCCGGCCAGGACCCGAGGACGGCCTGCCACAGCAGGTTGCCGAACCCGCGGTCGGGCAGCGGCACGAGCTCCAGGAGTCGGGTGAGCGCCTCGTCCCACCGCTCGGGCACCTCGGCGAGCACGCTGATCCGGGCCCGGACGTCCTCGCCCCGCTTCGTGTCGTGCGTGGACGCCGCGGTCATCGCGCGGGGCCAGTCGGCCTGCCGCCTCGCCATCGCGGAGTGCAGCTCTGCGGGGGTCACCGAGAAGACGTTCGGGTCACCGCCCACCTCGTTGAGCGAGGTCAGCCGCGCCCACCGGTAGAAGGCGCAGTCCTCGACACCCTTGGCCATCACCATGCCGCTGGTCTGCTGGAATCGCTGCGTCGGCGCGGCTGCGCCGTCGGACAGCACCGGCGCTACGGCGTCCAGGGTCGGCGCGAGGTCCGGCCGGCGTTCGCGAGCCGCCGCCAAGGCCTCGTCGAGGTGCTCGCGGCCCTCGGGAAGGTAGGACCGGTAGACCGGGAAGCAGGCGAGCAGCTCGGCGACCGTGTCCTCGAGCGCTTCGAAGCTGACCGCAGCGTCGCTCTCAGCGCCCTCGAGGACGTCGCAGAGCTCCCGGCAGATCCTCCGCACCTCGGAGCGGAGGATACCGTCGGCGACCTCTCGCTTGGTGCCGTGGATCATCTCGTGCCAGTCGACCGGGGCCCCCCGCAGCCTCGTCTCGAGCGTGTCGAGCGGTCCCTCGCCGGCCGGGTCGACCAGGACCCGGTCGACCAGGGCCAGCGTGTCGTACCCCGTGGTGCCGGCGGTCGACCAGCTGTGCGGCAGGTCCTCGCCCGGCTCGAGGATCTTCTCCACCAGGACGTAGGAGCCCTTCGTGAGGCCGGCCAGGTGGTCGAGGTATGCGGCAGGGTCGCGCAGGCCGTCGGGGTGGTCGATCCGCAACCCGTCGACGAGCCCCTCGTCGAACCACCGCCGGATCTCCGCGTGCGACCGGTCGAACCACTCGGGGTCCTCGACCCGGATGGCGACCAGGGTGTTCACCGCGAAGAAGCGCCGGTAGTTGAGGTCGCTGTCGGCACGGCGCCAGCTCATCAGCTCGTAGTTCTGCCGCGCGTGGACGTCCTGGGGGTCCTCGTCGGGACCGTGCACCGTCCCGGGGGCCAGGGGGAACCGGTTGTCGTGGTAGTGCAGCTCGCCACCCAGCACCCGCAGGTTCTTGATCCGCGACACCCCTGCGTCGGAGGTCTCGAGGTCGTCGTCACCGACGACCGGGATGCGGAGCCGCCCGCCGCCTGCCTCCCAGTCGATGTCGAACGCCCCGGCGTACGGCGACTCCTGGCCGTGGGTGAGGACGTGCCACCACCACTCGTTCTCGTAGGGCCGTGCCACCCCCACGTGGTTGGGCACGATGTCGACCAGCACCCCCATGCCGAGCCGCTCGGCCTCCGTGGCGAGGGCGGCCAGACCCGAGGCGCGTCCGCGTGAGGGGTCGATCGCCCGGTGGTCGGCGACGTCGTACCCGTGCTCGCTGCCCGACTCCGAGGCGAGCAGCGGGGACAGGTAGACCCAGTCGACACCCAGCTCGTGCAGGTAGGTCAGCCTCCGGGCCGCCTCGAGCAGGTCGAAGGACTCCGTGATCTGGAAGCGGTAGGTGCTCGCGGGGATGCGCATGCCGGTCCTCGGGTCGGGGGTGGCCACGACAGCTCAGTTGCGGGTACGCCGGCTGCGCGGCTCCGCGTCGGAGCGGGTGCGGGCCTCGCGGGACACCGTCAGCGGGGTCGTGAGAGCAGAGTCGGCCAGCGCCACGAGCGACGCCGCCACCGACAGGTCGGGGTCCTCCTCGGCCTGCACGTGCTCGCGGAGCACCACCACGCTGTTGCCCTGCAGCAGCAGGGTCGACTCCGGCTTGAGCGGCGAGCTGTCCACCTCGGCGGCGGCGGTGTCGATCAGTGCGTCCCAGGCTTCGGCGTACTCGTCGGCGGGCAGTGTCACGGTGACCTCCTCCAGCCCGGCGTTGAAGTACAGGAGGAAGTGGTCGTCGGCGATCGGCTGCCCCGCGGCGTCGAGCCCCGGGATCCCGTGTCCGTTCAGGTACATGCCGATCGCCGTTGCACCGGCAGCCGACCAGTCGGCCTGCTCCATGGGGCGCCCCTCGGGGTGCAGCCACACGATGTCGTTGAGCCGCTCGCCGTTGCCCGTGCGGACGGTGTTGCCGGTGAAGAAGCGTCGCCGGCGGAAGATCGGGTGCGTCGCCCGGAGCCGCGAGACAGCTGCCGTGAACTCGATCAGCGGCCGGTCCGCGGAGTCCCAGTGCACCCAGCTGATCTCGCTGTCCTGAGCATAGGTGTTGTTGTTGCCGCCCTGCGAGCGACCGAGCTCGTCGCCGTGGAGGAGCATCGGCACGCCCTGGCTGAGGAGCAGCGTGGTGATGAAGTTGCGTTGCGCCCGCGCCCGGTGGGCCAGGATCTCGAGGTCGTCGGTCGGACCCTCGACGCCGCGGTTCCAGGAGCGGTTGTGGCTCTCCCCGTCGTTGTTGTTCTCCCCGTTGGCCTGGTTGTGCTTCTCGTTGTAGGACACCAGGTCGCGCAGCGGGAACCCGTCGTGGGCGGTGACGAAGTTGATGCTGGCGAACGGCCGGCGCCCCGAGTGCTCGTAGAGGTCCGCGGACCCCGCGAGGCGACTGGCGAACTCCCCGAGCGTGGGCTCCATGCGCCAGAAGTCGCGCACGGTGTCGCGGTACTTGCCGTTCCACTCGCTCCACTGCGGCGGGAAGTTCCCGACCTGGTAGCCGCCGGGGCCGACGTCCCACGGCTCGGCGATGAGCTTCACCTGGCTGACCACCGGGTCCTGCTGCACGAGCTCGAAGAAGGTCGCCAGCCGGTCGACGTCGTAGAACTCGCGTGCCAGCGCGGACGCGAGGTCGAAGCGGAAACCGTCGACGTGCATCTCGGTCACCCAGTAGCGCAGCGAGTCCATGATCAGCTGCAGGGAGTGGGGGTGGCGGACGTTGAGGGAGTTGCCGGTCCCCGTGTAGTCCATGTAGTAGCGCTGGTCGGTCTCGACCAGGCGGTAGTAGGCGGCGTTGTCGATGCCCTTGAAGCTCAGCGTGGGGCCCAGGTGGTTGCCCTCCGCGGTGTGGTTGTAGACCACGTCGAGGATGACCTCGATGCCGGCCGCGTGCATGGCCTTGACCATCGCCTTGAACTCCGGGACCTGCTGGCCCCCGGCCGGGTTGGCGGCGTAGTCGGCGTGCGGTGCGAAGAAGCCCAGGGTGTTGTAGCCCCAGTAGTTGCGCAGCCCCTTCTCCAGCAGCGTGGCGTCCTGGACGAACTGGTGCACCGGCATCAGCTCGATGGCGGTGATGCCCAGCTTCTGCAGGTGCTCGAGGACGGCCGGGTGCGCCAGACCGGCGTACGTGCCCCGGAGCGGTTCCGGCACCTCGGGGTGCAGGTAGGTGAGCCCCTTGACGTGCGCCTCGTAGATGAGGGTCTCGTTGTACGGCGTGCCCGGGCGGCGGTCGCCCTCCCAGTCGAAGAAGGGGTTGATGACGACGCCGAGCGTCATGTGGCCGGCGGAGTCCTCGTCGTTGCGGCTCATCTCGTCGCCGAAGGTGTAGCCGAACAGCGACTGGTCCCAGGAGATGTCCCCGTCGGTGGCCTTGGCGTAGGGGTCGAGGAGCAGCTTGTTCGGGTTGCAGCGCAGCCCGCGCTTCGGCTCGTAGGGCCCGTGCACGCGGTAGCCGTAGCGCTGCCCGGGAACGATCTGCGGCAGGTAGCAGTGCCAGACGTGGGCATCGACCTCGGTCAGCTCGACCCGGCTCTCGTTGCGGTCCTGGTCGAACAGGCACAGCTCCACCCGCTCGGCCACCTCGCTGAACAGCGCGAAGTTCGTCCCCGCCCCGTCGTAGGTGGCTCCCAACGGATAGGCATTCCCAGGCCAAGCGTGCACAGTTCTCCTTCGGGCAGCGGCCCACGACGATCTGCGCCAGGACATCCTCGACGCTTGAACGTTCCAAAGTTACCGGAGCCGACCGGGGCGACCGTCACGGCGGGGGTCACGGCGGGGGTGCCCCGTAGGGGCTGTACTCATGCGGCCCGGCCACCTTCTCGACCGTGTCCTGGGGAGCGAGCGGGGACGTCAGGCTTCACGGTCGGGCCCTCCGGCGGATTGACGGGCCGGCGCGCGGGCCGTCCAATGACTGCACGTGCATTCCCGGCTGAGAAGGACGTGCCCGTGTTTCCCATCCCGAACGGCTGTGGCCCGCTCCTCCGCATCCAGGTCGTCGTGGCACACCCCGACGACGAGACGTTCGGCTGCGGCTCGCTGCTGCTGCACGCCTGCGTCGCGGGCGCCACCACCGCGGTGACCTGCGCGACCCGCGGGGAGGCGGGAGAGGTGGCCCCCGGGGTGGAGGTGCCCGCCGGCGGACTCGGCAGCCTGCGGGAGAGCGAGCTCCGGGAGGCGGCCGCTTTCATGGGCGTACGTCGCGTGGAGCTGCTGGACTTCCGCGACTCGGGGATGTCGGGCGACGCCGGTCCCTTGACGTTGGCCGGCGCGGATCCGGCTGAGATCCGGGACGCCGTGAGGGAGGCCGTCGACGCCTTCGGCCCGGACGTCCTGGTCACGCTCGACGGCAGTGACGGGCACCGCGACCACGCCATCGTGCGGGACGCGACCGTGGACGTGGGGGGCGAGCTCGGCGTACCGGTCTACCTGCACTGTCTGCCTCGGTCCGCGATGCGGCTGTGGGCCCAGCACATGGAGACGGTCGACCCCTCCTCGACCTACCTCCACCTCGGCGAGCTGGGCACGCCCGACGAGGAGCTCACGACCGTCTTCGGGACCCGGGAGCACCTGCCGGCCCGGTGGGCGGCGATCCGGCTGCACCGGTCGCAGGTCTCGCCCTTCGAGGGGCTGCCCGAGGAGGTGGCGTCGGCCTTCCTGTGTGCCGAGCACCTGGTCGCGGTCCGGCCGGCCGAGCTCCTCAGCTGACGCCTCGTCTCAGGACGTGGCTCCCGCCACGTTCACCATCCACTGGACGCCGAACCGGTCGGTGAGCTGGCCGAACTCGTCGCCCCACATCTGCTTCTCCAGGGGCACCGACACCGTGCCGCCCTCGGACAGCCCCTGCCAGTAGTCGCGCAGCTTCGCGTCGTCGCCGCTGAGGCTGACGGTGATGGACGAGCCCTCACTGCGTTCCATCCCGGGCGGCGTGTCGGCACCCATGAGCGTGAACCCGTCGGGCGTCTCGAGCTGCCCGTGCATGATCAGGTCCGCCTCGGGGGCGCCGGGATCGCCGTACTCCCCGAAGGTGCTCAGCGTCAGGTCCCCGCCGAAGACGGTTCGGTAGAACTCCATCGCCTCCCGGGCGTCGGAGCTGAAGCTGAGGTAGGGGTTGAGACGTGAGGCCATGGCTCAGCCTTCCGGTAGTAGGTGCTCGCACCCTAGGGCCCAGGGGACGGTCCCGTCACCGGCCGTTCGTCCGCGGTCAGGCTCCGCCCTCGCCCTCGAACTGGACGGGGCCCCGCACGCCGCCGCCGTCGAAGACCGAGGTGCGGTTGGAGTCCTCGATGACAGACCGCACCGCCTCCCGGTCCACCCCGGCCCCGTCGCCGCTGGTGATGAGCACCCTGCTCTGGCCGGCCACCGTGTCGGGGCGGGCCTCGAACCCGGCCGTGCGCAGGGAGGCGATGAGCGGGGCCGCGTCCTGCCCGGCGGGTAGCCGGTAGCGCAGCGTGTGCTCGGCGGTGGTCACGGCCGGCCCTCCGGGGCGTCGGCGCCGCCCTGCACCGGGTCGGTGCGGTTCGGTTGCTCCTCGGGATCGAGGTCGACGCGGTCGGCCACGTCCGCCGCGGAGACGTCCTCCTCGGCGGGAGCGGCGGAGAGGTCGAGCGGCCGTTCGGGATGGTGGGGCACGGTCATGCCGGTCCCGTACCCGGGCTAGGGCCGGCTCATGCCGCCCGCGTACGACGGAACGGCGCGCTCGACGAGCGACGGCGCACCCACTGCCGGCAGCGTGACCTGGAAAGAGCTGCCCTCGCCGAGCACCGACTCGACGAGCACCGACCCGCCGTGCCGCTCCGCGATCCGCTTGACGATCGCGAGCCCGAGCCCTGTCCCGGGCACCGCGTGCGCGTCGGGATTGGAGGAGCGGTTGAACTCCTCGAAGAGGTCGGCGAGGTCGGACTGAGCGATCCCGATCCCGGAATCGGTGCACCGGAGGACGACGTGGTCGCCCCGTGCGGCGACGCTCAGCGTCACCGCACCGCCAGGCCCGGTGAACTTCACCGCGTTGCCCACGAGGTTGCCCACGAGCCTCGCGAGCTCGAAGGAGTCGCCCGCGACCATCACCCCACGAGCAGCCGCCGAGGCGTCGAGGCCGACGCCCCTGCTCGTCGCCTGCACCTCGACCATGTCGCACGCCTCGTGCACCAGGGCGCCCAGGTCCACCGGCACCGGCTCGAAGGGGCGGTGCGGGTCCTTGACCGTGGTCAGCAGCAACATGTCGTCGATGAGCTCCAGCAGTCGCCGGGCGTTGCGGTTGATGGCGCTGACGTGCCGGGTGGGGCCGCCGCTCGTTGCCTCGAGGAGCTCTCCGTAGCCGATGATCGCGGTGAGCGGTGTCTTCAGCTCGTGGGTGATGGTCGCGATCATCTCGCCCTTGTGCCGGTCGAGCTCGCGGAGCTCGGCGATCAGCTGGAGCTCCCGCTGGTGCAGCCTGGAGGCCTCGACTGCCCTGCCGAGCTCGCGCCCCACCTCGAGCGCCGCCTGGCACTCCTCCTCGGTCCAGCTCTCGGCCGGCCGGCCGCTGTCGGGCTCCGTGCGTGCCATCACGACATAGCCCAGACAGTCGCGTGCCGCGCCCACCGGCACCAGCATCACCGTGCCTCCGCCGAGAGCACGGAGCGGCTCGTCGATCACCGCGCGCTCCTCCTCGTCGAGGAACCCTTCGGTCGTGTCGCCGACCTCGGCGACGACACAAGTGCGTCTGAGTGGCCAGCAGGCCTGGGCGACCCTGGCCGCAAGATCGCTCAGACGCGCGGAGGTAGGGGCACCGAGCCGACCCGCCAGATCGCCGGGCCAGGTGACCTGGTGGCCCACCGGTGCCGGGCCGTCCGGAGAACCCGCCCTTGCGGGGGCGAAGACCTCGAGCGCCAGCCAGTCGCAGGCGAACCCCTCGAGGAGTGGCGGGCAGCTGCGGACGAGCGCCGCTCCGAGGTCCGGTTCCCGACCGGTCGTCTCCAGGACTGTCCGCGTTGCGTTGGAGAGCCTGACCCGCTGTCGCAGTCGGCTCCGTTCCTGGGCGTGGTGGACGGCGAGACCGGCCTGGACGGCGTACATCTCGAGGATCTGACGGCCGAAGGGGCCGGGCCGCCGGCCGTCGACGGGCAGGTCGACGTTGAGGACCCCGAGGAACTCGCCGGTCGGACCCTGCAGAAGGGCGTAGAGGGTGTCGAGCGGGTGCCAGGCGTCAGGCACGTCCAGCGGCTGCATCTCCGGCACCCAGCCGGTGCTGGCGTCCTCCGGCAGTCGGTCGTGGGGAAGGAAGCGCAGCGACCCCCAGGTGTCGGCGAGCTCGAACTCGTCGACGAACTCCTGGAGTGGAGCGCGGCTCCCGCGCATCGTTCGGCAGGCGTCCTCGTCACCGGCGGCAGCGAGCACGACCAGGTCGTCCTGGGCGTCGAGGCAGGAGATGACCGCCACCTGGAAGCCCAGGACATCGACGACGCCGGCGGCCACCGTCTGGAGGACCTCCTGGAGGTCCTGCACCGAGTGCACGGTCGTGATGAGGTCGTGCAGGCTCCGGAGCGCGTGGACCTCGCGCGACGTGCCGGCGCCTGCCATGGGATCCTCCCTCGGAACCGGGCCGAAGATGCGATCAGCCTAGAACCAGTCGGGAGCTGCTGCAGCGCTACCAGGAAATTGTTCGAGGGTTGTTCACGTGGTGGGTGGTTGCCGACTCGGTCGGCTGGCGTTGGGGTACGGCGGCAGCAGCGTCGCCCGACGGTCGCTGTCGACGCCGTCACACTGGTTGTCACTGCCGCCCGGGCGCGGGGCTCCGCGTGAAGGGTCAGAAGGCGAGGCTGCGCACCGGGCGCGACGACCACCGATCCCCGAAGGAGTGCAGGGATGGCCAGGCTGATCTACTCGGCGATCGCTTCGCTGGACGGCTACGTCGAGGACACGGCAGGCGCCTTCGACTGGTCGGCGCCCGACGACGAGGTGCTCGCCTTCGTCAACGACCTCGAGCGGCCGATCGGGACGTACCTCTACGGGCGACGCATGTACGAGACGATGACGTACTGGGAGACCGCGAGCGTCGACGCCCAGACCGAGCCGGAGCGCGACTTCGCGCGGATCTGGCGAGCGGCCGAGAAGATCGTCTATTCACGCACCCTGCCGGCGCCGACGACCGTCCACACGCGCCTCGAGCGCAGCTTCGACCAGGCCGACGTACGGCGGCTCAAGCAGTCGTCGACGAGCGACCTCTCGATCGGCGGCGCCGACCTCGCCGGCCAGGCGCTGGCCGTCGGGCTCGTCGATGAGTGCCAGGTCTTCCTCGGCCCGATCGCGATCGGCGGCGGCAAGCCGGTCTTCCCGCTCGGTGTCCGCCTACGCCTCGAGCTGCTCGACGAGCACCGCTTCAGCGGCGGCACGGTCGGCCTTCGTTACGCAGTGCTCCCGGCGGAGTGACCAGCGACCTGAGTCCCCGGTTCGAGGTGGAACCGGTGACCGCTCGGGCTTTCGCGGATGTCAGACTCACCAGGTCCGCTGCATCTCGACACGTGGGTCAGCCGTGGGCCATGTCGACGAAGCGGGAGTAGTGGCCCTGGAAGGCGACGACGACATCGCGGGTCGGCCCGTTGCGGTGCTTGGCCACGATGAGGTCGGCCTCGCCTGGCCGCGTCGACTCCTTCTCGTAGACGTCCTCGCGGTGCAGCAGGACCACCATGTCGGCGTCCTGCTCCAGCGAACCGCTCTCCCGGAGGTCGGAGAGCATCGGCCGCTTGTCGGCGCGCTGCTCCGGCCCACGGTTGAGCTGGGAGAGGGCGACCACGGGGACCTCGAGCTCCTTGGCCAGCAGCTTGATCTGACGGGAGAACTCCGAGACCTCCAGCTGCCGCGACTCCACCTTCTTGCCCGAGGTCATCAGCTGCATGTAGTCGATGACGATCAGCTTGAGGTCGTGGCGCTGCTTGAGCCGCCGAGCCTTCGCGCGGATCTCCATCATCGTCATGTTCGGGCTGTCGTCGATGAAGAGCGGCGCGGTGGACACCTCGCTCATCTTGCGGGCGAGCTTCTGCCAGTCGTCGTCGCTCATGTGGCCGTTGCGCATGTGGTTGAGCGGGATCTTCGCCTCGGCCGACAGCAGCCGCATGGTGATCTCGTTGCGGGTCATCTCGAGGCTGAAGATGACCGAGGTCATGTTGTGGTGGATGCTGGCTGCCCGGCACAGGTCCAGTGCCAGCGTGGACTTGCCGACGGCGGGACGTGCCGCAACGATCACCATCTGCCCGCCGTGGAGGCCGTTGGTCAGCTCGTCGAGGTCGGCGAAGCCGGTGGGCACCCCGCTCATCTCGCCACCGCGGTTGGAGATCGCCTCGATCTCGTCGAGGGTGGCCTCCATGATCGCGCTGAGCGGGGCGTAGTCCTCCGAGGTCCGCTTGTCGGTGACCTGGTAGACCTCCTGCTGTGCGGCGTCGACCACGTCGTCGACCAGCCCCTCGCCGGCGTACCCCATCTGCGCGATCCGGGTGCCGGCGTTCACCAGTCGCCGGAGGATCGCCTTCTCCCGGACGATCTCGGCGTAGTAGGACGCGTTGGCCGCGATGGGCACCGAGGCCGAGAGCGTGTGGAGGTAGGGCGCGCCGCCGACGCGCACCAGCTCCCCGCGGCGCCCCAGCTCGGCGGCGGTGGTGACCGGGTCGACGGGCTCGCCACGGCCGTAGAGCTCGATGACCGCGTCGAAGATGGTCTCGTGTGCGGGACGGTAGAAGTCAGCGCCGCGGATCGTCTCGATGACGTCGGCGATCGCGTCCTTGCTCAGCAGCATCGACCCCAGCACCGACTGCTCCGCAGCGTTGTCCTGGGGCGGCATCCGGTCCTCGGGTCGGGCCGTGACCGTCGCGGCGAAACCGGCGACCTCGGGATCCCAGGGCTGCGCCCCGAACACCGGTCCCGGACCCCCGGAGTGCTCTGCGACGCTCATCCGCTGTCCTTCCCTGCCGACCCCTGGAACGGTAGGGGCGGCCACCGACAAAGCCGGGGAAGGTGCCTCCCCAGCGCTCCGGGGAGGTGATCGCCCCGGCGCCAGACTGGGACGCTACTGGCG
This sequence comes from uncultured Nocardioidaceae bacterium, assembly GCA_902805845.1. Classification (GTDB taxonomy): domain Bacteria; phylum Actinomycetota; class Actinomycetes; order Propionibacteriales; family Nocardioidaceae; genus Marmoricola_A. The sequence goes on from CADCUI010000001.1 coordinate 52,220, forward strand.
GCCGCGGGGAAGGTGCGAGTCCCTCCTCCACAGGGTCCTGTGGATAACCGGGACCGCCGTGTGGAACACGCCGGACAACGTGTGCAAGGGCTGTTCACACACCTGTGGAGAAGGCCTGTGAGTTTCCGTGATCACCCCGCTGACCTGCGCAAACTGATTCCACGGCTGTGCACTCAAGAAAAGTTTCGGCGCGTCGCGCGTCCGCCGGGGGCCGTGACCAAGGTCCCGTCGAGGTCCCGGTCCCGGTTTCGGACCGACGCACGATCCACAACCGGGCGGCAGTTGTGCACAGGGTGCCTCCCTTACCTCGCCGGCCCATACCGTGGCAATAGGTAGGGTGACCGATCGTGCGAGCCGGCCGCAGGGGCGACCTCCGGCGTGTCGACCGGGAGATCATCGGCTTGGCGGTGCCGGCGTTCCTCGCGCTGGTGGCCGAGCCGCTCTTCCTGCTCGCCGACGCCGCGGTCGTCGGGCACCTCGGGACCACGGAGCTCGCGGGGCTGGGCATCGCGTCGGTCGTCGTCCGCGCCGCCGTCGGGCTCTGCGTCTTCCTCGCCTACGGGACCACCGCTGCCGTCGCCCGTCAGGTCGGTGCGGGCCAACGCCGCCGGGCGCTGCGCCAGGGGGTGGACGGCCTCTGGCTCGCCGCGCTGGTCGGCCTCGTCCTCAGTGCGGCCGGGCTCGTCCTGACCGGACCGGTGGTGGACTGGTTCGGGGCGAACGGGCCGGTGACCGAGGCAGCGGTGACGTACCTGCGGATCGCCTGGCTCGGCGTCACGCCGATGCTGCTCGTGCTGGCAGCGACCGGGGTGCTGCGCGGGCTGCACGACACCCGCACGCCCCTGCGGGTGGCCGTGGCGGCCAACCTGGCCAACATCGCGTTCAACGTCGCCTTCGTCTACGGCCTCGACCTCGGCATCGCCGGTTCCGCGTGGGGCACCGACCTGGCCCAGCTGGGGGCGGCCGTCGTGCTGGTCGCGGTGGTGGTCCGGCTCGCACGCCGCGAGGGCGCCGTCCTGCGCCCCGACCCCGCGGGGGTACGACGCTCCGCGCGGGCCGGCGGCCCGTTGCTGGTGCGCACCGCCAGTCTTCAGGCCAGCCTGGTGGCCACCACCTGGTGCGCCGCGGGGTTGGGCGCGACTGCCGTCGCGACGCACCAGCTCGCCATCGCCGTGTGGTCGTTCCTCGCCTACGCGCTCGACGCCGTGGCCATCGCCGCCCAGGCGATCATCGGCAGGGCCCTCGGCGCGGGCGACCTGGCCCATGTCCGGGAGTCGACCGAGCGTGTCGTCCGCATCGGTCTGGTGAGTGGCGTGGTGACCGGTCTGGCCCTCGCGGTCACGGCGCCGATCCTCGGCCCCCTCTTCACCGACGACCCCGACGTCGTCAGCCTCCTCGGCGCAGTGCTGCTGGTGGCGGCCCTGTTCCAGCCGGTCGCCGGGGTGGTGTTCGTGCTCGACGGCGTGCTCATCGGCGCCGGCGACGGGCGCTACCTGGCCGTCGCGGGGTCGCTGGTCACCGCTCTCTTCGTGCCGGTCGCGGTGCTCACCGTGCGGCTGGGGCCGACCGGGGAGCGGCCGGCGCTGTTGGCCCTGTGGGCGGTGTTCGGGCTGGTCTTCATCGGTGGCAGGGCCGTGGTGCTGCTGCGACGGGCGCGGGGAGACCTGTGGATGGTGGCAGGCGCCGGGGACGACGAAAGCCGCCTCCGGTAGTCCGGAGGCGGCTTCCGAGGGATCGGGATCGTCAGGCCGCCACCACGTTGAGGCGGACGGTGGCCGCCACCTCGTCGTGGACCTTGACGGTGACCTCATGGCTGCCGAGGGACTTGATCGGGTTGCCGACAAGGATCTTCCGCTTGTCGACGACCCCGTCGGCGCCGCCGACGGCTGCATTGATCGCGTCGGCGATGTCCGACACGGTCACCGCCCCGAACAATCTGCCGCCCTCGCCGGCGCGCACCGGCACGTCGACCTCACGGCCCTCGAGGCGGGCCCTGATCTCCTCGGCCTTGCCCAGGTCACGCACCTCGCGGGCGCCGCGGGCAGCCTTGATCGAGTCGATCTGCTTCTCACCGCCGCGCGTCCAGCGGATCGCGAACCCACGCGGCACGAGGAAGTTGCGGCCGTAGCCGTCCTTGACCTCGACCACGTCACCGGGGGCGCCGAGGCCCGTGACCTCCTGGGTCAGGATGAGCTTCATCGTCGGTCCCCTCTCAGCGCGCGGTCGAGGTGTAGGGCAGAAGTGCGACCTCACGGGCGTTCTTCACCGCGATGGCGACGTCACGCTGGTGCTGCACGCAGTTGCCCGTCACCCGGCGGGCCCGGATCTTCCCACGGTCGGAGATGAACTTGCGCAGCAGCGCGGTGTCCTTGTAGTCGACGTAGGCGGTCTTGTCCTTGCAGAACTGACAAACCTTCTTCTTGGGCTTGCGCAGAACCGGCTTGGCCATTGTGGTGCTCCTTCAGTGAGCCCGGGCTGTGCCGATGGTGAGCCCGGAATGGATGTCGTGTGATCTGGTCGGAACGGCCGTTCGCGTCAGAACGGGGGCTCGTCGGCGGCCGCCGGACCGCTGGAGGCCCACGGGTCGCCCTGGCTGGTCTGCTGGCCACCGGCCTGACCGCCCTGCTGACCGCCCCAGGAACCCCCGCCCTGCTGACCGCCGCCGGACTGGCCGGCGTTGGCCCAGGGGTCGTCCCCGCCGCCGCCGCTGCCACCCCACGAGCCGCCACCGCCGCCGGTGCCCGAGCGGCTGGTCTTGCTGACCTTGGCGGTTGCGTACTTCAGGCTGGGCCCGACCTCGTCGACGTCGATCTCGAAGACCGTGCGCTTCTCGCCCTCACGGGTCTCGTAGCTACGGGCCTTGAGCCGTCCCGACACGATGACCCGCATCCCGCGGACCAGCGACTCGGCGGCGTTCTCCGCAGCCTGGCGCCAGACCGAGCAGTTGAGGAACAGCGCTTCGCCGTCCTTCCACTCGTTCGTCTGCTTGTCGAACGTGCGCGGGGTGCTGGCGACGGTGAAGTTCGCGACAGCCGCCCCGGACGGGGTGAAGCGGAGCTCGGGGTCAGCGGTGAGGTTGCCGATGACGGTGATCGGGGTTTCGCCTGCCATGGGTGACTCCTCGGGGAGAGGACCAGGTGGTCCGTGTCGTGGCGACCGTAGTGAGGGGCACCGACAGAGCGGCGCCGGGACGGGTCAGCGGACGTCGGGGCGGATGACCTTCGTGCGCAGCACCGACTCGTTCAGCGTGAGCTGACGGTCGAGCTCCTTGACGGTCGCCGGCTCCGCACGCAGGTCGACGACGGCGTAGATGCCCTCGGCGTTCTTGTCGATCTCGTAGGCCAGGCGACGCTTGCCCCACACATCGACACTCTCGACCTGCCCGCCGTCCTGCCGGACGACGTTGAGGTAGGTGTCGAGGGACGGGGCGACCGTGCGCTCGTCGAGGCTCGGGTCGAGGATGACCATCACTTCATAGGTACGCAAAGCAGTTCCCACCTCCTTCGGACTCAGGCGGCCACGGTCGTTCCGTGGCAGGAGGGCTGTTGCGTCCGGCGTACCGAGACCCTGGAGGGGGGTGCGCCGGTCCGTCGACCTGCTGCCAGTGGTGACCTCGCAGGCGGCGGACACCTCAGGCTATCAGCGCACCCAGGCCCTTCCGAAATCGTCGTCCACAGGGGTCGGCCCCGCCCCGCGGATCGCGGACAAGGCGTGGCTCCGGGCGTCATAGCCTGGACGCCATGACCCCGACCACGGCCCAGACACTGCGCATCGGTGCCCACGTCGACCAGCTCGACCCGGTCGCGGAGGCGCAGGCGCGGGACACCCCGCTGGTGCAGTTCTTCCTCGGTGACCCGCAGAGCTACAAGAAGCCCGAGGTCCGCTACGCAGGAGGCGCGTCCGCACTGCGCTCGGCAGCCGAGGCGGCCGGAGTCGACCTCTACGTGCACGCGCCGTACCTCATCAACGTGGCCACGACGAACAACCGCATCCGCATCCCGAGTCGCAAGCTCCTGCAGCAGCACATCGACGCCGCGGCGGAGATCGGCGCCACAGCCCTGATCGTCCACGGGGGCCACGTCAACGCCGAGGACGACCCCGACAAGGGCTTCGACAACTGGCGCAAGGCCGTCGACTACACCGACCTGAAGGTCCCGCTGCTCATCGAGAACACCGCCGGGGGCGGCAACGCGATGGCGCGGGAGGTGGACCGCATCGGGCGACTCTTCGAGGCGGTGTCGCACGCCGACGGCGCCGACATGGTCGGGTTCTGCCTGGACACCTGTCACGCCCACGCGGGGGGCATCGAGCTGGCGACCGCCGTCGACCGGGTGCTGGCGGCCACCGGGCGGATCGACCTCGTCCATGCCAACGACAGCCGCGACCCGTTCGGCTCCGGCGCTGACCGGCACACCAGCTTCGGGGAGGGGCAGATCGACCACGAGGCGTTCGTCGAGCTCGTCCGGGCTGCCGGCGTGCCGGTCGTCGCCGAGACCCCGGGCGGCCCCGAGGGGCACAAGGCCGACTTCGACTGGCTCAGGTCCCGGCTGTGACCGACCACTAGGCTCGGGCAGCGTGACCCGCCCCCTCGTCGTCCGCACGATCACCGCTGCGGAGCACCTCGACTTCGTGAGGTCACGGCGTGACGTCAGCTTCCTGCAGGTGCCGGCGTGGGGAGAGGTCAAGAGCGACTGGCGTCCGGAGTCGATCGGCTGGTTCCGCGACGACGTCCAGGTCGGCGCCGCCCTGGTCCTGCACCGCCAGGTGCCACGGATCAGGCGCTACCTCGCCTACCTGCCCGAGGGCCCGGTGATCGACTGGGAGGACGAGGACCTCGCCACCTGGCTCACCCCGCTGACCGCCCACCTCGCGAAGCACAAGGCCTTCGGCGTCCGGATGGGGCCACCCGTGGTCATCCGTCGATGGGACGCGGCATCGGTCAAGGAGGGCATCGCGGACGAGAGCGTTCGCAGCCTCGGCGACCTGCCGCCCCGGACACGGGAGAGCAGCGGCGCCGCCGTGGCGTCTCAGCTGCGCCGGCTCGGCTGGCGCGAGCAGCGGGTCGAGGGCGGGTTCGCGGCGGGGCAGCCGCGGTTCAACTTCCAGATTCCGCTGCGGGACGACGAGGGCAAGCCCCGGACGGAGGACGACGTCCTCCGGGGCATGAACCAGCTCTGGCGCCGCAACATCAAGAAGGCGGCCAAGGAGGGCGTGCTCACCCGACGGGTGCCGCACGACGAGCTCGACGCCGCGCTCGACCGGTTCCACGAGCTCTACGTCCACACCGCGAGGCGAGACCACTTCACGCCCCGGCCCCTGTCGTACTTCCGCACGATGTTCCGAGCGCTCGGCGCGGAGGATCCCGACCGCATCGCGCTCTTCACCGCCGAGCACGCCGGCGACCTGGTCGCTGCCACCGTCCTGGTGCAGGTGGGCGGCCACGCCTGGTACTCCTACGGTGCGTCGTCGACCGAGAAGCGGGAGGTCCGTGGGTCCAACGCCGCGCAGTGGGAGATGATCCGGCACGCGCTGGCCCAGGGCGCCGACGTCTACGACCTGCGGGGCATCACCGACACCCTCGACGCCCACGACAGCCACGTGGGCCTCATCCAGTTCAAGGTCGGGACCGGGGGCGAGGCCGTCGAGCACGTCGGGGAGTGGGACCTTCCCGTCAACCGCCTCCTCTACCGCGCCTTCAGCGTCTACATGGCGCGCAGAGCGGGAGGAGGCTGAGGTGCTCAGCCTCCACGTCGACCGCGACCGCTGGTGGGCGCACCTGCGCTCCGTGGTCGACGCCCACCCTGGCGTCGTGCCGGTGGTCAAGGGCAACGGCTACGGGCTGGGCATCGGCTGCCTCGCCGAGGTCTCCGGCCAGCTGGGCGCCGATCTCGTGGCCGTGGGCACCTACGCCGAGGTCCCGCACGTGGAGAAGAGCTTCGCCGGCGACATCCTGGTCCTGAGCCCGTGGCGCCCGTCCGAGACCCGTGCGACGTACGACGCCCGGCTCGTCCACACGGTGGGCAGGCTCTCCGACCTGCAGGAGCTGACGGCCGGCGGGGACCGCGGCGCGTCGGAGAGGCCGCGCGTCGTCCTCGAGCTGCTCACCTCGATGCGACGCCACGGCTTCACCCCCCAGGGGCTGCGAGCGGCCGCGCGTCACCTCGAGGGGGTCGCGGTCGAGGGCTTCGCGCTGCACCTGCCGATCTCCCACGGGTCCCACCTGAGCGAGATGGCGCGGCTCCTCGACGACCTGGTCGCCAGCGGGATCGGGACGAGGCGGGTCTTCGTGTCGCACCTGACCCACGACGAGCTCGGCACGCTGCGCGCGTCGTACGCCGACTTCGACTTCCGCCCGCGCATCGGGACGAGCCTGTGGCTGGGTGACCGCGGGGCACTGAGGGTGCGGGCGACGGTCCTCGACGACCACGAGGTCCGCCGCGGGGACGTCTTCGGCTACCGCGGCCGCACAGCCCCGCGGCGGGGTCACATCGTGGTCGTCTCCGGCGGCACCGCCCACGGCATCGGCCTCGAGGCGCCGAGCGGCGGGGCGACGATCCGCGACCGGGCCGCGCGGGTGGCCCGCGGGAGTCTCGACGCCGCGGGCTTCGTGCGCTCCCCGTTCACGGTCGCCGGCAAGCAGCGGCTCTTCGCCGAGCCGCCCCACATGCAGGTCTCGATGCTCTTCCTGCCGGAGGGGACTCCGGTGCCGCCGGTCGGGACGGAGGTCGACGTGCAGGTCCGCTTCACGGTCTCGACGTTCGACCGCCTCGTCTTCAGCTGACGCCCGCATCCTGGGCGGGTCGGGCAGACATCCCGGGCGGTTCGGCGCGGGGTACGGGGTCGTGCTCGGGTCGGAGCACGTCTCGCACGATCACCGCTGCGAGGTAGAGCTCGGCCGCGACCCGCACGGCGATCGCCCAGGCGTAGGCCACGTCCTGACCTCCCGAGGTGGCGGAGGCCGTGTAGCCGCCGAGGTACATCCACACCATCGCGAAGTAGAAGACCTCCCCCGCCTGCCACACGAGCAGGTCCCGCCACCGCGGACGGGCCAGGGCGGCCAGCGGCAGCAGCCACAGCACGTACTGCGGCGAGTACACCTTGTTGACGAGCAGGAACCCGACCGTCACGAGGAACGCCAGCTGGGCAGGCCGGGGCACGGCCGCGGCACGGAGGCCCAGGACGAGCACCGCCACGCACACCCCCGCGAGAAAGACCCACGACACCAGGTTGATGGTGTGCGGCGACGCGGGATGGCCCGCCTGCGAGGCCACCAGCCACAGCGACCCGAGGTCGGGGCCGCGCGCCGAGTTGAACTCCCAGAATGCCTTCCACCCCTCGGGGCCGTAGGACCACACCACGGCATTGACCGTCAGCCAGGCGGCGACCGCGCCGCCGGCTGCGCGCAGGAACGAGCCCGCCTCACGCCGGCGCAGCGCGACGACGAGGAACGCGCCGAGAAGGAACAAGGGATAGAGCTTCGCCGCCGTGCCCAGCCCCACGAGGACCCCGGCAAGCACCGACCGGTCGCGCGCCCAGGCCCACAGGGCACCGGCGGTCGCGGCCACCGCGAGCAGGTCCCAGTTGACGAGGCCGGTGAGCACCAGCACCGGGGCGGCAGCGAATCCCATCGCGTCCCACGGCCGTCCAGGATGGGTGCGCGAGAGGAAGTACGCCGAGAGCAGGACGAACGGCGCCAGCAGCGCGGCGGTGACCGGGAAGAGGTCCCGTCGCTCCGCCTCCACGGCAGGGTCCTGCCGCAGCGCGTCCACCGGACCGGCACGCCGGGCGCCGACATCGGGCCAGCCGTGCAGCGCGTGGGTGACCAGGGTGCTGCCGTAGGCGAACCAGCCGGTCAGGACCGGGTACTCCAGCTCGGGATAGCGGCCGCCGGTGTCGGCGAACGGGACGCGCCGTTCCGCGAATCCCCGGTCGATGTAGAGGTAAGGCACGTCGGAGTAGCACATCTGCGCGTAGCGGCTGTTGGCACCGCCCCAGCCGTCGAGGGCGCACGGAGCCTTCTGGACCATCGCCAGCACCCAGGCGACGCAGACCACGGCCAGCGCGACGCGCACAGGAGTCCACCAGGGGTGCCCCCGCGAGTGCGCACCCGACGGGCCCCCCAGCACCTCGCTCCCGGAGGTCAGGACCGGGTCCTCGGCGGTCGGTGTCCCGGTCGCCGCGGATCGGTCAGCCTGCACCGGGGCCGCCGCCACCGCCCTGACCGCCGCCCTGACCGCCGCCCTGACCCCCGCCCTGACCGCCGCCCTGACCCCCGCCCTGACCACCGCCCTGACCACCTCCGCCGCCGGGCGACTGGGTAGCCGTCGGCGTCGGTGTCTGGGTCGGCGTCGGTGTCTGCGTTGGTGTGGGCGTCGGCGTCGGTGTCTGCGTCGGTGTCTGCGTTGGCGTCGGCGTCGGCGTCGGCGTCGGCGTCTGGGTCGGCGACGGCTCCTGGGTCGGCGACGGCTCCTCGGTCGGCTGCCGGGTCGGCTCGTCGGAGGGCTCCGGTGACTGGGTCGGGCTCGGGGCCGCCGTCGGCGTGGGCTGGTTCCCCTCCACCCGGTGCTGGAGGTTCGCCGGCGGCGGGAACTCCAGGATCGGCTCCCCCTCGAGCGCCTGCTCCATCACCAGGGCCCACGTCCTGGCGGGGTGCTCACCGCCGTAGAAGGTGTCCAGGAACCCGTCGAGCGGCTCGTTGCCGTTGCCGCGTGAGTACATCACCGCGGTCGACAGCTGCGGGGTGTAGCCCACGAACCACGACGAGCGCACATGCCCCTCGTCGTCCGTGGCGGTGCCTGTCTTGCCCGCCACGGGACGACCGATCTGCGCGTTGGTGCCGGTGCCGGTCGTCGTCACCTGCTGCAGCGCGTACGACGCGTCGGCGGCGACGTCGGCGGTGATGGCCTGCTCGGTCTGCGCCTCGTGCTCGTACTCGACGTCGCCGTCGGAGGTCTTGACCCCCTCGACGACGTAGACCTTCTTGGCCCTGCCCTGGTCGGCGATCGTCCCGAAGGCGTTGGCCATGTCGACCGGACTCATCGTCGCCGAGCCGAGGACGGTGCTCAGGTTGGGGTCGAGACCGGGAGCGTCGGCGGGGACGCCCATCCTCACGGCGGTGTCGATGACCCGCTGCGGACCGCCGGGGATGCTGTTGACCATGTCGACGTAGGCGGTGTTGATCGAGTTCTCCGTCGCCGTCAGCATGCTCACCCGGCCGAAGTCCGAACCGCCGCTCTCGCCCTGGTTCTCGAACTCCGTGTCACCGACGACCAGAGGCGAGTTGCCCTCGAACGTCGATTTCAGCGAGTAGCCGTAGGTCAGCCCGGTGGCGAGGGAGAACGGCTTGAAGGTGGATCCCGCCGCTCCTCCGGCGACCGCCCAGTTCAACTGGCTGTCCAGGTAGTCCTGCCCGCCGAACATGCCGCGCAGCGCGCCGCTCCTCGGGTCCACGGAGGCCACCGCGACGTGCAGTCCCTTGAGGGGGGGACGCTCCTGCTTCACGCCCGCGGCCGCAGCGTCCATCGCCTTCTTCGTGAACGTCGTGGTGACCCGGAGCCCCCCGCCGTCGATCTCGGTGTCGGTGAAGCCCAGCCGGCGGAGCTCCGCTCGCACCATCTCCAGGACGTGTCCCCGCTGGCCGCCGTACTGGCTCTCCGCCTCGGGCGGCGGGAAGGCCGGCAACCGGTACGCCTTGCGGGTGTTGGTGAGCGCGGGAGGCAGTGTGCCCATCGCGCTCATGCCGTCGATGACGTAGGTGTAGCGCTGCTTGAGGCCTGTCTTCGCGGCCCGGCCGTTCGCTGGGTCGTAGCCGTTCGGCGAGTTGATGATCGCGGCGAGCGCGGCGCCCTCCCGCACGCTGAGCGCCTTGGCCGGCTTGCGGAAGTAGGCCCGCGAGGCGGCCTCGATGCCGTAGGCACCCCGGCCGAAGTAGATGGTGTTGAGGTAGTCCTGCAGGATCTCGTCCTTCGACATCTGCCGCTGGATCTTGAGCGACAGGATCGCTTCCTTGAACTTGCGCTGCCAGGTGCGCTCCTGGCTGAGGTAGAAGACCTTGACGTACTGCTGGGTGATCGTGGACGCGCCCTGCGTGTCGCCGCCCGAGGCGTTGTTGAACGCGGCCCGGAGGATGCCCTTGGGGTCGATCCCCCTGTTCGTCCAGAAGCTGCGGTCCTCCGCTGCGACGACGGCGTCCTGGACATGGGTCGGCACGTCACCGAGGTCGACCATGGTGCGGTTCTGCTCGGCGAACCGCCCGAGCACCTGCTTGCCGTCGGCGTAGTAGACGTAGCTCGTCTGGCTCTGGAAGCCCTTGTTGGGGTCGGGGATGTCGGTACGGGCGTAGGCGTAGGCGAACAGCAGCAGCCCGAGTGCCACGAAGGCGGTGCCGATGATCAACAGCCACTTGACCCAGCGGCGCCAGCCGCTCGACCACTTCGGCTTCCGCGGCTTTCCCGGCTGGGTCGGGCGCTGCTGCCCCTGCCGGGGCGCACCGCTCGTCACTACGCGTTGTCCGCTCACCGAAGGCCTTCTCCTCGACGGTCGTGTCTCCGCACGGTGCCCCCGGCGGTACGTCGCCACACCAGGGTAGGGCTGTTCTGGCTGCCAGCAGCCGAACCCGGGATTTGGCGACGATCGATATATCGTTACGATACGTCAGTGCGACACAACGACCGGAGAGGCGGATCTCGGTGACCCGACGCGGGGAGACCCTCGAGCTGGCAGTCCTGGGGCTGCTGCACGAGCAACCCATGCACGGGTACGAGCTGCGCAAGCAGCTCAACGTGGTCCTCGGCTGGGGACGGTTGCTGTCCTACGGTTCCCTGTACCCCGCTCTGAAGAAGATGAGCAGGGCCGGATGGATCACCGAGCACGTCGCCGAGCCGGGCACGACGGCGCCGGTGACCCGGCGACAGCGCATCGTCTACGAGCTCACCGAGCGCGGCGACCAGCGCTTCACCAGCCTCATGTCGGACGCCGGGCCCGCGTCCTGGGAGGATGACAACTTCGATGTCCGGTTCGCCTTCTTCGGGCGCACCGACCGCGACATCAGGCTGCGCATCCTCGAGGGACGCCGTGCCCGCCTCCAGGAGCGGCTCAGCCGGGCCCAGCAGCAGCTGGCCGCCTCCCGGGAGCGGGACACCTATACCGAGGAGCTGCAGCGTCACGGCGTCGAGTCCGTGGAGCGTGAGGTGCGCTGGCTCTCGGACCTGATCGCGGCCGAGCGCGACGGCGTTCGCCGCCAGGTCACCAAACCAACGGAAACAACCTAAGTGATGAAGGAGAGTCCGATGGGTTCCGTACGAGTCGCCATCGTGGGCGTCGGAAACTGTGCAACGTCCCTGATCCAGGGGGTCGAGTACTACAAGGGCGCCGACCCTGACAGCAGCGTGCCCGGCCTGATGCACGTCAAGTTCGGCAACTACCACGTCTCCGACATCGAGTTCGTCGCCGCGTTCGACGTCGACGCGAAGAAGGTCGGCTTCGACCTCTCCGAGGCGATCACCAGCTCCGAGAACAACACCATCCGGATCTGTGACGTCCCGCCGCTCGGTGTGACCGTGCAGCGCGGCCCGACGTACGACGGTCTCGGCAGGTACTACCGAGAGACGATCGAGGAGTCCGACGAGCAGCCGGTCGACGTCGTCCAGGCGCTCAAGGACTCGGGCGCCGACGTGCTGGTCTCCTACCTGCCGGTGGGCTCGGAGGAGGCCGACAAGTTCTACGCGCAGTGCGCGCTCGACGCCGGTGTCGGCTTCGTCAACGCACTGCCGGTGTTCATCGCCTCGGACCCGGAGTGGGCCCTGAAGTTCCAGCAGGCCGGCGTCCCGATCGTCGGGGACGACATCAAGTCGCAGGTGGGCGCCACGATCACCCACCGCGTGCTCGCCAAGCTGTTCGAGGACCGAGGCGTGGTGCTGGACCGCACCTACCAGCTCAACGTCGGCGGCAACATGGACTTCAAGAACATGCTCGAGCGCGATCGGCTGGAGTCCAAGAAGGTGTCCAAGACCCAGGCCGTCACCTCGAACATCAGCCACGACCTCGGCGCGAAGAACGTGCACATCGGACCGTCGGACTACGTCCAGTGGCTCGACGACCGGAAGTGGGCCTACGTCAGGCTCGAGGGACGTGCGTTCGGCGACGTGCCGTTGAACATGGAGTACAAGCTCGAGGTGTGGGACTCCCCGAACAGCGCCGGGATCATCATCGACGCGCTCCGCGCCTGCAAGATCGCCATGGACCGCGGCATCGGTGGGCCGATCCTCTCGGCGTCGAGCTACCTCATGAAGTCGCCCCCGGTGCAGATGGCCGACGACCTCGGTCGCGCGCAGGTCGAGGCCTTCATCAAGGGCGAGGTCGAGCGCTGACCCTGCGCCTCCGGCTGCGGGTGGTTGCTCCGTGAGCGACCACCCGCAGCAGTACCGCGTGAGCGCGGCGTTCCGCTACGCCGCCGCGAAGCTCGCCAGGAGCTTCGTGCCGCTGGTGCTCATCACCGTGGTCCTGCTCCTCGCCGTCGCAGCCCTCCAGTACGTCGGGAACCTCGCCGCCGTGGCGGTGGTGCCCGACCGGACCTACAACCTCGACACGGGCGAGTACGAGGGCGGCGCCGGAGGGTTCTTCAGCGTCGGCACGACTGTCGTCTTCGCGTTCTGGGCGGCGGGCATCGCGGTCGGCCTGGTCCTGCAGGCAGGCATCGTCCGAGCGTCCCTGGCCCTGACCCGCGGCCTGCCGGTCGACGTCCTCGGCTCCTTCCGGGGCCTGAGGTGGAGCCAGGTGCTCCTGACCTCGCTCCTCGTCGCGGTCCTCGCCTTCGTCGGACTCCTCCTCTGCGTCCTGCCCGCCATCGCGGTCCTGTTCCTGACCTCCTACGCGCTGTTCTTCGTCATCGACCGCGACCAGGACGCGCTGACCGCTGTCCGGTCCAGCGTCCGGATGGTGACCGCCGACATCGGGCCGCTCACCCTGTTCTTCCTGGCCTCCGTGGCGGCCGTGGTCGTCGGCGCCTGCCTGTGCGGCCTCGGGCTGTTGGCGGCGATCCCGCTCGTGGTGGTCGGGCAGGCGTACACGTTCCGCACGCTCAACGACGACCCCGTCACCGCCTGAGCAGACGGGGTGACTCTTGTCTAGGCCAGTTTCACGACTCGGGCATAACGTCACTTACCCGTAAGTGTCGGCGTCACTACTGTCGGCTCCATGAGCGACTACCCGCCCCCACCGGGGCCCGCCGGCGCATCGCCCGGCGGCCAGAACCCGCCGCCGCCACCGCCCACCGGCTCCTCCGCAATGCCGCCGCCCCCGGCGGGCGGCGCACCGCTGCCTCCGCCGTACTCGCCCCCTCCGGGTGCGGGCTGGGGTGCCACCCCTCCTGGCCAGCAGCAGCCCTGGCCGGCGTCGCCGCCGGGTGCCGTCGGGACACGGCCCGGTGAGCTGCTGGACCGCTTCCTCGCCCGGCTCATCGACCACGTGCTGATCGGCATCGTCAACGCCGTCATCGTGTCCTTCGTCGTCGTCGGCCTGCTGTTCAACTCCAGCGGGAACGTCGCCTTCGGCTACGGGGACAGCCTCGCCGCGAGCGCCGCCGGCGCCGTCCTGAGCACCGTCATCGCCCTGGGCTACTTCGTCTTCATGGAGACCCAGCAGGGCAAGACCTTGGGCAAGATGGTGATGAAGCTGCACGTCGAGGGCGCCTCCGGTGGCAAGCCCTCGGTCGAGGAGTCGGTCAGGCGCAACATCTGGCTCGCCCTGCCGCTCGCCGGCATCGTCCCCATCGTCGGGGGACTGATCGCCGGGCTCGGCCAGCTGGTGGCCGTGATCATGATCGCGATCGGCATCAACAGCGACACCGCACGGCGACAGCCGTGGACGGACAAGCTCGCAGGAACCCAGGTGATCAAGGAGGGCTGAGCGCCTCTCGACCAGCGGGTGCCCCGCGGCCCGATCTCCTCGGGCGCGGGGCATCGGCGCGTCCAGGCCCGCGGAGACGGCAGGATCGTCACATGACTGCCCTCGGCCACCTGCGGCGGCTGCTCCGCGGGGGATGGTTCCGAAGGTTGTTCGCCGTGCGCCTGGCCAGCCAGCTCAGCGACGGGGTCTTCCAGGTGGCGATCGCGTCGTACGCGCTGTTCTCCCAGACGCGCCCCTCGGCGGCAGCGATCGCGGGGGCGCTGGCCGTGGTGCTGCTGCCGTTCTCCGTGCTCGGTCCCTTCGCCGGCGTGCTCCTCGACCGCTGGTCACGACGGCAGGTGCTCGCCTGGGGAAACTACGCCCGGGTGGCGATCGCGGCCGTCGTGGCGGTCGTGGTCGCCGCCGGCCTGCCGGACCCGGTCTTCTACACGGCGGTGCTGGCCTGTCTGTCGGTCAACCGCTTCCTGCTCGCGGGGCTGTCCGCCGCGCTTCCCCACACCGTCGTGCGTGAGGACCTGGTCACGGCCAACGCGCTCACCCCCACCGCAGGAACCGTCGCGTTCATCGTGGGGCTCGGCGCGGGAGGGGCAGTTCGCGCCGGGGTGCCCGGGCGGGTGGACGCCGACGTGGCGGTCCTGCTCACCGCCTGCGCGCTGTACGCCGTCGCCGGGACCCTCGCCCTGCGCATCCCACGGACGCTGCTGGGCCCCGACCTCGACCGGGTCCGGCCGGCGGTCCGCGAGGCGGTCGGCTCGGTGGTCACCGGGCTCCGCGACGGCTTCGGTCACCTCCGCGCACGGCCGGCCCCGGCGCTCGCGCTCGCGGTCATCGCCTCGCACCGGTACTGGTTCGGCATCGCGTCGGTGTCGCTGGTACTGCTGTACCGCAACCACTTCCACGGTCCCGGTGAGGCCGACGCCGCCTTTGCCGACCTCTCCACCGCCACGATGGTCGGGGCCGCAGGGTTCGTGGCGGCCGCCCTGGTCACGCCCTCGGTAACCGAACGCGTCCGTCCGCAGACGTGGACGGTGACGCTGCTCGTCGCCGCAGGAGTGGTCCAGATGGTGCCCGGCGCGCTCTACACCCGACCCGCGGTGCTGGTGACCGCCTTCGTGCTCGGTCTCGCGTCGCAGGGCATCAAGATCTGCGTCGACACCCTCGTCCAGACGGGGGTGGACGACGCCTTCCGCGGAAGGGTCTTCTCCCTCTACGACGTGTTGTTCAACGTCACGTTCGTCGCCGCGGCAGCGACCGCGGCGCTCGTGCTGCCGGCGGACGGGCGCTCGGTACCTGTGCTGGCCGTGCTCTCGGCCGGCTACCTGATCACCGCCCTGACCTACGCGGCGCTCGGTCGGCCCGAGGAGACCGCTACGGGCGTGGAAGCCGCTCGACGTTCGCACGCAGGTGACGGCTGAGGTGGTGCACCGCCTGCTTCACTGACGGCTCCACCCCCGGGCCCATGGTCTTGCCCGCGGGCCTGATCCGTCACCGGGCCGCCCACCACTCGCGGAGCGCCGCCTCAGCCTCCTCGGGCGGCATCGGGCCTCGGTCGATCCGCAGCTCCAGGAGGTGCCGATACGCCTTGCCCACCTCGGGGCCGGGCCCGATGCCGAGGATGGTCATGATCTGGTTGCCGTCGAGGTCGGGCCGCATCGAGTCGAGCTGCTCCTGCTCGGCAAGGTGGGCGATCCGTGCCTCGAGGTCGTCGTACGCGCGGCGCAGCCGCTCGGCCTTGCGGCGGTTGCGCGTGGTGCAGTCTGCTCGCGTGAGCACGTGCAACCGCGCCAGCTGCTCGCCGGCGTCACGCACGTAGCGGCGGACCGCGGAGTCGGTCCACTCGCCGGCCCCGTACCCGTGGAACCGCAGGTGGAGCTCCACCAGCAGGCACACCGCGTCGGTGTCGTCGTTGGGGAACCGGAGGGCGCGCATCCGCTTGCGCGTCATCTTGGCCCCGACGACATCGTGGTGGTGGAAGGTCACGGTGCCGTCCGGCTGGAACCGCCGGGTCCGCGGCTTGCCCACGTCGTGCATGAGCGCCGCCAGACGGGTCACGACGTCGGGGCCCCGGGACGGGAGCCGGTCCTCCATCGCGATGGCCTGCTCGAGCACCGTGAGGGTGTGCTCGTAGACGTCCTTGTGACGATGGTGCTCGTCCCGCTCCAGGGCCAGGGCAGGGAGCTCGGGCAGCACCCGTTCGGCGATGCCGGTGTCGACGAGCAGGGTCAGTCCGCGTCGCGGATGCCGTGCGCAGACCAGCTTGACCAGCTCGTCGCGCACCCGCTCGGCCGAGACGATCTGGATGCGGTCCGCCATGCTCGTCATCGCCTCGACCACCTCCGGCGCGACCGGGAAGCCGAGCTGGGCGGCGAACCGTGCGGCACGCATCATGCGCAACGGGTCGTCGGAGAACGAGTCCTCGGGACGTCCTGGCGTCCGGAGCACGCGGTGCGCGAGGTCGACGAGACCTCCGTAGGGATCGACGAACCGCCAGTCCGGTCCGGTGAGCGCCACCGCCATCGCGTTGACGGTGAAGTCCCGCCGGAGCAGGTCGCCCTGGATCGAGTCGCCGTACGCCACCTGCGGCTTGCGTGAGGAGGGGTCGTAGCGGTCGGAGCGGTAGGTCGTGATCTCGATGATCCAGCCGCCCTTGCGGCACCCGATCGTGCCGAACTCGCGTCCCATGTCCCAGACCGCGTCGGCCCACCCCGAGACCAGCCGCTCGGTCACCTCGGGACGGGCCGACGTGGTCAGGTCCAGGTCGGCGTTCACCCTGCTCAGCAGCGCGTCGCGGACAGGTCCCCCGACGAGGAACAGCTCCTCACCGGCGTCGGAGAACAGCTTCCCGAGCGGAACGGACACCGGCGCGAGCCGCTCCAGCTCACGTCGGGCGCGTCTCTCCACCTCGACCATCGACAGCGGTTCGTCGAGGTCGGTCAGCTCAGGCACGGGAGACCATTCTAGGTGTCCCGACCGCCCAGGGGATCCCGCGGTGCTCGTCGCGGACCGGCGCGGGGTCGAGGCGCCCGGATCCACGTCGGCGCGCCGCTACCCTGACCGGGTGAGCCGCCTGCCGAGACGACGCGTGCAGGCGGCGGCCACCGGGCCGCTCGCGACTCTCGCCGTCGCGCTGGTCACCGTGCTTGCGCTCGTGCCGGCTCCGGTGGCGGCGGACCCGGCACCCGTGACCGCGTCCACGCAGGGTCACGCCCCCCGCCTCGTCGTCGACCCGGTCGAGGCGGCGCGCGCCGCTCCCCTGGAGCCGCTCAAGCTCGTCATCGAGGAGCTCACCCCCAGCGTCGTGCCCACCCGCGGCAGGGTGACGGTCTCAGGATTCATCCGCAACCGCTCCGCGGACCGGTGGACCGACCTGAGCGTCTACCTGTTCACCTCGGCAGACCCGATGACGAGCCGCGACGAGGTCGCGGCCGGCGTGGCGTCCGATCCCCGCACCCAGGTGGGCGACCGCATCGTCGCACCGGGCACCTTCGTCGAGGTCCCCGACCTGGATCCGGGGGCGTCCACCGACTTCCGGCTGTCGGTGCCGCGCGACCAGCTCGGCATCTCCGGTGAGCCGGGTGTCTACTGGCTGGGCGTCCACGTGCTGGGCACCAGCAGCGAGGGGCGCCTGGAGGGCGCCGACGGCCGTGCCCGCACCTTCCTGCCCCTGGTGCCCTCACGCAACCAGGGCACCAGGCTGGCACTCGGTCTGCAGCTTCGCGACCACGTCGTGCGCGGGGGTGACGGCGCTCTGGCGTTCCCTGAGAACTGGGCGGAGCGGCTGACCCGCAGCGGCCGGCTACGTCGCCTGGTCGAGCTGGGCAGCTCCACGACCGTCCCCTTCACGTGGCTCATCGACCCCGCGGTCCTCGAGGCGGTCCGCTCCATGGCCCGCGGCAACCCGCCGCTGCAGCTGGGCCAGGAACCCGATGGCGAGGACGGTGGCGACGTCCCCCCGGACGACACGGGGGACGGCACGGGGGACGGGACGGGCGAGTCCGCAACCGACGGCACCTCGGCGGACACGACCACGACGTCGCCCTCAGGGGCCACCGTGGAGGCGGACGCCACCGCGTGGCTCGCCCGCTTCGACGCGGCCACCGCCGGACGCCCGGTGCTGGGCCTGCCGTACGGAGACCTCGACCTGTCCGCGGCCGTCGGCCAGGGGCTCCCCGGGCTGGTGACGGCGGCTCTCGACCTCAGCAGCACGCTCCTGCGCGACACCGCACTCGAGGCTGAGCCGGTCGTGGTCCCCCCGGACGGCGCCCTCGACCCCGCGGCACTCGAGCTTCTCGACCCTGACGTCGGCATCCTGCTCGGCAACGGGGCCGTGCGACCGCACACCGCGGGTGGGGGCCCCGTCCTCGACCGGGAGGACGGTGGCCGAGTCCTGGTCGCCCCCACGAGCGCCGAGGTGGAGGGGCCGGGTCCCGGATCCACCCGGAGCGCGATCGCGGTGCGCCAGCGGCTGCTCGCGGACGCCGCGCTCCAGGCGCTGTCCGGCCGACGTGACCAGCCGTTGGTGCGGCTGCTGCCCGCCGTGTGGGACCCCGGACCGGCCTGGCGGCGTGCCGACTTCTTCAGAGGACTGGACGTCCCCTGGCTGACCGGCGTCCGCCTCACCGACCTCCTCGCCAGCCCCGGACCTCGGCCGGGCAGCGGCTCCGAACCGGCGTCGCCCGTGGTGTCCCAGGCCGATCTCGTCTATCCCCCCGAGTCCGCTGAGGCCGAGCTCCCGGCGGGCACGCTGCTGGCCACCCAGTCGCTCGTCGACGAGGGCCTCACGCTCGAGGAGGTGCTCACCGACACCAGCACCGTCGACGACCAGCTGACGCGCCAGGCCCTCGAGGCATCGTCGGTCTGGAGCCGCTTCCATCCGGGCCTCGCCGAGGAGCGCGCCCGGGCCGCCACGTCGAGGGTGCGGTCCTGGCTGAGCCGGGTCGAGGTCACCAGTCCCTCGTTCGTCACCATGTCGAGCGAGAACGGCACCTTCCAGGTGACCCTGGTCAACGGCCTCGACGAGACCGTGACCGTCGGCCTTCGCACGACGGTCACCGGTGAGGGGCTCAGGATCACGACCCCCGCGGCCGTGCAGCTTCCACCGGACGGGCGCGTGTCGCTGCGGATCAGGGCGACCGCTTCCGACATCGGGGTCCACGCGGTGACGTTGCAGCCGGTGAGCCCGACGGGCACGGCTGTCGGAGCCCCGGCCAGGTTGAGCGTCCGGAGCAGCCAGGTCGGCGCGATCTTGTGGATCGCGATGGCGGTCGGCGCAGCACTGCTCTTCAGCGCGATCGCGGTGCGCATCTGGCGGCGCATCCGGCAGCGGCGACGGACCCACGGCCCGCTGCTCAAGCCGGGAGCGGCATGACCTCAAGCTCGGTGCTGACCTCGAGCGCGGCGATGGCGGCCGGGACCGTGGTGTCCCGGGTGAGCGGCTTCGTGCGATCGATACTGCTCGCGGCTGCGCTGGGGACCCAGCTGCACGCCGACGTCTTCACGATCGCCAACACCGTCCCGAACATGCTCTACATCCTGCTGGCCGGCGGCGTCTTCAACGCCGTGCTCGTCCCTCAGCTCGTCCGGGCGATGCAGAGCGACAGCGACCGCGGCGAGGCCTACACCAACCGGGTGATCACTCTTGCCGGGCTGTTCCTGGCGGGGGTCACCGCGGTCCTGGTCCTCGCAGCTCCGCTGCTGATGCGGCTCTACCTCGACGGCTCCTTCTTCACCCCCGAGCTCGCCGCCCAGCGGGAATCGGTGGTGGACTTCGCCCGGTTCTGCCTGCCGCAGGTCTTCTTCTACGGCATGTTCGTGCTGATCGGACAGGTGCTCAACGCCCGCGACCGCTTCGGTCCGATGATGTGGGCGCCGATCGCCAACAACGTCATCTCGGTCGGCGTTCTCCTCGTCTACCTCCTCGTGTTCGGTCCGGCCTCCGGTGCCGAGCTGTGCGGCGGGTTCTCCGCGGGCGAGGAGTGGCTGCTCGGCCTCGGCGCGACGGCCGGGATCGTCGCCCAGTTCGCGGTCCTTGTCCCCTACCTCCGGTCGACCGGTTTCAGGTTCCGTCCGCGGTTCGACTTCCGCGACAGTGGCCTCGGGCACACCCTCCGGCTCGGAGCGTGGACGGTCGCGTTCGTCGTCGTCAACCAGATCGCCTACACCGTCGTCGTACGACTCGCCTCGAGCGGCACCGCGGACGCCGTCAACGCGTGCGGCAGCGCCGCGGTGCCGGCCGGCACCGGCTACACCGTCTACGCCGGGGCCTTCCTGCTCGCGATGGTCCCGCACTCGGTGGTGACGGTGTCGCTGGCGACCGCCGTGCTACCCCGACTGTCCCGGTCTGCCGCCGATGGCGACCTGGCCGGGCTGGCGCAGCAGGTGGCCGGCACCGCGCGGACCGCCCTGGCCTTCATCGTGCCGTTCGCGATGCTGCTGCCCGCGATCGCGCTGCCGTTGTCCAACGTGGTGTGGGGCTACGCGGCGGCCAGCGAGACCTACTCCGACTTCGCGCCGTCGCTGGCGATCTTCGCTCCAGGGCTGGTGGTCTTCACCGTCCACTACCTCATGCTGCGCGGCTTCTACGCCTTGGAGCGCACCCGCACGGTGTTCTGGGTGCAGTGCGGGATCGCCGCGACCAACATCGCCCTGGCCGTGCTGGTGACGAGCAACGTCGGTCCCGCCGACACCGCACCGGGGCTGGTCGCCGCCTATGCCGGCTCGTACGCCGTGGGGGCGGTGGCGTCGTACCTGCTGCTGAGACACGTCCTGGGAGGGCTCGACACCCGGGCGCTGGCGCGGTTCGGTCTCCGGATCGTTGTCGCGGGCGGGCTCGCCGGGCTCGCGGCCTGGGGCTGGCGGGTCGGCCTCGGATCGGTGTGGGAGACCGGCGACGGCAAGGTCCAGGCGCTCACGTTGGTGGGCAGCACCGCTCTGGTCGACCTCGCCGTGCTGGTGGTGGTCTCCCGGGCACTCCGCATCCGGGAGGTCGGCGAGGTCGTGGGGCTGGTGTCGCGCCGCCTGCGTCGGTGACGGCGCTCAGCAGTCACCGAGCCCAGATCGGGCGACGCGGCTTACCATGGGTCGGCCAGGACCAGGACGCGTGGACGGGATGTGTGTGGCGCACAATGCCATCGGGGCGGGGAGCGTGGTCGCCTCCCGGTTCCGGCTCGAGGACCTGCTGGCCGAGGACGCCGGCGCGCGCTTCTGGCGCGCGACCGACCTGACGCTGGTCCGCAACGTCGCGCTGCACGTCATCCGCGCCGACGACCTCCGGGCACCGGCCGTGCTCACCGCGGCACGCACCTCCGCCACCGTCTCCGACGGTCACATCCTGCGCGTCCTCGACGCGCTCCACGAGGGTGACTTCGTCTACGTCGTCCACGAGTGGGGCAGCGGGGTCTCCCTTGACCGGATGCTCGGCGAGGGCACGGTGGAGCCACGCCGGGCGGTCTGGTTGGTCCGGGAGGTGGCGGAGGCGATCGCGGTGGCGCACCGCCAGGGGGTGGCCCACGGCAGGCTGCTGCCGGACAACGTGCTGCTCACCGACGTCGGCTCGGTGAAGCTGATCGGGTTCGTCGTCGCTGCCGTGCTGCAGGGTCGCCCGCAGCGCGAGGGAGCGACCGGGGACCCGCCGAGCGAGCACGAGTCCGACGTGCTCAACCTGGGGGCGCTTCTCTATGCGTGTCTCACCGGTCGGTGGCCGGGATTCCCTCAGTCGACGCTTCCCGATGCGCCGGACGACCACGGTCGGGTCTGCCGTCCGCGGCAGGTGCGCCCCGGGGTACCCCGCCGGCTCGACGCGCTCTGCGACCAGATCCTCAACCCCGACCCGCGGACCGGCGTGCACCGCTTCGAGTCGGCCGCAGAGATCCATGCCGCGCTGGGCGACTACCTCGGTGACTCGCTGAGCGGGGCCACCGTGGCGGTCTCCGGCCCCACCGCGCTCCTCGAGCGTCCGGGGTACTCCGATGCGGACGCCGACTCCGACTCCGCCGCCGGCACCGACTCGGGCACCGACCCCGACGCCACGCAGGCAGGGTTGCCGCGGTTCGAGGCGACGCAGGCAGGGCTTCCGCGGTTCGCGACGGACCCGGCCCCGCCGCACTCCGACCCCCGGGCGGCACCGCCCGACACACCGACCGACACGCCGCTCGACACGCCGACGGGTGCGTCGCACCGCACCGAAGCGGTCCCCCGACCGGAGCCGGCACCCATGGGACCGGCGTGGACCGCACGCTCCGGCACGGGCCAGGGAGACGGGCCCGTCCCGCCCGCGTGGGGCCCCGACCCGGCCCGCCGGCACGGGTCCGCGCCGATGACCCCGGAGAAGCGGCCCGGCTCCCGGTCGTTGCGGTTCGCCGCGCTGGTGGCGGTGCTCGGGCTGGTCCTGCTCGCCGTCGTGGTGGGGGTGTGGCTCCAACGCGACCAGCAGCCGGAGCAGTCGGCCGGGCCGGACGCCTCACCGACGGCGACGGCGACGGCGAGCGCCCCCCCTGAGGTGGTGCAGCCGGCCGCCGTCCGTGACTTCGACCCCGAGCAGCAGGACGGCGGGTCGCCGGAGGAGAACCCTGATCTGGTGCCACTGGCGACCGACGGCAACCCGGCGACCGCCTGGGAGACGCTGACCTACGAGGACGGTCCCGTGCTGGCGCCGTACAAGGCCGGGGTCGGCCTGCTCCTCGACCTGGGCGCGGAGACGCCGGTGCGCGACGTCAGGGTCACGCTGGTCGGCTCGCCCTATGACCTGCAGCTGCTCGCCGCCCCACCGGAGAGCGGCGCGCCCACCTCCGTCGAGGGGCTCACCGAGGTGGACACCCGGAGCGGTGTGCTGGGAAACGTGCGGCTGAAGGCCGACGAGGCGGTGACGACCCGCTACCTCGTGCTGTGGCTCACCGCCCTGCCACCGGGCGACGACGGTGGCTACGTGGGCCGCATCGGCGAAGTCGTCGTCAGGTCGTGAGCGAGGAGCCCGACGACCACGTGCTGCTGGCGGCGCACGTGGCCGGTGACCCCACCGCGTTCGGCACGCTGTTCACACGCCACCGCGACCGGCTCTGGGCAGTCGCCCTCCGCACGACCGGCGACCCGGAGGAGGCGGCCGACGCCCTCCAGGACGCCATGGTCTCCGCGTTCCGACGGGCGGAGTCCTTCCGTGGCGAGGCAGCCGTCACGACCTGGCTGCACCGCATCGTGGTCAACGCCTGCCTCGACCGGCTGCGCCGCCGACAGGTGCGGTCCGCTGCTGCCCTGCCCGAGGACGTCGAGGTGCACACCCGAACCGACCCGACGGCGCCCGGCGCCGCTGCGCCGGAGGACCCCGCGGAGGCGGCCGTACGCACGGACCGCGGTCGGCGAATCATGGCGGCCCTGGCGCAGCTGCCGGTCGACCAGAGGGCGGCGCTCGTGCTGGTGGACATGGAGGGGTACTCCGTGGAGGAGGCAGCGGCGGTCCTGGAGGTCGCGCCCGGAACCGTGAAGAGCCGGTGCTCGCGCGGCCGGGCGCGGTTGGTCCCGCTGCTGGCGGGTCTTCGGGAGACCGAGCGGAACCGGGGACCTGAGGGCCGCGTCTCAGCCACGGACGGAGGTGAGCAGCGATGACGACCGACTGGTCGGACGGCCGGCCGGACGACCCCAGGGGCAGCGGAGAACGCGACCCCGAGCCCGACCCCCGAGCCGATCTACAGCCGCCCGACGAAGAGCTGTGGGTCGCCCGGACGTTGGCTGACCAGCCGGATCCGACGCTGCCACGGGAGCTGGGTCGACAGCTGGATGCCCGGCTGGCGGCGCTGGTCGCCGAGCGTCGGACCGAGGTCGGCGGCAGCGGCGCGGACCCGAGACCCGCGGCAGCCGCTGCCCTCCGGGCGCGCAGGCGGCGCCGCTGGCCGCAGGCGCTCCTCGCTGCTGCCGCGGTCCTGGCCGGCGGTTACGCGGTCGGCACAGGCGTCGTCGGATCGCTTGCCGGGACGGGGGCGGGCGAGTCGTCGTCGGCCGGCGATGCCGGCGCGGACGCGGAGGGCGGAAGCACCGAAGACTCAGCGGAGGGTCCGGCGGCGGTCTCGGACCTGCGCCGGCTGAGTGTCTCGACGGTTGCGCTGCGCTCGGAGCACCTCCGCGCCGACGTACGTCGCCTGCTCGCCGCCGGCGACCAGGGAACGAACGACGACCGCGCCGGAGAGGAGCTGGCCGCCGAGTGCGCCGCGCCCGCCGTCAGGGCCGCGGTGACCGTGTGGCTCGTCCAGTTCGACGGCGGCCCGGCGGTCCTGGCGACGAGCCCCCGCGACGGGCGGGTCCGGGCGACCGTCTACTCGTGCGACACCGCTCCGCTGGCGAGCATCACGGTCCGCGCCCCCTGAGCCGGTGACCGGTCGGGGGAGCCGACGGGAATGCCGCGGCCCCTAGCATCTGTTCCATCCCGGAGAGACGGCTACGGCCGCTCGCGACCAGTGAAGTGAAGGAGTGTGCACGACGTGCGTCAGGTGATCATCATCGGCTCGGGCCCTGCGGGCTACACCGCTGCGGTCTATGCGGCTCGCGCCAACCTGAAGCCGTTGGTCTTCGAGGGGGCCGTCACCGCGGGCGGCGCGCTCATGAACACGACCGAGGTCGAGAACTTCCCCGGGTTCCGTGACGGCATCATGGGCCCCCAGCTCATGGACGAGATGCGCGCCCAGGCGGAGCGGTTCGGGGCCGAGCTCGTCACCGAGGACGTCACCGCCGTCGACCTCGTGGGTGACGTCAAGCGGGTCGTCGACGGCGAGGGGGTCACGCACGAGGCCCGCACCGTCATCCTGGCCACCGGCTCCGGTTACCGGAAGCTCGGGCTTCCCGACGAGGACCGGCTCTCCGGGCACGGCGTCTCGTGGTGCGCCACCTGTGACGGGTTCTTCTTCCGCGACCAGGAGGTCGCGGTCGTGGGCGGCGGCGACTCGGCCGTCGAGGAGGCGACGTTCCTCACCCGGTTCGCCAAGAAGGTCTATCTGATCCATCGGCGCGACCAGCTCAGGGCTTCCAAGATCATGCAGGACCGGGCCTTCGCCGACCCGAAGCTCGAGCTCGTGCTCAACACCACGGTGAGCGACTTGCACGGTGCCGAGAAGCTGGCCGGGGTGACGGTCCAGGACACGCTGACCGGCCAGGCCCGAGAGCTGGCCGTGACCGGCTTCTTCGTCGCGATCGGCCACGACCCCCGGTCCGAGCTGCTCCACGGCCAGGTGGAGCTCGACGGCGAGGGCTACGTGCTCGTGGACCACCCCTCGACCCGCACCAATCTCGACGGTGTCTTCGCATGTGGCGACCTTGTGGACCACGAGTACCGGCAGGCCATCACCGCGGCAGGCACCGGTTGCGCCGCCGCACTGGACGCGGAGCGGCACCTGGCACTTCTCGACCAGATCGCGGGCATCGCAGGCCACAGCGAACCGGCCGGAGTCTGAGCCGAGGGAAGAACTGACGGTGTGCTGGTGTTGACTTGGCACACCGCGGACCGGCCGACCGGCTCGCCCGGCGGCCAAGCACTGACCACCAGCGAATGACCAGCCGAATGACCAGCGAAATGGAGCACCGACGATGGCCGACATGAAGGCAGTCACCGACGCCGACTTCGAGGCGGAGGTCCTCAAGTCCGACAAGCCGGTCCTGGTCGACTTCTGGGCCGAGTGGTGCGGGCCGTGCCGCCAGGTCGCCCCGATCCTGGCCGAGATCAGCGCCGAGCACGGCGACAAGATCCAGATCGTCAAGCTCAACGTCGACGAGAACCCGGTGGTTCCCTCGCAGTACCGGGTGACCGGCATTCCGACGATGAACGTCTACCAGGGTGGCGAGGTCGTCAAGCAGATCGTGGGGGCGCGGCCCAAGTCGGCGATCCTCAAGGAGCTCTCCGAGTTCCTCGACTGACGTGCCGGCCGGCCGTGCGCCGGCGGACATCGTGGTCAACCGTGGTCAACCGGCCGCCCAGGGACCCAGGCCCTCCTGCCGCACCGCGGCGGGTGACCGGCTCGGGCGCACCACGCCGAGCAGCCGGCTCAGCGCGGACTCCATCTCCTCGCGCCAGGTCAGGACCGACTTGAGCTCCAGCCGCATCCGCGGCTCCCGAGCGTGCGGACGGTGGGTCTTGAACCCGACCCGCTGCAGGTAGGCCGCCGGCAGCAGGCAGCCGGCGCCTCCGGTGCGGGTCGTCCCGAACGCCTCGACGGCACGAACGCCGCCGCGCTCGAGGAGGTCCTTGACCATGACCTGCATGAGCACCCGGCCCAGCCCGGCGCCGGCGTACCCCTCGAACACCTGGGCGGTGGCCAGCTGCACGGCGTCCTCGCTGACCGGGGCGGTCGGCAGCGACGCCGAGCCCGGGAAGTAGCCGGGCGGGGCGTAGACGACGAAACCCGCCGGCTCGTCGTCGAGGTAGAGAACTCTCCCGCACGACCCCCACTCGAGCAGGACCCGCGACAGCCACGCCTCCTTCTCCGACTCGGCAGCGCCGGCGTCGCGGACACGTTGCCGGTGCACCGCGTCGAGCTCCCAGAACAGGCAGGTCCGGACGCTCTCGGGCAGGCCGACGAGGGTGTCGAGCGTGAGACGGGCGATGCGACGCGCCATCCGGCTCTCCTCTCGGTGGATACTTGATGGTATTCGTCCTCCCCGAGGAGTGCCCATGCCCGACGGGCCAGAGCGTCCCGCCCTCCAGGGACGCTCGAGCAGCACCCGGCTCGACAGCTACGTCGACCGGTACGCCGCGCGCACCCGCGGGATGACCGCGTCGGAGATCCGGGCACTGTTCTCGGTGGCGAGCCGTCCGGAGGTGGTGAGCCTGGCGGGCGGCATGCCGAACATCTCCGGGTTGCCGCTCGACGTGGTGGGCAGGGCGATCAGCGACCTCGTGGCGACGAACGGCCCCGTCGCCATGCAGTACGGCTCCGGCCAGGGCGACCCGGCGCTTCGCGAGCAGATCTGCGACGTCATGCGCCTTGAAGGCATCGAGGCGCATCCCGACGACGTCGTCGTCACCGTGGGGTCGCAGCAAGCGGTCGATCTCGTGACCCGCATCTTCTGCGACCCCGGCGACGTGGTGCTCTGCGAAGCCCCCTCCTACGTCGGCGCGCTGGGGGTGTTCCGCGCCTACGAGTGCGACGTGGTCCACGTCGAGATGGACGGCGACGGTCTGGTGCCGGGAGCGCTGCGGGACGCCATCGCCGTGGTGCGGGCTGCGGGCCGGACCATCAAGTTCCTCTACACGATCCCGAACTTCCACAACCCCGCCGGCGTCACCCTCAGCGAGGAACGGAGACGGGAGATCCTTGCCATCTGTCGTGAGGCGGACGTGCTCGTCCTCGAGGACAACCCCTACGGCCTCCTGGGCTTCTCCGGGGAGCCGCGACGCGCCATGCGGGCCGACGAGCCGGCCGGCGTCATCTACCTGGGGTCGTTCTCCAAGACCTTCGCGCCGGGCTTTCGCGTGGGCTGGGCGCTGGCCCCCCACGCCGTACGCGAGAAGCTCGTGCTGGCCCAGGAGTCCGCGACCCTCTGCCCGCCTGCGTTCAGCCAGCTGGCCATCTCGGCCTACCTGCGAGCCCACGACTGGCAGGGCCAGGTCAAACAGTTCCGGGAGATGTACCGCGAGCGGCGTGACGCGATGGTTGAGGCCTTGGACGACATGATGCCGGCCGCGGCGCGCTGGAACGTTCCCGACGGCGGGTTCTACGTCTGGCTCACCCTTCCCGACGGGCTCGATGCCAAGGCGATGCTCCCGCGGGCAGTGTCCGCCCGGGTGGCCTACGTGCCCGGCACCGCGTTCTTCGCCGACGGCTTCGGTTCCCAGTCGATGCGGCTCTCCTTCTGCTACCCGACGCCGGAGCGGATCCGCGAAGGCGTCCGACGGCTGGTCGGCGTCATCGAGGAGGAGCTCGAGCTGCGGGCCACGTTCGGCTCGGGAGGTCATCCCTTCGCCCTCGACCGCGGCTACCAGGCCCCCAGGCCCGACCTCACCTGACCAGCCGGCGTCCGCGCGCCCCCACCCGCCCGTCCCAGCAAGGAGTCCACGTGGCCCGACGACCCAGCGGCAATTCCGCGGACAGGGTCGGCCGCGTGCTGGTCCTCGCCGGCGGCCTCAGCCACGAGCGCGACGTCTCCCTGCGATCGGGCCGACGCGTGAGCGAGGCGTTGCGCGATGCGGGGATCGACGTGGACGAGCGCGATGTCGACGCGGCCCTGCTGCCCCGGCTCCGCGAGGACGCACCCGACTGCGTGGTGCCGCTCCTGCACGGCGAGTCCGGCGAGGACGGGGCGATCCGCGAGGTGCTCGAGCTGCTCGGCCTGAGCTACGTGGGTTCCCCGCCTCAGGCCTGCCGGATCGCCTTCGACAAGCCGGTCGCCAAGACCGTGGCCGCCGGCGCCGGGATCCGCACACCCGCCGGTGTCACCCTTCCCGCCGAGACGTTCCGGGAGCTCGGGGCCGCTGCGGTGATGGAGAGCCTCGTGGCCCGGGTCGGGCTGCCGCTCTTCGTCAAGCCGGCGAAGGGAGGATCGGCGCTCGGCTGCTCGGTGGTGCGCGAGGCGGCGGAGCTGCCGGCGGCGATGGTCAACGCGTTCTCCTACGGCGACACCGCGCTGGTGGAGTCCTTCGTGCCGGGCACCGAGGTGGCGGTCACGGTCGTGGACACCGGCGACGGCCCGAGAGCACTGCCCGTGGTGGGCATCTTCCCCGACGGTGGCGTCTACGACTACACCGCCCGCTACACGGCCGGGTCCACGGAGTTCCAGGTGCCGGCGAAGCTCGACGACGCGGTGCTCGCCGAGTGTGCCCGGGTCGCGGCAACCGCGCACGAGGTGTTGGGGCTGCGGGACCTGTCCCGCTCCGACCTCATCGTCGACGCCGACGGCACCGTGTGGTTCCTCGAGGTCAACGTGGCTCCAGGCCTGACCGAGACCTCGACGGTGCCGCTCGCGGTGCAGGCCGCAGGGCTCGACCTCGGTGACCTGGTCGCCGACCTGGTGCGCGCCGCGGTGGCACGCTCACTACGCTGAGACGCTGACGACCCGGGTGACCCTAGGAGAGCGCGTGGCCCACGACATCCCGTACCGGTTGGTTGTCGGCGCCGCGCACACCTGGTTCCGCCTCGCGGACTTCCGGTTCGTCGTGAGCGGGCAGCACCACGTGCCCCGCACGGGGGGCGCGGTGCTCGCGATCAACCACATCTCCTACGTCGACTTCATCATGGCCGGCTACGGCGCCCGCCGGTCCAAGCGCCTCGTCCGGTTCATGGCCAAGCGGGAGGTCTTCGACCACCCGGTCGCAGGACCGGTGATGCGCAGCATGCACCACATCAGCGTGGACCGGCGGGACGGGCAGGCGTCGTACGACGATGCCGTCCGCCGCCTGCGGGACGGAGAGGTGGTCGGGGTCTTCCCGGAGGGGACCATCTCCCGCAGCTTCTTGATCAAGGAGATCAAGACCGGGGCCGTCAGGATGGCCGCGGAGGCCGACGTGCCACTCGTCCCGGTGGTCCTCTGGGGCACCCAGCGACTGATGACCAAGGACCACCCACGCGACTTCTCCCGGCACAAGACGGTGTCGGTGACGATCGGCGAGCCGCTCGACCCCCGCGGTGCCAGTGCGGTGCACCGCACCGCAGCGCTGCGCGAGGCGATGACCGGGATGCTCGACACGGCCATCCGGACGTATCCGGCCGAGGAGCAGCCACTCGGCTCGTGGTGGCTTCCGAAGGCTTACGGCGGAGCGGCGCCCACACCGGAGGAGGGCAAGCGCCTCGACGCCGAGGAGCTCAGGCACCGGGCCTCGAAGCGGGCGGGCCGCCGGGAGCCGATCGGCGACCCGCCCGGCTGAGCCATCTACCCCATTCGGCCGGACCGGGGGTCAGGTGCCGTTACCGGAGATCCGGCCGGCCATGGGGCGGAACGTCGTCGAGCTCCTCCGCCGACAGCGGCAGTCCGAGGCCGTCGCGGCAGAAGTCCTCGCCGAAAGGCGTCAGGTGGATGCTGCGCCGCACGATCCTCGATCGCCGGGCCCCGCGCCGGGCGTCGACCACCTCCGGCTGCGCCTCGAGCACCTGGTAGTCCATCGGGTCCCGCACGCTCTCGCTGGAGAACCAGATGAGACCGAGCCGCTCGAGGTTGTGCAGGTACGACGGGATCCGCTCGACGTAGCGGCACCCGGCCAGCGGCCCGATCATGGTGAGGTTGGCCTTGACCAAGGTCGAGCCGTTGGTGCCGAGAACACCACCTGCGCGGACGTCCACCCTGGCCTGAGGCCCCCGTCGCAGCAGGAGCATGAGGACCCGTCCCTCGTCCGGGGCCAGCTCCTCGATGATCCGGGCGTAGGCCGGATGCCCCCGATCCTCCGACCAGACGTCGCGGGACCGGCGCAGCAGCTCCTGCCCCGCTGCGTGCAACGGGTCCACCGGAGGGTCCGCGCGCCGGGCGCGCCGCTGCGGGGCACCGGTGCCCGCCGCGTCGGTGAAGCCCGCGACCTGGTCGTTCACCGCCTCCGACCTCGCCGTGACCTCCTCGGCTCCCAGGGCTTGGGTGATCGCCGAGGCCGCGGTGCGTAGGTCGTCGGCCAGCTCAGGGGCCCTTTCGGGGTGCAGGACGACGTCGATCGCCCGTCGGCCGACACTGATGCCGGTGAGAGCTGCCCAGGCGCCGACGCGGAGCGACGAGACGGCGATCACCTTTGCGAGCGCTGGCAGGTCGCCGGAAGTACCAGGCAGCGCGTCCCGAGGACGCCGCGGCTCCTGCTCGCTCATCGCCCTCCGCTCCCGAACACGATGAGGTGCAGCACGCCGCCCCCGAAGCCCATGAGCGCCCCGTGTGCGTACAGCATCCATTCGTCTTCCTTGATCGCCGCCCGCAACATCTCCACGAAGTCCCGGGAGGGGAGCTCGCGGGTCCGCCGCGCGAACAGCATCCTGATCTTCTCGCTTTGGCGCTCCGAGAAACCCCGATCGCGGAACGGAGTGATCGTGTAGGCGGCCGAGTCGTGGGCGACCTGCTCCCTGATTGCGTCGAACTCGCGGCTGCCCACCGCTGCGCGCAGCGCGGCACGCGCCGGCCCTGCGGCCCGGTCGATCGCCGGACCCATCGCCGTCTCCAGCATCTGACGCGTGCGGTCGCCGTGTGGGCCGTTGAGCAGGGAGTCCCCGATGTTCTCCAGGGTGATGACGTCCTCGGCGATGATCCGCGCATAGATGTCGGCCACCTGCGACTGCCGGCGGAGGAACAGACCGTGCAGCTTGAGGCCCAGGAACCGCTTCGGCTCGACAGGGTCGAAGATCAGTGCCATCCCGAGCAGGTTGGTGGTCCAGCCGACGATGACGCCCATGACCGGCAGCAGCCACCAGACCGCGAAGGAGTGGTCGATGATCGCCACGGGGATGCCGAGGAGGAAGCCGAAGACGAGCCCGAAGTTGACCATCAGGGTGAGCTCGCGGCGACCGACGTCGTAGAAGATCCGGTTCACCACGGCCGGATTGGCCCGGAAGTGCTCGATGACCATGATCTTCGGGTCGAGGAGCTGGTCGATGTGCTCACCGATCTCCGTGGTGACATCCCGGACGATCACCGGCAGCTGCTGCCGGACCCGGGCGTGCACCGCCTCGCGGACGACGTGCGGGAGGCTCGTCCACAGGTGCGGGTACTGGCGGACCATCGCCCCGTCCACGATCTCCGGCACCTTCGGCGCCATGATCGCGACGATGTGCTCGGCTATCACGGGCGGGTCGAGCTGCTCGTAGAAGTCGCGGGGGGTGCCGATCTTGGCGATGGCCTTGTCGACGGCGATGCTGCCCATCTTGGCCGCGCGCGCCGGCACGATGCCCTGCCAGCCCAGCCGCCCGTACATCAGTCCGGGGATCTCCTGGAGCTTGTGCGGCAGGGTTCCGGACAGCTCCGCCAGCCCCGGCACGCGCATGCCGCGAAGCCGCACGGGATTGAACAGCATGATGACGCCGGTCCAGTTGATGAGCCAGCCGATGACACCGGTGAACACCGGGATCGACCAGAACACGACCCATTCGTTGTCGAGGAAGGTCGAGAACCCGGCCACTCGGCACCACTTCCTGTCGGCGCGTGCCTCTGGGCCATCAGTGCTCCCGGTGCCGCGGTTCGCAGGACGTGAGGGTAGCGAATCCACCACGCGGCCGGAGTGGTGTGGTTGACCGAGATCCAGATGGTGGCCTCGCTGGGGTCATGAGGCGCCCGCTCAGCCGCTGGATCGCTTCCTCTCTTTGTCGACGCATCGATTTGTCGACAAAGAGACGCTCAGCCGGTCTCTGCGCGCCGCTCGTACGTCGGGTCCATCGCGGCCACGAGGCGCTCGAGGTCCGGAAGAGAGGCGAACTCGATGGTGATCCGCCCCTTCGTCCGCCCCAGGTCGACCTTGACCCGGGTGTCGTAGAGGTCCGAGAGCCTGCTTGCCAGGTCGTGCAACGCGGGCGAGCTCGGCCTCGCTGACCGCTGGGTGCGCACCGGCTCCGAGCCGAGATCGCCCACGGCCACCAGCTCCTCCAGCCCTCTCACCGAGATGCCCTCGGCCACGACGCGACCGGCGACGCGGTCCTGGGTCGCTTCGTCCTCGAGCGCGAGCAGTGTCCGGGCATGGCCGGCGGAGAGCACTCCCGCGGCCACCCGCCGCTGCACGGGCGGGGACAGCCGCAGCAGCCGGATGGTGTTGCTGATCTGCGGACGGCTCCGGCCGATCCGGGCGGCGAGCTCGTCGTGCGTGCACCCGAAGTCGTCGAGGAGCTGCTGGTAGGCGGCCGCCTCCTCCAGCGGGTTCAGCTGCGCGCGGTGCAGGTTCTCGAGAAGCGCATCCCGCAGCAGGGCGTCGTCCCCGGTGTCGCGAACGATCGCGGGGATGGTGTCGAGCCCCGCCTCCTGCGTCGCGCGCCACCTCCGCTCTCCCATGACGAGCTCGTAGGTGGCGTCGCCGGTCCTGCGCACGACGACAGGCTGCAACAGCCCCACCTCGCGGATCGAGTGCACGAGCTCGGCCATCGCTTCCTCGTCGAACACCTGACGCGGCTGGCGCGGATTGGGCGAGATGACGCTCACCGGCAGCTCGGCGAAGTAGGCGCCCTGCACCGGCCGTAGTGCCGCCTCCTTCGTAGCGCCGATTGCAGACGGTTCGGACATCGGGGGCGGTCCCGGGCGATCACCTGGTTGCGTCTGGCCGGGAAGCCGACCGATCCAGTCGGCGGGGACGCCCCCGTCGGCCGGCGGTCCCGCGGGCATCGCCTCGGTCAGGGTCATGGCCGGCGGCGGGTTGCTGGCGCTGTCCTCGTCGTCGGCGCCCTGACGGCCGCCCTGACCGGCCGGCCGATCGCTGGACGGGTGCGTGGGAATCGGCCCGGTGGGGATCAGGGAGCCGAGTCCCCGCCCGAGTCCACGCCGCGGAGGCGTTCTGTCGCTCATCCTGCTTGCTCTCCCTTGCTCGTCAGTTCGCGGGCCGCTTCCAGGTAGCTGAGTGCTCCAGGGGATGCCGGGTCGTAGGTCATCACGCTCTTCCCGTGACTGGGAGCTTCCGACACCCGCACCGATCGCGGGATCGCAGTCTTGAGGACGCGCTCGCCGAAGTGCTGTCGAACTTCGTCGGCGACCGCGGCGGAGAGGCGCGTGCGGGCGTCGAACATGGTGAGCAGCACCGTGGAGATGGCCAGGTCCGGGTTGAGGTTCGTTCGCACGAGATCGACCGTCTCCAGGAGCTGACCGACGCCCTCCAGGGCGTAGTACTCGGTCTGGATCGGGAGCAGCAGCTCGTCCGCCGCCACCAGGGCGTTGAGAGTCAGCAGCCCGAGCGATGGCGGGCAGTCGATGAGCACGTAGTCGATGCGGTCGTCGCCCGTACCGAAGACGAGGTCGTAACCGTGGAGGGCCTTCCGGAGCCGGTTTTCACGCGCGACGACGCTGACCAGCTCGATCTCGGCGCCGGCCAGGTCGATGGTGGCCGGGATCACGAAGAGCCCCGGTGCCTCCGGGCTCTCCTGCACGATGTCGGCCAGCGGCGTGCCGTCGACGAGCGCGTCATAGGAGGACGGCGTGTCGCGGTGGTGATCGATCGCGAGAGCGGTCGAAGCATTTCCCTGGGGGTCCAGATCGACCACGAGCACACGGAGCCCGTGGTGAGCCATGGTGACGGCGAGGTTGACCGTCGAGGTCGTCTTGCCGACACCGCCCTTCTGGTTGGCGACCACCATCACGCGGGTCCGGACGGGCCGGGGGAACGGTTGCTTCATGCGCAACTCCGCCCGCAGTCGCAGGGAGTACTCCACCGCGGTCGCCAGCGGGGTTGCGTCCGCCCCTTCGGCGGTTGGCGTCGGGGGCGCCGTCAGCGCGCCTCCCGGCACCGGTGCACCTGTTTCACGTGAAACGGGGGCCCCGAAGGGCGCCGAAGGCGCATGAGGAGAAGTTTCCGGCCCTTGGGGGGAAGGCGCCCGGGGAGCGGGCACTGCAGGCGCGGTGCGCTCACGGAGCTGGACGCTGCCGCCGGGCTCCGCACTGTCGGCGACTGCGCCGCCAGGACGGGGGTGATCTGTACCAGCCTCCGAGAGGACGGAAGCCTCCAAGCCGGCTTCCTGGCCGGCTTCCCTAGCCCGCGTCGACGTGCGAATGCCGTCAATCGCATCGCCGGCGCTCGTCGGGACGGTCACCGGTGGCATCGGCGATGCGGCCACGGGCATGACTGGGCCCGCTGTGTGGATCGGTGGAGCGCCCAGGGACTGTGGAGCGGGTCCCAGGTCCGGCCCGCTCACCGGCTGGTCCATGGCCACCGGCGATCCCGACGTCGGCCAACCCAGCCTGCTTCGGCTCCGGCGTCTGGAGCTGAACGGCCACCCGAGTCCGCCCTGGACCTCGCTGACGCCGTCCGACCTGCGACCCGACACGCTGCTCCCTCCTGGGCGACGCCACGCCATGAGCAACGTGAGCGAAGCGATGAGTTTCCTTGCGGATGCCTCAACGTAGTCGCCGTGACCCCCCCGACCGCACGCGCACCGCCGTGGTGGGGAAAGTCAGTGAGTCCGTGCCGATGGAGAGCACTTCCGGCTCTTGTCCGCCCAGCCGGAGCAGCACGTCGGCAGCGGCCGCGAGCTCCTCGGCAGCCGACGAGCCCTTCATCGCCAACACGTGTCCCCCTCGGCGCGTCAAGGGAAGGCACCAGCCGAGCAGCTTCGGGAGGGGCGCCACCGCGCGGGAGGTGACGAGGTCGAACGTCCGCCGTCCGTGGAGCGATTCCGCGCGGGCCCGAACCACCTCCACGTTGCTCAGCTCCAGCTGCGTCACCACCTCCTCGAGGAAGGTGGTCCGCCGGAGGAGCGGTTCCACCAGCGCGACCAGAAGATCCGGACGCCTGATGGCCATGACCACCCCGGGGAGTCCGGCACCGGTCCCCACGTCGCACACCTCGACGGAGCCGGGAACCACGTCGGTCAGGACGCCGCAGTTGAGCAGATGGCGTTCCCAGAGCCGCGGAAGCTCCCGGGGACCGAGAAGGCCGCGTTCGATGCCTGGACCGGCCAACAGCTCCGCGAACCGCTCGGCCACCGGCAGCGCAGACGAGAACACCCCCTCCGCCTCCACCGGCGTCGGGGGTGTTTCACGTGAAACGTGGTCCGCCATCCGTCAACCGGGTCGCACCACGACGTACCGGCTGGGTTCCACACCCTCGGAGTCCGAGTTCAGCCCGGCGTCGGCGACGACATCGTGGACGACCTTGCGCTCGAACGGCGTCATGGGCTCGAGCGACACCGGCTCACCGGCTTCCGTCACGCGCGCGACGGCCTCTCGCGCGCGCTCCTCGAGCACCCGTCGGCGTTCCGCCCGGTGCCCCCCGATGTCCAGCATCAGTCGGGACCGCTCGCCGGTCTCCCGCAGCACGGCGAGACGGGTCAGCTCCTGCAGCGCGTCGAGAACCTCGCCGTCCTCGCCTACCAGACGCTGGAGGTCTCCACCGACGATGGAGACCGAGGCACGGTCGCCTTCGACGTCCATGTCCAGATCACCGTCCAGGTCCGCAATGTCGAGAAGCTCCTCCAGATAGTCCGCCGCGATGTCCCCCTCGCGCTCGAGCTGCTCCGCGCGCGACGATTCGTCGGTCGAGTCGAGGACGTCGGGTGCCGACGCCTCGGCGGCCGACTCCGTCAGCTGGTTGTCCACAGTTGGTTCCTCCTCGGATGGGTCAGGCCGGCTCGCCCCGCTGGCTTCGTGCGGGTTACTTGGCCCCGGGCGACGGTCGAGGCGAGCCGCTGCCGGGATTGGCTGGTCTGCTCTTCTTCCGTTGCTCTCGCGACTGCTTCTTCGGCTGCTGGCGCGGCGCCGGCGCCTCCGTGGTCAGCGGCGCCGAGGGCGCGGCCTCAGCCGAGGGCACCGTGGCGGTGCCACCGCCCTTCTTCCGTGCCTTCTCCTCGACCCGCCGTTGCTTGGCGGCTTCTGCGGGCGTGCCGGGCGCAGGGTTGTTGCGGATGACGTAGAACTGCTGACCCATCGTCCACAGGTTCGACGTGGTCCAGTACAAGATGACACCGATCGGGAAGGCGATGCCGCCGACGGCGAAGACGACAGGGAGCACGTAGAGGAGAAGCTTCTGCTGCTGCGCGTACTGCCCGGTGAGCGCGTCGGGCGGCATGTTCTTGGTCATCAGCTGCCGCTGGGTCAAGAACGTCGTCGCAGTCATGGCGACCACCAGCAGCGCCGCGAGGATCCTGACCTGGCCCGCGGTGTCGCCCTCTGCTCCTGTGAAGGTGTCCGCGATCCGAGCACCGAAGATCTTGGCCTCGGAGAGCGACTCGACTTGCTTGGTGGTCAGCACGCCACGGCGGTTGCCCTTGGCCGCCTGGTCGAGCAGCCGGAACAGCGCCAGGAAGATCGGCATCTGCAGGATCAGCGGCAAGCAGGAGGAGAACGGGTTCGTACCGGTCTCCTTGTAGAGGGCCATCGTCTCTTGCGCCAGCTTCTCGCGGTCGTGCGAGTACTTCTTCTGCAGCTCGCGCACTCGAGGCTGGATGAGCTGCATGTTGCGGCTCGACTTGATCTGTCGCACGAAGAGCGGGATCAGCGCCGCCCTGATCACCAGTGTCAGGCCGACGATGGACAGCGCCCACGCGGCGCCGGAGTCGTCGCCGAACACGAGCCCGAAGAGGTGGTGGAAGCCCGACAGCACCACCGAGGTGATGAAGTAGAGCGGCGCCATGATGGCTCCGCCGATCGTTCCCAGAAGGTCTAACACTCAGGCTCCCTCGGTGTGGGCAGCAATCGGCTCCCGGATGTCCGGCGCAGCCGGCTGTTTCCCGGGATCGGTAGGCGGGACGGGGTCGTACCCGCCGGCGGCCCAAGGATGGCATCTGCCGACGCGGCGCACGGCAAGCCAGGTGCCCCGACCGGCGCCGTGGACGGTGACCGCCTCCAAGGCGTACGCCGAGCATGACGGGTGGAAGCGGCAGACCTGGCCATAGAGAGGACTGATGGTGAACCGATAGGTCCTCAACAGCCAGATGAGCAGCTGTCTCACGACTGCCTGCTCGGCCGCAGCGCGCGGGTCACCGCACCGTCGAGCTCAGCGGCAAGTTGCCCCGGCGTCGCGGTGACGGCCGGAGGGAGGGCGCGCACCACGATCGCGCTGCCGCCAGGGAGCCGGTCCAGCCGGTCCCGCACCAGGTGACGCAGCCTCCGCTTCACGCGGTTGCGCTCCACGGCGTTACCCACGGCCTTGCCGACCACGAAACCAGCGCGCGTCGTTCCGTCGGCCGGCTCACCCATGACGCGGACATGCACGACCAACGACGGCGCACCGGCTCTGCGACCGCCGCGGATGGTCGCGTCGAACTGGCGATGCTCAGTGAGTCGGTGTGCCCGATCCAACATTGCGCAGACCCGGCCGTGGCCCGCCCCGGACCCCGAACGCCTCAGACCGCCAGCTTCTGGCGACCCTTGCTCCGGCGGGCGGAGAGGATCGCCCGGCCGGCACGCGTGCGCATCCGGAGACGGAACCCGTGCGTCTTCGCGCGACGACGGTTGTTCGGCTGGTACGTACGCTTGCTCACGAGGCTCTCTCCGGCTGTGGATAGTGGGACGCCCTGGGGTGGCCAAGGTGCTCGGCGCGTCGTTCGCGGTGGCGGCGGACGCGGACACGGAGCACTGATCGACTCGGCCGACCGCACCACGGTACGTGGCTCTCTCAGGAGGGTCAAACTCGCTGGTGCCCGCCCGCCGGATCCGTAGGGACGGGTACATACAGCCTGTGGAGAACGGCTTGCTCACCGGGTCGCCGCCTTGTTAGCGTCGTCCCTGGTTCCGAGGCTTCCCTCGCCGGTTCTCCCCTTTCCCGACAGCGCGACCTGCGGCCAGGTCGGGCATTCGTCTCGCGCGCCCCCGTGCGGGCGTGTCTGGGAGAGCCGCCGGCCCCGGACGGCTACTACCAGACTGGACGCCGAATGCACAACCTGTGGATAAGGGTGTGGAGTAGTCCGGAGCACCGTCGCGGTGCTCCCCGGCCTCTTGCGTGACGCCCCTGGAGTGCCGTGACCTGGCCCCCGCAAACACAAGGAAGCAGGACCCTGACGAGTGGCACACGAGCGCGAGACCGACGGCAGCGAACAGGTCCAGAGCGGCGCGGG
Source organism: uncultured Nocardioidaceae bacterium (assembly GCA_902805845.1). Lineage (GTDB taxonomy): Bacteria > Actinomycetota > Actinomycetes > Propionibacteriales > Nocardioidaceae > Marmoricola_A. Next base: position 90,739 of record CADCUI010000001.1, read on the forward strand.
TCCGGACGGTCCGGACGGTGGAGTGTCCCCGCCGATGATCCCTCCTCAGCCGACCCCCTCGGGCCGCCCTCGCCCCACGGGGGACCTGCTCACGGTGTGGCGGGAGCTCCTCGGCGACCTGCCGCCCAACCAACGGGTGTGGCTGGCTGCCAGCAAGCCCCTGGGCATGCACGAGGGCAACGCGATCATCGCCGTGGGGAACGAGTTCACCCGCGCGCGGCTCGAGGGTCGCCTGCGCACCTGGCTCGAAGACGCGCTCGAGACCGCGTTCGGGCACTCGGTCCGACTGGCGGTCACCGTGGACCCGGAGCTGTCCGCCCCCGAGCCGGTCGGTGACGCGTCCCCGATCAGCTCTCTCGACACGTCGACAGACACCTTTCCCGACAAGTCGACAAATCCGTTTGTCGCCAGCGGCACGGACCCGGCGGCTTCCGCCGCTCGATCGGGAAGCGTCCTCGAGACCCGTCTCAACCCGAAGTACGTGTTCGACACCTTCGTGATCGGCTCCTCCAACCGTTTCGCCCACGCCGCTGCGGTCGCGGCTGCTGAGGCGCCGGGCAAGGCGTACAACCCGCTCCTCATCTACGGGGACTCCGGACTCGGCAAGACCCACCTGCTGCACGCGATCGGCCACTACGTGAGAAGCCTCTTCACCGGGGCGCGGGTCCGCTACGTCTCGAGTGAGGAGTTCACCAACGAGTTCATCAACGCGATCCGCGACGACAAGACCTCGACCTTCCACCGTCGCTACCGCGACGTGGACGTGCTCCTCATCGACGACATCCAGTTCCTCGAGGGCAAGATCCAGACCCAGGAGGAGTTCTTCCACACGTTCAACACCCTGCACAACGCCAGCAAGCAGATCGTCATCACCTCCGACCGGCCGCCCAAGCGGCTGGAGGCCCTCGAGGACCGGCTGCGGAACCGGTTCGAGTGGGGGCTGATCACCGACGTCCAGCCGCCTGACCTGGAGACCCGGATCGCCATCCTGCGCAAGAAGGCAGCGCTCGAGCGGCTGACAGCGCCACCGGAGGTGCTGGAGTTCATCGCCTCGAAGATCCAGACGAACATCCGCGAGCTCGAGGGTGCGCTGATCCGGGTGACGGCCTTCGCGAGCCTCAACGGTCAGCCTGTCGACCTCACGCTGAGCGAGATCGTGCTCAAGGACCTCATCCCGCAAGGCGCGGAGCCCCAGATCACAGCCAGTCTCATCATCGCGCAGACCTCGTCGTACTTCGGGCTCTCGATCGAGGACCTCTGCGGACCCAGCCGCTCACGCAACCTGGTCACCGGTCGTCAGATCGCCATGTACCTCTGCCGTGAGCTCACCGACATGTCACTGCCGAAGATCGGTCAGCAGTTCGGCGGCCGGGACCACACCACGGTGATGTACGCCAACAACCGGATCCGGGCCGAGCTGGCGGAGCGGCGGAGCACCTTCAACCGGGTCACCGAGCTGACCAACCGGATCAAGCACCAGGCCCGTCAAGGATGAGTCGAACGGACGGAGCCGGTTGGGGACGGGCCTGTGGATCAACGGGCGTCCGCGGGGCAGCTTGTGTGCAGAACCAGGGCCGCGTCGGCGAGTCCTGTCGTTCGCTGCACAAGCAGCGATGCTTACCGGGTCGGATGTCCACAGGGTCGCTCGAGGTCAAAACGACTCCTGACCTGCTGATACCTCGGTTCTCCACAGTATCCACAGAGGCTACGACGACGACGAGAATCCTTCTGGCTCCTCGACAGCAGAACTTCACCGGGGCGCCCACCCTGGGGAGAACCCGCTCCGACGGCCGACCTCCCCAAGCGCCGAGGCCCGTGGCAGGATGCTTTCCCGCACCGTTTCAGCCGGCGAGCTCGGCTCCGGTGCCCTCGACAGCCGGCAAGCCAGGAGGCACCACCTCGTGAAGTTCAGCGTGGAACGTGACGTCCTCACCGACGCCGTCGCCTGGGCCGCCCGCAGCCTTCCGCTCCGCCCCAGCGCGCCTGTCCTGGCCGGTCTGCTCGTCGAGACCGACGACAGCGGCGACGGCCTCGTGTTGTCGACCTTCGACTACGAGACGTCGGCGCGGGCCACCGTGCCGGCGTCGGTCCAGGACGACGGCAAGGCGCTGGTGTCGGGGCGGCTGCTCGCCGACATCTGCCGCAGCCTGCCCAACAAGCCGGTGCACATGGCGCTGGACGGCGCCAAGGTGGTGCTGACCTGCGGCCAGGCGAAGTTCACGCTGCAGACGATGCCGGTCGACGAGTACCCCACGCTGCCTGCGATGCCGGAGTCGAGCGGCACCGTGAGCAGTGAGCTGTTCGCCCAGGCCGTGGGCCAGGCGGTCACTGCGGCCGGCCGTGACGACATGCTGCCGGTCCTCACCGGCGTCCGCATCGAGATCGACGGCGAGATGATGTCGTTGCTGGCCACCGACCGCTTCCGCCTCTCGCTGCGCGAGCTCACCTGGAATCCCGATGCCACCGATGCCGAGGCCAACGCGCTGGTGCCGGCCCGGGTGCTGGCCGACACCGCCCGAGCACTGACCGCCGGCTCCACGGTGACGATCGCCCTTGCGGGGTCCGGCACCGGCGAGGGGCTCATCGGCTTCCAGGGCGAGGTCGCCGGCGGCGTACGGCGGACCACGACCCGCCTCCTCGACGGCGAGTTCCCCCGGGTCCGCACGCTCTTCCCGACCGAGCACCGCACCGTCGCCCGCCTCGACCGCGCCGCGTTCATCGAGGCCGTGAAGCGGGTCTCCCTGGTGGCCGAGCGGAACACCGCGGTCCAGCTGATGTTCGATGACAACGGCCTGACGCTCGATGCCGGCCACGGCGACGAGGCGGTGGCGACCGAGCGCATCGACGCCCAGGTGAAGGGCGACCCGATCACCACGGGGTTCAACCCGCAGTTCCTGCTCGACGGGCTCACTGCCATCGAGCAGCCGGTGGTGGAGGTGGCGTTCACGCTGCCGGCCAAGCCGGCGGTCATCACCGGGATCCCCGATGGTGACGGTGAGCGTGACACCGCCTTCCAGTACTTGCTGATGCCACGGCGACTGCTGGGCTGAGCGCGCGTACGGTGAGGACACGCCGGGCCAGCCGAGGCCAGGCGTTGCAGGATGCGGGACCAACGCAGGAGGACGCATGGACATCGGGCTCGTCGGACTCGGCAAGATGGGCGGCAACATGCGCGAGCGGATGCGGCGCGCCGGTCACACCGTCGTGGGCTACGACCGCAACCAGGACCTCGCCGACACAGAGTCGTTGACGGCCATGGTCGAAGCGTTGCCGAGCCCGAGGATCGTGTGGGTCATGGTGCCCGCGGGCGAGGCGACCGACGCCACCATCCGCGAGCTGTCAGGGCTGCTGTCGGAAGGTGACCTGGTCATCGACGGTGGCAACTCCCGGTGGAACCACGACCAGGACAACGCGGCGATGCTGGGCGAGAAGGGCATCGGCTTCCTCGACTGCGGCGTCTCCGGAGGAGTCTGGGGGCTGGAGAACGGCTACGCCCTCATGGCGGGCGGGTCGGCGGAGAGCGTCGAGAAGGCACAGCCGATCTTCGACGCGCTGCGGCCCGAGGGCGACTTCGGCTGGGTGCATGCCGGTGACGTCGGGGCCGGTCACTTCGCGAAGATGGTGCACAACGGCATCGAGTACGCCGTGATGCAGGCGTACGCCGAGGGCTACGAGCTGCTCCAGGCGGCCGGCACCCTCCACAACGTCACCGACGTGTTCCGCTCATGGCGACACGGCACCGTGATCCGGTCGTGGCTGCTCGACCTGCTGGTGGCCGCGCTGGAGGAGGACTCCGACTTCAAGGGCATCCAAGGCTACGTCGAGGACTCCGGCGAGGGGCGGTGGACGGTGGAGGCGGCCATCGAGCACGCCGTACCGATGCCGGCGATCGCCGCGGCGCTCTTCGCACGGTTCAACTCCCGCCAGGACGACAGCCCCGCGATGAAGGCGGTGGCCGCGATGCGGAACCAGTTCGGCGGGCATGAGGTGCGGGCGGACGTGCGGGGCGAAGACGCCCGGCCCACCGATGGCTGAGCCGGGCCGGTGCACGTCTCGCGGCTCGTCCTGCACTCCTTCCGGTCCTACGACGAGCTCGACCTGACGCTGTCGCCGGGCGTGACGACGTTCGTCGGCAGCAACGGGCAGGGGAAGACCAACCTCGTCGAGGCGGTCGACTACCTGTCGCGGCTGTCCTCGCACCGGGTGGCCGCCGACGCACCCCTGGTCAAGCAGGGAGCCGAGCGGGCCACGGTGACCGCGGCAGTGGTCAAGGACGGACGCGAGGCGGTGCTCGAGGTCGAGATCAACCCCGGTCGGGCGAATCGCGCGCGGGTCAACCGGTCGCCGATGCCGCGCTCGAGGGATCTGGTCGGTCTCCTCCGCACCGTGCTCTTCTCGCCGGAGGACCTGGCCCTGGTCAAGGGCGACCCCGCCGAACGTCGTCGCTTCCTCGACGACCTCATGGTGCTGCGGCTGCCACGGCTGGCGGGGGTACGTGCCGACTACGACCGGGTGCTGCGGCAGCGAAACGCCCTGTTGAAGAACGCGGCGGCGGACCGTCGGCGCGGCAGCGAGTACTTCGACAGCACCCTGTCGGTCTGGAACGACCAGCTCGTGCGGACGGGCGCCGAGCTGGTCGAGGCCCGCATCGGTCTGGTCGACGAGCTCGCCCCACTGGTGGCGCAGGCCTACGCTGCGGTCGCCAAGGACGCCGGTCGCAACGAGGCCTCGGTCCGCTACCTTCCGTCGGTACCGCTCGACGTCCCGGTCCAGGGCGGACCGGACACGGCGGTGTCTGCGGAGGGTGGTTCGTTGCGCCGGCGCATCGCGGAGGCCTTCACCCACGAGCTGGCGTCCCGCCGCGGCGACGAGCTGCAACGCGGCATCACCCTCGTCGGGCCGCACCGCGACGAGCTGGCACTCGCGGTGGGGACCCTGCCGGTCCGTGGCTACGCCTCGCACGGCGAGTCGTGGTCGTTCGCGCTGGCGCTGCGGCTGGCGTCCTTCGACCTGCTGCGCTCCGACGGCGACGACCCGGTGCTCATCCTCGACGACGTCTTCGCCGAGCTGGACGTGGACCGCAGGGAACGGCTCGCCGAGCTGGTGGCCGACACCGAGCAGCTGCTCGTCACCGCGGCGGTTGCCGCCGACGTGCCCGCCGTCCTGTCCGGCACCCGCATCGACGTACGTCGTGAGGGCTCGGTGTGACCGGGGCGTCACCCGACCGACCGGAGAAGCCCGGTGAGGGCGAGGCCGCCGGCGCTCCTGACCACCGCGACACCGGCCTCGACCTCGCCCGGAGCGTTGCGCGCTCGCTCGCCGGTGGGCGGGCGACGCAGCGTCGTGGCCGGCGGCGGGCTCCGCGACCGGACCCGCAGGCATCCGGCTCCTACCCCGACGACCGCGATCCACAGACGCTTGACGCCACCCTCGGCCGGCTGGTCGCCGAGCAGGGGTGGGGCAACGACGTCCGCGTCCACGGAGTGTTCGCGCGGTGGGACGCGATCGTGGGCCGTGAGGTCGCCCAGCACGTGCGACCGGTGTCCTACGTCCGTGAGGAGGAGGGTGGCTCGGGCCCGCGTCTCGTGGTGCAGACCGACTCGACGGCCTGGGCGACCCAGATGCGGTTGCTGGCGGCCACGGTCGTCCGTCGTCTGAACCAGGAGCTCGGTGACGGCACGGTCGCGCTCATCGACGTACGCGGTCCCTCGGCGCCGAGCTGGAAGCACGGTCGCCGGTCGCTGCGGGACGGGCGCGGTCCGCGCGACACCTACGGCTGAGCTCGTCGGCGTGCTGGTGTGGCTGCCCTGCTGCTGGGGGTCCTGCAACGGCCCGGAGAGGCGGCGGCCGGGTATGGGGACTCATGCCACCCCCTGTCAAGGGCTCCAGGTGCCTCTGCAAGCCCCACAATCGCCGGTTTTCCCCAGAGTCACGGGTACCCACGGGGGATGGCGGTCCCGATCCGGGGCTGAGACCCGGTAAGATGTGAAGCGAGGTCGTCGTTCCGGCAGCACACGCCGCAGAGGGACGACCTTCCATGCGCAGGTTCCGCTCCCGGGCGTGACGTGCCTGTCGGTTCCATGTCCACCGGTCGCTCGGCGACTCCTGCAGCAGAGGACGGTCCTTGCCCGACGAGACGGTCACCCCGCCCCCGAGTTCCGCCCCGAACCCCGCTCCGACCCCGACCCCGGACCCCGCGGTCGACCCCCCCGGCGGTCCCGCGCTCGACGGTCCCGTGGCCGCCGTCCCGTCGTACGACGCCTCGGCCATCCAGGTCCTCGAGGGGCTGGAGGCGGTGCGCAAGCGGCCCGGCATGTACATCGGCTCCACCGGGGAGCGCGGGTTGCACCACCTGGTGTGGGAGGTCGTGGACAACTCCGTAGACGAGGCGCTGGCCGGCTACTGCGACCGGATCGTGGTCACGCTGCTCGAGGGCGGCGGGGTCGAGGTCGTCGACAACGGTCGCGGCATTCCGGTCGACATCCACCCGGTCGAGGGCATCCCCGCGGTCACCGTCGTGCTCACCGTCCTGCACGCCGGAGGCAAGTTCGGCGGAGGCGGCTACAAGGTCTCCGGTGGGCTCCACGGCGTGGGCGTCTCGGTCGTCAACGCGCTGAGTGAGCGCCTCGAGGTCGAGGTCAAGCGGGACGGCTACCGGTGGACCCAGTCCTACACCTACGGCGTGCCCGACGCCGACCTCGAGCGGCACGAGCCGACCGAGGAGACCGGCACGACCACGCGGTTCTGGGCGAGCGAGGACATCTTCGAGACGACCGACTACAGCTTCGAGACGATCACCAACCGCTTCCGCGAGATGGCGTTCCTCAACAAGGGCCTCGAGATCGTCGTCCGTGACCGGCGGGTGCAGGCGGTCGCCATCGCCGAGGCCGTCGGGGACGCGACCGTCGAGAACAACGAGCTGCAGCCGGAGGCCGAGCCGCACGTGGCCGACGGGGGCGCGCTCGAGCGCACCTTCCTCTACGAGCGCGGGCTCGTCGACTACGTGGAGCACCTCAACCGCCGCCGCGACCCGGCGCACCCGAGCGTCATCAGCTTCGAGGCCGAAGCGGGGCAGGACAGCCGGTCCGGGCTCAGCCTGGAGGTCGCGATGCAGTGGAACACCGGTTACACCGAGTCCGTGCACACGTTCGCCAACACCATCAACACCCATGAAGGCGGCACCCACGAGGAGGGCTTCCGCTCCGCGCTGACCACGCTGGTCAACATCTGGGGCGAGGAGTGGAACCTCATCAGGAAGCGGGAGGACCGCGTCTCCGGCGACGACGTCCGCGAGGGGCTGACGGCGATCGTCTCGGTGAAGCTGGCCGAGCCGCAGTTCGAGGGTCAGACCAAGACCAAGCTCGGCAACACCGAGGTCAAGGGGTTCGTGCAGCGGGTGGTCAACGACCAGCTCGGGGCGTGGCTGGAGCAGAACCCCGGCGAGGGCAAGGACATCGTCCGCAAGGCGATGTCCGCCGCCCAGGCCCGGCTCGCCGCCCGCAAGGCCCGCGAGCTCGCCCGCTCCCGCAAGGGACTTCTCGGAGGGGGTGGACTGCCCGGCAAGCTCGCCGACTGCCAGTCGACCAACCCCGAGGAGTGCGAGATCTTCGTCGTCGAGGGGGACTCGGCGGGCGGCTCGGCCAAGGGCGGCCGCGATCCCCGCATCCAGGCGATCCTCCCGATCCGCGGCAAGATCCTCAACGTCGAGAAGGCCCGCATCGACAAGGTGCTGGCCAACAACGAGGTCCAGGCGATCATCTCGGCGCTGGGCACCGGCATCCACGACGAGTTCGACCTCGAGAAGGTCCGCTACCACAAGATCGTGATGATGGCCGATGCCGACGTGGACGGTCACCACATCCGCACGCTGCTGCTGACCCTGCTGTTCCGCTTCATGCGGCCGCTCATCGAGGCCGGCTACGTCTACCTCGCGCAGCCACCGCTCTACCGGATCCGGTGGAACAAGCCCCACGAGCACGAGTTCGTCTACTCCGACGCCGAGCGTGACGCGGTCATCGCGGCCGGGATCGACGCCGGCAAGAAGCTGCCCAAGGAAAACCCGGTGCAGCGCTACAAAGGGCTCGGCGAGATGAACCCGGACGAGCTGTGGGACACCACCCTCGACCCCGACAACCGACTGCTGCTCCAGGTGCAGCTGGAGGATGCGGCACGGGCCGACGAGATGTTCATGATCCTCATGGGGGAGGACGTCGAGCAGCGCCGCTCGTTCATCCAGCGCAACGCCAAGGACGTCCGGTTCCTCGACATCTGAGGGCGAGCCCGGCGGCGGCGTCCCCTGATGTCGGGCTCGCCGAACCTGGACACCCGTCGTACGACAAGGGAAGTGACACGTGACTGACACCCCCACGGAGCCCGGCCCCCTCGGGGGGCGCATCGAGCCTGTCGAGCTGCAGGTCGAGATGCAGCGCTCCTACATCGACTACTCGATGGCGGTCATCGTCGGCAGGGCGCTCCCCGACGTACGCGACGGGCTCAAGCCGGTGCACCGCCGGGTCCTCTACGCGATGTACGACGGCGGCTACCGGCCGGACCGGGGCTTCTCCAAGTGCGCCCGCGTGGTCGGCGAGGTGATGGGTCAGTACCACCCGCACGGCGACTCGGCGATCTACGACACCCTCGTCCGGCTCGCGCAGCCGTGGGTGATGCGGGCGCCGCTGGTCGACAGCCAGGGCAACTTCGGCTCCCCGGGCAACGACCCCGCGGCGGCGATGCGCTACACCGAGTGCAAGATGGCGCCGCTGGCCATGGAGATGGTCCGCGACATCGACGAGGACACCGTCGACTTCACGCCCAACTACGACGGGCGCTCGCAGGAGCCGTCGATCCTGCCGAGCCGCTTCCCGAACCTGCTGGTCAACGGCAGCGCCGGTATCGCGGTCGGCATGGCCACCAACATCCCGCCGCACAACCTGCGCGAGGTCGCCGACGGCGTCCAGTGGGCGCTGGAGCACCCGGACGCCTCCCGTGAGGAGCTGCTCGCGGCGCTGCTGGAGCGGGTCAAGGGTCCCGACTTCCCGACCAAGGCGCTCATCGTGGGGCGGCACGGGATCGAGCAGGCCTATCGCACCGGTCGGGGCTCGGTGACGATGCGCGCGGTCGTGGAGGTCGACGAGGACAGCCGTGGGCGCACCCAGCTCGTCATCAGTGAGCTGCCCTACCAGGTCAACCCCGACAACCTGGCGATGAAGATCGCCGAGCTCGCGGACTCCGGCAAGGTGCAGGGCATCGCCGACGTCAAGGACAACACCTCGGCGCGCACCGGCCAGCAGCTCATCGTGGTCCTCAAGCGCGACGCGGTCGCCCGGGTGGTGCTCAACAACCTCTTCAAGCACACCGAGCTGCAGACGAACTTCGCCGCGAACATGCTCGCGCTCGTCGACGGAGTGCCGCGCACCCTCACCCTGGACCAGTTCGTCAGCAACTGGGTCACCCACCAGGTCGAGGTCATCCAGCGCCGGACCCGGTACCGGCTCCGCAAGGCCGAGCGCGAGGCGCACATCTACCGAGGCATGGTCAAGGCCCTCGACGCCCTCGACGACGTCATCGCGCTGATCCGGCGCAGCCCCGACGTCAACGAGGCGCGCGAGGGGTTGATGGCGCTGCTCGGCATCGACGAGGTGCAGGCCACCGCCATCCTCGACATGCAGCTTCGCCGACTCGCGGCGCTGGAACGTCAGAAGATCGTCGACGAGCTGGCTCGGCTCGAGCTGGTCATCGCCGACCTCGAGAACATCCTGGGCAGCCCCGAGCGGCAGCGGCGCATCATCTCCGAGGAGCTCGCCGCGATCGTGGCGAAGTACGGCGACGAGCGCCGCTCGCAGTTCATCGCCGCGGACGGTGACCTGTCCATGGAGGACCTGATCCCCGACGAGGAGCTCGTCGTCTCGATCACCCGCGGCGGCTATGCGAAGCGCACCCGGGCCGACCTGTACCGGACCCAGAAGCGGGGCGGGAAGGGTGTCCGCGGGGCCACGCTGCGCGGCGACGACGTGGTCGAGCACTTCATGGCCACGAGCAACCACCATTGGTTGCTGTTCTTCACCACGGCCGGCCGGGTCTACCGGACCAAGGCCTACAACCTGCCCGAGGCCTCGCGTGACGCCAAGGGTGGGCACGTCGCCGGTCTGCTCAGCTTCCAGCCCGACGAGCGGATCGCCCAGGTGCTTGCGATCCGCGACTACGAGCAGGCGCCGTACCTCGTGCTCGCCACCCGCAACGGGCTGGTCAAGAAGACCCGGCTGGGCGACTACAACTCGCCGAGGCAGGCCGGCGTCATCGCGATCAACTTCCGCGACGACCAGGACGGGGAGTCCGACGAGCTGATCGGCGCCGAGCTCTGCGGGCCCGACGACGACATCCTGCTGATCTCCCGCAAGGGCCAGGCGATCCGGTTCCGTGCCGACGACACCCAGCTGCGGCCGATGGGCCGGGCGACGTCCGGGGTGAAGGGCATGGAGTTCCGCGGGCAGGACACCCTGCTGTCGATGTCGGTCATCCGGCCGCACGCGGAGGACGCCACCACGCCGCAACAGTTCGTCTTCACGATCACCGACGGCGGCTTCGCCAAGCGCAGCCGGATCGAGGAGTACCGCCTCCAGTCCCGTGGTGGCCTTGGTATCAAGACGATGAAGCAGGACGACGATCGGGGCACCCTGGCCGGCGGCTTCATCGTGGTGGACGGCGACGAGGTGCTGGCGATCAAGCAGTCCGGACAGGTGACCCGCAGCCGCATCGACGACCACCTGCGTCCCACCAGCCGCGACACCAAGGGCGTGAGGTTCGTCGGCGTGACCAGCGGCGACGCGGTGGCGGTCGTGGCGCGGAGCGTCGAGTCGACCCTCGAGCACCAGCTCGAGGCGACGGCTCCGGTGGTCGGGATGCCGGCCGAGGCGGCGGTCCCGATCGACGGGGCCGCGGACGATCTGGCAGCGGATGCCACAATCGAGAGCGATCCGGGCGACGAGCTCGGGGACGGCGCCGAGACCGAGGAGCTCTGATGACCGAGCGCAGAGGGAGCGACACCGCTCCCGACCAATCGGCCACGGAGGGTGTCCGGAAGCCGCCCGCCGCACGGGTGGCCACCGGTGAGAGCCGGACCCAGGGCGACGGTCAGGGCAGTGCTCAGACCGGGGCTCAGTCCGGGGCCCAGGGCGGGGCTGAGGCCACGGGCATGACCGAGCGGATCAATGCGGCGTACGCCTCCTCCGGGCCGGTGCTACCCGACGAGGCGACCGCCAAGCCCACCGCGGCGCAGCGCCTCGCGGCGGTGCGGGCCGGCAGCGCGTCGAGGTCGCGGGGTGCCGGGGCCAAGCCGGCTCCTCCGGCGGCAACGAAGGCCACGCGGGTGCGCAAGGCCCGGCTGCGGCTGACGCACATCGACCCCTGGTCGGTGATGAAGACGGCGTTCCTGCTCGCGGTCGCACTCGGCATCGTCACCGTGGTCGCGGTGTCCGTGGTGTGGTGGGTGCTCGACGCCGCCGGCGTGTGGGTGTCGATCAACCAGGCCGTCGGCGATGTAGTGGGCGAGAGCGGCAGCGGCTTCCGGATCGAGGACTACCTGGGGCTCAGCCGGGTGCTCGGGTTCACGATGCTGGTTGCCGTCATCGACGTCATCCTGATCACCGTGATCGCCACGCTCGGCGCGTTCCTCTACAACCTCGCAGCGGCGTTGCTGGGCGGCCTCGAGGTCGTGCTCGCCGAGGAGGACCGGTAGGCCGGGCGACCGGCTCTGCAGGGTAGTTTCCGGCCGCTCTCCCGGTTTGGGGCGGTCGAGCGGCCTACGGTAATCTTCCCTGTCGGCCAGCCACGGGCCGCACCCCTCGAGGGCCTATAGCTCAGACGGTTAGAGCGCTTCCCTGATAAGGAAGAGGTCACAGGTTCAAGTCCTGTTAGGCCCACCGCGTCGCCTCCTGCCGAGGACCCAGCCCACCGAAGGAACCCGACATGAAGAAGCTCGTGCTCCTCGCGCTCGCAGCCGCTGGCGCGGCCGTCGCCGCGAAGAAGAGCTCGGATGCCAAGCACGAGCAGGCGCTCTGGGCCGAGGCGACCGACAACGTCAAGCGGGGCTGACCGCCTCCGCTTCCCGGGGCCATGGCGCAATTGGTAGCGCACCTGCTTTGCAAGCAGGGGGTTAGGGGTTCGAGTCCCCTTGGCTCCACGCAAGTAGAACCGCTGGTCAGGCGGGGGTTTCGACTCTCGACCTGATGGGTCAAACGGCGGCACATACCGGCCTTCGTGCCACTACGTGCCACAGCGTGCCCGGAAACGAGCACGCCTGACCCGTCAGGACCCTCACATGACTGTCACCAGCTACTCCCGCAGGAAGAGCCGCGCCGGACGCTCAGGCTTCGGCAACGTCCGGAAAACGCCCTCCGGCCGGTATCCAGCCCGCTACACCGACGCGCATGACCAGCCGCGCGGCGCCGCATACCTTTGCGACCCGCAAGGACGCCAACGACTGGCTCGCCACGGTCAGGGCCGACATGGTGCGCGGTACCTGGCGCGACCCGGGTGAGGGCGCCATCTCCCTCGCCGACTACGTCGCCAGCCACCTTGCGACCCGTCTGGACCTGGCACCCGCACCCGCCAGAACTACGCAAGCGTTCTCGCCAACTGGCTCTGCCGGTCGTTGACGCGCCCCGCCTCGAACCACCCGAGGTAGGTCTCGCTGACGCTCTTGGAGTAGTGCAGGTACCGGGCCAGACACAGCCTGTGCATCTTCAGCGACTATGGCAACGCGGGATAGGACGGGTGCGCTGGAGGTTCACCAGCGCACCGTGGCGGTCCCGAGCAAAGGTGCTGCCATCTTCGAGCGCCAGGCCGGCACACTGGCCGCAGGCGTTGCCCATCAGCAGCCTGTTGGGCCAGAAGACCGTCACGAGTTCGCCGCACAGCGACTGCCGCGCGGGAAGGTCGTCGACAAGGCGAGCGAGGTGCACCACCTCGCTGCCGCTGCTCGCGGCCGCTCGAAGAGGCCCGACCTTGGGGAAGTCGTCATGCATCGGGGGCTTCCGGGTCATCTTGGTCACCATGGCGGCCTCCGTTGCTTGGGTGGCGGGCTGGTCCCCCCGGCGCCTTCCCAGGCGCCGGGGAAACCCGCGTCACAGGACCGGGTGTGAGCAGCCGCTCCCATGCGTCGAGACGGTGGCTTGGGGATACCAAACGGGCGGGTCCTGAAGGGGGGTACGGCGCCGCGCCCGTCTGTCTCGACATGTAGAGCCTGTCCACCCCAGAAACCCTCTAAACCGGACATAACTGCGAAAAGGTGCAGGGCCCGGTTTCTGCAGGTGCCTGGTGCGTCAGCATGGTGCGATCGCCAGCCGCGTTGCCCGGGCGAGTCGCGTAACGTCAAAGGCCGTCGTCGGCTCGGACGCGGACCTGGCAGTGCTGTCGGGGTCCAGGTCGACGTTGCGTCACCTAATCGCTGAGCACCCCCAACCGCCGCCTCCAGGGGCGACCCATCACTTCGTTCGCCGGTAGGGCCGAACCACCAGTCATCAAACGGACCGGGGTTGAACCGTCGCAAGGCCCGGGCATGACGAACGCCCCCTCCCACCCGAAGGTGAGAGGGGGCCGTCCCAGTTGCATTCCGTTCAGCCCCTCTTGATTCCTAGGGTGGCGCGGGCAAGGTTTACGACCGTGTCGTCTGAGCGGTCCGCCGGGGTGCCGTTTTCAATTCGGACGATGATGCCGGTGACGTCGATCCCGGTGCGCGTCTTGTTGACGACCCGCACTGTGTAGCTGCCGAGACCAGCGACGTCCTGCGCCTCACCAGCGGGCGGCGTCGGGACCTGTTGTCCGTTGACGCGGATCGTGCCGACCCCCGTGCCCTTGGCGTTCCTGAGCAGGTCTCCGTCCGCCTGACGGGTGACGTTGGCCCTGCCCTTGATGTTGCGGAACTCCAGCACGCCGGCGCCGAAGCTCGCGTTGTCGACCTCGCTGCGCGTGTACCCGGTGGCCGACTTGTCTCTCTGAATGCCATAGGCGAAGGACCGGCGGGCTCCAAACACTCCGACCTCGGTCACCGTGGCGTTGGCGTTGCCGGATTCGAGGATCTTGCCCCTGGTGCCTGCGCAGGGAATGGGTCGCACGGCAGCGCGACCCAAGGCGGCGAGACCGCCAGTGCGGGCGTCGCTCGCCCAGGCCGAACCGCGGAAGACGCCGCCCTCGACCTGGCCGTCGATCCGCGAGGTCGCCTTGCCCACTCGCTCGACGGTTCCGTCGTTGGCCACGAAGCGCAGGACGTTCACCGTTGCACCCGCATGGAACCTGCTCTCGCTGGTTCTCGCGTAGTTGAGGTAGAGGGTCCCTGACCCAGGAATGAGGATTTCGCGTTCCTCTCCGTCGTTCGGCAAGGGCACGGGAACTCCGCCGATGGTCAGTGTGCCGATCCTCGACACGGTCAGCGCGTGGAAGCCGGAGGCCCTGTGGTAGCTGCGCCCCACCCCGCGCAGGTTCTCGAAAGCGATCTGGCCGCCCGCCATGCTCCCGCTGTCGATGCGGACCGTTGAGAAGATCGAGACGGCGCCATCGGCTCGGTGGGAGTAGTTGCGCGTGCGGACTCCGCTCAGCGCTACGCCATCTCCGTCACCGGCGGTGGCCAGGAAATTCTCCGTGGTTCGTGGCACGTACCGGGTGCACGGAAAGTGCGACGCAGCGGTGGCACCGGACTGGGCGGTGTCGTTGCCGGTGGTCCGGGAGCCGTAGGAGTGGGCGTCGAACCCGAAGTCGGTCAAAGTGCCTCGAGCGGTAGCGCTGCTCAAGGCCGCCGGCGACACGACGGCCGACGCAGACTCGACGGCTCCCACCGGCAGGAACCCCGCAGCAGCAACCGCCGCAATGGCCGTAACGGCGTGACGTACTCGACCTGACACTTGTGACCTCCTAGATGTTCGCCACCGAATGCGACGCTGGAGCAGACTAGTCGATAACGGACAAAAGGGCTATAGCGCATGGTCCGAATGGGTAGCCCTGCCCCCGGGTGATAGCGCGGCAGCACGTAGTGCGGCACGAGCCGGAGGCCGGCGCTTGCGTCGATCAGATCCTTTTCGGCCGGGACCACAGTCCGATCGCCCGCCACCGGGCCACGCTCGTGGTGGAGGATCTCGTGGGCGAGCCTCGATCGCCGCTGTGACGGCGTCAAGTCTCGGCGCAGGCTGATCCTCTGCGCTGCGAAGTCGTGCGTCCCCCAGTGGTCACACTCCGAGCGGCTGTGCCTGGTCAGCTCCACGCCGGTCAGCCGGCCGAGGTGCTCCCACGGCGAGTAGTCGGCGACGCCGGCATGCGGGCGCCGGCTCTCGGACCCTCGAGGATCTGGAACGCGAACCGCCACTTCACTGCTCGGCTCACGATCCCGACAATTGTTCTGGTCACCAGTTGGTCACGCACTCGCGGTGACCGATTGGTCGAGGGCGGCTGGAGTCCCCTTGGCTCCACTCGGATCACCGCAGATCGGGACGCCGTCATGGGCGCTGATCGCAGAGTCACCTCAAGGCGACCGGCGCCCATGACCGCGTGAACCGACGGGTCGCAGGGAAGGGTGGGGGCATGAGCGAGAACGTGGACCGAGAAGCCCAGCAGGACGACCCCCGGCTCGTGGTGCTGCAGGCGGTCGTCGACCGGATCACGTCGTGGCAAGAGGGCTCGGACCAGGCGACCGTCCGCAAGGAGCTCGACTCGGCTCTCGACGGGTCGGACGTCGACGTGGACGAGGCGACGCGTCAGAGGATCGTCGAGCGGGTCACCTCGGAGTCGCCGCACTTCGACGTCCGCGAGGTCCTCTGACCCGGCCGCCCGACATCGAGGGCGGGTCGGCCAGACATGACGGGCGGGTCGGCCAGACATGGAGGGCGGGTCGGCGGCTGTGCACGAGCGCCGGCCCTTCGTCGCCCTCCCCACCAGTCGTGACACGGGCCTGAGCGGCGTCCGGACGCGCCGTACGCTCGTGGCATGCCCGGCCCCACCCCGGGGGCACTGGTCGTCCTGACCCGCCCCGCCCTGCTGCTGCTGCACGTGGCGGCGGTGGTCGCCGTGGTGGCGGCCTTCCTGCTCGGCCGCTGGCAGGTCGACGCCTGGCAGGAGCACCGGCAGGACCGGTCGGCGGAGCTGGTGGGATCGTCCCCGAAGATCCTGGCGGACGTCATCGGTCCCGACGCCCCCTACCCCGGCGATGCGGTCGGCCAGCCGGTGCGGTTCGCGGGGCGCTGGCTGCCCGAGTCGACGGTGCACGTCGCGGGCCGGACGGTCGACGGGCGTGAGGGGTCGTGGGTGGTGACTCCGATCGCCACCTGTGGGGGCGTGGGCGCCGGTGAGCCCAGCTGTCCCACCCCCTCGGCGGTCCCCGTGGTCGTCGGTTGGTCACCGGAGCCGGTGGACGACAGGGCAGCTCCGACCGGTCGGGCCCTCGTGAGGGGGTGGCTGCAGCCCGGTGAGAGCAGCGCGCCGGACACCGACCCCGGCGACGACGTCCTGCCGGCACTGCAGATCGGTGACCTGGCACAGCGGGTCGAGCAGGACCTGTACGGCGCCTACGTCATCCTCTCCAGTCCTGCCGGAGCCCGCGCCGGGTTGACCGCGGTGACGCCCGACTCGCTGCCGAAGCCACCGGCCTCCACGGCGCTGCGAAACCTCCTGTACGGCCTCGAGTGGTGGCTGTTCGGCGGGCTCGCGGTCCTGCTCTGGTGGCGCTGGTGCCGGGACGCGGTCGAGGCCGCGCAGCAGGCCGAGGCGGCCGTGATCCCGCTCACCCGCACCGTGGCAGCGACTCGGGAGCCGTCGGACTCTCGGCTACCGTCGAAGCCGTGAACCGCCTCCTCCTCACCTACCGCGTGCTGGCCACGGTGGTGGGTGTCCTGCTCGTGGTGCTGTGCCTGGTGGGGCTGCCGCTCAACGAGGCCCACCGATTGAACCCGGCCTGGTTCCCCGTCGGCACCACGGCCCAGCAGGTCGGCAGCGGCATCTCGCAGTACCTCGGGGTCGCCCACGGGTGGCTCTACATGGCCTTCGTCTTCGTCGCCTTCACGCTCTCGCGGCGGGCTCGGTGGGAGCTGTCCTTCACCCTCGTCACGCTCGTGTGCGGCACCGTGCCGCTGCTGTCGTTCTGGGCGGAGCGGCGCGCCACCGAACGGGTGCGCCGGGAACAGGCCGACGCGGTCGCCCTCCCCGCGTAGGGGAGGCCGCGCCGCCCGTCCCGGCGCACTAACCGCCGTTCACTCCGTCAGGTCGATCCGCTCCGCCGGAGCGTCCGGAGTGGTGGGGGTGTGGGGACCGTCGGCCGCGTCGGACGCCGCCTCGTCCGGGCTGCCACCGCCGGGGTCGGACTGCACGCCGTCACCGGGCACGTCGCCACTGTGGGCGTCCGGGTCCGGGCTGTCGGCGGCCACCATGGAGGCCACCGCGGCCGGGGCTGCCATGACGCCCGCGCCCTCGGCGCTCGACGCGGTGTCGGACGTAGCCGGCGCCGTACGCCCTGGAGGGGTGGAGCGCCACTGCGGCTCCGCAGGACCCTCACGCAGCCGCTTGGCGGCCAGCGCGGCGAGGCCGCCCACGCCCGCCACCACCAGCAGCTTCTTCAGCCTGCTGCCTCCGGAGTGCTTCGCGGCCGGGGCGGGCGTGGCGTCGTCGAGCTTGGCCGCGACCGCGTCCCCGAGATCGGCCAGTCGCAGCATCGCGTCCTCGACCACGGGGGTCAGCCGCTGGCGGGCGTCCTCCACCACGGGCGTGAGCCGCTCGCGCGCATCGCCGACGACGGGGCCGACGACTGGGGTGAGCCTCGTGCGAGCGTCGTCGAGGACCGGGGCGAGCCGGCCGCGAGCGTCGTCGACCAGGGGTCCGATGCGGTCCTTCGCCTCCTCGACGGCGGGCCCGATCCGGTCGCCGAGATCGGCGGCCTGAGTCTTCGCCTCGGCCAGCGCGGCCGCCAGCGTGGTCGCGGACTTCTTCGAGCGCATCTGCAAACTCCTCGGAGATCGTGGATCTGGCGACGAACGTCAATACCCGTTCCCGCCTCTTGTGGCAGGAAACCCGATGTGGTGCTCCATGACAAGATCGGGAACGGACTGGCCGCGCCGCGACCGGCCACTCGACCGGAGAGGCGGGCCCCAGGTGGCCGACAGCTACGCGACGTTGAAGACGAACCGGGGCGACATCCGCATCACCCTCTTCCCCGACCACGCCCCCAAGACCGTGCGCAACTTCGTGGGGCTGGCCACGGGTGAGCAGGAGTACGTCGACGAGGCGACCGGGGAGCGCAGGACCGGGAGGTTCTACGACGGGCTGACCTTCCACCGGGTCATCGACGGCTTCATGATCCAGGGCGGTGACCCGCGCGGGGACGGACGGGGCGGCCCGGGCTACACGTTCAAGGACGAGTTCCACCCCGAGCTCCAGTTCGACCGGCCCTACCTGCTGGCGATGGCGAACGCCGGCCCGGGCACCAACGGCTCGCAGTTCTTCATCACCGTGGCCCCTACCCCTCACCTGACCCGCCGGCACACGATCTTCGGCGAGGTGGCCGACCAGGACTCACGCGCCGTCGTCGACGCGATCGCGACCACCCAGACCGGCCGGATGGACCTTCCCACCGAGCCGGTGATCATCGAGACCGTGACGGTGGAGTCCGCCTGAGCGCCGCACCGGCCTGACCACCACACCCCAACCCCCGACCTAGGGCACACCGCGATGACGGACGAGCCGGCTCCGGTCTCCGAGGAGCTGACGACACCCACGTGCTACCGGCACGCGGGCCGGGAGACCTATGTCCGCTGCCAACGGTGCGACCGGCCGATCTGTCCCGACTGCATGAACCCGGCGTCGGTGGGGTTCCAGTGCCCCGAGTGCTTCAAGGAGGGCGTCCGGTCGACCCGGCAGGCGCGGACGGCGTACGGCGGGAGGCTGCCGACGAAGGCCGGACGCGTCACCATGGCGCTCATCGGCATCAACGCCGTCGTGTTCCTGCTGGTGGTCGGGAGCGGAGGCAACCGCAGCGAGCTCCTGCACCGCCTGTGGCTGCTCCCGCGGAGCGCCTGCACGGAGGTCGCCTCCAACGGCCGTTGCGTGCAGATCGTGGACGGCGTCTCCGACGGCGCCTACTGGGAGCTGCTGACCTCGATGTTCACCCACGTCCAGGTGTGGCACATCGGCTTCAACATGCTCGCCCTCTACATCATCGGACCGCAGCTGGAGACGATCCTGGGCCACGCCCGGTTCCTCGCTCTCTACCTGCTCTCCGGGCTGGTCGGCAGCGCGACGGTCTACTGGCTGGCCGACGAGCGCTCGCCGACGATCGGTGCCTCCGGCGCGATCTTCGGGCTGATGGCCGCCCTGCTCGTGGTGGCGGTGAAGGTGCGCGGCGACGTGCAGGGGCTGCTCACGCTGGTCGCGGTCAACGTCGTCATCACGGTGCTCGGCGCCAGCTTCATCTCGTGGCAGGGCCACCTCGGCGGTTTCGTCGGGGGAGCCGTGCTGGCCCTGGTGCTGGTCTACGCGCCGCGGCGCCGGCGCACCACGTGGCAGGTGGTCGGCGTCTCCCTGGTGGCCGCCGCGGTGCTCGTGGCCGTGCTGCTCCGGACCCTGTCGCTCACCTGACCCGCCGACCCGCCCCGAATGTCTGGTCGACCCGCCCAGGATGTCTGGTCGACCCGCCCAGGATGCAGGCACCGCGGGAGCAGGCGCCTGCATCTTGGGCGGCTCGACTTCTGCACACTGGGGAAAACACCTGTGGATAACTACACCCGTGTGATTTCCCACAGCGCCCTCCACAGCTGTGGAGGAGCGGTCACTCCCACTTGGTGGCGTAGACGAAGCCGACGGACATGAACCCGATGCCCACCAGCAGGTTGTAGTTGCCGAGTGCACTGATGATCGGGATGGCGGTCGTCTGGCCGGTCACGTAGTAGACGACGATCCACAGCAGGCCGAGCAGGAAGCACGCGAGCATCCCCACCACGACTCCGCGGCCCCTGCCCAGCGGCGTGCTCCGATGGGCGGCCAGGGCGAGCCCCAGGAAGAGTGCGCCGAAGCCGAGAAGGAAGTTCCAGCTCCCGAGGTCCGCCACCTGCTTCGGCGTACCGTCGTCGACCACGGCGACGTCGTAGAAGACGACCCACGCGATCCCGGCCACGGCCAGGACCGCCGCGAGGGCGGTGCGCACCAGCGACGTCTGCGACCTCTCCGTGCGGTGGGGGGCGACGCTGCGGGGCTTGGGCACGGGGTCTCTCCTCGTGGGTCTGCGGGGTGGGCGCGTCGGCTAGCGTAGTCGGGCAAGGGCGCTCGTCGCGGCGAGCAGCCGCGGACGGGACGCACGAGAAGGGACGCGTGAGCGTGGAGCACCGCCGTCGCAGCCCCCGCTCCCCGGGGTGGCGGATCCTCACCCCGGTGGCGTCCGTGGCCGTCGGGGTGCTGCTGGTGACCAGCGCGATCAGCTCCGGGGGGACGGATCTGCGACCCGGCCGGTACGACGACCTCGCTGACCTCGCCCGCGCCGAGACCAGCCGGGTGCAGGCGCTGCGTCAGCGGGTCGACGACCTCAACGCCGAGGTCGAGCGGCTCGGCGAGCAGGTGAGCAGTCCTGCCCTGCGGCAGGAGCAGCGACGGATCGCCCGCCTGCAGGCGCCGGCCGGCCTGACGGCCGTCGAGGGGCCGGGGCTCACCGTGACGCTGGAGGACGCGCCCGAGTCGGTCCAGGATGCCGCCGGCGAGCAGGTGAGCAACACGATCGTCCACCAGCAGGACATCCAGGCCGTCGTCAACGCCCTGTGGCTCGGTGGCGCCGAGGCGATGACCCTCCAGGGCCAGCGGGTGGTGAGCACCACGGGGATCAAGTGCGTGGGGAACACCGTCCTCCTGCACGGGGTGACCTACTCTCCGCCCTACGTCGTCTCGGCGATCGGGGACGTCTCCGCCATGCAGGCGAGCATCGCCTCAAGCCCCTACATCGGCGCCTACCTGGAGGCGGTCGACCAGTACCAGGTCGGCTGGGAGCTGGAGCTCCAGCCACGACTCACCGCCCCGGCGTACGACGGCCCGACCGACCTGTCCTTCGCGCGCTCGCCCGTCCCGTCCTGACGCTCCCAGCGCACGACACCCGGACCGGCGGATCAGCCGTCGTCGGGCGTGCCGGTGGCCGAGGGCGTGCCCGACGGTGTCGGGGACGGCGTCTCGCTGGGTGTCTCGGTGGGCGTCTCGGTGGGCGTCGGCGTCTCGGTGGGCGTCGGGGTGGGCGTGGGTGTCGGGCTGGGTGACTCGTAGTCGGACACGGTGATCGTCACCGTCGACCCCCGCGGGGCCTCGCTCAGGGCGTCAGGGGTCTGCGAGAGCACCGTGCCTGCCTCGGCCGGCGTGGTCTCGTCGGTCTCGACGTCCACGTCGAAGCCGGCATCCTCGAGCCGCTCGCGCGCCGCGTCCTCGGACAGGCCGACCACGTTGGGCACCTTCGCGGGCCCGGTGGAGAGCACCAGCGTGACCGTGGAGCCGGCCCGCACCGACTCACCGGCGTTGGGGTCGGTGGCGAGCACCTCGTCCTTGGGCGCCTCGGCGTCACGGGTCTCGTACTCGACGTTGAGATCCAGCGCGGTGAGCGTCTCCGTGGCCTCCTCCCGGGTCATCCCGACGACGTAGGTGACGACCACCATCCGGGTGCCGGCCGACACCACCAGGTCGACCGACGCTCCCTGGTCGACCGTGGAGTCCGCGACCGGGTCCTGTGACAGCACCTCTCCCCGGGGGACCCGGTCGGAGCTCTGTCGGCGTACGGCGCCGCGCTCGAGCCCCTTGACCTGCAACCGCTCCTCCGCCTCCTGCAGCGTCAACCCGGTCAGCTGCGGGACGGCGACCTGGACGCTGCCGGAACCGAAGAGCTGGAGCCCGACGGCCACCGCCCCACCGAGCAGTGCCAGGACGAGCAGACCGAGGAGGACCAGCGGCCACCGGCGCCGCTTGGGCTCGTCGTAGTCCTCGTCCGCGGGCGGCCTGAAGATCGAGGTCGGGGACTCGTCGGACGAGGGCGGGGTCATCGGGGCGAGCACCGTCGGCAGGTCCAGCGGGTGCCCGTCGAGCCAGCTCTGCAGGTCGCCGCGCATCTGCGCGGCGCTCTGGTAGCGGTCGTCGAGCTTCTTGGCCAGGGCCTTCATCACGACCCCGTCCAGCTCGGGCGGCAGGTCGGTGTTGTGGACCGACGGTGGGTCCGGCTGCTCGCGCACGTGCTGGTAGGCCACCGAGAAGGCGCTGTCGCCGACGAAGGGAGGACGCCCGGTCAGCAGCTCGTAGAGCAGGCACCCGGTCGAGTAGACGTCGCTGCGACTGTCGACGGTCTCGCCGCGTGCCTGCTCGGGGGAGAGGTACTGCGCGGTGCCGACGACGCCGCTGGTGTGGGTCATCGTCGAGGTGCCGTCGGCGATCGCGCGAGCGATGCCGAAGTCCATGACCTTGACCTCGCCGGAGGGGGTGAGCATGACGTTGGCCGGCTTGATGTCGCGGTGGATGATGCCCCCGCGATGGCTGTAGTCGAGCGCGGCCAGCACCTCGGAGGTGATCTCCAGGGCGCGCTCGGGCAGCACCTTGCGGCCGTCGTCGAGGACCTCGCGCAGGGTCCGGCCCGGGACGTACTCCATGACGATGTAGGGCTGGACGTGGCTGCCGTCGGGGGACAGCTCTTCGCCGGTGTCGTAGACCGAGACGATGTTGGGGTGGTTGAGGCCGGCGGCGGACTGGGCCTCGCGACGGAACCGTGCCTGGAACGTCGGGTCCGTGGCGAGGTCGGTGCGCAGCCGCTTGATGGCAACGGTCCGTCCCAGGCGTACGTCGGTGCCCAGGCGCACCTCCGCCATGCCGCCCCGACCGAGGAGCTCACCGAGCTCGTAGCGGCCGCCGACCCGCACGCCGTTGCCGGCGGCACCGGACGCCGCTCCACCCCGTGACCGGTCGCTCGGCCCGCCCTGGAAACCGTCGCTCATGGCTGGTCGTTCCCGCCCTTGCCCTTGCCGCCGCCCTTGCCCTCGGACTTGCCCTTGTCGTCGGACTTGCCCTTGTCGTCGGACCTGCCCTTGTCGTCGGACTTGCCCTTGTCCTCGCTGTTCCCTTTGTCCTCGCCGTTGCCGTTGCCGTTGCCCTCGTCCTCGTCCTCGGGCTGCTCGGGCTTCTCTTCCCCGGTCCCGCCGGAGGAGTCCGGGGCGGAGGTCTCCGGGGCGGGGCTTTCCGGGGCGGGGCTTTCCGGGGAAGTGGTCTCCGGGGAAGTGGTCTCCGGGGCGGAGGCTTCAGGGGCTGGGGTCTCCTGGAGCGGCGCCGGACCCCAGGCGCTGAGCTCGACCCGGGAGCCGCGTTCCAGCAGCCCGGTCGGACCGATCCCGGCCACCGTGCCCCCCGCTTCCGAGCCGGGGTTCACGCGGACCCGGGTGCGGACCTGCAGGCCGAGGTCGTCCAGCCGGCGGGCGGCCTCCCGCACGGGCAGGCCGACGTAGTCCGCGGCCCGCACCCGGACCTTGCCGTCCGCCGAGGAGGCGGCGGAGGGGGTCCCTGCGGGAGGCGGGTCGTCGGTGCGCGAGGCCAGCGTCGCGACACCGCCGGCGGCCAGCAGCAGCGCGAGCAGCGCCAGGAGCACGTAGCGCAGGAGCGGGCGCGGCCGGTCGCTCGTGTGGGAGGGCGGGACAGAACCGGTGGTGACAGCAGGACCGGTGGCGACAGCACCTCCCGAGGCAGCCGGGGCGGCGACGCCTCCGGTGAGCGGCCGGTCGATCGCGACTGTCGGCGGGTCCATCGGCGGGGTGGCCGGCGCCTGGCCGCGCAGCGCCGCCGCCAACGCGTCCATGGTGACGTAGCGCTCGGCCGGGTCCTTCGCCGTCGCGACCCGGGTGATCTGCTGCAGCCGCACCGGGACCTCGTCGGGGAACGGCGGCAGCGGCTCCCGGATCTGCATGAGCGCGGTGGCGACCGCGGTGTCGCCCACGAAGGGCGGCCGTCCGGTCAGGCACTGGTACAGCACGATCCCGAGTGAGTAGATGTCGCTCGCCCCGGTCGCCGTCGCGCCCTGTGCTTGCTCGGGCGAGAGGTAGTGCGGGGTGCCGACGAGGTGGCCGGTCAACGTCAGCGGCGCGGCGTCCAGGGCGCGCGCGACCCCGAAGTCGGTGACCTTGACCTGGCCGTCCGGTGTGACCAGCAGGTTCCCCGGCTTGACGTCGCGGTGCACGATCCCGAGCCGGTGCGCGGCCGCCACGCCGTCGGCCGCCTGGGCGACCAGGTCGACCGCAACCTGCGGAGCCAGCGCCTGCCCTCCGGCCAGGAGAGCCGACAGCGGCCGCCCGTCGACCAGCTCCATCACCAGGAACGGCAACGGCGAGCCGTCCTCGACCGGGATCTCGCCGTAGTCGAACACCGCCGCCACGTGCGGGTGCTGGAGCGCCGCGGCGTTCCGGGCCTCCGCGGTGAACCGCGCCCGCAGCACCGGGTCCTCGGTGTACTCGCGTCTCAGGAGCTTCACCGCCACCTCGCGGTCGAGAAGCGTGTCCGTGGCGACCCACACCTCTCCCATGCCGCCGGCGGCGAGGGCTCGCTCGAACCGGTAGCGCGGGTGGTGCAGCGTCGCCGTCATGGGCCCGTCACCGCCTCCATGACGGCCTTGGCGATCGGGGCCGCCAGCCCGCTGCCCGAGATGGCGTTGCGGTCGACGCCGGCGTCCTCGACGATGACCGCGACCGCGACCTCGGGGTTGTCCGCAGGCGCGAAGGAGACGAACCAGGCGTACGGCGCGCGGTCGGCGGCACTCTGCGCCGTGCCCGTCTTGCCGGCCACCTTGATCCCCGGGATCTGGGCGGTCTTCGCGGTGCCTCGGTCCACCACCTCCACCATCATCTGCGTCAGCTCACCGGCCGCCGAAGCCGACATCGCCCGTTGCGGCATCTCCTCCGGGGAGGTCTTGTCGAGCACGCTGAGGTCAGGTGCCCGCACCTCGTCGACGAGGTAGGGCACCATCCCGAGGCCGCGGTTGGCGATGGTGGCCACCACCTGCGCCATCTGCAGGGGCGAGGCGCGGACCTCGTACTGCCCGATCGCGGAGTACGCCGTGAGCGGGGCGTCGGGGTCCTCGGGAAAGACACTGACCGCCTGGCCGCCCAACCCGTCGAGGTAGCGCTGGCCGAAGCCGAACTTCTCCGCCTGGTTCTCCAGCGCCCCTGCGCCGAGCTCCATCCCGAGGGCGCCGAAGGCCACGTTGCACGAGACCATGAGCGCCTGCGTGAGGGTGACCGTGTCGCCGCCGCAGTCGGAGCCGCTGAAGTTGGGGAGGTCCTTCGTCGTCTGCGGCAGGTCGAGCGTCGCGGTGCCCGGGACCTGGGTGCCGGGGTCGTACTCGCCGCTCTCCAGGGCGGCGGCGGCGGTCACGAGCTTGAAGGTCGATCCGGGCGGATAGACGCCCTGGATGGCGCGGTCGAACATCGGCTCGTCCGCCGCGGAGGTGAGCCGCTTCCAGTCCGACTCCACGGCCTCGAACTCGTGCGAGGCCAGCAGGTTGGGGTTGTAGGTCGGGTTCGAGACGAGCGCGAGGATGCGTCCGGTGGCAGGCTCGATCGCGACGACGGCTGCCTGGGTGCCGGACCCGAGCTGCTGGATGCCGTCGAAGGCGGCGGTCTGCGCGCGGGGGTCGAGCGTGAGCGACACCGAGCCGCCCTCGGGCTGGGTGTTGCTGACCGTGTCCACCAGCCGGTTGACGAAGAGCCTGGAGTCACTGCCGGAGAGGACGTCGTTCTGGTTGGACTCCACTGCCGAGGCGCCGTACAGGTAGGAGAAGAAGCCGGTGGCGTGGGCGTACTTGAACGGCTGTGGGTAGCGCCGCTGGTACTTGTACACGTCGCCGCTCGGCACGCTCTCGGCGACCTTGGAGCCGGCGACCAGGATCTCCCCCCGCTTCCGCGAGAACTCGGCGTCCCGGACCCGACGGTTGTCGTTGCGGTCGTTGAGGTCGCCGGCGCTGACGAACTGCAGGTAGCTGGCGTTGAGCAGCAGGGCGAGGAAAAGCACCATGCATCCCACCGCCATGGTGCGGATCGGCTTGTTCACTCGGGTACCCCCGCGAGGGTCGGCGGCGGCATCACCGCATCCTCACCACCGTGGTCGCGTCGTCCGCGGTGAGCGGGCGCGCCTCGGGCAACGGCCGGCGCACCTGGTCGCTGATCCGCAGCAGCAGCCCGATCACCACCCAGTTCGCGATCATCGACGAACCGCCGTAGGACATGAACGGCGTGGTGAGCCCGGTCAACGGGATCAGCTTCGTGACGCCGCCGACGACCACGAAGACCTGCAGCGCGAAGACCACGCCGAGCCCGGTCGCCACCAGCTTGCCGAAGCCGTCACGGCAGATCAGTGCGGTGCGCAGCGCCCGCTCGACGATGAGGCCGAACATCAGCAGCAGCGCGATCATCCCGGTGAGGCCGAGCTCCTCGCCGACAGCCGCGACGATGAAGTCGGAGTAGGAGAACGGGATCCGCCAGGGCTCTCCCTGCCCGAGGCCGCGGCCGACCAGACCGCCGTACGCCATCCCGTAGAGCCCCTCCACGATCTGGCCGAAGCTCTCGGTGTCCCCGAACGGGTCGAGCCAGCCCTCGACGCGGCTCTGCACGTGGGGGAACAGCGAGTAGGCCACCAGGGCGCCGGCCCCGAAGAGCGCGCCGCCGACGATGAGCCAACCCGGTCGCTCGGTGGCGACGTAGAGCATCACCAGGAACAGCCCGAAGAACAGCAGGCTGGACCCCAGGTCGCGCTGGAAGACCAGCACCGCAAGGCTGACCAGCCACATGGCGAGGATCGGGCCGAGGTCGCGGCCGCGGGGGAAGTCGATGCCCACCACCCGGCGGCCGGCCAGCGCCAGGGCGTCGCGGTGGAGGACGAGGTAGCCGGCGAACGCGATGACCAGGGCCACCTTGGCGACCTCACCGGGCTGGAACGAGAAGCCGCCGACGCCGATCCAGATCCGTGCGCCGTTGATCTCCCTGCCGAGCCCGGGCACCAGGGGCAGCAGCAGCAGGAAGACGGCGGCGAAGCCCAGCGTGTAGGTGTAGGCCTGCAGCCGCCGGTGGTCCTTGAGCAGCAGGAGCACGGCAGCGAAGAGGGCCACGCCCAGCGTCGTCCACATCAGCTGCTTCGCCGACAGGCTGGTCCGCGACGCGAGGTCGATCCGGTAGATGACGGCCAGGCCCAGGCCGTTGAGCGCGGTGACGACCGGGAGGAGCACCGGGTCGGCGTACGGCGCGGTTAGCCGGACGACCACGTGCGCGCCGAGCGCGAGCGCGGCCAGCCAGCCCGAGTAGCCGACGAGGTCGGCGGGGACTCGTCCCTTCACTCCCAGGCCCACGGCGGCGTAGGCGCCGATGCCGACGGCCAGCGCCAGGAGCATCAGGACCAGCTCGGCGCCGCGTCGACGCCGGTGGACGAACTCACGAGAAGGCGCGTAGCCGGTCATCCGGCGGTCCCCCCTGTGAGTGTGGGCCCCGCGGCACGGGCGGTGCCTGTGCCGGCCCCGTTCGGGGCCTCGGTCGGGTCCTCGGTCGGGCGCTCGTTCGGGCCCTCGGTCGGGGCCTCGTTCGGGCCCTCGCTCGGGTCCTCGCTCGGGCGCTCGTTCTGGTCCGCCAGCTCCGCCACGATCCGGCGCGCATGTGCGAGGTCGTCGGCGACGATGCCGTCGGCGACCTTGTCGCGGCTCAGCTCGTCGAGATCGGCGACCGCGACGTTGTCGGAGGTCTCGTAGGGATGCGACAGCTCGAGGCCCGGCAGGTCCAGCTGGACGCCGCGGTAGATCGCGACCTGCCCGCCGTCGGCCGCGACGTAGTACTGGGTCTGGGTCCACGAGTAGGCGCCGCCGAGCGCGGCCGCCACGACCAGCACTGTCAGCACGACCAGGGCGGCTCGCCGGAGGCCCTCGCGCCGGCGGGGTGGACGAGGCGCGTAGCGGAGCTCTTCGGGGTCGACCGCCCCGGCACCGTCGTCCGACGTGGCCTCGACCGGGGGAATCTCCCCGGTGTCCCCCATGTCGTCGGCCTCGTCCGTGGCCGTGGTGGGGCGCTGCCGGAAGAGGGCCCGGCTGAGCACCCCGCCGCGGCGCGGCTGGGACGAGGCGGCGCCCACGAGCATGGGGCCGACGGTCACCGCCGCCGAGGTCTCCTCGTCGTCGACGTCGTCAACCCCGACCACCTCGGCCACCACCACGGACACGTTGTCGGTCGTGCCTGCGTCGAGGGAGGCCTGCACCAGGGCGACGGCAGCCGCATCGACGCTGTCCGCGCCGAGCAGAGGCAGGACGTCGTTGTCGTCGAGCACTCCGGACATGCCGTCGCTGCAGACGAGGACGCGGTCACCCACCTCCGCCTCGAGAACGAAGAGGTCGGGCTCGGTGTCCCCGGTGGCGTCGACGGCCCGGAGGATGACGTTGCGCTGCGGATGGACACGGGAGTCCGCCTCGGTGATCCGTCCTTCGTCGACCAGGGTCTGGACGAACGTGTGGTCCTTGGTGATCTGCCGGACCTGACCCTGTCGCAACAGGTAGGCGCGGCTGTCACCCACGTGCACGAAGCCGAACTGGCGGCCGTCGAAAAGCGCCGCGGTGACCGTCGTGCTGGTCCCCTCGAGCTCCCGGTCCTGCTCGACCATCTCCGCGAGCTTGTCGTGGATGCGGTGGACCACGCCGGCCAGCGCCGGGAGCATCTCCCCCTGCGGGGCCTGGTCGAGGCGTCGGAGCAGGTGAATGGCGGTGGCGCTCGCCACGTCGCCGTACGCCGCGCCGCCCACTCCGTCGGCGATCGCGATCAGGTGCTCGCTCGCGTAGCCGGAGTCCTGGTTCTCCTTGCGGTGCCGGCCCACGTCGGAGAGCGCGGCGTACCGGATCCGGTAGGGACCCGGCCCGGAGCCCGGCCGCTCGGCGTCGCTCGTCGTCACTTCTTCAGCTCCAGCGTCGTCTTGCCGACGCGCACCTGCGTCCCCAGCTGGATCGCGGTGGCCTGGGTCAGCCGCTGGGAGCCGATGTAGGTGCCGTTGGTGGAGCCGAGGTCCTCCACGTAGAACGTGTCGTTGGAGGCACCGATCCGGGCGTGACGCGTCGAGACGTAGTCGTCGTCGAGCCGGATGGCGGCATCGGGACCGCGGCCGATCAGCAGCGGCAGCTGGTCGAGGGGGATCGACTCACCGGCGGTCGGGCCGTCGACCACGACCACCCGGGAGGGGGTGCCGCGAGGCGGCTTCGTGGGGCGGGACTTCTTCGCCTCCTTCTCCGCGGCCTTCTGCTCCCGCCGCGTCGGCGCAGGGCCGGCTCCGACGCGGGCGCCGAACATGTCGGAGCGGATGACGGAGATCGCGCCGAGGACGAAGATCCACAACACGGCCAAGTAGGCGAACCGGATCAGCATCAAGGTGAGTTCTTGCACGGGCTCACCCGCCTTGGGCGACGAAGCGCACGGTCACGTCGGTGTTGCCCAGCCGCACCAGCGCACCGTCGGAGAGGGTCGCCTCGCCCACCCGGTGACCGTCGACGACGGTCCCGTTGGTGGAGCCGAGGTCCGCGACGGTCACGACCGGCGGCCGGTCGCTGGTGACCCGGAACTGGACATGCCGGCGGCTGATCCCGGGGTCGTTGATGCGCAGGTCGGCCTCGGAGCCCCTGCCGATCACCAGCCCCGGCGGCGTCAGCGGGTGGGAGGTCCCGTTGACCTCCAGGGTCACGTCGACCGGCCTGTTGCTCTGGCTGGGTGCCGCGGGCGGCACGACCTGCGCCAGGGCGTGGCTCCGCACCCGGAAACGGCCGGTCCCGAGGTCGTCGGCCTGCGAGAAGTCGATCGCCACGGGACCTGCGAAGACGTAGTGCTGCTCGTCGGCGTGCTCGCGGAGCATCTCCACCAGCTCGCCGGTCAGGGTGTGGGAGTAGGGCTGCAGCCGCTCGAAGTCCACCGCGGAGAGCTCGATGGAGAAGGTGTTGGGCACCAGCCGCCGGTTGCGGGAGAGGATCTGCGCGGAGTTGTCGACCTCGCGCTGGAGCGCGGCCGCCAGCTCGACCGGCTGGACCGCGCTGCGGAAGGCCTTGGCGAACGCGCCCGACACCGCCTGCTCCAGGCGGCTCTCGAACCGCTGCAGCATGCCCATGGCGCCTCTCTCACTGGACTTCGACGAACTCCGACCGTGGGTCGCCCCCGACCCTTCCGGGTGGAGGCCGCTCCCCGTGCCGACGCGGCTGTGACATCCCGGGACCTCCTCCGGGCACATCGAATCGTAGCCGCTGGGCCCGGTCGCCCATGGGTCCGCGGGTGGGATAGCCTTGGTCCGCTTCTGGCGCGAGTGGCGGAATAGGCAGACGCGCACGGTTCAGGTCCGTGTGCCCGAAAGGGCGTGGGGGTTCAACTCCCCCCTCGCGCACAGTTCATGGCGAATTTCGGCGACGATTTCCCGAACGGACCTCGCCGACGGACCATGGGGTCGTGAGCCCGCTCGCGACGACCCGATTCGAGGCGTTCTCCGGTGAGCACCTCGTGCTGCTCGCGATCTTCCTCGCCGGGCTGGTCGTCGCGGCGGCACGGGGGCGGGCGCACCGGAACACCGGGACCGAGGTCCGGGTTCGGCGGACGGCGGCCGCGGCGCTCGCCGGCGTGGCGGTCGCCATGCAGGCCTACCAGCTGACCCCCGCCGACTTCGACATCGACACGTCCCTCCCGCTGGCGCTGTGTGACGTCGCCACCGTGTCGGCGGTGATCGCCCTGTGGACCCGGGACCGGCGGGCCGCGGCATTCACCTACTACGTGGGTCTCACCCTGACCATCCAGGGCATCCTGACGCCATCCCTTGCCGAGGGCTTTCCGCACCCGCGGTACTTCGGCTTCTGGGCGCTCCACTTCTGCGTGGTGTGGACGGCGTCGTACCTGACGTGGGGGCTCGGGCTGACTCCCACCTGGCGGATGTACCGCTTCGCCGTCCTGGCGACCGCGACGTGGGCGGTCACCGTGTTCTGCTTCAATGTCGTGGCCGACACCAACTACGGCTACCTCAACGCCAAGCCGGGCTCCGCCTCTCTCCTGGACCTCATGGGTCCGTGGCCCTGGTACGTGCTCGTCGAGGTCGCGGTCATCGCCGCCGCCTGGGCGGCGCTCCTGACGTTGCCGTGGCGGCCGGCGACCCGCCGATCCGTCGAGCGCCAGGCCGAGCGCATCTGAGCCTGGCCGTGCCGCCGCGGCCGGGCGGCCGGACGACCTCCCAGGTCTCCTGCGGTGCCGCCCGCCGCGCGGATACGCTCTGCCTGGGTCGGCGCCAGGAGTGGCGACCGCGGACGCGCTCACGACGGGACTCACAGACGGTCATGCGCAGGTTTCTCGAGGCCAGCGGCGACATCGGGCAGGACCTGCTCGCCCTCGACTGGGACGCGACGCCGCTCGGTCCACCCGAGACGTGGTCACGCAGCCTCCAGAACGCCGTGCGCATCGTCCTCACGTCCAAGTTCTCGATGTGGATGGCTTGGGGGCACGAGCTGACGTTCTTCTGCAACGAGGCCTACCGCCGCGACACTCTGGGCAGCAAGTACCCGTGGGCGCTCGGCAAACCGGCGTCGACCGTGTGGTCGGAGATCTGGGACGACATCAGCCCGCGCATCAACCGTGTGATGAGCACCGGCGACGCGACGTGGGACGAGTCCCTCCAGCTGTTCCTCGAGCGGAGCGGGTACGTCGAGGAGACCTACCACACGTTCTCCTACAGCCCGCTGGCCGACGACGCCGGCCGGATCAACGGCATGCTGTGCGTGGTCAAGGAGGACACCGAGCAGGTCGTGTCGGCCCGCCGACTGGCGACGCTGCGGGACCTCGGCACCCGGTCCACCAACCTGACCGAGGCCGAGACGATCGCCGGCGCCTGCCGCCACCTCGCCGGCAACCCCTGGTCGGTCCCGTTCGCGCTCGTGTACCTCTTCGACGGGGGCGGGCAGACGGCAACCCTCGCCGGGGCAGCCGGGATCGGACCGGACCACGCTGCGGCGGACGCCGCGGTCAGGCTGGGCGACCCGGAGGCCCGCTGGCCGGTGGGCGCCCTCGCAGCCGGCCGCACCGCCACGGTCGACCTGACACCCGAGCACTTCCCGGACCTCCCCTCCGGGGCATGGCCCGAACCGCCCGAGCGGGCGCTCGCCGTCCCCCTCATGCAGCCGCGGCAGGGCGCGCCGTACGGCTTCCTGGTCGCGGCCCTGAACCGCTACCGGCCCCTCGACGACTCCTACCGCACGTTCGCGGACCTGATGGCGGGGCAGCTCGCGGCGGCCATCACCGACGCCCGCGCCTACGAGTTCGAGAGGCAGCGCGCCGAGAGCCTCGCCGAGATCGACCGCGCGAAGACCGACTTCTTCACCAACGTCAGCCACGAGTTCCGCACTCCGCTGACCCTCCTCCTCGGTCCGGCCGAGGACGCCCTGGTCGACGACCTCGAGCCGCTCCCGCCGGATCAGCGCGCACGGGTGGAGGTCATCCAGCGCAACGGGCGGCGCCTGCTGAAGCTGGTCAACAGCCTCCTGGACTTCTCCCGCCTCGAGTCGGGACGCATCACGGCACGGTTCGAGCCCGTCGACCTCGCGCACTACACCGCCGAGCTCGTCGCCATGTTCGAGGCGTCAGCCGCCCGGGCGGGGCTGACCCTGACCGTCGAGTGCCCCCCGTTGAGCTCGTCGGTGCACGTCGACCAGGACCACTGGGCCAAGATCGTGCTCAACCTCGTGTCCAACGCCCTCAAGTTCACCTTCGAGGGCGGCATCACCGTGGCGCTGGCGGAGGTCGACGGGGTGGTTCGGCTGACCGTGAGCGACACCGGCACCGGGATACCCGAGACCGAGCTGCCGCTGCTGTTCGAGCGGTTCCATCGCGTGCACGGCGCCCGGGCCAGGACCTACGAGGGGTCGGGCATCGGGTTGGCGCTGGTCTCCGAGCTCGCCGCGCTGCACGGCGGGACCGTGACGGCCGAGAGCACCGTCGGACTGGGGACCTCCTTCGTCGTCCAGGTGCCGTTCGGCACCGCTCACCTGCCCGCCGAGCAGGTCGCGGCCGAGGGCCATGCCGTTGACCCCGCGCAGCGGGCGTCGACCTTCGTGAACGAGGCGATGCGGTGGCTCGAGGACGCCGGTCAGACCTCGACGCCGCTCCCGGTGCCGGCGCTTGAAGCCGGTGACACCACGGTCCGGGCGCGGGTGCTGGTCGTCGACGACAACGCCGACATGCGTGACTACGTCCGAGGGCTGCTCGCCCTCGAGTACGACGTCCTCACCGCCGTCGACGGGGTGGACGCGCTCGAGAAGGCCGCGGCCTGGTTGCCGGACCTGCTGCTGACCGACGTGATGATGCCCCGGCTCGATGGCTTCGGGCTGCTGCAGAAGCTGCAGGCCGATCCCGCCACCGTCGGCATCCCGGTGATCATGCTCTCCGCGAGGGCCGGCGAGGAGGGCACCATCGAGGGCCTCGAGGCGGGCGCCGACGACTACCTCGTCAAGCCCTTCTCCGCCCGCGAGCTGCTGGCGCGGGTGAAGGTCAACCTCGAGCTCGACCGGGTACGCCGGGTGCGCACGGAGCTCGAGCGCAGCCAGGAGCTCCTCGACCAGGCCGAGCGGCTGGCGCGTGTCGGCAGCTGGGAGATCGACCTCGACACTGGCGCCTTGAGCGGCTCTGACGAGCTGGTGCGGCTGCTGGACCGCAGCCGCGAGGAGTTCGTGGGGCGTCACTACCGGGACGCCATCGAGGAGCTGGTGCATCCCGACGACCGCGAGGCGGTCGTCGCCGCAATCCAGGAGGCGTTCGCCGGCAGCGGCATCTCCGAGGACGCCCGGGTGGTGCTGCCGTCCGGCGCGGAGCGGCTGGTGCAGGTCCGGGGCGTGGCCGTCCGCGACGGAGGTCGACCGGTCCTGCTGCGCGGGTCCCTGCAGGACATCACCGAGCAGCACCAGGCCGAGGAGACACTGGCGACGGCCCGGGCCCTGGAGGAGAGCGCGGCCCGCGAGCACGACATCGCCGACGAGCTGCAGCGCAGCCTCATGCCGGAGCGGGCCTTCGCACTCGAGCATCTCGACGTCGCGACGTTCTACCAGGCCGGAGTCGAGGGCACGCAGGTCGGTGGTGACTGGTACGACATCATCGAGCTCGGTGCCGGCCGCACCGCGCTGGTGGTGGGCGACGTGATGGGGCGCGGTGTCAGTGCCGCCGCGGTGATGGGCCAGCTGCGCTCGGCGGTCCGTGCCTTCGCCAAGCTGGATCTGCCGCCCGGCGAGGTGCTCGAGCACCTCGAGGACATCGTCCAGGACCTGGGCGTCGACCAGATCGTGACCTGTGTCTACGCCGTCTTCGACTCCACCGACCAGGTGCTGCACTACGCCAACGCCGGTCACCTGCCGCCGCTGCTGACCGCCGAGGGCGGCGAGGTCCTCAGGCTCGAGGGCGGCGCCGGCCCACCGTTGGGCGCCGGCTACTTCAGCACCTCGTCCGAGGTGGTGCAGCTGCGTCCGTCGTCCACCGTCACCTTCTACACCGATGGTCTGGTGGAGCGGAGGGACCGCGACATCGACACCGGGATCGACGCCCTCTGCGACCAGCTCGCCGTGCAGCAGCGGCTGCCGCTCGACGAGGTTCCCACGACCCTCGTGGACGCGCTGCTCCCCGATGGTCCGGACGACGACATCGCGATCCTGGTCGCCCGGGTCAACGCGGAGCCCTTCGAGGCCGCGGTCTCCCACCGGGTCGGGACGCAGGAGCCGGCGGTGTCGAACGCCCGGCGCCTGGTGGAAGATCAGCTGCGCAGCTGGGACGTGCCGGACGACGTCGCCGACGACATGGTGCTCATGACCAGCGAGCTGGTGACCAACGCCTTCCTCCACGGGCGGGCACCCATCGACCTGCGGCTGCGCCGTACGGGCAGCGAGCTGATGGTGGAGGTGCAGGACCGGACGTCGCTCCGACCCCGTCGGCGCCGGGCGGACGAGGAGGACGAGCACGGCCGCGGGCTCGAGATCGTCTCGTCGCTCGCGGACCGCTGGGGCAGCCGGGCCACCGGGACCGGCAAGTCGGTGTGGTGCAGCAAGTCGCTCGCCGCAGTCACCTCAGGTCTCGCGGAGCGACTCGGGCCCTGAGCCGGGCTGGGCCATCCCGCGGGACGCCAGCCACTCCTTCGCCAGCCGCTTGGGCGCCCGCGCCAGCCAGGCGTCCTGGACCACCTCGGCGACCTCGTCGCGGGTGAGCTCAGCGATGCGTGACGCGCGCAACAGCACCGAGAGGTGCCCGTCGAAGTGCGGGGTGGAGAAGTACGGAGCGGTCGGGTCCTCGACCAGCGCCTGCTTGTCGGCCTCGTCGGCCACCCAGAAGACGATCACGTCGGAGTAGCGTTCTCCGGTCACGGGATCGACGGCGTCGGGACGTCGGCCGCGGAAGAAGACGAACGACTTGCCCCTGACCTGGTAGACCGGCCGGTCGCCGTCTCCCTCGACCGTGACGTCGGGGAGCGACCGCGCCGCCGCGTGGACGTCCTCGACACGGGCCTTCCGAGGAGGCCTCGCCATGAGCCGAGCCTAGGACCGCACTGCGAACGTCAGGGCGCGATGCCGACGTACTTCACGGCGAGGTACTCGTCGATGCCTTCGGGGCCGCCTTCCCGGCCGAATCCGGACTGCTTGACGCCGCCGAAGGGCGCGGCGGGATTCGACACGATGCCCTGGTTGATCCCGACCATCCCGAAGTGGAGCCCCTCACTGACGCGGACCATGCGACCCAGGTCGTTGGTGTAGGCATAGGCCACCAGTCCGTACTCGGTGTCGTTGGCCATCTGCACCGCCTTCTCGTCCTCGGCGAAGGTCGTGATCGGCGCCACCGGTCCGAAGATCTCCTCCCGGAACAGGTCGGCCTGCGAGGGCACGTCGGTGAGCACCGTCGGCTCGAAGAAGTAGCCGGCGCCACCGGTCACCGAACCACCGGTCACCACCGACGCGCCGCGGCCGGTCGCGTCGTCGACGAGCTCGGCCACCTTGCGACGCTGCTTGTCGTCGATGAGCGGGCCGACCGTCACACCGGGCTCCGTGCCGCGACCGACGACCTGCTCAGCCATGCGGGCGGCGAACATCTCGGCGAACTCGTCGGCGACCGACTCGTGGACGAGGAACCGGTTGGCGGCCGTGCAGGCCTCACCCATGTTCCGCATCTTCGCGATCATGGCACCGTCGACGGCCTTGTCGAGGTCGGCGTCGGGGAACACCAGGAACGGCGCGTTGCCGCCCAGCTCCATCGACACCCGCAGGAGCTGGTCCGCCGACTGCTTCACCAGCTGCTTGCCGACAGGCGTCGACCCGGTGAAGGTCAGCTTCCGCACCCTCGGATCGGTGATGAGCGGCTCCATCACCTCGGAGGTCCGCGACGTCGAGATGACGTTGACGACGCCGTCCGGGACACCGACCTCCTTGAGCAGCGCGGCGAGGGCCAGCATCGTCAGCGGGGTCTGGCCGGCCGGCTTCAGCACCATCGTGCAGCCGGCGGCGAGGGCAGGGCCGATCTTGCGGGTGCCCATCGCCAGCGGGAAGTTCCACGGGGTGATCATGAGCGTGGGACCGACCGGCTGCTTCATCGTCATCAGCCGGGTCGCCCCGTCGGGCGAGACCGCCCAGCGACCGGCGATCCTGACGACCTCCTCGGAGAACCACCGGAAGAACTCAGCGCCGTAGGTCACCTCGCCCTGGGACTGGGCGAGCGGCTTGCCCATCTCCAGGGTCATCAGCAGCGCGAAGTCGTCGGCCCGCTCGGTGATCAGCTCGAAGGCAGCCCGCAGCATCTCACCGCGCTCGCGAGGAGCGGTCCGGCTCCACGCGTCCTGAGCTCCCACGGCGGCATCGAGCGCGGCCTTGCCGTCCTCCACGGTGGCCGAGGCGACCGAGGTCAGCACCTCACCGGTGGCGGGATCCTCGACGTCGATCGTGGTGCCGTCCGAGGACGACCGCCACTCGCCGCCGATGAACAGTCCGGTCGGGACCCTGTCGAGCAGCTCTTTCTCGTTCATGCCTCACGCATCCTTTGTCCTTCGACCACAAGTGCCGAGTCGTCGCTTGTGCACGGTCATATCAGGCCGAGTCGGCGCCAACGCACGGGTGGCCGATCTTTGCGCGTGCACAAGCGCCGACTGGGCGGGTTTTGCGTGTGCACAAGCGCCGACTGGGGTCAGGGGGTGACGGAGGCGAAGGCCTCCTCGAGGATGTCGAGG
The DNA here is from genome assembly GCA_902805845.1 of uncultured Nocardioidaceae bacterium. Lineage (GTDB taxonomy): Bacteria > Actinomycetota > Actinomycetes > Propionibacteriales > Nocardioidaceae > Marmoricola_A. Next base: position 127,975 of record CADCUI010000001.1, read on the forward strand.
CCCTCGCGCAGCAGGTGGTCGGGCGAGGACAGCGGCGGCAGGAAGCGCAGCACGTTGCCGTACGTCCCCGCCGTCAGCGTGACCAGCCCCTGAGCGTGGCAGTGCGCGTTGACGGCCGCGGTGACGGTCGGGTTCGGCCGCAGGTCGCCGGCGCCGGCGGTCAGCTCCATCGCGAGCATCGCGCCCCTGCCCCGGACCTCGGCGATGACGTCGTACTTGCTGCGCAACAGCTCGAGCCGCTCGGTGAAGAGCGCCTCGACCTGCTTGGCCCTGCCGCAGAGGTCCTCGCTGCGCATGGTCTCGATGGCACCGAGCGCCGCGGCGCAGGCGACCGGGTTGCCGCCGTACGTGCCGCCGAGGCCGCCGACGTGCACGGCGTCCATCACCTCGGCCCGGCCGGTGAGCGCGGACAGCGGCAGCCCGCCCGCGATCCCCTTCGCGGTGGTGACGAGGTCCGGCACGACGTCCTCGTGCTCGCAGGCGAACCAGTCGCCCGTGCGGCAGAAGCCGGTCTGGATCTCGTCGGCGATGAGCAGGATGCCGTGCTCGGAGCAGAAGTCCGCCACCCGGCGCAGCCAGCCGGCCGGGGGTACGACGAATCCTCCCTCGCCCTGGATCGGCTCGATGACGACGGCGGCGGCGTTGGACTCCCCGACCTGGGTGTGCACCGTGTCGACGAAGGCGGCGAACGCCTCGTCGGCACACCTCTCCGGGCCGCCGGGCCACCGCAGGGGGTAGGCCATGGGGGCGCGGTACACCTCGTTGGCGAACGGTCCGAAGCTGTGCTTGTAGGGCATGCTCTTCGCGGTCAGGGCCATCGTCAGGTTCGTGCGGCCGTGGTAGCCGTGGTCGAAGGCCACCACTGCCTGTCGCCCGGTGTAGGCGCGGGCCACCTTCACGGCGTTCTCCACGGCCTCGGCGCCGGAGTTGAAGAGCGCGCTGCGCTTCTCGTGGCCGCCGGGAGTCACCTCGGCGAGCGCCTCGCAGACCGCGACGTACTCCTCGTAGGGCGTGATCATGAAGCACGTGTGGGTGAAGTCGGCCGCCTGCTCCTGCACCCCGTTCACGACCGCCGCCGCGGCGTTGCCCACGGTGGTGACGGCGATGCCGGAGCCGAAGTCGATGAGGTGGTTGCCGTCGACGTCGACGAGGATGCCGCCGCCCGCCCGCTCGACGTACGCCGGCAGCGCGACCCCGACGCCCGCCGACACCGCGGCCGACTTGCGGGCGTGCAGGGCCTGCGACCGGGGTCCTGGGACGGAGGTGACGAGCTTGCGCTGCTGGTCGACTGCGGGGGAGGTGGACGTCATGGGTCCATCGTCGTTTCCGTCGGCCCGGCTGTCCAGCCGCCACCGACTCCGTCGCTCACGGCGGTCCTCGCCACGGGATTCGCAGCGAGACGCAATCACGGCCCCGGTGGAAGCCGGGGCCGTGACTGGGTGGAGCGGAGGTCACATCTGGGGCATGAGCACGCTGTCGATCAGGTAGACCGTGGCGTTCGCGGTCTGGACGCCACCGCAGATGACGGCGGCGTCGTCGACCATCAGGTTGTCGCCGGAGCCGCTGACCTTGACGGTGTCACCCTGGACCGTCTTCTGGTTGCCGGTGAGGTCGGCCGGGGTGATCTGGCCGGGCACCACGTGGTAGGTGAGGACGGTGGACAGCAGGTCGGCGTCCTTCTTCAGGGTGTTGATCGTCTTCGGCGGGACCTTGCCGAAGGCCTCGTCGACCGGTGCGAACACCGTGAACTCGTCACCGTTCAGGGTGTCGACCAGGTTGACGTCGGGGTTCAGCTTGCCCGAGACGGCGGCGACCAGCGTCTTGAGCAGCGGGTTGTTGCTGGCGGCGACGGCGACCGGGTCCTGCGCCATGCCGGCGACCGAGCCGGCGCCGTCCGGGACTGCCTTCGCGTAGTCGTCGCAGCCGGGGCCGACGAGGTTGGCAGCGGGGTCCATCCCGTCGTCGGTGCCTTCCTCGGGAGTCGGCTCCTCGGTCGTGGGGGTCGACTCCGAGGCGGCGTCCCCGGAGGCCGTGCTGTCGTCGCTCGATCCGCAGGCGGCGGTGGTGCCGAGCGCGGCGACGACGGCGAGGGTGGTGCTGAGCTTCTTGAGGTTGCGCATGGTGGTGCATTCCCTTCGCTGGTGGGGGAAGATCCCCTGCGGTGTTGCCTGGTGTTCGCGACCCACCTATTAGTGGATTGGTGACAAGAAGGTTTTTCTCTACACCACTTGCACGTTGACGCTGTCCCAGCCGGTGGCACCGTTGGGCGCGATGGGAACGCGGCGGCCGGTCTGCACGTCACCCGTGGCGTCGGTCGCGCGCGCCTCCAGGGTGTGGCTGCCGGGGGTGGCGTCCCACTGCCAGACCCACTGCCGCCACGTCTGGATGCCGTCCTCGGCGGCCAGCTCGGCCTCCTGCCACTCACCTCCGTCGACGCGCACCTCGACCGAGCGGATGCCGCGCGTCTGTGCCCATGCCACTCCCGCCACCGGCGTCCTGCCGGCTTCGACCTTCGCGAACGACCGCGGCACGTCGATGCGGCTCGAGGTCTTGATCGGGGCCTCGGCCGAGTAGCCGCGGGTGGTCCAGTAGGCCTTGAAGTCGGCGAACCTGGTGACCTCGAGCTCGACGAGCCACTTGGTCGCCGACACGTAGCCGTAGAGCCCCGGGGTGACCATCCGCGCGGGAAAGCCGTGGTCCAGCGGAAGCGGCTCGCCGTTCATGCCGACGGCGACGAGAGCGCCGCGCTCGCGGTCGAGGAGCACCGACAGCGGGGTACCGGCGGTGAAGTCGTCGACGCTGCGCGACCGGACCGCGTCGGCCCTGGGGTCGACCCCCGCCTCCTCGAGCAGGTCCGCGATGGGGACGCCCAGCCACACGGCGTTGCCGAGGTACTCCCCGCCGACGGGATTCGACACGCAGGTGAGGGTGATCCGCTTCTCCACGAGCGGGCGGGACAGGAGGTCCTCGTAGCTGAGGCTGAGCTCGCGCTGCACCATCCCGGTGACCTCGAGCCGCCAGCCGTCGACCGGCACGTCGGGCACGCGGAGCGCGGTGTCCACCCGGTAGAAGTCGGCGTTGGAGGTCAGGTACGGCGTGATGCCCCCGACCTCGAGCTCGGTCCCGGCCGGCACCGGGGATGCGGCGCTGCGGGGTCTCGGCAGCCGGACGGCGGCGCGCGAGGCAGTCGCAGCGAGCTCGCCGAAGGACCGGGCGATGCCGCCACCGACAGCTGCCACGGCGGTGACGGCTGCGGCGACCAGGAGGAAGCTGCGCCGGTCACCGGTGGGACCCGGCCTGACCGACGGATCAGCGCTCACCCTGTCGACAGAGCGGTGCAGCGGGCGCAGCAGCGAGAGAAGCGCTGCGAGGCCGATCACCACGAGCGCAAGCACCGGCACCAGCCGGAGCCCGGTCCCTGCGGTGGCCGAGCGATCGGTGAGGGTGGCGGCGCCGGCGACGGCGCCGAGCACGAGGATGGCGATCGCGGCGACCTGGGGGCGGCGTACGCCGATGACGCCGGCGAGGATCGCGAGCACCGCGACCGTGGCGATCACCCCGCCGATGAGCACCGGCTTGTCGGCGGTGCCGAACGTCTCGATCGCCCACTCCTTCACCGGGCGGGGGGCCTGGTCGACCGCCCGGTTGCCGACGCTGAGAAGGGGGCTGGTGACACCGGTGAGGAGCGCGGCCACCGCCTCGCTCACCGCGACGCCGGCACCCGCGGCCAGCAGACCGGCGAGCCCACCGAGGGCCAGGGTCGACCGGCTCGGGTCGGTGACTCCAGGCGGACTGGCAGGCGGGCCGGGCGCTACGGAGGTCCGGACAGGTGCCATGCACGGAGTTCGGCGCCCCGCCTGCCGCGGATGGGCCTCACGGTCAGCGGCCGGCCCCGCTGCCGGAGTCGACGAGCGCCCGCCTGTCGAAGGTCTCGGGGTGGCCGACGCGCTCGAAGCGGTCCAGGGGCCACACCACGGCCCACACCTTTCCCACGACGTCCTCCACCGAGATGGTGCCGCGGCCCCGGAGCTGGCCGTGGAATCGGGAGTCCTCGCTGTTGCCGCGGTTGTCGCCCATGACCCACAGCCGCTCCTGTGGTACCCGGATGTCGAAGGTGCGGTCCGAGGGTGACATCCCCGGCTTCAGGTACGGCCGTTCGTCGAGGGGAACCCCGTTGACGGTGACGCGGCCGCGTGAGTCGCAGCAGCGAACCCGGTCCCCGCCCACCGCGATGACGCGTTTCACCAGGTGACCACCCGACGGGTAGAGCCCGATCGTGGACAGCGCCTTCTGCACGGGGCCGAGCGCCGCCTGCGGGCCGAGCCAGCCGCCGGGATCCTCGAAGACCACGACGTCCCCGCGCTCCACCTCTCCGCGCCAGTAGCTGATCTTCTGCACCAGGATCCGGTCGTCCTCGACGAACAACGGCTCCATCGACTCCGAGGGCACGAAGAACATCTGGACGAAGAAGGTCTTGAGGAGGACCGAGAGCAGCAGCGCCACCACCAGCAGCACCAGGAGCTCCAGCCAGCCAGGGATCCTTCCTCCCCTCCCGGGCCTGGACCCGGATCTGGCGGGGGCCTTCGTCGCCATGGCGGGACTGTATCCGCCGGACCCCCGCGCGTCCGCCTCCTTGCGAATGATGACCGAACCCCTTGCGAGCCAGGGGAGAATGACCCCACCCCAGCCCTGTCGACCGAGGTCTCACGGAGGAGCGTCCATGCGCAGGCTCGCGCTGCTGCTGACCGCCTCGGTGCTGGTCGCAGGGTGCTCCTCGACAGGGGGCGACATCGACGCGGGGGACGAGCGCGCCTCCGCGGCGGCAACCCCGACCGAGGCGGTCGAGGCCGGCAAGCAGGGGCAGGAGCAGGAGCAGGCGGTCACGTCGTACGCCGTCGCGAAGCCCGGCAAGTTCGACGGCCGGACCCAGAAGCCGGACGTCCTCATCACGGGTTCCCAGCCGCTGTCGGACTCCCTGGTGGACCGGGTCCGGTCGCTCGACAAGGTGGCCGCGGTGCTTCCGCTGTCCGTCGCCTCGGCCTCGATCGACGGGCGCACGCTGAGCGTCGCCGCGGTCGACCCGGCGGGGTTCCGCCGGTTCACCCCGCCGCCCTCGGCTTCCGCGGACTTCGTCTGGGACCGCGTGGCCGGCGGTGAGGTCGCGGTCGACAGCTCGGTGAGCAAGAAGCTCGTGTCGGACGGCGACCTGATGCAGCTGGGCACCCGGGAGGACTCCCCGACCGTGCACGTCGGCGCCTACGCCCCGCTCGTCCACCGCTCCGCCGGGATCGGCCAGACGCAGCCGGTCATCCACGCGGTGGTCAACGCCAAGCGCGGGGAGCAGCTCGGCATCCCGGACGCCAACGCTCTGCTCGTCAGCACCGGGACCTGGACGCCCTCGGTGCTCGAGAAGACGCTCGACGAGATGCTGCCCGACGGGGTCACCGCCCAGCTCCTCGCACTCGAGCTCGAGACCGGCTCCCAGACCGCAGTGCTGACCGGCCCGTCGGTGTCCGACGCGGTGGGTGACTTCACCTACACCAACGGCCCGGACGGGACCATCAACCCCGACGCCGGGTGGGTCGAGGAGTACATCCGCACCGAGGAGGTCCCCATCCTCGGCACGGTCACCTGCAACAAGGGGATGCTGCCGCAGCTGCGGTGGGCGTTGAGCGAGGTGGTCGCTCGCGGCCTGGCGGACGAGATCCACCCCGAGGAGTACGCCGGCTGCTACTACCCGCGCTACATCGGGCGGGATCCGTCCAACGGTCTCTCGCTGCACTCATGGGGCATCGCGGTGGACCTCAACGTCCCGGGCAACCTGCGCGGCACCGCGGGCGAGATCGACCGCACCGTCGTCGCGATCTTCAAGAAGTGGGGCTTCGCCTGGGGGGGCGACTGGAACTACACCGACCCCATGCACTTCGAGATGAACCGGGTGGTCTCTCCAGCCGGCTGAGGAGCGCTCACGACTCCTCGTCGAGCGTCGCGCCGTCCGCGAGCAGGCCGTGTGTCTCGTCGTGCTTGCGCATGTAGTCACGGATGAAGTCGCACGAGGGCACGATCCGAGCGTCCTCCTTCCGCAGGAAGTCCATGACCCCCGCGACCAACGTGCTGCCGACGCCCTGCCCGGTGAAGCGCTCGTCGACCTCGGTGTGGAAGAACTCGAACCTGTCGTCGAGGTCGATGCGGTACTCCGCGAACCCCGCGACGTCGCCGTCCTCGAGGAGTGCCTCGAGCCGGCGCAGCTCGCGATTGTCGGCGACGTTGACGGTGGTGGAAGCCATGCCCGGATCGTGCCCCGCCCGGCCGCGTCCCCAAACGACCCCCAAGGAATCCAGTGGCGCGGGGTGGGGAACAGACGCTTCACTGCCGCCATGGAGCTTCCCGCCGGACTGACCGCGCGTCCGCTCACCATGGCCGACGCACGCGCGGTGTACGAGGTGATGGCCGCCGAGGAGCAGGCGGACCTCGGCTCGGTCGAGATCGAGGAGGCCGACATCGTCTCCGACTGGCAGCGGCCCAGCTTCGACGTGTCCGCCGGCACCGTCGGAGTCTTCGACGACGACCGGCTGGTCGCCTACGCCGAGGTGTCCGACGGCTGGCGGGGCGACGCGGCGGTCCACCCTGACCACCGAGGCCTCGGGATCGGCTCTGCCCTCGCCGCCTGGACCAACGACACCGCCCGCCGGCAAGGATCCGACATCGTCGGCATGCCGGTGCCGCAGGGCTCGCCGGGCGACCGGCTCCTGGAGTCACTCGGCTGGTTCGTGCGGTGGACGTCGTGGGTGCTCCAGCTCCCGGAGGGCCAGGAGATCGCCGCCCAGCCGCTTCCCGGGGGCTACTCGATCCGGACCGCGGACGAGGGCCACCACAGGGCTGTGCACGACGTGATCGAGGACGCCTTCCTCGAGTGGTCGGAGCGGGACCGGCAGTCCCACGAGGACTTCCTGGCAACCACCGTGCGGCGGCCGGGCTTCGAGCCCTGGCAGCTGCGGATGGTCCTCGACCCCGAGGGAGCGCCCGTGGGCGCCTGCCTCGTCCAGCTCGCCGAGTCGACCGCGTTCGTCAGCCGGCTCGCCGTACGACGGGACCAGCGCGGACGTGGGCTGGCGAGGGCCCTGCTGGCCGACGCGTTCGCGAACGCCCGCGAGCACGGCGCCGCGCGTTCCGAGCTCTCCACCGACTCACGCACCGGGGCCCTGGGCCTCTACGAGCGCGTCGGCATGGTGGTGACGAGCACCTGGGTCCATCGCGCCACCAAGCTTTGAGCTAATCGACGTAGGGTCGGCGGCATGACGATCCTGGACGACGCACGCGCGGGGATGGACGACTCGGTCCGGCCGCAGGACGACCTCTTCGGCCACGTCAACGGCCGGTGGCTGGACACCGCAGAGATCCCGTCCGACAAGGCCGTCTGGGGAGCCTTCTCGCTGATAGCCGAGCGGGCCGAGCACCAGGTCCGCGACATCGTCGAGGAGTCGGCGGGGGGGTCCGCGGCTGCGCCGAAGGGGTCCCCGACCCAGCAGATCGGCGACCTGTGGACCTCGTTCATGGACGACGAGCGCATCGAGACGCTCGCCGGCGAGCCCATGCGCGCCGACCTCGCCCGGCTCGAGAGCATCGAGGAGCTCGATGACCTCGTCGCGTTCGTCGGTGGGATGGAGCGCCGCGGGATGTCGGGCTTCTTCGGCGCCTACGTCGACACCGACGACCGCGACTCCGACCGTTACCTCGTCCACCTGACGCAGGGCGGGCTCGGGCTTCCTGACGAGTCCTACTACCGCGAGGACAAGTTCGACGACATCCGCTCGGCCTACCGCGCCCATGTGACCCGGATGCTCGCCATGAGCGGGCTGGCGGAGGCCGACGCGGCCGCCGCGGCGGACCACGTGCTCGAGGTCGAGACACGACTCGCGCAGGGCCACTGGGAGCGGGCGGAGACCCGGGACGTCCGCAAGACCTACAACCTGTGCACGTTCGACGAGGTCGCCGGGCTGGCGCCGACCTTCCCCTGGCACGGCTACGTCACCGCGATCGGGGGTTCGGACGAGACCCTCGCCGAGGTGGTGGTCCGCCAGCCCAGCTACCTCGAGCACCTGTCGGCGGTGCTGGAGGAGCTGTCGCTGGAGCAGTGGAAGGCATGGGCCCGCCTGCGCGTCGTGCGCGCGGCGGCGCCGTACCTCTCTGCCGCGTTCGTCGAGGCGAGCTTCGACTTCTACGGCCGCACCCTGTCGGGCACCCCCGAGCTGCGCGCCCGGTGGAAGCGGGGCGTCGCGTTCGTGGAGGGCTGCGTCGGCGAGGCCGTCGGCCGGCTCTACGTCGAGCGCCACTTCCCGCCGACGAGCAAGGCAGCCATGGACGAGCTGGTCGCCAACCTGCTGGAGGCCTACCGGCGCAGCATCGCCTCCCTCGACTGGATGACCGAGGACACCAAGGAGCGCGCGTTCCGCAAGCTCGAGACGTTCCGGCCGAAGATCGGCTACCCCGAGAAGTTCCGCGACTACTCCAGCATCGACGTCCGCGCCGACGACCTGTGGCACAACGCCAAGGCCGCCGCCGCGTTCGAGCACGACCGGCAGCTGTCGAAGATCGGTGCACCGGTGGACCGCGACGAGTGGTTCATGCTGCCGCACACGGTCAACGCCTACTACAACCCGGGAACGAACGAGATCTGCTTCCCCGCGGGCATCCTGCAGCGGCCGTTCTTCGACGCCGACGCCGACCCGGCGGAGAACTACGGCGGGATCGGCGCGGTCATCGGCCACGAGATCGGGCACGGCTTCGACGACCAGGGCTCGGAGTACGACGAGCTCGGCAACCTCAACGAGTGGTGGACGCCGGCCGACCGGGCCGCGTTCAAGGAGCGCTCCGACCGGCTCGTCGAGCAGTACGGCGGGTTCAGCCCGCGTGACCTGCCCGAGGAGAAGGTCAACGGCTCGCTCACCGTCGGGGAGAACATCGGCGACCTCGGCGGCTTGACGATCGCCCACCGGGCCTACCTCATCAGCCTCGGGGAGGACCCGCTGCCCGAGTGGGAGGGCCTGACCGGTTCCCAGCGGCTGTTCCTCAACTGGGGCTACGTGTGGCGCACCAAGCAGCGTCAGGAGCTGGCGCTGCAGAGGCTCACCGTCGACCCCCACAGCCCGCCGGAGTTCCGCGCCAACATCGTGCGCAATCTCGACGAGTTCCACGAGGCCTTCGGCACCGGGCCCGGCGACGGGCTCTGGCTCGACCCGGCGCAACGGGTCCGCATCTGGTGACAATCCGACACCGCGGGGGTACAACCACTCCATGAAGTGGACCCAGACCCTGAAGTACGCCCCTGTCGCGGCCGTCGCCGGGCTGGCGGCCCGCGACCTCGCGCAGCGACAGCACGCGATCCTCCGGAACTTCCCGGTCGTGGGTCACTTCCGCTACTGGCTGGAGGCGATCGGCCCCGAGCTGCGGCAGTACATCGTCATGGACAACGACGCGGAGCGCCCGTTCAGCCGCGACCAACGCCGCTGGGTGTACGCGTCGTCCAAGCTCGAGAACAACTACTTCGGCTTCGGCACCGACAACAACGTCGAGCACACCGAGGGCTACCCGATCATCAAGCACCGCACCTTCGCGGAGGTGGCCCCGCACTCGCATCCCGAGTCCGACCTGGACACGCCGTTGCCCTCGGCCAAGGTGCTGGGCGCAGCACGCGACCGGCGGCTCAAGTTCCGCCCGGAGTCACTGGTCAACGTCTCGGCGATGAGCTTCGGCTCCCTGTCGGGGCGGGCTGTCGAGGCCCTCAATCGGGGCGCGGCCATGGCCGGGTGCATGCACAACACCGGAGAGGGCGGACTGTCGCCGTACCACCGCAACGGTGGTGACCTCATCCTGCAGATCGGCACGGCCTACTTCGGCTGCAGGGACGAGCGCGGCCGCTTCGACCTCGACCGGCTGGTGGCGCTGGTGCAGTCCGCGCCCGTCAAGGCGATCGAGGTCAAGCTCAGCCAGGGCGCCAAGCCGGGGCTCGGGGGCCATCTGCCGGGAGCCAAGGTCTCCCCGCAGATCGCCGAGATCCGGGGCATCCCGGTTGGGAAGGACTGCATCAGTCCGTCACGGCACGCGGAGTTCTCCGACGTCGACAGCATGCTCGACTGGGTCGAGCTGCTCGCGGACGCCACCGGCCTCCCCGTGGGCGTCAAGTCGGCCGTCGGCGACCACGCGTTCTGGGAGAGCCTGGTGTCGCAGATGTCCCGCGGCGACCGGGGCGTCGACTTCGTGACGATCGACGGAGGCGAGGGCGGCACCGGTGCAGCGCCGATGGTCTTCTCCGACTCGGTGTCCCTGCCGTTCCGCGTGGGATTCGCCCGCGTGTTCGCCGAGTTCGCCCGGGCCGGGCTCACCGACGACCTGACCTTCATCGGCGGCGGGAAGCTCGGCCTGCCCGACAACGCGATCGTGGCGCTCGCCCTCGGTTGCGACATGGTCAACGTGGCCCGGGAGGCGATGTTCGCCGTCGGGTGCATCCAGGCGCAGAAGTGCCACACCGACACCTGCCCGACCGGGGTGGCCACGCAGGACCCCTGGCTCGCCCATGGGCTCGATCCCGAGCTCAAGGCGCAGCGGCTGGCGAACTACGTCACGACGCTTCGCCGCGACCTGCTCAAGGTCGCCGAGTCGTGTGGTGTGGCGCACCCCGCGCTGGTCACCGTCGACGACGTCGAGGTGCTCTCCGGGAACAACAGCGCCACGGCGCTCCGCGACGTCCACGGCTACCAGCCGGGATGGGGAACCGTCGGCCCCGAGCTCCACGAGGAGATCACCCGCATCATGTCGGGCGCGCCCCAGGGTGACTCCGCGCCCCCCTCGCAGTCAGCCCAGGGCTGACCGCGCCGCGCCGGTGACCGCCTGCATCCGGGGCGGGTCGGGCAGACATCGAGGGCAGGTGGGCAGGAGGGGCTAGAGCTCGAGCGGAGTCAGGGTGAGCCCGTGCTCGTTGCCCTCCACGAGGACGCCCTCGGGCACCTCCCGCCACTCGGGGTCGTCGTCGTAGGGGTCGCTGGCCACGCTGATCCCCGAGTCCTTCTCCAGCACCCACAGCCGCTCGCCGTACGTCGTGCCGGCGATGCTGCGGCCGTCGACCGCCAGCATGTTGAGGCGACCTCCGCCGAAGGTCTGCACCTCGCGGATAACCTCGACCAGCGCTGCGCCGAGCGGGGTGCCGGCGCTCCATCGCGAGGCGGCGAGGCCGAACATCAGCGCCGAGTCGACCGGCGCCATGGCCTCCGGGATGTCCACGGTCCGCTCGTAGAGGGTGCGCCGGGCGCTGTGCCAGTCGGCGACCCTGCCGTTGTGGCTGAAGAGCCACCTCCCCTGGGCGAAAGGGGCGACCACCGACTCGTCGTGGGCGAAGGCGGTGGTGCCCGACCGCACCGCCGCCAGGATGCACCCGCTGGCGATCGTGGGCGCCAGCGACGCGAAGGAGGCGTCGGTCCAGATCGGCTGTGCCCTGCGGTAGCGGACCGGCTGCGAACGGCCGAGCGCGTACCAGCCGGCCCCGAAGCCGTCGGCGTTGACCACCCCGTGCAGCAGCGTGCGCGACGACACCGGCTGCGCCGCCAGCGACCGCGCAGGGTCCAGCAGCAGCGCCTGGAGGGTGACCGGCTCACCGACGTAGGCGAGGTGTCGCGCGCTCACGAGCGGACCTCAGGCAGAGGGGTGGTCCCCGAGGACGTACTCGATGGCCTCGCGGACCTTGGGGTCGTCGGGCTCGACCTGCGTGGGGAAGCGGGCGACGGGAGTGCCGTCGGCCTCGAGCACGAACTTCTCGAAGTTCCACTCGATGTCACCCGGTGTTCCGGCGGCGCGCGGGAGCAGGCTCAGCTCCTCGAAGAGCGGGTGCTTGTGGCTGCCCTTGACGTGGACCTTCTCGGTCATGGGGAAGGTGACGCCGTACGTCGTGGAGCAGAACTGCGCGATCTCCTCGGCCGACCCCGGTTCCTGACCGCCGAACTGGTTGCACGGGACGCCGACGACGGTGAAGCCGCGAGGCGAGTACTCCTCGTGCAGCCGCTCGAGTGCCGCGTACTGGGGGGTGCTCCCGCACTCGGAGGCGACGTTGACGAGCAAGGCCGGCTTCCCGCCGGTGATCTCCCCTAGGGTGGTCGCCGTGCCGTCGAGCCGGGCGATGGGCTGGTCGAGGGTGCGCATGGCTCCAAGGCTAGGCGGTTGGTCCGATGTGTCGTGGCGAGGCCCGGAGGAGGACGTGACGTGACCGCCGCAACGACGCGGGCAGCCGCCGGGCCGCCGGCGGTGGCCGGCGACGTCCTCGTCGTCGAGGGGCTCGTGCACCGGTACGGCGACCTCGTCGCGGTCGACGACGTGTCCTTCCGCATCGCGCCGGGGGAGACCTTCGGCCTGCTGGGTCCGAACGGCGCGGGCAAGACGACCACGATCTCGATGGTGGCCGGTCTCGTCCCGGCTCACGAAGGGGCGGTGACCGTCACCGGCCGGAGCATGGCGAGAGACCCGGTGGCCGCCAAGGCACACCTCGGCCTCGTGCCCCAGGAGCTCGCGATCTACCCGGAGCTGACCGCGCGGGAGAACCTCACCTTCTTCGGGCGGCTGCAGCGGATGCGCGGCAAGGAGCTCGACCGCCGGGTGGCGGAGGTCCTGGAGCTGATCGGGCTGGAGGAGCGCGCCAAGGACCTGACGAAGGAGTACTCCGGCGGCATGAAGCGCCGCCTCAACATCGGCGTGGGTCTCCTGCACCGCCCTGCGCTTCTCATCCTGGACGAGCCGACGGTGGGTGTGGACCCGCAGTCACGCAACGCGATCCTGGAGTCCGTGGAGGCCTTGGCTGCCGAGGGGGTGGCGGTCCTCTACACCACGCACTACATGGAAGAGGCGGAGCGGCTCTGCGACCGGATCGCCGTCGTCGACGCCGGCCGACTGCAGGCGGAGGGCACGCGGGACGAGCTCGTCCGCCTCACCGGTGGGGTCGACCACGTCCGCCTCTCCGGCGCCGGCGACATCGGCGCGGCGGCCGCTGCGCTGCGCTCGCTGCCGACGGTCGTCGAGGTCGCCGCGGACCGCTCCGCGCTCACCCTGACCGTGCGTGACGCCGCGCGCGCGGTGGCCCACCTCGTGACGGCCGCGACCGCCGCCGGCATGTCTCTCGACGGGGTCGAGGTCAGTCGACCGGACCTGGAGTCGGTCTTCCTGCACCTGACAGGCAAGGCGCTCCGGGACTGACCGTGCGTCAGCTGCTCGTGATGACCGCCGCCGACCTGCGGCAGCGGCTGCGGGACCGGACCGTGCTGATCTTCGGGCTGCTGGTGCCGCTGGGGCTCATGCTCGTCTTCAACCTGGTCTTCGGTGGCTCCGACGACGTGGAGCTGAGGCCGGTGGTCGTCGCGGTCAGCGCGCCGGCCGGCGACGCGTTCGCCGCTGTGGTGCTCGACGCGGTGGAGTCGGTGGACGCCGTCGACGTGACCGTGACCCGGGGCGATCCCGTCGAGGTCGCCGCGCGGACGCGATCGGGCGACGCCGACCTCGGGGTCGCCGTGCCGCAAGGGTTCACGGCCGCGCTCCAGGCGGGAGGGTCGACGGAGGTCGACATCACCGAAGGTGGCGAGGCCGGGCTCGAGACCGACATCGTGGTCTCGGTGGTGGACGGGGTCGTCGCCCGGCTGCACGCGGCGTCGGTGGCGGCACGTGCGGGTGCCGTCGCAGGGCTGCCGGCCGACCGCCTGGAGGGGCTTGCCGCCCGGGCCGCGGAGGGACCCGACATCACGCTCGTCCCCGGCGCGGCCGCCGACGAGCAGCTGTCGCCGGCAGGAGCAGTGGTCGCCGGTCAGGCGGGGCTCTTCTTGCTGTTCACCGTCGGCTTCGGGGTGCTGGGCCTGCTGGCCGAGCGGGAGCAGGGCACCCTCGACCGGCTCCGGTCCATGCCCATCCGGCCCGGCCTCGTCGTCGCCGCCAAGGCGCTCGCCGGCTTCGTCCTCGGTGTCCTTGCGACCGCGGTGCTCCTCGTCGCCGGCGCGCTGCTGTTCGACGTCGGGTTCGGCTCACCGGCCGGCGTGGCGGTCCTCGTGGTCGTCGCCGTCGCGGCGGCCACGTCCCTGACCTTCGTCGTCGTCCGCGTCGCGCGTACGGCGGAGCAGGCCAACGTCGCCCAGTCGATCCTCGCGCTGGTGCTGGGCGTGGCCGGTGGCGCCTTCTTCCCTCTCAGCGCCACCGGGCCGGTGGGCGTGCTGCTCGACCTCAATCCCGTCGCCGCGCTGATCCGAGGGCTCGGCATCACCGCGGGCGGAGGGGGGCTCACCGACCTCGCCGGGCCGGTGACGACCCTCCTCGGGTTCGCGCTGGTCGCGACCCTGCTGTCGGGGCTGGTCCCGGACCGGGGCGCCGCCAGGTGAGGGCGGTCGTGGCCATCGCCGGCGTCGAGCTGCGCCGGTTCCTGAAGGACCGCTCGAACATCTTCTTCGTCTTCGTCTTCCCGCTGCTCCTCGTCGTGCTGCTGGGCAGCCAGTTCGGCGGTGAGGGACCGACCGGGAGGGCAGCCGTGGCGGGGCCGCCGAGCGAGCTCCGCTCCGACGTCGTGCACCGGCTCGAGGAGGCCGGGGTCGAGGTCACGCTCTCCGAGGCCGACGCCGTACGCCAGCAGATCGCCCGGGGTCGCACCGACGTGGGCCTCTTCCTGACTGCCGCCGACGGCACCAGTCTCGCGGCCGGCAGGGACGTGACGGTGGACCTCGTCGTCGGGTCGCAGGCCGGCTCCCGGCTGACGGTCCAGCACGTCCGCACGGCCATGGACGGCGTCGCCGACCAGGCCGGGCAGGTCGCGGCTCTCACCGGGGCGGGGATCGACGCAGCCACAGCCGAACGAGCACTGAGGACGGCCGCGGCCGACGCCTCGCGTCCGCGCGTGACGGTCACCGACGCCGACGGGGAGGCGCAGCAGTTCGCGGGGCTGGGTCGGTTCGACCTCAGTGCGGCGACGCAGCTCCTGCTGTTCGTCTTCCTCATCTCGGTCGCCGGCTCCGCGACCCTCATCCAGGCGCGGCGGTACGGCGTGATGGCCCGCGTGCTGGCGGCACCGGTGTCGACCCGGCAGGCGATCTCGGGCGAGGCTCTCGGCCGGTTCTCGATCGCGATGGTCCAGGGCGTCTACATCATGGCCGGGACCGCGCTCCTCTTCGGCGTCGAGTGGGACAGCTGGCCGCTGTCCCTTCTCGTGCTCGCAGCGTTCGGCGCCGTGGCGGCGGCTGCGGCGATGGTCGTCGGCTCGGTCATGGACAACGACGCGGCAGCCAACGGCGTGGGAGTGGGAGCCGGTCTGGTGCTCGGCGCCCTGGGCGGGTGCATGACGCCCTTGGAGCTCTTCCCCGACACCCTGCGGACAGTCGCGCACCTCACCCCCCACGCCTGGGCCTACGAGGCGTTCGCCGAGATCCAGCGGCACGAGGCCGGCCTGCTGGACGTCGCACCCCAGCTGGGGGTCCTGGCGGCCATGGCCACCGCGCTGCTGGTGCTCGGCGGCTGGCTGCTGGAGCGCAGCCTCGACCGGGCCCTGTGAACCGCAGGGACAGCCGACGGTGCAGGCTCCTCCCATGAAGTCTTCGGCCTCCCGCAGGACAGGGTTCGTCTGCGACGACAGCTACTTCGACCACCGGACCGACGAGGGGCTCGGGCCCTGGGTGGCGCCGGGGCCGGCGTTCGAGACACCGGAGGGGAAGAAGCGGATCCGCGACCTCGTGGTGGCCAGCGGCCTGGTGGCCGAGCTGGTCACGGTCCCGCCGTCGCCGTTGTCCCGGGACGACACACTGCGGTTCCACACCGTTGCGTACCTCGACTCGATCGAGCGGATGTCGGCGGGAGAGGGCGGTGACGCCGGCGAGGTCACCTGGTTCGGGCCCGGTTCCTACGAGATCGCGCTGCTGTCCGCCGGCGGCACCTACGCGGCCGTTCGCGCGGTCGTCGACGGGGAGGTGGACAACGCCTACGCGCTCGTGCGGCCACCCGGCCACCATGCCGAGCGCGACCTCGGTCGCGGCTACTGCATGCTCGCCAACATCGCGCTGGCGATCCTCAAGGCCCGGGCAGAGCTGGGGGTGGGCCGGGTGGCGGTCGTGGACTGGGACGTCCACCACGGCAACGGCACCGAGCAGGCCTTCTACGACGACCCGGAGACGTTGACGATCTCGCTGCACCAGGACCGGCTCTACCCGCGCGACACCGGCTTCGTCGAGCACCAGGGCGAGGGACCCGGCCGGATGGCGAACGTCAACCTGCCGCTGCCGGCGGGTTCGAGCCGCGGTGCTTACCTGGATGCGTTCGACAGGGTCGTGGAGCCGCTCGTGCGCCGGTTCCGGCCGGAGCTCATCGTGGTGGCCTGCGGCTTCGACGCGGGGTCGCTGGACCCGTTGGGACGGATGATGCTCTCGGCCGGGGACTTCGGCGAGCTGACCCGGAGGGTGCGGGTGCTGGCCGAGGAGCTGTGCGGCGGTCGGCTGGTGCTCTCCCACGAGGGTGGCTACTCCGAGCTGCACGTGCCGTTCTGCGGGACGAGGGTGCTGGAGGAGCTGTCGGGCGCCTCGACCGGCATCGACGACCCGTTCGCGTGGGTGGAGGACCACGGCGGGCAGGAGCTCCAGCCGCACCAGGCGGCGGCGGTGCAGGCCGTCGTCGACGCCCACCGGATCGGGTGATCGGCACCCCCGCCTCATGTGGTGCAGATCTGCTCCTGGCGGCCGGTCCGGGGACGGTTCTGCACCAGATGAGCGCCCGGGACGGTCAGGGCTGCGCCGTGGACAGCAGCTCGGCGCCCAGCCACTCCTCGACCGTCACCCAGCGACCCGGCCGGAGCTCGGCGGCGTACGACACCCGCCCCTCCCATCGGCCGTCCGACGTCCTGCGCCACTCGAGCAGCAGCCCCGGCCGGGCGGCGGCCCCGTCGACGGGCGCCTTCACCCAGCAGTGCTTGACCGGGCACGGGGCGGTGACCGGCGGGGTCGGCTGCTCCTGCGCGCCCCGGCTGCGGGCGTGCAGCGGGAGCCCCTTGCCGCCGAACCCGCCTGCCATCAATCAAACATACGTGCGAACAGCCCTGCCCCGCGATCCGCCCTCGATGTCCGGCCGATCCGCCCGCGATGTCCGGCCGACTCGCCCCTCGTGCAGGTGCCGACTGTCGGAGCGGTGAACGACAATGACCGGCATGGTGCTCGCGACGTACAAGGACCTCTGCATCGACGCCGTCGACCCGGAGCGGATGGGGCGCTTCTGGGCCGAGGCGCTCGAGCTGGACCTCGAGCTGCTCGACGACGGCGACGCCAAGCTGACGGGCCCGACGCCCCAGCACACCGTGTGGGTCAACGGCGTCCCGGAGCCGTTGACCGTCAAGCAGCGGGTCCACCTCGACGTCTGGGCCGACGCGTACGACGACGTGGAGGCGCTGGGAGCCACCATGGTCGACGCGGAGAGCTTCACGTGGGCGGTGCTGCGTGATCCGGAGGGCGGCGAGCTCTGCGTCTTCCGCACCCGCCCGGAGGGACGCCCGGGGCTGATGGAGGTCGTCCTCGACACCCGCGACGTCGAGAGCGCGAAGGCGATCTCGGTCTGGTGGGCGGACGTGCTCGGAGGCAAAGCCATGGACGCCGTCGAGGACGGGTTCTCCTACGTCGAGCAGGTGCCGGAGGCGCCCTTCGAGAGCCTGGTCTTCGTGCCGGTCCCGGAGCCCAAGACGGTCAAGAACCGCATCCACATCGACGTGAGCACCCCCGACCTGGATGCGCTGCTGACCAGGGGCGCCTCGGTGGTGAGGCCGCAGGACGACGAGATCGGCTGGACCGTCATGGCCGACCCCGACGGCAACGAGTTCTGCGCCTTCGTGCCGGCCCGCTGACACAGCCGACGTGGCACTCCACCTGCATCGCGGACCGCGCACCGACCTGCTGGCGGACGCTCTCGGCGACCTGCTGTCGACGCCGCTGGCGGACCCGTTCGCCGAGGAGGTCGTGGTCGTCCCCGCGAAGGGTGTCGAGCGCTGGCTGACCCAGCGGCTCTCGCACCGGCTGGGCGTCGGCCCCCGGGGCGGCGACGGCGTGTGTGCCGGGGTCCGGTTCCTCAACCCGCGGTCCCTCGTGGCGCTGCTCACCGGCACCCTCGACGACGACCCCTGGGACCCCGACCAGTTCGTGTGGCCGCTGCTGGAGACCATCGACGCCTCCCTCGACGAGCCGTGGTGCCGGCCCCTGGCTCACCACCTCGGGCACGACACGCCGGGCGAGGGCGGCGAGCTGCGCCGGGACCGGCGCTACTCGGTGGCCCGGCGGCTCGCCGGCCTGTTTGCGTCGTACGCCGCTCAGCGCCCGCAGCTGCTGGTCGACTGGCGGGAGGAGCGGGACACCGACGGCGCAGGGGCGCCACTTCCGCAGGACCTTGCCTGGCAGCCTCCCCTGTGGAGGGGGCTGATCGAGCGGGTCGACGCACCTGCTCCCGATGTCCGGCACCGGGACACCCTGGCGGCGATCAGGGGCGGTGCCGAGCTCGCGCTGCCGGACCGGCTGTCCATGTTCGGGCACACCCGCATGTCGGTCACCGAGCTGGAGCTGCTTCGGGCCGTCGGGGAGGTGCGCGACGTGCACCTGTGGCTACCGCAGGCCTCGCCGGGCGGATGGAGCCGGCTGGCCGACGGGACCTCGACGGGGCCGGTCCGGCGAGCCGACGACGCCAGCGGCCGGCTGCTGTCCCACCGGCTCCTGGCGTCGCTGGGCCGGGACTCGAGGGAGCTGCAACGCTCACTGGCGCTCCTCGGCGAGCTGACCGACACCGAGGTCCCGGACCCCGCCGAGCCCAACGACACCCTGCTGGGCTGGCTCCAGCAGGACCTGCGTCTGGACGCGGTGCCGTCCCGGCGCCGACTGCGCCCCTCGGACCGGTCGGTCCAGGTGCACGCCTGTCACGGCCCGGCCCGCCAGGTCGAGGTGCTGCGCGAGGTGCTGGTCGGCCTGCTGCAGGACGACCCGACGCTGGAGCCCCGCGACGTCCTGGTGATGTGCCCCGACATCGAGGCCTACGCACCCCTGTTCTCGGCGACCTTCGGCCTCGCCGACGTCGTGGGCTCACAGGGACATCCTGGCCACCAGCTGCGGGTGCGGCTGGCCGACCGGGGACTCGCGAGCACCAACGGCCTGATGGCGCTGGCCGGCTCACTGGTGCACCTCGCCGGCGGCCGGGCCACGGCGAGCGAGGTGCTCGACCTGGCTGCCAGCGCCCCGGTCAGGCACCGGTTCGCCTTCGACGACGAGGACCTGGCCGAGCTCACGAGCTGGGTCGAGAGGTCGGGCACCCGGTGGGGGCTCTCGGCCGGGCTACGCGCGCCGTACGGGCTGCAGGAGTTCGCGGAGAACACCTGGGAGGCCGGACTCCACCGGGTGCTGCTGGGGGTCGCGATGGCCGAGGGGGACGGCTTCCTGGGGGGACAGGTGCCGCTGGACGACATCGGGAGCTCGAGCATCGACCTGGCGGGTCGCCTCGCCGAGCTCGTCGACCGGCTGGAGTCAGCGGTGGTGGCCCTGCGGTCGGCGACGACGCCGGTGACCTGGATGGCGGCCCTGCGGGACGGGGTGGCCTCGCTCGGCTCCGTGAGCTCGTACGACGCATGGCAGTCGGCTCAGCTCGACCGGGAGATCGAGTCGGTGCTCCGGGCCGCAGCGGTGGGGCCGAGGGCCGGGCGGGGAGCCGGGCCGGGGGGCGCGGGGCGCACCGGCACCGTGCTCCGGCTGGCCGACGTCCGCCGGCTGCTCGAGCAGCGTCTGCAGCCGCGACCGACCCGGGCGAACTTCCGTACCGGCCATCTCACTGTCTGCACCATGGTCCCGATGCGGTCGGTGCCGCACCGCGTGGTGTGCCTGGTCGGCCTCGACGACGGGGTCTTCCCCCGCTCGACGGTGGCCGACGGCGACGACGCCCTGCTCCGCGACCCGGTCACCGGGGAGCGCGATGCCCGGGGCGAGGACCGGCAGCTGCTCCTCGACGCGATCCTGGCCGCGAGGGAGACCCTCGTGATGGCCTACACCGGCGCGAACGTCACCACCAACCAGCCGGTGCCACCCGCGGTCCCCCTCGACGAGCTCCTGGACGCGGTCGAGGCCACCGCCCCCGGCGCCCGTGAGGCAGTGCTGCAACGTCAGCCGCTGCAGCCCTTCGACCCTCGCAACTTCCAGGTGGGCGAGGGACGGCCGCCCTTCAGCTTCGACCGGGCGGCGGCGGGCGCGGCGCTCGCGCTCCAGCAGGTACGGCGCCCGGTGCGGCCCTTCCTCGCCACGCCGCTCCCCCGCCGGCCGGAGGCAGACGTGACCCTGGCCGCCCTGCAGTCCTTCTTCAAGAGCCCGGTGCGCGGCTTCCTCCGACAAGGGCTGGACGTCGCGGTCGGCGAGGAGCACGCCGAGGGCAAGGACTCCATGCCGGTGTCGCTCGACCACCTCGAGGAGTGGGAGCTGGGGGACCGGGTCCTCCGACGGATCCTCGACGGGGCGGACCCGGAGGAGGTGCTGCAGGCGGAGCTCCTGCGCGGCGACCTGCCGCCCCGGAGCCTCGGCGAGCAGGCGCTGCGCGGGGTGTGCGCCAAGGTGCAGGTGGTCCGGGACGCCGCAGCAGCCGACCGTGAGCCGGCCGTGACGGCACTCGACGTCACCCTCGACCTCGGCGGCGGCCGCCGCCTCACCGGGGTGGTGCCGGACGTGCGCGGGCAGCGGATCGTGCGGGTCAACTACTCCAAGCTGTCCGCCAAGCACCGGCTCGCCTCGTGGATCGACCTCCTGGCCCTGTCCGTGGCGTTTCCGGACCAGTCGTGGACGGCGGCGACGTACGGCTGGTTCAAGCAGTGGGGCAGAGAGGGCTGCGCCTGGTCGGTGCTGGGCCCCGTCGGCGACGGTGCGGCGGACCACCTCCGCGACCTCGTCGACGTCTACGACCGCGGGCTGCGCGAGCCGCTCCCGCTGTTCGCCAAGACGTCGTCGGCGTGGGCCACCGCGCTGCACAAGGGCAAGAACGCCGAGGACTCCGCCGGGAGCGCCTGGCGCGACCGTGACACCTATCCGGGGGAGCAGTCGGCGCCCGAGCACGTGCGCGTCTTCGGGCGGGGTTGCGAGCTCGAGCGGCTCCTGGGCGTCCCTCGACCCGACGAGCAGTGGTCGGAGGAGCCCACGCGCCTGGGCCGCTACGCGCGCCACGTGTGGGAGCCGCTGCTCCGGCACGAGAAGGGGAGGAACCTGTGACCGACGCCGGTCGGCTCCACACGACTGCCGCCGCACCGAGGCTGTTCGACATCGACGACCCCCTTCCGCGTCCGGGCTCCACCACCCTGCTCGAGGCGAGCGCCGGCACGGGGAAGACCTGGGCCATCGCGGCCCTCGTCGCCCGTTACGTGATCGAGGACGGGTTGCCGCTCGAGCGGCTGCTCGTGGTGACCTTCGGGCGTGCCGCCAGCCAGGAGCTGAGAAGCAGGGTCCGCGAGCGGCTCGTCGAGGCCGACCGCCACCTCGAGGCGGCGGTGGCCGACCGTCCGCTCCCGACCGGTGACGACGAGCTGCTCGCCCGTCTCGTGGTGGGCGATCCGGCCGTTCTGGTCGTGCGCCGTGACCGTGCCCGGCGGGCGCTGGCCGACTTCGACGCCGCGACGATCGCCACGATCCACCAGTTCTGCCAGCTGGTGCTCAAGGGCCTGGGGGTCGCTGGTGACCACGACTCGGCCGCCGAGCTCGTGGAGGACCTCCAGGAGCTGCGCGACCAGGTGGTCGACGACCTCTTCGTCGCCTCGTTCGCCGGCCTCGAGGAGGCTCCTCCCCTGGACAGGAACACCGTCGCCGCCCTGGCCAGGGAGGCGGTCGTCGACCCTGCGGCCGCCCTTCGGCCGGACGCCACGGTCGAGGGGCTGGCGGGTCTGCGGGTCCGGCTGGCCGAACAGGTCCGCGAGCAGATGCAGACCCGCAAGCGTCGGCTCGGCATCCTCAGCTACGACGACCTGCTCTCGCGCCTCGCCGACGCGCTCGAGCACGAGGACTCGGCCGCCCGGCTGCGGATGCGGGCCCGGTGGGACGTCGTCCTCGTCGACGAGTTCCAGGACACCGACCCGGTGCAGTGGGAGGTCTTCGACCGCGCGTTCTCCGGTCACGCCGCGATGGTCCTGATCGGCGACCCGAAGCAGGCCATCTACGCCTTCCGCGGCGGCGACATCACGACGTACGGGCGGGCCAAGCGGTCTGCCACCGCGGAAGCCACGCTGGGCGTGAACTACCGCAGTGACGCACCGTTGGTGGAGTCCGTGGTGACACTTCTCGGCGGCGCTCGGCTCGGCGAGGACATCGTGGCGCGGCCGGTGAGCGCGCACTGCCGCGGCCAGCGACTGGCCGGCGCTCCCAGCACCGCCCCGCTGCGGCTGCGGCTGGTCAACCGTTCCCAGTTCGGAAGTCCGAGACCGCCGGCCATCGGCCCGGCACGCGCCGCGGTGGCCGCCGACCTGGCCCAGGACGTCGCCGCGCTGCTCGCCTCCGGGGCCACCCACGGTGGCCGGGCGCTGCGGGCCGAGGACGTCGCCGTGCTGTGTGCGACCGCCGCCCAGTGCGACCTGGTGCGTGCCGCCCTGGGGGAGGTGGGGGTGCCTGCCGTGGTGCTGGGCTCGGCGAGCGTGTTCGGTTCGGCCGCGGCCGACGACTGGCTGACGGTGCTGGAGGCGATGGAGCGGCCTCACCGCAGCGACCGGGTCCGGGCAGCGGCGCTCACCGCGTTCTTCGACCTGACGCCCGAACAGCTGGCGTCCGGTGGGGACCAGGTCACCGAGTCCATGGCCGAGACGATGAGGGACTGGGCACAGCTGATGAGCCGGCGCGGTGTCGCCGCGGTCTTCGAGGCGGCGGCCTCCGGAGGCGGGATGAACCGTCGGCTCCTGCTGTACCAGGGTGGCGAGCGGCTGGCGACGGACCTGCGGCACCTCGCCCAGCTGCTCCACGAGCTCGTGGCCCGCGAGGGGCTGGCGCTGCCCGGTCTGCTCACGTGGCTGCGTGCCCAGATCGCCGAGACCCGTCGGGAGGCCCCCGAGGACCGGGCCCGTCGGCTGGACTCCGACGCCTTGGCGGTGCAGATCCTCACCATCCACAAGAGCAAGGGGCTCCAGTACCCCGTCGTCTACCTTCCCTTCGCCTCCGACCACAAGCAGAAGCGTGAGCTGCTTCCCCGGTTCCACGACGACGACGGCAACCGGTGCCTCGACGTCGGCGGCTCGCCCGCCGACGAGCACACCGCTCGAGCCCAGGCCGAGCTCGCCGACGAGCGGCTCAGGCTTCTCTATGTCGCGATGACCCGAGCGCAGAGCCAGGTGGTCACCTGGTGGTTCGCCAGCAAGCAGAACGTCGAGGCGTCGAGCCTCCACCGGGTCGTCATGGGGCGCGGACCGGGCCAGGCCGAGGTGCCGCTGTCCGTCGACGCGGTCTCCGACGAGGATGCGCTGGCGCGGGCGCGCCAGTGGGAGGAGCAGGGGGCGGTGTCGGTGGAGCTGGTCCGGCCGCGGTCCTCCCTCGCGGAGCCGCCGGCCCGGTCGCCGGTGGACGTCGAGCCCCGGGCGTGGACCCGGTCGGTGGACGACACCTGGGGACGCACGTCGTACACCGGGCTCAGCGGCGCCGCGTCGGCTCACGAGGCGGCGGGGGTGCCGTTCGGAAGCGAGCCCGAGGCGCCGGTCAAGGAGGACGAACCTGAGATCGTCGTGGCCGACGCCGTGGCGGAGCAGGACGCGGTGCGCTCGCCGATGACCGACCTCCCGGTCGGGGCCACCTTCGGCTCCCTGGTGCACGCCGTCCTCGAGCACGCGGACCCCGACGCGCCCGGCCACGACGGCGACCTGCGTGCTGAGCTCCTCCAGCACATCGGCGACCAGCTGGTCCGGTGGCCCGTGGCGCTCGACAAGAACGAGCTCGCCGACGCGCTGGTGGCGGTGCTCGACTCATCGATGGGCCCGCTTGCCGGTGACCGCACTCTCCGCCAGGTCGGCGTGCGGGACAGGATGACCGAGCTCGACTTCGAGCTTCCGCTCGCGGGCGGTGACCGGGACGAGCATCCCTGGACCTCCGCGCGGCTGTCAGGGATCGCGCCGCTGCTGCGGGAGCACCTGCCTGCCGACGACCCGCTGCTCCCGTACGCCGACGTGCTCGAGGGGCCCGGGCACGCCGCCCAGGTGCTGCACGGCTACCTGGCCGGCTCCGTCGACGTGGTGCTGCGAGTCGACGGCCGCTACCTGGTCGTCGACTACAAGACGAACCACCTCGGTCCGCGCACCGAGCCGCCGACCGAGCTGACGTCCGCGCACTACGCCCCGTCACGGCTGGCGGCCGCGATGACCCACTCCAGCTATCCGTTGCAGGCGCTGCTGTACGCCGTGGTGCTGCACCGTTTCCTCCGCTGGCGGCTGCCCGGCTACGACCCCGAGCAGCACCTCGGCGGTGTGCTGTACCTCTACCTCCGGGGGATGTGCGGGCCCGCGACGCCGATGACCGACGGACAGCCCTGCGGGGTCTTCGCCTGGCGTCCGCCGGTGATTCTCGTCGAGGCGGTCTCGGACCTCCTCGACGGTGTGGACGAGCGGGCAGAGGGCACGGCATGACCGCGGCGACGGCCTTCGTCCCCCTCGATGACCACGACCGGCGTCGTGCACGCCGGGCCCGGGGGCTCCTCGCCGAGATCAACGACGCCGGGTTCCTGGAGGCGGCCGACGTCCACGTCGCCCAACGCCTCGCTCGGCTGGGTGGCGAGACGTCCCCGGAGGTGCTGCTGGCGGTGGCGGTGGCCGTGCGGGCGGTCCGGGCGGGGTCGGTGTGCGTCGACCTCCGGTCGGTCGGTGACCTGGCTCCCGGGGTGCGCTGGCCGGACCCCGACTCGTGGGTCTCGTCGGTGCGGGGAAGCGCCCTGGTCGCCGACGGTGTGCTGTGCCTGGAGGGGACGGACCTCTACCTCAGGCGCTACTGGGAGGAGGAGCGCCAGGTCGTCGAGGACCTGCGCCGACGTGACGAGAGCGAACCCGTCGCCCTCGACCCCGGCATGGTGGCCGCTGCTCTTGCGGCGTACTTTCCCGACGACGACTCCACCGACCAGCGGCTGGCGGCGGCGCTCTCCTGCCGCCGGTGGACCAGCGTCATCACCGGAGGTCCCGGCACGGGCAAGACGACGACGATCGCGCGGCTGCTGGGGGTGCTGCTGACGGTCGCGGGTGATCAGCCGCTCCGGGTGGCGCTCGCCGCGCCGACCGGCAAGGCGGCGGCCAGGATGGGGCAGGCGCTGCGGGAGGCCACCGACGTGCCGGGCTTCCCCGGGCGGGACGGGGCGGCCGACGGCGCGGTCGACTGGGCGGGCGACGGGGCGGCCGACGGGGCGGCCGACGCGGCTGCTGCCCGTCGGCGTGACCAGATCCGCGGCTACCAGGCGTCGACGATCCACCGGCTGCTCGGCTGGCGGCCGGACAGCTCGACCCGGTTCCGCCATGACAGGTCGAACCCGCTCCCCTACGACGTCGTCGTGGTCGACGAGACCTCGATGGTCTCGCTCACGCTGATGGCCCGGCTGCTGGAGTCGATGCGGCCGCAGGCGCGACTCGTGCTGGTGGGTGACGCCGATCAGCTTGCGTCCGTGGAGGCGGGCGCGGTGCTCGGTGACGTCGTCCGTGGCTGGAGCTCCACCGGCCCCGTGCGGCGCTTGGACAGGACCCGTCGGTTCGGCATGAACATCGCCGAGCTTGCCCAGGCGATCAGGGCAGGCGATGACGACGAGGTGGTCAGGGTCCTGCGTGAGGGCCGCGTCCCCGAGCAGCCGGACGACGGCAGGGTCGCCTGGGTGGAGGCCGACTCGCTCGACCCTCTCCTCGGGGACCAGGCGTTGCGGCTGTGGGAGGCCGGCCGAGGCGGCGAGGCAGAACGGGCCTGGCAGGTCTTCGAGGGCCACCGGTTGCTCTGTGCGCACCGGGACGGGCCGTACGGCGTCGGGACCTGGAACCGGCGCGTCGAGCGGCTGCTGATGGCCGCCGTGGGACAGGACTGGCTCGAGGAGTGGTACCCGGGCCGCCCGTTCATCGTCAACGCGAACGATCGGGGGCTCGACCTCTGGAACGGCGACACCGGTGTCGCCTGCCTCGCCGCGCCCTCCGCTTCGAGGCCCGGTGCACGGACCGTCGGGGTGATCGGCAAGGGGGGCGGCGGGACGAGGTCGCTTCCGACGACGCGGCTGTCCGACGTGTCGACCGCTCACGCGATGACCGTGCACCGCAGCCAGGGCAGCCAGTTCGCGGACGTGACGGTGCTGCTCCCCGAGCCGGACAGCCGCATCCTCACGCGCGAGCTGTTCTACACCGCGGTGACGCGCGCCCGGGACACGGTGAGAGTGGTCGGCTCGGAGGAGGCCGTACGTGCCGCGGTGACCCGACGGGCCCAGCGGGCGACCGGCCTGGCTCGCCGGCTGGGCTGACGAGGCCTGACCCGGGCTGACCCGGACTGACGCGGGCTGTGCCGATCCCAGCCGGGTGGTCGGACCTCCGGGCTGACCGGCACAATCGCCCCATGGCCGACGTCGTCTACCTGCACGTGGGTGCGCCCAAGACGGGCACCACCTACCTGCAGGACCGGCTCCACGCCAACATCGCGACGCTGGCCCGGCACGGCGTGCGCTATCCCGTCGGCCCTCACCGGGACATGTTCCCGGCCGCCCTCGACCTCCTCGACCGCCGGTGGGGCGGCCAGCGCGAGGACGTCCGCGGACAGTGGCCGGCCCTCGCGGAGCGGGTCCGTCGCACTCCCGGGACGGTGCTCGTCAGCCACGAGATCCTCGCCGGCGCCGGCGCCGAGCAGGCCGCCCGGGCGATGAGCGACCTGGGGGACGCCGAGCTGCACGTCGTCTACTCGGCCCGCGACATCGCCCGCCAGGTCCCCGCCGAGTGGCAGGAGCTGGTCAAGCACCGCCACGAGCGCTCCTTCCGGACCTTCGTCAAGCAGGTCCGCACCGCGGAGCGTCGCGACTCGCCGCTGTGGTTCTGGCGGGTCCAGGGGCTGCCCGACGTCCTCAACCGGTGGTCGCAGGGGCTCCCGCCGGAGCGGGTCCACCTGGTGACGGTGCCCCATCCCGGGGCGCCGCCGGACGAGCTGTGGCACCGGTTCTGCCGGGCGCTGGGGATCGACCCCGGGTGGGCTCCCGAGGACGCCGCCCGGTCGAACCCGTCGCTCGGCATCGACGAGACCGCGTTGCTGCGCGAGCTCAACCGGCGACTGCGCAAGGCCGGGCTGGACTCCGCGTCGTACCGGCACCTGGTCCGTCACCTCGTGGCCCACGAGACGCTGGCCGACCGACCTGGCATGCGTCGCGTCGGACTGCCGCCGCGGCTGCACGCATGGGCGGGGGAGATCGCCGAGGAGTGGGTCGGCTGGGTCGAAGGGTCCGGCGTGGACGTCGTCGGCGACCTGGCCGATCTCCGCCCCGTCCTCCCTGAGCCCGGGAGCTGGCAGAAGGCCGACCGGCCCCGACCGCAGCGGATGGTCGACGCCGCCCTCGACGCGCTGGTCGCGGTCGTCGCCGAGGCCGCGGCCCGACCGGCGGTGCAGGCGGCCCCGCCACCGCTGCTGGACCGGGCGACCCGGAGGCTGCGTGGCCAGTGATCCCTCCGTGGACCCGGAGCTCGAGGCGGCCGCCCGGTCCTGGGCCGAGCACCTGCGGACCGGAGGGACGACGCCCTGGGCCGACTGGGTCGTCGCCGCTCCGGGCCCGGCGGTGCCGCGTGCAGCAGCACCCTCTCCGCACCTCCCGGGCGCCGCGCACCTCGAGCTGCTCCGCCGGCTCAACCTGGAAGGGCCCCTTCCCGGGCTCGTCGACCACGTGCTGACCCGGCCGGGTCCGGGTCGCGGTCGGGTGCACCTCCCGTTGTCCTGGCCACCGGAGCGGCCGGCGGCACCGGCCGCGGAGGTACGCCGGGTCGCGGTCGGCGTCCTCGCGGACCTGACCTCGAGGCTCGAATCTCGAGGCGTCGCCACGGGCGCAGAACAGCCGAGGGGCCCCGCGTCGGGGCGCCGCCGCCTGCGCGGCCGGTCCTTCGTCCTCGAGGGGCTCCCGATGACGGTGACCACGCTGCGTGCCGGGCTGGCGGCGGCCGGCCTGGTCGAGCATCGACCCAAGCGGCCGTGGTTCCGGCTGGGACGCCGCGGAAGCAGCCGTCCCGACGCGGTGATCCTGGTCGCCGGCCCCCTCGACCAGGCGCTGCGGGAGGCCTGGGCCCGTCGCGTGCTCGAGGGGTCACCGCGGTCGTGGCGCGGATTCCTCACGATGTGGTCGACGC
Organism: uncultured Nocardioidaceae bacterium; assembly: GCA_902805845.1. Classification (GTDB taxonomy): domain Bacteria; phylum Actinomycetota; class Actinomycetes; order Propionibacteriales; family Nocardioidaceae; genus Marmoricola_A. The sequence continues at coordinate 156,317 of CADCUI010000001.1, forward strand.
GCGAGGCCCTGCCCCCCTCCGCCGAGCTCGACCGGGTGCTGCAGAACTGGGTCCCCCGCGTCGGACCCGGACAGGTGCACGTCGTCGTCACCTCGGTGACGGAGGCCGCCGCACCGCTGGTCGACCGGGTCGCACAGATCCTCGGCGTACGCCCCGCTCAGGACGCCCAGGACGCGGGCCCGGCCCCCCTGACGCCGGTCATGCTCGACCTGCTGCGCCGGGTCAACGGCGTCCTGCCCTTCCTGGTCCCCGAGGAGGCGCGAGCGGTGCGGCGCGACGCCCTGGCCGACCTCATGCGCACCGAGCCGCTGGGTCCCCGGTGGGTGGGGCTGCCTCGTGGCCGGCGGTCCTGGGTGGTCGCCGCCGGCGCCCGCCAGGTCGAGACGGTCCGCGACGCGGGTGTGACCGTGCACGGGGACCTCGCCGCGCTGGCGCGTCCGTCGCGACGAGGACGCGGTGTGCGCGCCGAGGACACCGTCGCGGCGGCGATCCGTATGATCCACCGCGTCGAGCGCCGCGCCGTCGCCACGGACGGCGGGCCGGTCGGCGGAGGGACGGACACGTGAGCGGCGCGGCACGCACGATCCTGGTGCACGTGGGCGCACCCAAGACCGGTACCTCGTTCCTGCAGGACCTGCTCCTCCACAGCCAGGCCACGCTCGCCGAGCGGGGCGTGCTCTACCCGGCCGATCGCTTCGACGCCCACTTCCTCGCCGCACTCGACCTCATGGAGCTCCCGTGGGGCGGGCTGGAGCGCGAGGCCGTCGGCGCGTGGGACCGGCTCGCGGAGCAGGTGAGGGCGTGGGAGGGCACGGTGATCATCTCGCACGAGATCCTCGCCACCGCCTCGGCGGCGCACGTGGCGCGGGCTCTCTCCTCGTTCGGCGAGGACAGCGAGGTGCACATCGTGATGTCGGCCCGGGACCTGGTCCGACAGATCCCCGCGGAGTGGCAGGAGAACGTGAAGCACCGGCGGACGGTGGGCTACCGCGAGTTCCTCGACGCCATCCGCGACCCCGACTCCACCAGCAAGGTCGCGGCCTGGTTCTGGGGCGTCCAGGACATCCCCGCGACGCTGGGCCGCTGGGCCGCCGACGTGCCCCCGGAGCGGGTCCACCTGGTGACCGTGCCGGGGAGCGGCGCGCCCCGCGAGCTGCTGTGGGAGCGCTTCGCGACGGTCTTCGGCCTCGACCCCGCTGACTTCGACACCGCTGTCGCGCAGCGGGCGAACCCCTCGCTCGGCGTGGCCGAGAGCGCGCTCGTGCGCCGCCTCAACACGCGCGTCAACAACGGCGTCCTCCGCAACGAGCACTACCGCGAGTTCGTCCGTGAGCTGCTCGCGCACCGCACCCTCTCGTGGCGGCAGGAGGTGGTCCGGCTGCGGCTGCCGGCCGACGTCCAGGCCTGGGCCGTCGACCTCTCCCGGCAGTGGATCGACGAGCTCGGCGCACGCGGGTACGACGTCGTCGGCTCGCTGGAGGACCTCCGTCCGGTGGCGAGCCACGAGGGCGACTACCTCGACCCGGACGGCGAGCTGGACCTCACCGAGCCCGCGCTGCAGGGGCTGGCGGCGCTGCTCGTGCGGGCCGGCGAGATGCGCGACGAGATCGACGGGCTGCACCGCCACGTGGGGTTCCTCTCCGAGGAACGGGACCAGGCACGGAGGGAGGTCGGGCTGCTGCTGCGCAAGCGGCGCCAGTTCGTGGCGATGGCGGACCGCAGCCGGTCAGCGGCACTGGCGCTCGGCGCCTACCGGCGGGTCAAGCGGCTCGCCCGCGGCTAGGGCCTCCGGCTGGTCAGGGACGTGGCTGCTGGCCCGGCTGGTGACTGGCTCGGGGGACGACGGTGCCCTTCACGGCCGGCCGGGGCCGCAGCTCGCGCCCGGCGTACTTGCCGATCTGCCAGGTGGCGTAGGCGTCCGCGCTCCCGCTCCACACCCCGCCGGCGAGCGGTATCCGCCGCAGGACGGTGCCGGCGGCCCGCTTGCCGACCACGCGACCGACGAGGGCCGAGGTCGTCTCGGCGGCGACCAGCTTGTCGAGCTCCGGGTCGTGTGCCGGTGCGGTGGCGACCACCATCGGGGTGCCGGGGACCTTGCCCTCCTTGACCAGGCCCCTCACGGTCTCCTCGCCCAGCGTGCAGAGCAGGATCGCGTTGCGCACCCGACCGTCGGACAGGTCGTAGCCGCGGAGGTGCGCGATGCCCGCCACCATCCGGCACTGCAGCAGCGCCAGCCCGGTGATGTTCACCGGGATCGTCGCGGCGGCGGTCACGAATCCGCCGACGTTGCTGACGAAGCCCTGGGCCGCAGCGAAGCTGGCGTGGTTCTCGATGAGCTCGTTGATCGCCGCGTCGACGTCGCCGTGCTGCTCCTCGAGCTGCTTGGTGGCCGCCCGCGCCGCGCCGGGGAGCGGCCCGATGCCGTGGATCGCGCGATGCACGGTCTGGTGCACGAAGCCGCTGTTGAGGTCCGGCGCCATCCGGTGCAGGTCGGGAGCGACCCTCTTCACGATGGCCTGCCTGATCTTCACGCGTCTGCCCTTCCCTCGCCGGACCCCCAGTCTGCCCAGGAACCGCAACCCCGACTCCTCGGCCGGTCACTTCCGCCCTGTCCGTCGACCCTGTCCGTCGGCGCCGCACGTTGCCCCCGTCCGTTGGCCAGGACGGGACAATGAGCACATGCCGACCGAGCCGCCGCCGTCGCCGTGGCTCTTCCCGGACTTCACCCGGCCCGACCAGGACGCCGCCTGCACCGACGACCTGGTCGGGCGCGGCGCCGACCTGGCTCCGGGGACCCTCCTGTCGGCCTACCGGTCCGGTCTCTTCCCGATGCCGGACGGTGGCTCCGGCATGAGCTGGTGGTCACCTCGGGACCGGGGCGTGCTGCCCCTCGACGCGATGTGCGTGTCGCGCTCGCTCGCGAAGTCGTGCCGCCGGATGGAGCTGCGGGTCGACACGTCCTTCGAGGACGTGGTCGCCGCCTGCGCCGACCCGGCACGCGACGGGGGCTGGATCGACGCCGACATCGCCGCGGCGTACACCCGTCTCCACCGGCTGGGCTGGGCGCACTCGGTGGAGACGTGGCAGCACGGGGAGCTCGTGGGAGGGCTGTACGGGGTCGCCATCGGCGGGCTGTTCGCCGGCGAGTCGATGTTCCACCGGGTCACCGACGCCTCGAAGGTGGCGCTGGTGGGGCTGGTCGACCTGCTCTCCGACGAGTACGCCGGGGCCCGGCTGCTCGACGTTCAGTGGCGCACCCCGCACCTCGCCTCGCTGGGGGTGGTGGAGGTGCCGAGAGCCGGCTACGTCCGAGCCCTCCACGCCGCCCTCCAGGTGCCGTTGCCGACCCCCTGGCGCTGACCCGCCCCTCAGGTCTGGCCGAGCCGCCCAACATGTTGGGCGGCTCGGCCAGACATGAGGGGCGGCTCGACCGGGGCTACTTGAGCAGGCGCGAGAGCCGACGGTCGGCGAGCGGCTTTCCGCCGGTCTGGCACGTCGGGCAGTACTGCAGGGACGAGTCCGCGAACGAGACCTCCCGCACCGTGTCGCCGCAGACCGGGCACGGCAGCCCGGCGCGGCCGTGCACCGCGAGGTTGCTCTTCTTCTCGCTCTTCAGCTCGGCCGCTGCGAGGCCGGAGGACCGGGCTACCGCGTCGGAGAGCACCCCGCGGATCGCGTCGTACAAGGTGCGGAGCTCCTCGGGCGACTCCGCCACCGTCACCGCCGGCTTGAACGGCGACATGCGGGCCGCGTGGAGCAGCTCGTCGGAGTAGGCGTTGCCGATCCCGGCGATGGTCGACTGGGAGCGCAGGACGCCCTTGAGCTGCGCCCGCCCGGCGTCGCGGAGGATCTGCTCGAGGACCCCGATCGTGAACTCGTCGGCCAGGGGATCCGGACCCAGCCGTGCCACCCCGGGCACCTCCTGGACGTCGCGCACGACGTAGATCGCCAGCCGCTTCTGCGTGCCGGCCTCGGTGATGTCCATGCCGGAGTCGTCGTCGAGCACGATCCGGGCGGCTAGCGGTGACTTGTTGCTCGGTCGCGGCGGCGCCGCCGGGACGGTGTCGCGCCACCGCAGCCAGCCGGCCCGGGAGAGGTGGATGACGAGGTGGAGCCCCGACGCGGTGATGTCGAGGAACTTGCCGTGCCTGGCCACGTCCTCGACCAGGGTGCCGGTCAGCGCGCTGAGCGGCGGGTCGAAGGTCTTGAGCGCACTGAAGGCGGCGACGTCCACCCGGACGATCGCGCGGTCGGCGAGGCGGCCGCGGAGGTCGTTGACGAGCGCCTCCACCTCGGGAAGCTCGGGCATGGCGTCAGTGTAGGGGCCGGTTTCGGCCGTCACGGCGACACGATTCGCGCCGATAGCGATGTCTACGACGAACCCTAGACGGCCCGATACGGTGCGATCGTGGACCCGATCAGGAACCCCTACGCGCCGGGCGCCGGGCAGCGCCCGCCCGTGCTGGCCGGCCGCGATCGCGAGCTCGCCCAGTTCGACGTGACGCTGGAGCGGGTGGCCGCCGGCCGCCCGGAGCGCAGCATGGTCGTCTCAGGGCTGCGCGGCGTCGGCAAGACGGTGCTGCTCAACGCACTGCGCGGCCAGGCCCTCGGGCGGGCCTGGGGCACCGGCAAGATCGAGGCCCGCCCGGACCAGTCGGTGCGGTTGCCGATCGCCCAGGCCGTCCACGCCGCCGTCCGCGAGGTCGGCCACCGTCACCGGAACCCCGACCGGGTCGACGAGGTGGCCGGCGTGGTCAAGGCCTTCGCGCTCCGCACCGAGCTCAAGGACCGCAAGGGCATCCGGTGGAACGGCGCCACCGACGTGGCCGCAGCCAAGGGACGGGCCGACTCCGGCGACCTCGAGCTCGATCTCGTCGAGCTCTTCAGCGATGTCGGGGAGCTGGCCCGGGACCTCGGCGTCGGAGTGGGCCTCTTCGTGGACGAGATGCAGGACATCGCCTCCTCCGAGCTGGCCGCCCTCTGTGGCGCCGTGCACGAGCTGAGCCAGCAGGGGGCGCCGGTGGTCGTCGTGGGCGCCGGGCTGCCGCACCTGCCCGTGGCGCTCGCGGCCTCCAGGTCCTACGCCGAGCGGCTGTTCCGCTACGTCGTCGTCGACCGGCTCCCGCGCGAGATGGCCGAGCGGGCACTGCTGCGCCCCGCCGCCGAGGAGGGTGTCGGCTACGACCAGGAGGCGCTGGACGAGCTCTACGCCCTCACCGACGGCTACCCCTACTTCGTGCAGGCCTACGGCAAGGTCACCTGGGACCTCGCGGTGGGCAGCCCGATCCGGCTGACCGACGTGCACGAGGCCGCCCCCGAGGCGGAGGCGGAGCTGGGCACCGGCTTCTTCGGGGCACGCTACGACCGGGCCACCCCCGCCGAGCGCGACTACATGCGCACCATGGCCGAGCTCGGTGCCGACCACACCGGCGCCGACGGCGCGGCCGGCAGCCCTGATGTACCGGTGACGACGGCCGCGGTCGCCAAGGCGCTCGGCCGCAAGCCGCAGTCGCTCAGCCCGGCGCGCGACGGACTTCTCAAGAAGGGACTCGTCTACTCCTCCGAGCGGGGGACCGTGGCGTTCACGGTCCCCCACTTCGGCACGTTCCTGCGCTCCCAGCGGGCGGTCGCCGACCGCTGACCCGAGACGGCAGGGCTCCCGAGCCCGGATCCGTGGTTGGCTGAGCTCGTGGACGTCGTGGCCGCTGCCTTCCAGGCAGTCCCCCGGGTGGGCTTCCTGCCCGCGCAGGCGCGCCCGCAGGCGGCGCACGACGGACCGATCGACATCGGTCACGGGCAGACCAACTCCCAGCCCCGCACCGTCGCGAACATGCTGACCCTCCTGCAGGTACGGCGCGGGCAGCGGGTCCTCGACGTCGGCGCGGGATCGGGATGGACGACGGCGCTCCTGGCCTACCTCACCGGCTCCACCGGCCAGGTGTGCGGTGTGGAAGCGGTGCCCGAGCTGGTCGAGGTGGGCCAGGCGAACCTTGCCGCGACCGGGCAGCCCTGGGCCTCGATCACCCAGTCGTCCGAGGAGGTGCTCGGCCTGCCGGACGAGGCGCCGTTCGAGCGGATCCTGGTCTCGGCGGAGGCGCGGACACTGCCCGAGCAGCTCGCGGCGCAGCTCGGCGACGGTGGCCGCATGGTGATCCCCGTCGCCGGCACGATGCTGGTCGTCGTGCGCCGGGGCAGCGAGCTCGACGTCTCCCGGCACGGCAGCTACCGGTTCGTCCCCCTGCGGTCGGGTCAGACGGAGACTTCCTGACCGAAGGTGCCACGATGAGGGGATGCACCACCCGGAGGGCCGGCCGCAGATCGTTGCGCACCGCGGGGCGAACCTCAGGCGTGCCGAGCACACGCTCGGGGCCTACGTGCAGGCGCTCGACGAGGGCGCCGACGCGCTGGAGTGCGACGTCCGGCTGAGTGCCGACGGCCACCTCGTGTGCGTCCACGACCGGCGGGTGGACCGCACCACGAACTCCCGCGGCGTGGTCTCGACGATGACCCTGGCCGAGCTGAACCGGCTCGACGCGGCGTACTCGAAGAACCCGTGGGCCGAGCTGGACGACGAGGCGGAGGAGGTGGACAGCGACCACAACCGGGTGCTGACCCTGCGCCGGTTGTGCGAGGTCGTGCGGGACTACGACCGGGTGGTCGACCTCGCGATCGAGACCAAGCACCCCACGCGTTACGGAGGTCTCGTGGAACGGCGGCTGGTGCAGCTGCTCGACGAGTTCGGCTGGGCGGGGGGCGACTCCCCGGCCCGGGTGATGAGCTTCTCCGGAGTGGCTCTGACCCGCGTGCAGCGGCTGGCGCCGCAGCTGGACATCGTGCTGCTGATCGAGGGCGCGGTCTCCTGGCAGGTCACCCGCGCGATGCTGAGGCCGGGCTGGATCGCGGGGCCCGGGATCGACGAGCTGCGTGGCCGGCCGCGCCTCGGTCCGCGCTTGCTCGCCGCAGGGCACCGCATCCACGTCTGGACGGTGAACACGCGGGACGATCTCGACCGTGCCCTCGAGGTCGGCGCGGAGGCCGTGATCACCGACGACCCTGCCACCCTGCACGCCATGGCCCGTGGGTGAGTGCGGGTTTGCGCCCCTGAAGGCAGGGAAGCATCCCGAGGACGGTCGAGTAGCCCGAGGCGGAGGAACGTCGTGATCATGGAGCGTGACGTGGAGGCCGAGGCAGACTCGGTCAACCTGCGCGTGCCCTTCCATGCCCCGGCCGCCTCGGTGGTGCGCAGCGAGCTGCGCGGCTGGCTCCAGTCGAAGGGCTTCCAGGGCGAGACCGTCGACGACGCCCGTGTCGTCGTCTCCGAGCTGGTCGGCAACAGCGTTCGGCACGCCGTACCGCTGCCGATCAACGACCTGGTGGTCTCCTGGTCCGTCGACGGCGGCGACCTCGTCATCTCGGTGAGCGACGGTGGCAGCGCCAACACCAGCCCGCACGTGGTCGAGGCGCCGGGCTCCGCCATCTCCGGCAGAGGCCTGAGCATCGTCGAGGCCCTGGTGGAGCGTTGGTGGGTCGAGGCCGACCGTGGCCGTACGACCGTCCACGTCCGGATCCCGCTGTCCGACTGACGCCCACGCCCATGCCAGGCCACCGGCCACCGGCCACGGCCCGGGGTGATGGGCAGTGGTCATCGACCGGATGGAGTGACCGGTAGGTTGACCTGCCATGGGCAAGCGTGCTCGGGCCAGGTCCCGCGAGGAGTCGTCCCATCCGGAGGGGAGCGGCGTGGGCCGTGACGACGGCCCGGCCCCGCGGCAGCCGTGCCCGTGCGGTTCCGGGCGTCGCTACAAGGCCTGCCACGGCGCGGCCGGCGGTCCGGTGACGATCCGGGTCGCCCGTCCGTTCGCCGGCCTGCCCAGTGAGTGCGACCTCGTCGCGTTGCGCGAGTTCGTGCCGGCCGCGACCGCGCCGGCCACCCTCGCCGCCGAGCACGCGCCGCCGGGGGAGGACGCCGACCGCGCCGTCCAGCTGTGCTCGCTGCTGCCGATGGCCGCACCCGCGATGAAGCGTCAGGACGGGTCTGTCTGGGTGGGGCTCCAGGTGCAGCACGCCTTCGGCGACCCGAGCCGCGAGCACGCGGCCGTGCTGCTCGACGCGTTGAGCGCGGAGCCGGGAGCGACGGTGGGGCTCACCGAGGGGCCGGGCGAGGGCCCGAGGCTGCAGGACGTGCTCGTCGACGAACCGCTGGCGGTGACCGTGCACGCCGGCTTCGACTTCTGGGTCGCCGACGTCGACGACCCGACCGGCAGCGTGGCGGCCTCGCTGGAACAGGCCAACGCTGCGGCGGCCCCCACGGCCCGGCTGACCTCGGTCGAGGCGGCGTACTGGACCGCGGTGGCGGCCAAGGAGCACCTGCGCTGGGTGCTTCCGCACGACGAGGACGCCCTGCTCACCGCCTTGGCGCGGCTGCACGCCGCCGGAGCCGACGCCCTGGTCCCCGACGGCCGGCTGGTGGGGATGTTCCGGGCGCACGGGCTGCTCGTGCCGGTCTGGGACCTGCCTGCCGGCACCGGCGCCGAGGCCCTGGAGGACCCGGCGTCGGAGTTCGCCGCGAGGCTCGACGAGGCGCTCGCCGATGACACCGCGCTGTCGGAGCCGCAGCGCTCGGCCCGCATGGGACTGGCCAACCGACAGCTCACGATCCGCTGACCGCCGAGACCACGTCGACCTGTCCGGAACGGGACCTCGGGCCTCGCAGGACGGGTCGTCACGGGACGCCGAGAAGTTGTGGAAAGGCTTGGCGGGTCATATGATCGGCGTGCCCGGTCGTTGCTGTATCCCCCGTCAGCAACGGCCGGGTTTCGCGTCCTTCAACCGCGCCGCGCGCACGTCGCGCGGCCCTGCGTCCGGGCACCAGACGCTCCGCCACATTCTGGAACAGTGCAGTTCGTCCCGCCTTGTGGTTTCGTTCGTGCGGTGATCAGGTTCGAGGGCGCCACCAAGACGTTCCCCGACGGGACCGTGGCCGTGGGTGGGCTCGACCTGCTGGCGGCGACCGGCAGCATCACCGTCCTGGTGGGGCCGTCCGGCTGCGGCAAGACGACGTCGTTGCGGATGGTCAACCGCATGATCGAGCCGACCGGCGGCCGGATCATGATCGACGACCGTGACACCGCCTCGATGGACGCCGCCCAGCTGCGTCGTGGCATCGGCTACGTCATCCAGCACGCCGGCCTCTTCCCGCACCGCACGATCGTCGACAACATCGCCACCGTCCCTCGTCTCCTCGGGTGGGACCGGTCGACGACGCGCAACCGTGCCCTCGAGCTCATCGAGCGGGTCGGCTTGCCGGCCTCGTTCGCCGGCCGCTACCCGCACCAGCTGTCCGGGGGCCAGCAGCAGCGGGTGGGGGTGGCCCGGGCGCTGGCCGCCGACCCGCCCGTCATGCTCATGGACGAGCCGTTCAGTGCTGTCGACCCCGTGGTGCGCGAGCAGCTGCAGGAGGAGTTCCTCCGGCTGCAGTCCGAGCTCGGCAAGACGATCCTCTTCGTCACCCACGACATCGACGAGGCGGTCAAGCTCGGCGACCAGGTGGCGGTGCTACGGGTGGGCGGCGTCCTGGCGCAGGTGGCCGACCCTGCGACGCTGCTACGCGACCCCGTCGACGACTTCGTGGCGGACTTCGCGGGACGCGACCGCGGCTACCGCGGTCTCGGCTTCCGCCCCGCCCCGTCGCTGACGCCGCGGTCGGAGCCGGCGGTGACGTTGGGCACCTCTCCGGAGGAGGTACGCCGGTCAGGCAACGCGTGGGTGCTCGTGGTGGACGACGACCGGCGACCGCTCGGATGGGTCGAGCCGGCCCGCGTCACCGAGCCGGTCGCGACCGACCGGCTCCACCGAGGCGGGACCGTCGCCCGGCTGGACGGGTCGTCGCGCGCGATCCTCGACGCCGCCCTGTCCTCGCCGTCGGGTCGCGGTGTGGTCGTCGACGACGACGGCTGCCTCCTCGGCACCGTCACGTCCGCCGAGGTCGTCGCCGCGCTGCAGTCACCGCCCGGCCCGGACTCGTCGGGGCAGCCGTGACCTGGATCCTGGACCACCTCGACGACATCGGCTACTACACGCTCCAGCACGCCTGGCTGGCGGCGCTCCCTCTCCTCCTCGGGCTGCTGCTCGCCACCCCTCTCGGCTGGGCGGCACGCCGGTACCGCGGCCTCTACACACCGGTGGTCGCCGGCACCGGCCTTCTCTACACGATCCCGTCGCTGGCGCTGTTCATCCTGATGCCGCTGATCCTCGGCACCCAGATCCTCGACCCGGTCAACGTGGTCGTCGCGATGACGATCTACACCGTCGCGCTGCTCACCAGGACGGTGGCCGACGGGCTGGGGGCGGTCCCCGACTCCGTGATCGCCTCGGCGACCGCGATGGGCCTGGGTCCGGTGCGCCGGTTGTTCACCGTCGAGCTGCCGCTCGCCGTACCGGTCATCGCGGCCGGACTCAGGGTCGCGGCGGTCAGCAACGTCAGCATCGTCAGCGTCGCCGCCCTCATCGGCGTACCGCAGCTCGGGTCGCTGTTCACCGACGGCTTCTACCGCGACTTCCTCGACCCGATCGTGGCCGGCCTGGTGGCGTGCGTGGTGCTGGCGCTGCTGTTCGACCTCGTCATCGTCGTCCTCGCACGGCTGCTGACACCGTGGCTGCGCACGGGGGGTGCTCCGTGAACGACGTCCTGAAGTGGCTCACCGACGGCGCCCACTGGCGCGGCGGCGAGGGCATCCCGCTGCGGCTCGGGGAGCATCTCCTCTACTCCGGTCTGGCCCTGCTCGTCGCCGCCGTGCTGGCGGTGCCGCTCGGCCTCTGGGTCGGTCACACCGGTCGCGGCCGCTACCTCGCCGTGAACGTCAGCGGCGGCCTCCGCGCCGTACCGAGCCTGGGGCTGCTCTTCGCAGCGATCATGCTGCTGGGCCCGCGGCTCAGCGGCGAGGCCGGCGTCTTCATCCCGAGCGAGCTGGTGCTCGTCGTCCTGGCGGTGCCGCCGATCCTCGCCGGCGCCTATGCCGGGGTGGAGCAGGTCGACGCCGCCGCGCGCGACGCCGCCCGCGGCATGGGCATGCGCGGCTGGCAGGTGCTGTGGCAGGTCGAGGTCCCCAACGCGATGCCCCTGGTCATCTCGGGGCTGCGCTCGGCGGCGCTGCAGGTCGTGGCCACGGCGACGCTGGCGGCCACGGTGGGGCTCGGCGGGCTCGGTCGGTTCCTCATCGACGGGCTGTCGGTGCGCGACTACGCCCAGATGGCCGGAGGCGCGGTCCTGGTGGCCGCGCTGGCCCTGCTCGTCGATCTCCTCGGCGCCACGCTGCAGCGCCTGGTGGTCTCGCCTGGTGTGACCGGACAGACTGGCCGAAGCACCGCTCGCACCCGACGGGGCGGCCGGCTACGGCTGGCGCTCCGGTCCTGACGAAAGGCGACTTCTCGTGAAGCGCACCCGCCTGCTCCCTGTCCTCCCGGCCGTGGCCGCACTCGTCCTGGCCGGTTGCGGCGGTGGCTCCGACCCGCTCGCGGAGGACACCGGCGACGGCGGGAACTCCTCGTCGGTCGTCGTCGGCTCCGCCAACTTCCCCGAGGCCGTGCTGCTGATGGAGATCTACGCCGGCGCCCTGGAGGCCGCCGGCCTCGAGGTGGAGACGAAGCCGAACATCGGCGCTCGCGAGGCCTACATCACCGGCATCCAGGACGAGTCGGTCGACGTGCTCCCGGAGTACACCGGCAACCTGCGGCTCTACTTCGACGAGGACGCCACCGCCTCCGACCCCGAGGCGGTCTACAAGGAGCTCCAGGCGGCGCTGCCGGAGGAGCTCACCGTGCTCGACTACGCCGAGGCGCAGGACAAGGACGCCGTGGTGGTCACCCAGGACGTCGCCGACGAGTACTCGCTGACCAGCATCGAGGACCTCGCCCCGGTGGCCGGGGACCTCACGCTGGGGGGTCCGCCGGAGTGGAAGACCCGGTCGACCGGCATCCCGGGCCTGGAGAAGCTCTACGGCGTGACCTTCGGGGACTTCATCGAGCTCGACGCCGGTGGACCGCTGACCCTCAAGGCGCTCCAGGACGGGCGGATCGACGCGGGCAACCTCTTCACCACCAACCCGAACATCGCCGGCGAGGACCTGGTGCCGCTCGAGGACCCGGAGTTCTTGTTCGCCGCGCAGAACATCGTGCCGCTCGTCCGCACCGACGCGGTGACCGACGACCTCGAGACGGCTCTCAACGACGTCTCCGCTGCCCTCGACACCGCCACGCTCGCCGACATGGTCGCCCAGGTCGAGATCGACAAGGAGGACCCGCAGGACGTCGCCGATCAGTTCCTCTCCGACGCCGGCCTCAACTGACGCCCGCCCGGCGACTCGGGGGGTAGACGATGCGCCCGCTGGTGATCCCCGCGCGGTTCAACGGCCCGCCCGGGTCCGCGAACGGTGGCTACGCCGCCGGAGTCCTGGCACGTGCGGCTCGGCCGGCCACAGGGTGGGACGGTGAGGTGACCGTCAGGCTGCGGCAGCCGCCGCCGCTCGAACGGCCGCTCGCTCCCACCGTCGTCGACGGGACCGTGGAGCTGAGGGACGCGGAGAAGACCGTGGCAGTGGCCTACGACTACGGGCCGGAGGCATGGACCGATCCCGAGCCGGTGGCCCTCGCCACCGCTCGTGGAGCCGAGAGCCGGTACGCCGGGGCGCGGTCCCACCCGTTCCCGACCTGCTTCTCCTGCGGGCCCGCCCGGGAGGCCGGTGACGGGCTCCGGATCTTCCCCGGGCGCGTCGACGGCGACCGGGTGGCGGCGACCTGGACTCCGCTGGCGGGGCTCGACGGGCCGATCGGTGACGTCGACGAGCCGGTGACGTGGGCCGCCCTCGACTGCGTCGGCGCCTGGTCGTCGGACCTGGAGCACCGACCTCTGGTGCTGGGGGAGGTGTCGGCGCGGGTTGTCTCCCCGCCGAGCCTGGGCGCGACGTACGTCGTCGTGGGGACCCACCTGCGCACGGAGGGCCGGAAGACCTGGACGGCGACGGCGATGTTCGACGAGGACGGTTCAGTGGTGGGGCAGGCCGAGCAGCTGTGGATCGCCGTCGACTGGGCCCGCTCCGTCAGCTGACCCCTGCCGAGTCGGCGCGAATGCACGCCGGCTCGTGCATTCACGCCGACTGGGCCTGCTTTTCGCGTGCATTCGCGCCGACTCGGCGTGCGGGGCGTGCGTTCGCGCCGACTCGTCAGACGGGGTCGCGGGAGATCGGGCACGACATGCACCGGGGCCCGCCGCGCCCGGATCCGAGCTCGGACCCGGCGATCGCGATGACCTCGATGCCGGCGGCCTCGAGCCGGGCGTTGGTCTCGACGTTCCGCTCGTAGGCCACCGCGACCCGCGGCGCGATCGCCAGGGTGTTGTTGCCGTCGTCCCACTGCTCGCGCTCGGCGGTGACGGGGTCGAGGCCGGTGTCGATCTGGTGCAGCGTGTCGATGCGCATGGCCTTGGCGGCGGCCACGAGGAAGGGCTCCTCCGGCGCCATGTCGAGCACCATGCCGCCGTCGTCCCCGCGGTCGGCGACGGTCACGGCGTAGGCCGACAGGGAGTCGGCGAGGTTGGGATACATCACGATCTTGTCGACGTCGACCATCGTGCAGACGGTGTCCAGGTGCATGGTGGCCCGCTGCTGGGCGATGGGCACCGCCAGCACGGTCTCGGCCAGGTCCGCGGCGAACATCTGCCGCGCCAGCCGCTCCGCACCGGCCGGTGTGGTGCGCTCGCCGACACCGACGGCGACGACACCCGGCGCCAGGAGGAGGACGTCGCCGCCCTCGACGTACTCCTGGTGCCAGCCGTGGATCCGGGGTACGCCGGCGAAGCGCGGATGCAGGGAGTAGATGAGCTCGGTCAGCTGGCTCTCCCGGTCCCGCGCCTCCATCTTCAACGACGTGATGGCGACGTGGTCGCGGACCCACACGCTCGAGTCACGCGTGAACAGCAGGTTGGGCAGCGGGTCGACGAGGAAGTCGTCGGAGGGCAGCAGCGTGGTGACCAGGCCGTGGCCGCCGCGGACCTCGTCGTTGCGGACGCCCTCGCAGAGCACCCGGGTGAGCTCTGCCGGGCCGAGCTCGGTGAGCGCCGTGGTGAGGTAGTCGCGCAGGGTGTCGCCCAGCCCGAGGTTCTGCATCACCGCGGTGATCGCGCGCGACCGGGCCTCCTCCGACTCCAGCGTCTCGGCCAGCAGCTCCACCAGGTAGAGCACCTCGACCCCACGCGCCCGCAGCGCCTCGGCGAACGCGTCGTGCTCCTCCTGTGCCCGGCTCACCCACGGGATGCCGTCGTAGAGCAGCTTGTCGTTGTTGCGGGGCGTGAGCCGTTTCAGCTCCGGCCCGGGCCGGTGAAGCATCACCGTGCGCAGCCGTCCGACCTCGCTGTCGACCCCTGGGGGCGCTCCCGCCGCGTCCATGCCGACACCCTAGTCGCGGCTGACGGCCTCGTCCCCGGGGAGGCCGCGGGCCGCTGCCAGCGCGAGGGCCAGCACGTCCTTGGCCGGCCGGCCCGTCGTAGTCGCGACCGCGGTGACGTCGTCGTACTCCGGCTGCGCGTTCATGAGCTCGCCGTCGAGCCAGGCGAGCTTGACCCGCACCGGGTGGCCGGCCACCTCGACCACCCGGATCTCCCGGTCGAGCGCGGTCTTGACGTAGTGCTTCTCGCGCACGCCGATCGTCGAGGTCTGCTCGAAGACCACGCGGCGTACGGCGGGGAGCAGCTCTTCCCGTGCCAGGACCGACAGCGTGTGCGCGGGGCGTCCCTTCTTCATGAGGATCGGTGTCAGCCAGGCGTCCGAGGCACCGGCCTCGAGGAGGGCCCGGATCACGTCGGGCCACAGCCGGGGGTCGAGGTCGTCGACGTTGGTCTCCAGCACCACGGCCGCCTCGTCACCTCCGACGGGCGGACCCGTCTCGACCGGCTCGCCGACCAGCAGCCGCACCACGTTGGCATGGCTGGCCGGGTCCCGCCCCCCGGCGCCGACGCCCACCGCGGTCACGGTCATCGGCGGCTGCGGGCCGAACGACGACGCCATGGTGGCGAGCAAGGCGGCCCCGGTCGGCGTGCAGGACTCACCGGCACCCGGACCGGCGTACGACGGGCTGCCGCGCAGCAGCTGCACCACGGCGGGCACCGGGACGGGAAGGTCGCCGTGCGACGCGTTCGTCCTGCCGGACCCCACCGCCACCGGCGAGACCACCACCGAGGTCAGTCCCAGGTGCACCAGCCCGGCGCAGGCGGCGACGACGTCGGCGATCGCGTCGAGCGCGCCCACCTCGTGGAAGTGCACCTCGTCGACCGAGCACCCGTGCACGGTCGCCTCGGCTTCCGCAAGCCGGGTGAACACCGCCTCGGCGAGGGCGGCGACCGGTGGGGCAAGGTCTGCCGAGGCCAGCAGCGCCAGCACGTCCGACAAACCGCGCTGCTGTGTGGAGTCCGGGACCGCCACGCGGCACCGGGTTGCGCTGAGGCCCCCGCGGCTGACGGTCTCCACGTCGAGCGTCACGGGCTCGGGAGCGACCGCGTCGACCGCGTCGCGCAGGACGGTCACCGGCACCCCCACGCCGACCAGCGCGCCGAGGAGCATGTCACCGGAGGCGCCGGCGGAGGCGTCGACCCAGCCGATCATGGCCGACTTCCGTACTGAGCCGCGCGGGTCATCCGTCTCGCTCCTCCGGGGGTTCCCGCCGAGGATGGGCGTGAGCCCGCCGGGCGACCCGGGCAGCGAAGACCCCCGCCCCGTAGCCGTTGTCGATGTTGACCACGCTCACCCCCGGGGCGCAGGAGTTGAGCATGGCGAGGAGGGCGGCCAGCCCGCCGAAGGACGCGCCGTACCCGACGGACGTCGGCACCGCCACGATCGGCACGCCCACGAGGCCGCCGACGACGCTGGGAAGTGCGCCCTCCATGCCGGCCACCACCACCAGGCAGTCGGCGGCCGCCAAGGAGTCCCGCACCGCCAGCAGCCGGTGCAGGCCGGCCACGCCGACGTCCTGGACCAGCCGCACGCCGGTGCCGTGGACGGTCGCGGTCAACGCGGCCTCCCGCGCCACCGGAGCGTCGGAGGTGCCGGCCGACACCACGGCGACAGTGCCGACCGGCGACGGCGGTGTGCCGAGCGTGGCGCACCGGGCGCCCTCGTCGACCGAGGCCGCCGGGAGGTCGGCTCGCACCCTGGCCATCGCCTCGGGCGTCAGCCGGGTGGCCAGGACCGCACGGTCGGGGTGGGCCTGGTGCAGCTTGCGCAGGATCGACACCACCTGGTCGGGGGTCTTTCCGGCGCCGAAGACGACCTCCGGATCACCGGTCCGCGGTGCGCGGTCGAGGTCGAGCTTGGCGAAGCCGAGATCGGCGGTAGGGACAGGCGCTTCAGGCTCCACCGGCCCAGGCTAGGCGACGCCGGGGACCGGCCCGCGACGGCCGACGGCTCCTGCTCTCGTCGCGTGCATTGGCGCCGACTCGAGGGGGTGGGCGCGTGCATTGGCGCCGACTCGAGGGGGACTGCGTCAGGCGGTCTGGCGCGGTCGAGGGGCTGTGCGTCCGCCCTGGCCAGGCAGCCCCTGGCCAGGCAGCCCCTGGCCAGGCAGCCCCTGGCCAGGCAGCCCCTGGCCAGGCAGCCCCTGGCCTGCGCCGAGGGCGATGCCCCGTTCGCACAGCCACGTCGAGATCCGCTCGTACGTCGGTTCGGGCAGGGCGACCACCGGCTCGATGCAGTCGGCGAACCGGCCGCACGCCTCGGACCACACCGCCAGATTTCGCGGGCCGTAGTCCTCGCCCGCTGCGAAGTGGTCGGCAGCCGCCGACGAGATCCGCACCGTCACGCACTCGGGGCGGTCGAGCCGCCGCTGATGACCGAGGAACGCCTTGCCGCTCTTGATGCCGAGCACGATCTTGAGCCGGATCACCAAGTCGAGCAGCCAGAACATCGGGGTCATCGAGTGGTGCCGGATCGCTGAGGAGCCGCTCGCGACGTACCGCCGCAGCAGGGACTCGTCGAAGGCCAGCCCCAGCCGGTTGGCCTCGCCCACCATCCACAGCAGCGCGGTGTCGGAGAGCCCCGCCTCGGCGTAGCCGCCGCCGACGTCGGAGTGCACGCCTTCGAACCACACCTGGCGGACCCGCTCGTCCTCGTTGTCGCCGCCCTTCACGGCCTCCCAGAGGCAGGGCTCGAACTTCATCCGCTGCTCGTCGGCGGCCAGCGCCTGCCGGGCACAGAGCACCGCGTCGCTGAGCTGCACGTCGTGGAACTGGTGAGCACGGCGGACGGCGCCGGGCACGCCGAGCGCGCCGACGGTGTCGAACACGCCGAGGAACTGGATAGGTGTCGCGTCGTGGCAGTAGTCGTGGCGGAACTCTGCGGCGCTGGAGCCGAACATGCCACCGGCGGGATCGCGCTGCCTGTAGCGCGCCACCGCCTCGGGCAGCCGCTCGTCTACGAGGGCCCGCCTGGTCAGCAGTCCGACCTTTCCGATCATCCCCACCATCGACCGGGCGGTGTAGGCGCCGCGGCTGAAGCCGAACACGAAGATCTCGTCGCCCGGCTCGTAGTTGAGGGCCAGGAAGCGGTAGCCGGCCAGCACGTTGGTGAAGAGGCCCAGCCCGAACGCGCCGCCGAGGAACCGGTCCACGCGGTAGCTGCCGCCCACCCCGCTGAGGTAGAGCACCAGCTGCTGCACGCCGTCCGTGGCGGCGAGGTCGGTCTGCACGGTCCGAGCGATCTTCTCGATGTTGGTGACACACCGGCTGTCGGGGCGGTTCCACGTCCCGTCGCAGCAGATCACCAGCCGCTTCATAGCTGGATGCTCCTCCCTTGGCCTGCCACCTGTCACGGTGCCTGCAACGACACGCAGCATGAGCATTTCGACTCAGGCGGCGGGACCATCGGCGGTGGGACGATCACGCCATGAGCAACCCAGCGGAGCGCGTGGTGGAGGAGCTGGTCTCGGCCGGCCTGGTCGACCCGGCTCGGTCCGGCGACGCCCGGAGCGTGGTGGCGCACGCGCTCGCCGACCCAGGAGCCCCCGGAGCGGCGGCCCCGGGCCGGCGGACCGGGACCCGCAGCCGACTCGTCGAGATCGCCGGTTACGCCGGCGGGGCCCTGGTGATGGCCGCGGTCGGGCTGTTCCTGGCGCAGGAGTGGTCCTCGCTGTCCGGAGCCGCGCAGGTCGGGGCGCTCGCCGGCATCGCCGTGGTGCTCGCGGTCGCCGGGGTCGCGGTCTCGCGTGTCGGCGGTGGCCCCGCCGTGATGCGGTCGGGGCGCGACGAGGTACGCCGCCGCCTCGCCTCCGCACTGCTCGTCGGCGCCGCGGTGGCAGCTGCCCTGGCGGTCAACCGCCAGGTCGAGCTCCTCCTCGACGACGAGTTCTCCGACTGGCCCACGCTGGCGGGCGTCGTCACGTTGATCGTGCTCGGGATCGCCGCCTACGCCTTTGCGCCGTCCGCGCTGGCGCTGGTGGTGATCGCCGCCGCCGGCTTCCAGGGCGTCATCACCGGATGGGTCCTCCCTGACCGGCTCGAGGCGTCATCGGTCTGGCAGGGCCTGACGCTCATGGTCCTGGGCGCCGTGTGGCTGGGGTGGGCCGAGACGCGGGGCTTCCGCGAGGACGCCGTCGGGAGGACCATCGGCGTCGGCTACCTGCTGTTCGGCGCGCAGATGATCCTGGTCGAGGGCTCCTACGCCAACCTCGCCTACGCGTTGACCGCGGTGGTCGCGGTGGCCGGCTTCGTCCTCTACGTCCGCACGGTCGCCTGGCCCTACCTCGTCGCCGGGGTGCTGGGCATCACGCTGGTCGTGCCCGAGGCCGTCATCGACTGGACCGGCGGAGCGCTCGGGCCCGCCGGTGCCGTCCTGGTCGCGGGGCTCACCCTGCTGGGTGCGGCCGTCGTCGGCCTGCGGGTGCGCAAGGAGGCCGGCGACGCGCCGGACCAGCCGCCCGCGGAGCAGCAGCCCCGGGACTCCGGTCACCGGGTCGGCACCGCCTCCTGACGGCGGTCGGCGACCAGGCTCGTCACGGTCGTGATCACGAGCACGCCGACGATCACCGCGAGCGACCACAGGGTCGGGATCTCCGGGACCTCCTCCCAGCGCAGGTGCGCCCAGTGCAGCCCCAGCTTCACCCCGATGAACCCCAGGATCGCCGCCAGCCCGTAGCCGAGGTGGCGCAGCTTCGACAGTGCCCCCTCGAGCACGAAGTACAGCGCCCGCAGGCCGAGCAGCGCGAAGGCGTTCGTGGCGAAGACGAGGAACGGGTCGCCGGTGATGCCGTAGACGGCGGGAACCGAGTCGACCGCGAACACGATGTCCGTGGCGAAGACCGCCACCACCACGAGCGCGAGCGGCGTCACGGCGCGGCGGCCGTGCAGGCGCGTGAACAGCCGCGGACCGTCGTAGGAGTCGGTGACCGGGATGACCCGGCGTACGAGCCGGACGCTGCGCATCGAGTCCACATCGAGCTCCTGCTCGTGACCGGCGAGCGCGTCGCGCAGGATCTTGACCGCGGTGACCACGAGGACAGCCCCGAACACGAGGAACATCCAGTCGAACCGCGAGAGCGCGGCCGCCCCCATCGCGATGAAGATGCCGCGCAGCACCAGTGCGCCCACGATGCCGTAGAGCAGCACCCGCTGCTGCAGCTCGCGCGGCACGGCGAAGGCGGCCATGAGCAGCAGGAACACGAACAGGTTGTCGACGCTCAGCGACTTCTCGACGAGGTAGCCGGTGAGGTACTCCAGGCCCCGTTCGGACCCGTGACCGGCGAAGACGTAGCCCGCAAAGGCCAGCGGCAGCGCCACGTAGAAGACCGACCAGCCGACGGCCTCGCGCATCGACACCTCGTGCGGCTTGCGCGTGATGACGAAGTCGAGGGCGAGCAGCACGACGACGGCGCCGATGACGGCGGCCCACAGGGTGGGAGTGCCGATCGTGTCGAGGGCGCCGCCGCCCGGCTCCGCGGCGACGACACGGTGGAACGGGTACGACGTGGTGGGTGCGGCCAAGGGCGGGGCCATGGGTCTCCTCAGGTCTGTCAGGCCTGAGGTCTCCTCCACCCTGCCTCCCGGAGTCGGGCGGCGGGCGACTGCCCGGGATGCCACTGGCGGCATCGAACTGACCGGGCGGGTCCGGACGGGAGTACTCCCCTCGAGGACCGAGAATACAGCATCGGAGGCCACCCTGACGGTGGTGGCGACGAGGGGAGAAGGGTGCCGATGAGTGGACTGTCGATCGGCGGGTTGACCGCCGTACCGGTGTCGGAACGACCCGACCTGGTGCCGGACGTGGTGCGCTCCGCGCTGGCGGCGTGGCCCGCGGGCGCCGACGTCGGCGTCGTCGAGATCGACCCGGACCTGGCCGACACCGCGGCGCTCACCGATGCCTACGACCTGCCGCTCGCCGCCAGCGGCAACTGCGTCGTGGTCGGCGGTCGCCGTGAGGGCGTGGAACGGGTCGCGGCCTGCGTCGTCGGCGCCGACACCCGGGCCGACGTCAACAACGCGGTCAAGCGCCGGCTCGACGTCCGGAAGGCCTCGTTCCTCGCGATGGCGGAGGCCGTGGACCGGACCGGCATGGAGTACGGCGGGATCACACCGATCGGGCTGCCGGTGCAGTGGCGGCTGTTCGTCGACGCGTCACTGACGGCCATGCCGGTCGTGGTGATCGGGAGCGGCCTGCGGCGTTCGAAGCTGCTGCTGTCGGGAGAGGTGCTCGCGACGCTCGACCGCGCCGAGGTGGTGGCCGGCCTCGGGATCTGACCCGGGTCAGACCTTCTTCCTCTTCCTCTTCTGCTGACCGAGCGCGACCAGCCCCGCCACGACCGCGGACGCGGGCACGCCGGTGAGGACCGCTCCCAGGGCGGGCTTGACGGCGTGGGCGCGCAGCGCCAGTGCCCCCGCTCCGGCGTCGCCGGCGTCGACCAGCATCCCCAGCCTCACCAGCGCCGGCTTGTGCTCGGGCCTGGCCAGCAGCGTCGCCACCCCGAGGGCCAGGTCGCGGATGCCGAAGATCCGCATCAGGAAGGGGGCCTCGTGGTGCGTGTGGTCCAGCATCATCGCCTTCAGGCTCCGCTCCGGAACGGCGTACGCGGCGGCGCCGACGGCGATCCGGGCGAGCGAGAGGGAGGTGGCGTTGTCCATGGGCCGACCCTAGCCAGCCCGAGTCGGCGCTTGTGCACGCCGGAACCCCGTCGAGTCGGCGCTTGTGCACGCCGGAACCCCGTCGAGTCGGCGCTTGTGCACGCCGACAGCGCCGAGGTCAGGTCGGATGCATCTCCCACACGAGCAGCTCGGCTTCCGTACCCGCCGCCACACCCCGACCACCGGAGGCGAACAGCTTCGCCGCGTCCCCCTCGCCGAGTCGGCGCGAAGGCACGCCCTCCACGTCGACGTCCCCCCGGGCCACGAAGAGGTGCATCAGTCCGGCGTCCGGCAGCGGCACCGAGTGGCCAGGGCCGAGGCGGATGACGTGCAGCGCCGCCCGACTGTTGCCCAGGCGGACCGCCGTACGGTCGGCCTGGGAACGCAGGCCCGAGGCCAGCGTCAGCCACCGACCACCGTCGAGCTCGGCGTGGACGTCGGACTGGGCGTAGTCCGGCGACCGCCCCGGCTCGTCGGGCAGCACCCACATCTGCACGAAGTGCACCGGCTGGTCGCCCTCGGTGACCTCGGTGTGGACGACGCCGCTGCCGGCACTCAGCCGCTGCACGACGCCGGGTACGACGGTGCCACCGCGGCCGGTCGAGTCCTCGTGCCGGAGGCACCCGCCCAGGACCCAGGTGACGATCTCGAGGTCGCGGTGCGGGTGCGGCGGGTAGCCGTGACCGGGCGCCACCCGGTCCTCGTTGTGGCAGACCAGGAAGCCCAGCGACACCTCGGCCGGGTCGTAGTGCCGGTCGAAGGAGAACAAGTGCCGCGTGGTGCGGCCCGGTACGTCGGTGGCGAACCGGTCGCTGCTCCGGCGCACCTCGATCCGCGGCTGTCCCCCGCTCCGGCCTGACGCTTCGCCCCGCATGCCTCTTTGGTAGCACCTACGCTGGCGGCCATGGGGCACGGCCACGGGCACGGGCACACGGCCGGGCGCGCCACGGACCGGTCGCGGCTGCGCGCAGTCCTGGCGATCACGGTCGTGGTGCTCGTCGCCGAGCTCGTGGGCGCGTGGTGGAGCGGCTCGCTGGCGCTGCTGGCCGACGCCGGTCACCTCGCGACGGACGCGGGAGCACTGACGCTCGCGCTCGCCGCGCTGCTCGTGGCCGGTCGACCCGCGTCGAAC
Source organism: uncultured Nocardioidaceae bacterium (assembly GCA_902805845.1). Lineage (GTDB taxonomy): Bacteria > Actinomycetota > Actinomycetes > Propionibacteriales > Nocardioidaceae > Marmoricola_A. The sequence continues at coordinate 178,600 of CADCUI010000001.1, forward strand.
CGGCGTACGTTCGGCCTCCACCGAGCCGAGATCCTGGCTGCGCTCGCGAACGCCCTGGTGCTGCTCGTCGTCTGCGGCTACCTCGCGTTCGAGGGGGTACGGCGGCTCGCCGACCCGCCCTCCGTGCAGGGCCAGCCGATGCTGTGGTTCGGGGTGGTGGGTCTGGTCGCCAACCTGCTCGGGGTGGCGCTGCTGCACCGGAGGCGCGGCTCGTCGCTCAACATGCGCGGCGCCTACCTCGAGGTGGTCAGCGACCTGGCCGGCTCGGTGGCCGTCGTGGTCGCCGCGGTGCTGGTCCTCGGGCCCGGGTACCTCCGTGCGGACGCGATCGCCTCGCTGCTCATCGCCGCGGCGATCCTGCCCCGGGCGGTGGTGCTGGCGCGGGACGCCGTCGAGGTGCTCCTCGAGGCGACCCCTGCCCACATCGACCCCGACGACGTCCGCGACCACCTCCTGCAGGCGCCCGGGGTGCTCGACGTCCACGACCTGCACGTGTGGACGATCACCAGCGGCATGCCGTCGTTGTCTGTCCACGTCACGGTCGACGACCGCACGCTCGAGCGGCTGGGGGTGGGTGCACTCCTGGACCGTTTCAGCGACTGCGTCGCCGACCACTTCGACGTCGACCACACCACCTTCCAGATCGAGCCGGGATCGCACCGGGACCACGAGCACCTGGGCGAGGTGCACCGCTGAACCGGGTGGTCCGGCACGCATGACCGGCGGCCGGTCATCACCCCCTCCTACGCCGTGGCGTCACTAGGCTGAGCGCATGCGTCGCCGACCCCTCGCCCTGCTCGCCGTACCGCTCCTGATCGCCGCCGCTGCGTGCGCGCCGCAGGAGGAGAGCCCCCAGGCCGGCGGCGGCAGCGACAGCCCGTCCCCGAGCGGGGATGCGTGTGCGGTCGACCAGCTGCCCCTCGAGAAGCCGGGGACGCTCACCATCGGCACCGACACCCCTGCCTTCGAGCCGTGGTTCGTGGACAACGATCCGACCAACGGCAAGGGGTTCGAGTCCGCGGTGGCGTACGCCGTCGCCGAGCAGCTCGGCTTCGACGCGGGCCAGGTGGAGTGGGTGGACGTCCGTTTCAACAACTCCTACAAGCCCGGGCCGAAGAGCTTCGACTTCGACATCAACCAGATCTCGATCACCCCGGAGCGCGAGAAGGTCGTGGACTTCTCCGAGGGCTACTACTCCGCGGCGCAGGGCGTCATCGCCCTCGGCGACTCCCCGGTCGCCGACGCCACCTCGGTCGCGGACCTGGCCGAGTTCAAGCTCGGCGCCCAGACCGGCACCACGAGCCTCACCGCGATCCGCGACGTCATCCAGCCGGCCGAGGACCCGCTCGTGTTCACCGACACCAATGCAGCGAAGCAGGCCCTGCAGAACGGGCAGGTCGACGCGATCCTCGCCGACGTGCCGACCGCCTTCTACATCACCGCGGTCGAGATCCCGGGCTCGTCGATCGTCGGGCAGTTCCAGCCCGAGACCGGTCAGCAGGAGCAGTTCGGCATGTTGTTCGAGCAGGACAGCGGCTTGGTGCCGTGCGTCAACGAGGCGCTCGCCGCACTGACCGCCGACGGCACGCTGGAGTCGATCGAGAAGCGGTGGCTCTCCGACGTGGTGGACGTCCCGGTCCTCGACTGACCCGTCGGGTCCTGGGCGGGGTGCTTGCGGTGAGCTGTCGGACGGAGATGCGTGGCTGACTGGCGGCCGAGCGAGGCGCAGCAGCAGCGCCTCGTGGTCGCACGACGGATGCACCGGCGTTCCTCGCTGCTGGCCTCGGCCTCGGCCGTGGTCTTCTTCGCCGTCGTCGCTTTGGCCCTCGTCTCGTCCCCGGGATGGCCGACGGTGCGGGCCACCTTCTTCGACTGGTCGCAGGCGGTCGAGGCCTGGCCCGACGTGGTGGAGGGCTTCTGGGTCAACGTCCGGCTGTTCCTCCTCGCGGAGCCGCTGATCCTCCTGCTCGGGCTGGCCGTGGCCGCGGTCCGGGTGAGCAGGTCCCCGGTGCTGGTGCCGTTGCGGATGATCGCGATCGGGTACACCGACCTGTTCCGAGGTCTTCCGACGATCCTCGTCGTCTTCCTGGTCTGCTTCGGCGTACCGGCGCTGCAGCTGCAGGGTGTGACCACCTCGCTGTTCTGGCTGGCGTTGGTGGCGCTGGTGCTCTCCTACGGGGCCTACGTCGCGGAGGTGTTCCGTGCCGGCATCGAGTCCGTGCACCCGTCACAGGTCGCCAGCGCCACGGCGCTCGGTCTGTCCAACGCGCAGACGCTCCGGCACGTGGTGGTGCCACAGGCGGTACGCCGCGTCCTCCCGCCGCTGCTGAACGACTTCATCTCGCTGCAGAAGGACACCGCGCTGGTGGCGACCGTGGGGCTGCTCGACGCCCTGGGCACCGCCTCGGACGCGGCGAACTACTCCTTCAACTTCACCCCCTACCTGGTGGCGGCGGCCCTCTTCGTGGCGCTGACCGTCCCGCTCGCCCGGCTCACCGACTGGTTGGGACGGCGCGCGATGCAGCGCGAGCGGGCAGGTGTCCCGTGAGCAGCCCGCCGGTGCTCAGGATCGAACGGCTCCGCAAGACGTACGGCGACCGCACGGTCCTCCGTGATCTCGACCTCACCGTCGAGGCGCACGACGTCGTCTGCCTGATCGGCGCCTCGGGCAGCGGCAAGTCCACGCTGCTCAGGTGCATCGACCTCCTCGAGCCGACCCAGGACGGCACGATCTGGTTCGAGGGCCAGGACGTGTCGGATCCGCGGGTCGATGCCCGTGCCGTCCGCAAGCGGATCGGCGTGGTCTTCCAGGCCTACAACCTCTTCCCGCACCTCACCGTGCTCGACAACGTGATGCTCGCGCCCCGCAAGGTGCACGGGCTGTCGGCTGACCAGGCCAGGGCCAGGGCGACCGAGCTGCTGGAGCAGTTCGGCCTGGCCGACAAGGCCGACGCGCACCCCGACCGGTTGTCGGGCGGCCAGCAGCAGCGAGCCGCGGTGGTGCGTGCGTTGGCGACCAGTCCTTCCCTGCTGCTGCTGGACGAGGTGACCGCGGCGCTGGATCCGCTGCTCGTCGGCGAGGTGCTGGAGATCCTCCGGCGGCTGGCCGAGCAGGGCACCACCATGGTGCTCGCCACCCACGAGATGGGCTTCGCCCGGGACGTCGCGACCAAGGTGTGCTTCCTCGACGACGGCTGCGTCCTCGAGGAGGGCTCGCCGGCCGCCATGTTCTCGGCGCCGCGTGAGCAGCGCACCCGTCAGTTCCTCCGCCGCATCCTCTGACCCCCCGTCGCCGACCCGCCCCTCATGTCTGGCCGACCCGCCCCTCATGTCTGGCCGACCCGCCCGTCATGTCCGGTCGACCCGCCTTTCGTGCAGAATCCCCACGCATGGCCTACGCGCTGGACCAGGGGACGGGACCACTCAGGGGCATCAGGGTCGTCGAGATCGCCGGCATCGGTCCTGGCCCACACGCGGCGACGATCCTGGCCGACCTGGGGGCCGACGTCGTCCGGATCGAGAAGCCGGGGGGTGCGGCGAGTGCCGGCCCACGCAGGACCGACCTGCTCACCCGGGGCCGACCGAGCGTCGTCCTCGACCTCAAGCACCCGGCCGCCCTCGCGGCCGTGCTCGAACTGGTGGCCGAGGCGGACGTCCTCATCGAAGGCATGCGCCCCGGTGTCGCCGAGCGTCTCGGCTTCGGGCCCGAGGACTGCTTCGCGCGAAACGGCAGGCTGGTCTACGGCCGGATGACGGGGTGGGGCCAGGACGGCCCTCTCGCGCAGGCCGCCGGCCATGACCTGAACTACATCGCCGTCAACGGGTTGCTCCACGGGCTCGGTCAGGACCCCAGCCGCCCACACTTCCCGAGCAACCTCCTTGGCGACTTCGGAGGTGGTTCGACGTACCTCGTGATCGGCGTGCTCGCCGCCGTCCTCGAGGCGCGCACAAGCGGGACGGGGCAGGTGGTGGACGCCGCGATCGTCGACGGCACTGCTCACCTGAACCTGATGTGGGCCTCCCTGCTCGCCGGTGGCCTCGGCCAGGAACGGCGGGCGTCCAACATGCTCGACGGAGGCATCCCGCACTACGACCTCTACGAGACCGCCGACGGCGAGCACATGGCCGTCGGGGCGCTGGAGCCGCGCTTCTACGCCGACCTGCTGGCACGCCTCGGCATCGCAGGGGTGGCGCCCGACCGCCACGACGCCGACCGGCTGGGCGAGCTCCGCCAGCTCCTCACCGACACGTTCCTGACCAGGACGCAGGCGGAGTGGACTGCGATCTTCGCCGGCAGCGACGCCTGCTGCACCCCGGTCCTGCCGCTGACCGAGGCACGCGAGCATCCCCACCTCGAGGCGCGCGGGGTGTACGTCGACCGCGGTGGTGTCGTGCAGCCGGCCCCTGCTCCCCGGTTCTCCCGGACCGGGGCAACCCTGTCCACCGGGCCGTCCACGCCCGGGGCGGACACCCGCGCGGTGCTCGAGGCGTGGGGCGTCGCCGACGTCGACGTACTGCTCAACTCAGGTGCCGCCGTCCAAGCCTGACCAGCATCCCGGGCGGGTCGGGCAGACATGAGGGGCGGGTCGAGCAGACATGAGGGGCGGGTCGGGCAGACATGAAGGGCGGGTCGGCACCGTGGCCAGAGGGGCTGAGGAGGGCCCGGCCATGGCCACCGTGACAGCCGCGGTGCCAGAGTTGGATACTCACCGGTAACCGCGCCTGTCGGGTCGCGGACGCCGCACCGAAAGTGGGGAGCATGACTGACGCGCCGCAGGCGATCGTGTACGACGCAATCCGAACCCCGCGGGGCAAGGGCAAGAAGGACGGGTCGCTCCACGAGGTGAAGCCGATCGACCTGGTCGTCACGCTCCTCGACGAGATCCGCAAGCGCAATGACGGCTTCGACCCCGCGCGGGTCGACGACGTGGTGCTCGGGATCGTCACCCCGATCGGGGACCAGGGTGGCGACCTCGCCAGGACCGCCGCCCTCGCGGCTGGCTATCCCGAGACCACCGCCGGCGTGCAGCTCAACCGGTTCTGCGCCTCCGGCCTCGAGGCGGTCAACCAGGCCGCGGCCCGGGTCCGCTCCGGATGGGAGGACCTCGTCCTCGCCGGCGGGGTCGAGTCGATGAGCCGGGTGCCGATGGGCTCCGACGGTGGCGCCTGGGCCTGCGACCCGGCGACGGCGTTCCAGACCGCCTTCGTGCCGCAGGGCATCGGTGCCGACCTCGTCGCCACCCTCGAGGGATTCAGCCGCAGGGACGTCGACGCCTACGCCGCCGAGTCACAGGCACGTGCGGCCAAGGCGCAGGCCAACGGGTACTTCGACGGTTCCGTCGTCCCGGTCCGAGACATGAACGGGCTCACGATCCTCGAGCGCGACGAGCTCATCCGGCCCGGCACCACCGTCGAGACCCTCGCGGCCCTCAAGCCCAGCTTCGCCTTCCACGGCGACCTCGGGTTCGACGCCGTCGCGCTCGAGAAGTACCACTGGGTCGAGCGCATCAACCACGTCCACCACGCCGGCAACTCCTCCGGCATCGTCGACGGCGCGGCGATCGTCGTCGTCGGCACCGAGCAGGTCGGTGAGGAGCTGGGGCTGCGCCCGCGTGCCCGCATCCTGTCGACAGCCGTCTCCGGCTCCGAGCCGACGATCATGCTCACCGGCCCCGCGCCGGCGGCTCGCAAGGCGCTCGCGAAGGCAGGTCTCACCATTGGTGACATCGACCTCTGGGAGATGAACGAGGCCTTCGCCGCCGTGGTCCTCCGCTTCATGCGCGACCTGGAGCTCGACTCCGAGGTCGTCAACGTCAACGGCGGTGCGATCGCCATGGGCCACCCGCTCGGCGCCACCGGCGCGATGCTCATCGGCACCCTGGTCGACGAGCTCGAGCGGCGCGACCTGCGCCGCGGGCTGGCCACTCTCTGCGTCGGTGGCGGGATGGGCATCGCCACCGTCGTCGAGCGCATCTGACCGACCTCCTCCCACCGAAGGATTCTTGTCGTGACCGAGCAAAACCACGTCGTGCGTTACGAGCGCGACGAAGACGGGATCGTCACGCTCACCATGGACGAGCCGGGGGCCGGCGCCAACACCATGAACGAGGCCTACCGCGACGGCATGCGGACGGCCGTCGACCGGCTGGTGCACGAGGTGGCGGCCACCGGCGACGTCGTCGGCGTCGTCCTCGCCAGCGGCAAGAAGACGTTCTTCGCCGGTGGCAACCTCAACCTGCTGGTGCAGGCGCGGCCCGAGGACGCCCGGCAGCTCTTCGACCAGAGCATGACCATCAAGGCCGACCTACGGCGGCTCGAGACTCTCGGAGTCCCGGTCGTGGCCGCGATCAACGGCGCCGCGCTCGGGGGAGGGCTGGAGATCGCGCTGGCCTGTCACCGGCGGATCGCCGCGGAGGGACGCTACGAGATCGGGCTGCCGGAGGTGACGCTCGGGCTGCTGCCCGGAGGTGGGGGCGTCGTACGCACGGTGCGGATGCTCGGCCTGCAGACTGCGCTCACCGAGGTGCTGCTGCAGGGCCAGCGGTACAAGCCTGCCGTCGCCCTGGAGAAGGGGCTGGTCGACGAGGTCGTCCCGGCGCCCGACCTGCTGGGTCGGGCGAAGGCGTGGTTGCTGGAGAGCAGGGGCGACGAGAGCGCCGCCACGCAGCCGTGGGACCGGCAGGGCTACAAGATGCCCGGCGGCACCCCGTCGCACCCGAGCCTGGCCGCGATGCTCCCGGTCTTCCCCGCGACGCTGCGCAAGCAGACCAAGGGCGCCGACTACCCCGCGCCGAAGGCGATCATGTCGGCGGCCGTGGAGGGCGCCCAGCTCGACGTCGAGGGTGCACAGCGGGTGGAGGCCCGCTACTTCACCAAGCTCGCGACAAGCCAGAACGCGAAGAACATGATCCAGGCGTTCTTCTTCGACCTGCAGGCGATCAGCTCGGGCTCGCTGCGGCCACCGGGCTTCGACGCCTTCCGGGCGGCGAGGGTCGCAGTCCTCGGCGCCGGGATGATGGGCGCCGGCATCGCCTACGTCTGCGCCAGGTCGGGCATGGAGGTCGTGCTCAAGGACGTCAGTCTCGAGGCCGCCGTGCGCGGCAAGGACTACTCGGCGAAGCTCAACGACAAGGCGATCTCGCGCGGCCGGTTGACGGCTGAGGGGTCCGCGGAGCTGCTCCGCCGGATCACCCCGACCGACAACACCGAGGACCTCAAGGGCTGCGACCTCGTCATCGAGGCGGTCTTCGAGGATCCTGCGCTGAAGCACAAGGTCCTCGCCGAGGTGCTGGACGTCGTCAACGCCGATGCGCTGCTGTGCTCCAACACCTCGACGCTGCCGATCACCGAGCTCGCCGAGGGCGTCGACCGGCCGGCGGACTTCGTCGGCCTGCACTTCTTCTCCCCCGTCGACAAGATGCCGCTGGTGGAGATCGTCCGGGGCGCGGAGACCTCCGACGCCGCCGTCGCCAGGGCGATCGACGTCGTCCAACAGATCCGCAAGACCCCCATCGTGGTCAACGACAGTCGCGGCTTCTTCACCTCCCGAGTCATCGGCACCCAGATCAACGAGGGCCTCGCGATGCTCAGCGAGGGTGTCCACCCGGTGAGCATCGAACGGGCGGCCCTCCAGGCCGGTTACCCGGTGGGGCCGCTGCAGATCAGCGACGAGCTCAACATGGAGCTCATGGTCAAGATCCGCAACGCCACGAGGGCCGCGGTCGAGCGCGAGGGCGGCGCCTACGCCCCGCATCCCGCCGAGCGGGTCATCGATCGGATGATCGAAGTGGGCCGGCCCAGCAAGCTGAGGGGCGCCGGCTTCTACGAGTACGACGAGGCGGGCAGTCGTCAGGGGCTCTGGACCGGGTTGCCGGGAGAGTTCCCGACCGCGGCCGATCAGCCGGACTTCCGGGAGCTGCAGGAGCGCTACCTCTTCATCGAGGCCGTGGAGACCGCGCGCTGCTTCGACGAAGGCGTGCTCACCTCGACAGCAGAGGCGAACATCGGCTCGATCTTCGGGATCGGCTACCCGGCCCTCACCGGCGGCGCCGCCCAGTTCATCGACGGCTACGAGGGCCCCGCCGGGACGGGGCTGACGGCGTTCGTGGCCCGGGCCCAGGAGCTGGCGGCGACGTACGGCGAACGCTTCCGGCCGCCGGCGAGCCTGCTGGGGAAGGCTGAACGGGGCGAGCGCTTCAAGGGCTGACCGTCGCCCGGGCCGTGGAGGGCCGGGGTGCCCTGTTCCGCGAACCGGCCACGCCGGACGCCGGTCGTGGAGACACTGGTGCCATGTCGCAGCCGGTGGTGGACGTCCGCTCGCTGCAGGTCCGATTCGGCCGGGTCGACGCCGTCCGCGGGATCAGCTTCGCGGTGGAGGCGGGTGCGGCGACGGCCCTGCTCGGCCGCAACGGTGCCGGCAAGTCCACGACCATGCGGGTCCTGGCGGGGGTCATCGCTCCCACCGCCGGGCAGGTTCTGGTGGCGGGACGCGACGTCGCTACGGAGACCCTTGCGGTCAAGCGGCTGACCGGCTACTGCCCCGACGTGGGCGGCCTGGTCCCCCGGGCCACCCCCTGGGAACACCTCCAGCTCGCCGCCCGGCTGCGGCGGCTCACCGACTGGGAGGACACCGCGCGCGACCTGCTCGAGCGCTTCGACCTGGGCGCAGCCGCGCACCGGGTCACCGCCGGCTTCAGCCACGGTATGGGCCGCCGGATGTCGGTCGTGCTGGCGGCCTTCCACGCTCCCGCGGTGCTGCTGCTCGACGAGCCGTTCGACGGCGTGGACCCGCTCGGCGTCGAGGCCACCATGGAGGTGATCGCCGACGCCCGGGCCCGCGGTGCTGCCGTCCTGGTCTCCACCCACCTGCGAGAGCTGGCCATCGACGCCTGCCAGGACGCGATCGTCCTCCGGGGCGGCTCCGCGGTCGCGGAGCTGTCGGCGGCGGAGATGGCGGGAGAGGCGGGCGCGGGTGTCTACCGCGGTCTCCTCGACTGAGCCCAGTCGGCGCCGGCAGGTGGACCGGGTGTGGCGCCCGGTGGCCGACACCGGCGCGCTGCTGCGTTTCCGTGCCGGCATGGTTCGGGACGGGTCGAGGGCGCTCGCCCTGGCAGGATCCGCGGGACTGGTGCTGATCACGGTCCTGGCCGGCTGGCTGCCGGCGTACCTCCCTGACGGGGAGTCGCGCCGCACCGACGTGCTGAGCCTGTTGCCGAGCGCGATGGTGGGCGTGTTCGTCGTCGCCGCGATCTCCGCGGCCGCTTCGGGTGGCGGACGTGAGCTGCTGCCGCGGGAGGAGGCGGTGGCGTTCCCGCTCAGTGCTGTCACCGACCACCTCGGGGCGCTGGTGATGGCGCCGCTGAACATCGCCTGGCTGCTGCAGTCCTGGACGTTGCTGGGCGCCACGGCGTACGTCGCGGGCCCGACGCCGAGGCTGCTGCTCAGCCAGGTTGTCGTGGTGACCTGGCTGGTGACCGCCACCGCGCTCGCCCAGGTCGTCGGGTGGGCCTTCGAGCTGCTCCGTCGCAGCCGTCACGGCGTGTGGGGGAGCCGCATCGTGCTGGTCGCCGTGGGAGCCGCCGCAGTGCAGCTGGTGGCGACCGATCGGCTGGTCCCGCTGCTGCAGCGCAGCCCTACCCTCCACGTCACGATCGCCAGCCTGCGGGTGCGCACGGAGGTGACCGCCGGCTTCTTCGCGACGGTCGCCTCGCTGCTGGCGGTGACGGCGCTCGCGGTGGCCGTCGGCGTCGCGCTCGCCGACGTGGTGAGCCGGCGCCCCGCTCGCGACGAGCTGCGGCTGGAGACGGCGGCGCAGGAACCGCGTCGCGACCCGGGGTCGGACCTCGTCGCCGTCATGCGCACCGACCGGGTCGGCATCTGGCGCTCCTTGCCGCTGCGACGCGGCCTGCTGGTGCTCACGGTGATGCCCGGAGGGGTGGCCATCGCCGGCGACCTGCCGTGGCAGCTGCTCACGATCCTGCCGGGGTTGGTGGCCTCCGGCGGCGCACTGCTCTTCGGGGTGAACTCCTGGTGCCTCGATGGTCGCGGCGCGTTGTGGCGTGACAGCCTGCCGGTCGGCCCGGAGCTGGCATTCGTGGCCCGAGCGCTCGTGCTGGTCGAGGTGCTGCTCGTCGCCACCGCCGGCACGGTGGCGATGGCCGCGATGCGCGCCGGGGTACCTACCGCTGCCGAGCTGGCAGCCGTGAGCTGCGGAGCACTCGTGGTCGTCGGTCAGGTGGTGTCGGCGTCCTTGCGATGGTCGGTGCGCCGGCCGTTCGCGGTCGACCTGCGGAGCGCCCGGGCCACGCCCGCGCCGCCGCTGGTGATGGTCGCCTACTCGGCGCGGCTTGCGGTGTCGACCACGCTGGTGGGGCTGGGCTTCTCGGTGCTGGCGCTGGTGCCGTGGGAGTGGTCGGTCGTCGTCGCCCTGCCGATGCTGCTGCTCTCCGCCTGGCGGTTGAGCCGCACGGCTGCGGCGTGGGGTGATCCGGTGACCCGGGGGCGCGTCGTCGCGACCGTCGCGAGCTGACGGCGACCCCCGGCCGCCCCCTGTCAGGTCACTTCTTGTTGTCGGTGCCTCCGCCCGAGATGCAGGCGAGCAGTGCGCCCTGCATGTCGGTCATCGGGTTCGCGGACTTGCCCTGGAAGGTGGCCGAGAGGCCCTCCTTGATGGCGTCCTCGTTGATGGCCTCGTCAACGCAGGCGGCCTGCTCCGCGTCGAGGTCGGTCTCGGCGGTGGTGTTGATCTGGTCGGTGATCAGCTTCTTCATGTCGACGCACCGCACGATCACGTCGGCGGTGGCGTCGGCGTCCCCCTGCGACATGTCAGTGGGAGTGGCGTCCTGAGCGATCTCGAGGTCGTCGTTGAGCAACTTGTACTTCTGCATGTCCGCGACGCCGACGTCGTCGACCATCCCGTTGGCGAAGCACTCGGCCTGCTCATCGGTGAGCTTGGCGCCCCCGGCGACGCTCGCATCCCCCTCGAGCACGCTGGCCTTGATGTTCTCCTTGGCCTTGTCGTCCTCGCTGTTGCCGCAGGCGCTCAGCGAGATCAGCAGTGTCGCGCAGAGCGCGGTCACGGTCTTCTTCATGGATTCTCCTGATCGGGGTGTGCACGCAGCCTACTGACCGCCGCCTTGTGGACCGCGGACCGAAAATCGATCGCGGAGTGCGAGGGCGGCCGCGGCCGTCCAGGGGCTCACCGGGACTCAGAGATCCACCGACCCGACTGGTCCCTCACTCGACGACGACGTCATCCCCGCGGCGAAGGGCGCGACGGACCCGCAGCTTGAGGACCTTGCCATAGCTGAGCACGAGCTGGGTGTAGCCGGGCGTGGGGCCGTGGTACCCGAGGAACCCGCGCGGCCCCTCGACCATCGCGCCGGTCTCGACGTCGTACTTGCTCTGGTGCCACGGGCACACCAGGCACCCGTCGGCGTCGACCGTGCCCTGGGAGAGGTCGCCGAGCTGGTGCCGGCACCGAGGTGAGACCGCGAACAGCTCCCCGTCCCGGCGGTGACCGACCGCCCACTGCCCGACGCGGCGTACCGCCCCTGGTGGCAGGTCACGGGCAGGGATGCGGTTCTCGTCGGTCATCGGTCCTCCTGGTGGGTGCGCGTGGCGCGGGTCGATGGGCGGGGCAGTGCTCCCCAGATACCCCATCTCACCCAGCCGACCCGCCCTCGATGTCTGGTCGACCCGCCCACGATGTCTGGCCGAGCCGCCCACGATGTCTGGCCGAGCCGCCCACGATGTCTGGCCGAGCCGCCCACGATGTCGGTTGACGGCTTGCGCCGCGGCGGCGTTGGCTGAGGGAAGGGCGCGGCGCCAGGTCGCGCCGACATCAGGAGGTAAACCGTGAGCAACCGCGTCGTGCACTTCGAGATCCCGTACGACGACCCGGACCGCGCGTCGAAGTTCTACGCCGACACGTTCGGCTGGGAGCTCACGTCGATGCCCGAGATGGGCTACGTGCTGGCGTCGACCGGTCCCAGCGGCGAGCAGGGACCGACCGAGCCCGGCTTCATCAACGGGGGGATGCTCCAGCGGGGGAGTCACTGGACGGCACCCAACGTCGTCATCGACGTCGCCAACATCGAGGACGCGCTCACGGCAGTGGGGGAGCACGGCGGCAGCACCGTGGTCGAGCGGGAGCCCGTCGGGGACATGGGTTTCAGCGCCTACTTCAAGGACAGCGAGGGCAACCTGATCGGCCTCTGGGAGACCGCCAGCGGCTGATTGCCGGTACGCCGGGCGGGTCGGCCAGACATCGTGGGCGGGTCGGCCGGACATCGCGGGCGGGTCGGCGGGACGGGCACCTAGTCCGAGACGGTCCGCTGCCGCGGGAAGGGCACGACCCAGGTGAGGGCGGTACCCGCACCGGGGGCGGTCTCGACCTCGAAGGTGCCGCCGTGCTGGGCCGCTCGCTCGGCCAGGTTCGCCAGACCACTGCGACGGGTGCTGCGGATCCCCACGCCGTCGTCGCGCACGGTGAGCCGCACACCGCCGCGGTCGACGGTGGCGACCACCTCGACGTGGCTGGCCGAGGCGTGCCGCACGACGTTCGACAGCCCTTCGCGCACGCAGGCCGCGAGGTCCGCGGCCAGCGCTCCGGCGACCTCCCCCGAGGGCGCCTCGAGCGACACCAGCGGCTCGAAGCCCAGCAACGGCGCGGCCTCGCTGACGATCTCCGAGACCAGCTTCTCCAACGTCACGTGGTGCTCGTCGGCGGTGCGCAGGCTCATGATCGTGGTGCGGATCTGGCTGATCGTCTCGTCCAGCGAGCTCACCGCCGTCTCGAGCCGTGCCTGGACGTCGCCGTCGACCCGGCCGGCGAGCTGCTGCAGGGACATGCCGGTCCCGTAGAGCCGCTGGATGACGTGGTCGTGCAGGTCGCGGGCCAACCGGTTGCGGTCCTCCAGCCGCTGCACCTTGTCGGCCACCTCACGCGCCGCCGCCAGCTCCAGCACGATCGCGGCGTGCCGGGCGAACGTCCCGGCGACCTCCACGTCGGCCTCGGTGAACCGCGGGGCCTCCGACAGCCGGCCGAGGAAGAGTGCGCCCAGCACGCTGTCCTGACCCTGGAGCGGGATGAGCATCCCGGGGCCGAGATCGGCGCCGCTCATCTCGTGGAAGCCGCCCCGCTCCACGTCAGGAAGGTGGGCCACCACCTGGCCCCGGCGGCTGCGCAGGACGCGGCGTACCCACGCGCTGTCCTCGAGCGCGAACTCGCGACCGAGCAGCGCCTCCTCGCTGTGCAGCCCCCGCGCGTAGCGGATCCTGACCCGGTCGTGCTCGCCCAGCAGCATCACCGCGACCAGGTGGGCCTCCGACAGCTCGCGGGCCCGGTCCGAGACCAGACGCAGCGGCTCGTCGAGGTCCGGCGCGAGGAGGTCTCGGGTCATGCTCGTCGCCGCGCTCATCCACCGGCGCGCCTTGAGCGCGTCGCGCAGCAGCTGCACCCCGGCGACGGCCTCACCCAGCCCGGCACCCAGCTCGCCGGCCAGGGCCTCGTCCTCCTCGGTCCAGGCCGGACCGGGTCGTCGTTGCCCGACGTAGAGGATGCCGACGGTCCGGCCGTTGCCGCACAGCCGCGTGCCGAGGAAAGTGTGCAGCTCGGGGTGGCCCGGCGGCAGCCTGAGGGCGGACAGGGCCGCGGGGCCGCTGAGGCGGAGCGTCCCGCCGGCTTCCTCCACCTCCTGCAGCAGCCGCTCGCTGAAGGGGTCGACGGGCCCTCGGCCGACCGCGACCGGCGGCATCCCGGCGAAGCAGGGCGGGCCGAGGGTGCCGTCGTCCTGGAGGAGGGCGGCTCCGGCGACGTCGGCGCCGAAGACGGACCGGCCGAGCTCTGCCACCCGCGCCACCCGTGCTGCGTGGGGGCGGTCGGCCCTCATGAGCTCGGGCAGGGCAGCAAGCAGCCTGCTCACCTTCGAGTCTCCGCTCGAGAACCCCACGCTTCGCGGCCCCTGCTCACCCGGTCACCCGGGCGCACCCCGAGTGTCCTTTCACCCATTCAGGACACTAGTCCCCCCGAAGTCGGGCGGGAAGGGGCAACGGGGCAAAAACCACGGCATCGGACAACCAGGCTTGACGGCTTGTTTCGGCCCATCTGAGGATGTCCCGGTGACCTCGTCCCGCGCGCGAGTGCCGCAGACGGCGTGCAATCTTCGGGGAGGCCGCTTCATGACCGAGCGCGCTCCAGCCTCGGGGTGCCGACGACCTGCTGAGCGCCGGTGACGAACGCGCTCGTGCAGTACGCCGTGTCCGACGGTGTCGCGACCCTGATCCTCGACAGCCCGCACAACCGCAACGCGCTGAGCCGTCGGCTGGTGTCCGAGCTGTTCGAGGGATTCGACCGGGCGGAGGCCGACGACGACGTGCGAGTCGTCGTGCTCACGGCCTCCGGGTCGGTGTTCTGCTCCGGCGCCGACCTCGCCGAGGCATCCGACGACGGCATGGAGGACGGCGCCCGTCGCATCGTCGACCTGCAGCGGCGGATCGTCGGCTCGGACAAGCCTGTCGTCGCTCGGGTGCAGGGTGCCGTCCGTGCCGGCGGCACCGGCGTCGTCGCCGCAGCGGACATCGCCATCTGCGCGGACGACGTGACGTTCGCACTCACGGAGGTCCGGCTGGGACTGGCGGCGGCGGTGATCTCGTTGACGGTGCTTCCGCGGCTGACCAGCAGGGCGGCCGCGCGCACCTTCCTCACCGGCGAGACGTTCGACGCCGGGGCAGCGGCTGCGATGGGCCTGGTGACGACAGCGGTCCCGCAGGAGCAGCTCGACGACGAGGTCGGCCGCGTGGTCGACGACCTGCGCAAGGGCCATCCTCAGGGGCTGCGGGAGAGCAAGCGGCTGGTGAACGCCGAGCTCCTGGCCCGCATCGACGAGTCGGGGGCGGACGTCGCGGACCTGTCGGCGCGGCTCTTCGGCTCCGAGGACGCCCGCGAGGCGATGGCAGCGTTCCTGGCCCGCCGCCAGGAACGCTGAAATCAGCGGGTCAGCCTCCCAGGGCGTCGAGCGTCGCCATCTCGTCGTCGGAGAGGAAGAAGCCGGCGACGTCGGCGTTGGCGCGGATCCGCTCGGGGTCCCCTGACTTGGGGATCACCACGACACCGTGCTGCACGTGCCAACGCACGATGACCTGCGCCGGCGTGCGCTCGCGGCGCTCGGCGATGTCTCGGATCGTCGGGTGGTCGAGGGTCCCACCCCGCAGCGCGCTGTAGCCCTCGACGGCGACCTTGCGCGCCCGGTGCTCCTCGAGAACGGCCCTGTCGAACAGCAACGGGCTCCACTCGATCTGGTTCACCGCCGGGGTGGCGCCGGTCTCCGCGGCCAGCCGGTCGATCAGGTCGACACCGAAGTTGCTCACACCGATGTCCCGGGCCAGCCCTGCCGCACGCGCCTCGACGAGCGCCGTCCACAGCCGCACGTCGTCGTCGCCCTGCGCCGGCCAGTGCACCAGCCACAGGTCGACGTGGTCGGTCCCGAGCAGCTCCAGGCTGCGTTGGAGAGTCTCCCGCTCCTTGCCCACCTGGTGCGGTGGGCACTTCGTGGTGAGAAAGACGTCCTCCCGAGGGACGCCGCTGTCCCGCAGCCCGCGGCCGACCTCCCCCTCGTTGCCGTAGACCGTCGCGGTGTCGAGGTGGCGGTAGCCGGCCTCCAGGGCTGCCGTCACGGCGGTCGTCGCCGCCTCACCCTTGAGCTGCCAGGTGCCGAAACCGAGGAGCGGCATGCGGCCGCTCTCGAGCGTGACGGCGTCGGAGGGGATGTTCGGGTGCGGCGGGTTCGCGGTCATGCCGGTCGATGCTAGTCGGGTAGCGTCGGGGCATGACCGAGCCCGCCGACGACGCCCGGATCGACACCAGGGCCGAGCTGCTGCCCGAGGAGGCCGCCGTCGGGAGCGAGGTCCCGCGGGAGCAGGCCAGCGCGATCCTCGAGGAGTCAGAGGAGCGGACCCTGCACCCCGAGGAGACGCAGCTGGCGTCGACCCAGACGCCCGACGAGGGCCGCTCCTCGGACTGAACGGTCTGCGAGCGTCTGCGCCCGCGGACCGCGCCTGCTCGGTAGAGTGGCGCGTTCCCCAGTCGGCAGGGTCGCCCTGCCTGGCAACCACTCAGCTGTCCAGCAACCGCACGAGGGAGATCGGCTCCGGTGACCGACGAGGTGGTGGCGGCCGACGTCACCGCGCAGGAGGTGGCGCACGAGCAGGAGTTCGTCGACACCGTCTACCGACGCCTGTCCGAGGCCACCCGCAACGCAGAGGCACTGGCGCGTGAAGGGCACGGCAGGGCCAGGCTCGGCCACGAGGGTGGACTCGTCGAGCGCGACGCGATGGTCTTCCAGGCCGCCAAGCGCATCGCCACGCTCAACGCCGCCCACGAGGGCTTGGTGTTCGGGCGGCTGGACCTCAAGGACCCGACCGAGCAGCCCCGCTACATCGGCCGCATCGGCCTGCGCGACGAGCACCGCGACACCCTGCTGATCGACTGGCGGGCGCCGGCCGCCGCGGTGTTCTACCAGGCGACGGCCGCCGAGCCCCAAGGCGTCGTACGCCGTCGGGTGCTCAGGTGCTCGGGCAAGGTGGTCGTCGGCATCGAGGACGACCTGCTCGACGCCGAGACCGGCTCGGACCTGCCCGTGGTCGGTGAGGGCGCACTCATCGCCCAGCTGTCCCGGGCCCGCGACCGCTCCATGCACTCCATCGTCGCGACGATCCAGGCGCAGCAGGACAAGGCGATCCGGGCGCCGGCCAAGGGCGTCGTCGAGATCAGCGGTGGACCAGGTACCGGCAAGACCGTGGTGGCCCTGCACCGGGCGGCGTACCTGCTCTACACCGACCGCGCCCGTTACGAGCGGGGCGGGGTGCTCGTCGTCGGCCCGTCCGGGGTCTTCATGCGCTACATCGAGCGGGTGCTGCCGTCGCTCGGCGAGACAGCGGTGGCGCTGCGCTCGTTGGGCGAGGTCGTCGACGGCATCCGGGCCGACCGGCACGACGACCCTGCGGTGGCGGCGGTCAAGGGCAGCTCCCGGATGGCGGAGGTCGTGCGTCGGGCCTGCCGGCAGGCCGTGCCCGGCGCGCCGCGGGAGTTCCGCTACTTCTACCGCGACGACACCCTGGTGCTGGACTCGCGTGAGCTCAGCCGGATCCGGCGGGGGCTGCTCGGGCAGGGCAGGCGCAACCGCCAGGTCGGCCGCGTCGCCAGCGCCCTGGTCGACGCACTGTGGCGGCAGGTCCGGGGGGAGCGCGCTCAGGAACGCAGCAAGGAGGAGTTCACCGACACCCTGCTGGGAGACGACCGGTTCCTGCTCTTCGTCCGTGACTGGTGGCCGGCCCTGGACGCCACCGAGGTGCTTCCCTGGCTGCGCGACCCGGAGTTCCTCGGCGTCGTCGCCGAGGGCGTGCTGACGCCCGCGGAGATCCAGACCGTGGCCCGCGGGTGGGGCGACGACCTGTCCGTGGAGGACGTGGCCCTGGTCGACGAGGTCCGCTACCAGATCGGCGACCCGCCGGCGAGGACCGACGACGAGGAGGCCGATCCGCTGGCCGGCCTGGTCGACGCCAACATGCCGGAGCTGACCACGGTCACCGATCGCGAGTTCTCCGGTCCGCGCACGGCCGGCCGGACCGATGACGACGGCTACGCCCACGTGCTCGTCGACGAGGCCCAGGACCTGACCCCGATGCAGTGGCGCATGGTGGGCCGCCGAGGGGCCGCGGCCACCTGGACCGTCGTCGGCGACCCGGCCCAGTCGTCCTGGCCGCATCCGGAGGAGTCCCGGCAGGCGAAGGACGACGCGCTGTTCCGCATCGGGCCGCTGCGCCGGCCGCGCCACCGGTTCCACCTCGGCACCAACTACCGCAACAGCGCCGAGATCTACCGTTACGCCGCGGCGTACGCCGAGCGGGTGGGGCTCTCCGCCGACCTGCCCGACGCCGTCCGCTCCACCGGCGCGGATCCTGTCGAGGTCGTCGTCGACGTCCTCGAGGACGGAGTCCGGGAAGCGGTCGACGAGCTGCTCGGCGTCGTCGACGGCACCGTGGCCGTCGTCGTGCCCGCCGCGCGGCGCCAGGAGGTCACCCGCTGGGTCGGCGACTGGCCGGAGGTGGCCGACGCGCTGGCCGGCGGCGACGCTGCTCGGCTGGCGGTGCTGGGAGGCCTGGACACCAAGGGGCTGGAGTTCGACGGCATCGTGGTCGTGGAGCCGGGGGAGATCCAGCAGGAGTCCCCGACGGGACGAGCGACGCTCTACGTGGTGCTGACCCGTGCCACGCAGCGGCTGGTCACCGTCAGGTCCTGAGCAGGTCCCTGGGCAGATTCCTGGGCAGTACGCACGTCGTGGCGCGCGCAGGGCCGGATCCCCGAGAGATCCGGTCCCTGTCCTGCGCTGCCGTGCCCCCCGGCCGGCCACCCCCACGCAGTGCCAGACCCCCCGGTCCGGCGTCTCCACGGCACCCCCCAAGGCCACCGTGGGTCCTTGCAGACCGGTCGCCCCCCGACGGCCGGTCAACCACCCCCTTCCGCCACTACAGACGGCGTCTGCACCGGCCCGGGTCCGAGCCCCCCGGCTCGTTCCCTTCTGAGGACAACTCTGGGCCACGCACAGGTCCCGAGGTAAGGGCAGTATGTCCGGTTTCCTGAGCCGTACGGGGGGGTGCTCGCGGGCCCAAGGTCCCGGTTGAAGGTTGATACCGTCTCGGCATGGCCGACCTCCCCGACGCCCAGGCCGCCCTGGAGCGGCTGCGGGGACACGAGGCCTGGGCGGTGATCCGCACCCGCGACGCGGACTCGGTCACCCTGGTCGGCGGTGCCCGGTCGGAGGCCGGGTCGCTGCTCGACGTACCCCTCGAGCAGGGGTCGCCGCCCGTGGGCCGCAGGTACGACCGGCTCCTCGCCGTACCGTTCCGGCAGGTGGCCGAGCGGGGGTTCGAGGCGCACGACGACGGCACGCCGCTGGTGGTGGTCGACGTCGACTTCGAGGCCGAGGTGCCCTTCGCCGACCTCGTCGCCGCGCTGCCGCAGCAGCAGGTCGCGCTCGAGCGTCCCGGCGGCTTCGAGACCTCCGACGAGGAGTACGCCGCCGTCGTACGCCGCATCATCGACGACGAGATCGGGAACGGCGAGGGCGCCAACCTCGTGGTGGGTCGCAGCTATCGCGCCCAGCTGCGTGACTGGGGACCGGAGGCCGCGCTCGGCGTGCTGCGGCGGCTGCTCGAGCGCGAGCGCGGCGCCTACTGGACCTACTGCTTCTTCACCGGTGACCGCTACCTGGTCGGCGCGAGCCCCGAGCGGCACGTCTCGGTGCACGGCGGTGACGTGCGGATGAACCCGATCAGTGGCACGTTCCGGCTGCGCGGGCTGCCCGTCGCCGAGCGCAAGCAGCGGCTGCTGCAGTTCCTGGCCGACGAGAAGGAGATCTACGAGCTCTTCATGGTCGTCGACGAGGAGCTCAAGATGATGTGCGACGTCTGCAACGAGGGCGGCCAGGTGCTGGGTCCGTTCCTCAAGCCGATGAGCCACCTGGTGCACACCGAGTACCTCCTCGCCGGCCGCACCACCCGCGACGTCCGCGAGGTGCTCCGGGACACGATGTACGCCGCGACGGTCACCGGTGCTCCGGTCGAGAACGCCTGCCGGCTCATCCGCAGGTACGAGTCCGAGGGGCGTGGCTACTACGGCGCGGCGCTCGCGCTCCTCGGCAGGGACGCCAGCGGGGCGCCGACGGCAGACAGCCCGATCGTGATCCGCACCGCCGACGTGTCGACCTCCGGGGCGCTGCGGGTCACCGCGGGGGCGACGCTCGTGCGTGACTCCGACCCCGCTTCCGAGGTCGCCGAGACGTGGTCGAAGGCCGGAGGCATCCTCACCGCGTTCGGGCTCCTCGAGGCTCCGGAGACCCCGGACGGCGGCATCGAGGCGCTCACCCGCGACGAGGACGTGCTCATCGCGCTCGCCTCACGCAACCAGCGGCTGAGCAAGTTCTGGCTCACCGACCAGGGCGGCGCCGCCCCGGAACCGCAGCTCAAGGGTCGCAGCGTGGCCGTGCTCGAGGGCGAGGACGACTTCGTCAACATGCTCCGTCACGTCTTCACCGTGCTCGGCATGAACGTGGCGGTGCTGGCCCACGACGAGTACGCAGCAGGTGCCTTCGACGCCTTCGATCTCGTCGTCGTGGGTCCTGGTCCTGGCGACCCCCGCGACGGTGAGCAGCCCAAGATCGCCGCGTTCCGACAAGCCACGGACGACCTGCTGGCCGCGGGCAAGCCCTTCCTCAGCGTGTGCCTGGGCCACCAGGTGCTGTGCGACAGGCTGGGGATTCCCCTTGCCTACAAGGACATCGTCTTCCAGGGCACGCAGTCCCGGGTGAGCCTGGGAGGAGTGCGCGGCGACGCCCGTGACGAGGTCGTCGGCTTCTACAACACCTTCGTCGGGCGCCCGGACGGGTCGCTGGCGCCGGGGGTCAGGGTCTCAGCCGACCCTGTCAGCGGCGACATCCACATGGTCGCCGGACCACACTTCCGCGGGGTCCAGTTCCATGCCGAGTCGATCCTGACCGAGAACGGCTTCGCGCTGCTGCGCGACCTCGTGCTGGATCTCCTGGCGCCCTGACCATGGGCGACCGCCCGAGCGTCGTGGTCGTCGACCACCAGGACTCCTACACCTTCAACCTGGTGCACCTGGTCGCCGCGGTGACCGGCGAGCTCCCGGTGGTCGTCGACCACCACGAGGTGACGTCGACCGACCTCCTCGGGTTCAGCCACGTCGTCCTGTCGCCCGGACCCGGCAACCCCGACGAGCCCGGCGACTTCGGGGTCGGCCGGGACGTGCTGCGCCACGCCGCCGTGCCGGTGCTCGGGGTGTGCCTGGGCATGCAGGGCCTCGTGGCCGGCTACGGCGGCCGGGTGGCCGCTGTCAACCCGGCGCACGGTGACGTCGCCTCGGTGAGGCACGCAGGGACCGGGCTCTTCGAGGGCATCCCCTCGCCGTTCCAGGCGGTCCGCTACCACTCGCTGGCCGCTGTCAGCGTGCCGGCGGTCCTGGAGACCACCGCGTGGAGCGAGGACGGGACGGTGATGGCGGTCGCCCACCGGACGCTGCCGCTGGTGGGCGTGCAGTTCCACCCGGAGTCGGTGCTGACCACCCATGGTGCGGTGATCGTCGAGAACTTCCTGTCCGGCCGGCTGCGGTGACCGGGCCGCCGGAGGCCTTCCAGGCGGCCGCGGGCTCCTCGGACAGGCTGGTGTGGCTGGACGGTCACGTGGCCGAGCACCCGTGGTCCGGCCGGGGCTCGCTGCTCGGTGTCCTCGGGGCCGACGACGTGTCGCTCACCTTCGACGCGGGTCGGCGACAGGTGCTCCGCCACCGTGGAGAGAACTCCCAGCCGGTCGGGGACGACATCTTCGACGTCCTGGAGGCCGAGGTGGCTCGGGACGCCGGCGACCCGTCGGTGGTGTGGGTGGGCTACCTCGGTTACGCCTGCCGGACCGACCTGCCCGGCAGACCGGCCGACCCGGGTTCCGGCGTACCCGACGCGGTGTGGCTGCGGCTGGTCGACCCCCTCACCCTGCCGACCCGCCCTTCATGTCTGGCCGAGCCGCCCACGATGCTGGGCGATCGCAGCATCGTGGGCGGCTCGAACGAACATGAAGGGCGGGTCGACGAGGGGTACGCCGCGGCGTACGCCGAGGTGCAACGGCAGCTGCGGCTCGGGAACTCCTACGAGGTCAACCTCACCTACCGGGAGAGGCTCGCCTCCGACGTCGACCCGGTGACGGCGTACCTTCGCTTGCGCGAGATCAACCCGGCGCCCTACTCCGGCTACCTGCGGCACCGCGGTGTCCACCTGCTCAGCTCGAGCCCCGAGCGGTTCGCGGCCGTGGACGGGGAGCGGGTGCTCGAGGCCCGGCCGATCAAGGGCACGACGCGGCGTGGCGCGACCCCGGCGGAGGACGCCGAGGAGGCGCGACGGCTGGCCGCCGACCCGCGGTTCCGCGCCGAGAACCTCATGGTCGTCGACCTGCTGCGCAATGACCTGTCGATGGTGTGCGACCCCGGCACCGTCACGGTGCCGGCGCTGATGGCGGTGGAGTCCTACCCCTCGGTGCACCAGCTCGTCTCGACGATCCGCGGCCGGCTGCACGACGGCGTCTCGACGGTGCGGGCGGTGCGGGCGCTCTTCCCGGCCGGGTCGATGACCGGGGCGCCGAAACGCCGGACGATGGAGATCATCGACGCCGTCGAGGCCACCCCGAGGGGCGCGTACGCCGGGGCCTTCGGCTGGCTCTCCGGTGACGGCCGGGCCGACCTCAGCGTCGTCATCCGGACCCTCGTCGCGACGCGGAGCGGCGTGTCGACCAGCATCCTGGGCGGCTCGACCGGACATGAGGGGCGGGTCGGCGGGTGGACCTACGAGCTCGGCACCGGCGGGGGGATCACCGTGCGCTCCACCCTGCACGAGGAGTACGACGAGACGCGCTGGAAGGCCGCCCGGCTCCGGGCGGCCCTCCACGTGGATCCTGGGTCGGACCTCTCGACGCCCTGACGGCGCAGGGCGGCCCAGCGAGGGCGGCCCGGCGCAGGGCGGCCCAGCGAGGGCGGGCCAGCGAGGCGGGCCAGCGAGGCAGTCCAGCGAGGCAGCCCAGCGATCTACTGCTCCTCGTCACTGTCGAGCGTGGCTGTCAACGTGACGCTCTCGCCGGAGCGGCTCACGGTGAGCTCGACCTCGTCCCCCGGCCGGTAGCCGCGGATGGTGGCCACCAGGGACTCCACCCCGGTGATGGCGTGGTCGTCGACACGGGTGACCACGTCGCTGGCCCGCAACCCGGCCGCCTCGGCGGCGGAGCCCTCGTTGACCGACGCGATCCGGGCGCCGGTCACGAGACCGCCGTCGACGCCGTCCTGGCCATCTCCTCCGAGGTCGTCGCCCTCGAGACCGCCCTCGGAACCGCCCTGAGCGCCCGCGTTGGCCGCGGTGACGCCGAGCTGGGCGTGGGTCGGGGTCTCCTCGTTGCGCAGCTGCTCGACGATCGGCAGCACGTTGGTCAGCGGGATCGCGAAGCCCAGGCCGATGGAGCCGCCTTCGCTCCCGAGCCCGGCGCTGGCGGTCCGGATCGAGGAGTTGATCCCGACGACCTGGCCGGCAAGGTTGACCAGCGGGCCTCCGGAGTTGCCGGGGTTGATCGCCGCGTCGGTCTGGACCGCGGGGTAGACGGTGGCCTCCTCGTCGCTCCCGCCCACCGTGACCGGCCGGTTGAGCGAGCTGACGATGCCGCTGGTCACGGTGGCGTCGAGCCCGAACGGCGAACCGATCGCGACCACACCCTCCCCGACGTCGAGCGCGTCGGAGTCGCCGAGCTCGGCCGCCGTGAGGCCGGAGACGTCCTGGGCCCTGATGACCGCGAGATCGGTGACCGGATCGGTGCCGACGACCGTGGCAGGAGCGGTGCTGCCGTCGTCGAAGCTCACCGTCAGCTGGCCGCCGTCGGCGGCCACGTCCACGACGTGGTTGTTGGTGAGGATGTCGCCGTCCTCACTGAGGATGACTCCCGAGCCGGACCCCGCGCCGCCGGAGCTGACGACGTCGATCTTGACCACCGAGGGCAGCACCCGAGCCGCGACCGCCTCCGGCGAGCCCTCAGGGGCGGTCGCGTCGGTCGCGTCGGTAGAGCCGGACGACGATCCGCGGTTCAACGAGGTCGACGACCCCTCCTCGGACCGGGCAACCGTGGACGTGCCGGTCGCCGACGTCGTGTCGTCGTCGACCGCGTCGTAGGCCGCTGCGCCTGCGAAGCCGCCGGCGCCGCCCGCCACCAGCGCCGCCGCGAGCAGGGCTGCGGCGCCGGCGCGCGAGCGGCGCCGTGGGGCAGGGGACGGGGGGCTCCCCGGAGGGGTGCTGCCCCCCGGGGCGTCCCATGAGGGAGGGATCACGGTGGTGTGCTCCGTGGTCGTCTGCGCAGCAGTAGGCGCGGCGGGGTCTGGCCGGTCGGCAGGGCCGTACCCGGAGGGATTCGAGGTCATGCATCGAGGATGACCGGCGATGCTGAGCCCTCACTGAAAGCCGGATAGTCCTTCGCTGGCAGCCGCAACCAGAACGCCGCACCGCCACCAGGTGCCGCGCCGGCCCACGCCGCCCCGCCGTGGCGCTCGGCGACAGCCCGGACGATCGACAGTCCGAGCCCGGAGCCGGGCATGGTCCGCGACTCCGGGGACCGGTAGAACCGCTCGAACACCTGCGGCAGGTCCTCCTCGGCGATCCCGGGCCCCTCGTCGGCGACGTAGAGGGTCCCGTCCGCGAGCTGGACCGTCACCACCCCTCCGGGCGGGCTCCACTTCGCGGCGTTGTCGAGCAGGTTGGTGACGGCCCGCTCCAACGACACCGGCTCCCCGGTCAAGGGGTGCGGTTCCACGTGCACGTCGAACCCGATACCGGTCGCCCGGCGACGCACCCGCTCCACGGCGTGCTCGACGACGTCGGCCAGGTCGACCGGCTGGAGGCGCGCCTCCACGTGATCGTCCCGGGCCAGCTCGGTGAGGTCACCGATCAGCGTGGTCAGCTCGTCGATCTGGAAGCGGACGTCGGCCATCAGCTCGGCGCGTGCCTCCTCCGACAAGCCGCCGCGGGAGTCGGCCTGGATCAGGAGGTCGAGGTTGGTGCGCATGGAGGTGAGGGGGGTGCGCAGCTCGTGGCCGGCGTCGGCGACCAGCTGACGTTGCCGGCGACGGCTGCCCTCGAGCGCGGTCAGCATCGTGTTGAAGGCGACCGCGAGCCTGCTCACCTCGTCGTTGCCCTGCACGGCGATCGGCTCCAGCCGTTCGGTGCGCGCAATCTCCGCGACCGCCTCGCTCAGCCGGCGCACCGGTCGCAGGCCGTTGCGTGCCACCGCCCAGCCGGCGATACCCGCACCGACCACCCCGAGCAGCCCGAAGGTCGTGAGGATGAGACCGAGGCGCCTCAACGACTCCTCGGTGGCGTCGAGTGACTGGCTGAGCACGAACGCGGTGCCGGGCTGGAGCCCGACCGCGGCCACCCGCCAGCGCTGGCCGTCGCTGGTGACGGTGCGCAGGGAGTACTCCCGCTCGCCGGCGGCGACCGCGACCTCCTCCGGTGAGGGGTCGACGGAGCTGTTGTCCGACGGCTCGTCGAGCCTGCCGTCGGCGTAGACGACGCCGTACCGCATGTCGGCGATCTCCAGCATCCACATCGAGGCCGGCGGGTCACTCAGCCGCACCGCTTCCGGGTTGCGGGCCAGCCTGGCCGCCCGCTCGACGAGTGACTGGTCGAGCGTCGAGACGAGCTGGTGCTGCACGGTGAGGTACGCCGCCGCGGCGACCCCGGCCACCGACAGCGCGACCGCGATCGACGCCAGCAACGCCACCCGGGCGGCGAGCGTGCCCCGGAACCTCATGCGGGCCTCACGCGGGGCTCATCCGCTCTCCCGGAGCACGTAGCCGACGCCGCGGACGGTGTGCAGCAGCCGTGACTCACCCTCTGCCTCGGTCTTGCGGCGGAGGTAGCCGATGTAGACCTCCAAGGAGTTCGCGGTCGTCGGGAAGTCGTAGCCCCACACCTCCTCCAGGATGAACGACCGGTCGAGCACCCGACGGGGCCGGCGCATGAACATCTCGAGCAGCGCGAACTCCGTGCGGGTGAGGTCGATGGGCCGCTCGCTCCGGCGTACCTCCCGGGTGGCGGGGTTCAGCATGAGGTCGGCGAACGTCAGCGTCTCCGCGTCGAGGTCCTCCCCGCCGTGCCGGTCGTCCCCGGCCGGCGTACGCCGCAGCAGTGCCCTGAGCCTGGCCAGCAGCTCCTCGAGCGCGAACGGCTTGGTGAGGTAGTCGTCGGCGCCGGCGTCGAGGCCGTCGACGCGGTCGCCGACGGAGTCCCGAGCGGTCAGCACCAGGATCGGCAGGTCGTTGCCCGCCGACCGGAGGGCCTTGGTGGCCTCGATCCCGTCCAGCCGGGGCATCATCACGTCCATGACGACGACGTCCGGCGCGCTGCGCGCGATGCCGGCCAGCGCCTCGGCGCCGTCCCCGGCCAGCGCCACGT
Organism: uncultured Nocardioidaceae bacterium; assembly: GCA_902805845.1. Lineage (GTDB taxonomy): Bacteria > Actinomycetota > Actinomycetes > Propionibacteriales > Nocardioidaceae > Marmoricola_A. The sequence goes on from CADCUI010000001.1 coordinate 204,648, forward strand.
CGTAGCCGTTGAAGTCCAGGGACCGGCGCAGCGACTCCCGCACCGCCCGGTCGTCGTCGACGACCAGGACACGGGGGCGCCCGGTCTCGGCTCTGCCGGTCTGCTGCTGCACCCACCCAGGGTGCCACCACGACCTTAGACAGTGCTGAGTCCCGCCGCGGGGAGCGTCCGGGCTCAGTCGTCGAGCACGGCGCCGAGGATCGCCGCGACCACCGAGATCACGATCGACCCGAGCAGCGCGGTGCCGAAGCCGTCCACGGTGAAGCCGAGGCCCAGCGCCTCGGCGATCCGGCTCGTCAGGATGAGCATGACCGCGTTGATGACGAGCAGGAGCAGCCCGAGCGTGAGCACGATGAAGGGCAGCGACAGCAGCTTGACGACGGGCGCCACGAGGGCGTTGACCAGACCGAAGACCAGCCCGACGCCGACCAGCGTCAGGGCCTGCTGACCGGGGTCGTCGCCACGCACCCTGATGTCGTCGAAGAGCCAGGCGGCAGCCGCCAGCGCCAGCGCGTTGACGATCACCCGGACCAGGAGTCCCACCCGCCCCATCCTGCCAGCCGGCGTGGGAGCGCGCTGAGAGAGGATGTCCGGGTGACCTCCCGCCGACCCGGGGTGGGCTTCGCCCTGGTCGGGCTGGGCGCCCTGCTGTTCATCGTCAACGCCGGCGTGTCCCGCGTCGTCCTCCGGACCACGGTCGACCCCGCCGAGCTCACCGTCCTGCGCATCACCGGGACGGCCCTGGTGCTGCTCCTCGCCGCGCTCGGGTTCCGGCGCTCGTCGCTGCGACCGCCGTCCGGTCGGCTCGGTGCCCTGCTGGTGGTGCACGGGCTGGTGGGGGTCGCCGCTCTGCAGTGGACCTACTTCGTGGCCATCGACCGGTTGCCGGTCGGTCTGGCGTTGCTCCTGGAGTTCCAGGCGCCGCTGCTCGTGGTGCTGTGGGTCCGCTTCGTCCAGCAGGAGGCGGTACGCCGACGGGTGTGGCTGGGACTCGGCCTGGCGCTCGTCGGTCTCGCCATGGCCACCGGCATCGTCGAGGGACAGCTGGCCTTCGACCGCATCGGGCTGCTGGCCGGGCTGGCGGCGGCGGTGTGCTTCGCGACGTACTTCCTGGTCGGTGAGCACGGAGTGGCGCAGCTGGAGCCGTTGCGGGTGGTGCTCTGGTCGTTCGGCATCGCCGCCGTCGCCATGAATGTCGCCTCGCCGGTGTGGCGGTTCCCGACCGAGGTGCTCGGCGAGCAGACCTCGATGCTGGGCCGCTTCGAAGGGCACCTGGTGCCGGTGGCGGTCCTCCTGCTGTGGGTGGTGGTCATGGGGACGCTGATGCCGTTCGGCGTGGAGATCCTGGCGCTGAGCCATCTGTCGGCGGCGACCGTCACGATGGTGGCGATGCTCGAGCCGGTCGGGGTCAGCGTGCTCGGCTGGGTGTGGTTCGGCGAGGCCCTCGGTCCGGTGGCCGTGGTCGGCGGGATCTTCGTCGTGGTCGGCATCGTGGCCGCCCAGACCGGGCGTGCCCCGCACCCCCTCCCGGAGCCGCCGCACCTGGCGGGGCCGTGAGCGGCAGCGAGGTGATTACTTATCGCCCTTAATGTCTGGTTTGACTGTTATGGTGGTTCAGCCTTGGGACCCGGAACCGGGTGCTGGAGGGGATCAGGGCATGTCGTCGGGGGCCCGTGGGGCAACGGGCCCCCGACGACTCTCCGACGGCTGCTCGACGACTCCTCGTTGCGGCGTAGCCTTCGGGCGTGAACAGCCCGCCCCCACGGCCCCGTGCCGCACTCGCGGGGATCCCGGCCTACGTGGCCGGGCGCCCGCCGACGGGCCGGGACGGCGTGCCGACCTACAAGCTGTCCTCCAACGAGAACCCGTTCCCTCCTCCGCCCGAGGTGGTTCGGGCCGTCGAGGCGGCAGCAGCGTCGATGAACCGCTACCCCGACATGGGCAACGTCCTGCTGTACGAGTCGGTCGCGGCACGGCTCGAGGTGCCCGTCGACGCGCTGGCCGCGAGCACGGGCTCGGTGGCGGTGCTTTACCACCTGGTGCAGGCGTTCTGCGAGCCCGGCGACGAGGTCGTCCACGCCTGGCGGTCGTTCGAGGCCTACCCGATCGCGGCCTCGGTGTGCGGGGCCGTGTCCGTGCAGGTCCCCCTGACCGCCGACGCCCGGCACGACCTCGACGCGATGGCCGCCGCGGTCACCGACCGCACCCGGGTCGTGCTCGTGTGCACCCCGAACAACCCCACCGGGCCTGCGATCGGTCATGAGGCTCTGAGAGCGTTCCTGCAGTCCGTGCCGCCTGACGTCGTGGTCGTGGTCGACGAGGCCTACGGGGAGTTCGTGCGTGGCGAGGATCCGCTGCGGGCGCTGGAGCTTCGTCGCGAGCACGCGAACGTCGTGGTGCTGCGCACCTTCGCCAAGGCCTACGGGCTCGCCGGGCTGCGTGCCGGCTACCTGGTCGCCCACCCCACCGTCGCCGCGGCGGTGCGTGCCTGCTCGCTGCCCTTCGGGGTCTCGGCGGTCGCCCAGGCCGCAGCGGTCGCGGTCCTCGGCTGCGAAGGGCAGCTGCTCGAGCGGGTCGAGGCGATCGTCGCCGAGCGGGAGCGCGTCGCGGCTGCACTGCGTGGCGACGGCTGGGACGTCCCCGACGCCCAGGGAAACTTCGTCTGGCTGCCGCTCGGCGACGACACCGCCCGGTTCGCGGCTGCGGCCGAGGCGGCCGGCATGGCGGTGCGCCCCTATGCCGGTGACGGTGTGCGCGTCACCGTCGGCGAGCCGCCGGCCAACGACGTCTTCCTCGAGACGGCCCGCGAGTTCATCACCCGGGACCATGGCCCCGACTAGTCAGCGCCGTTTTCAGGACTCGACAACGGTCCAGGAAGGCGCAGAGTAGGAGAAAGCCACTGGCCATCTCGGGGGAAGCCATGACGTTCCGACCTGCACGTGCTGCCGCGATCTCGGGACTGGCGCTCGCGGGGACCCTGGTGCCGGCCCTGCTCCCGGCGGTCTCCGCGGGTGCCGGTGCCGCAGCGGTCGTCTTCGCCGACGGGTTCGAGGCCGGCAACCTCACCTCGTGGACGACGGTCGCGTCGGCGACGGCCCAGAAGCAGTACGTCAGGACGGGCACCTGGGCCGCCCAGGTCGCCAGCACCGGCGCTCCGGCGTACCTCCGCAAGAAGCTCGCCACCGCGAGCCCCTCCCTGCAGCTGAACACGGCCGCCAACGTGGTCAGTCAGGGCTCGACGGTGGCCAACCTCATGACGGTGAAGACGGCTACCGGCACTCCGGTCCTCGGGCTCTTCCGCACCGCCAAAGGGGTGCTGGCGGCGCGCAACTATGTCACCGCCACGACCACGCAGAGCACCACCACCGTCACCAAGGGGTCGTGGCACTCCTTCGGCCTTGCGGTCCAGGTCGGCAACCCGGGGCGCGTCGACGTCGTCATGAACGGTCAGACGGTCACGGCGCTCAGTGGCGCTCGCACGCTCGGCACCACCTCGCTCGGGCAGGTCGAGCTCGGCGACACGGCCCGGTCGAGGACCTTCAAGATCGCCTTCGACGACGTGGCTGTCAGTGGCTCCGACACCCAGCCGCCCACCACCGCACGAGGCGTGGTGGCCATGGTTCCCCCGGCGGCCGACAAGGTCACCGTCGCGTGGGTGCCCGCCTCCGACAACGTCGCGGTGGCCGGCTACGACGTCTACCGCGACGGAGTCCTGGTGGGGGCGACCGATCAGCACCCCGTGGTCGTCGACTCGACGGTGCGGCCGGGGGCGGCGCACGACTACACGGTGGTCACCCGGGACACGGCGGGCAACTCGTCCCCACCCAGCGCCCCGGCGCACGCGGACGTCCCGTCGGTGCCGGCACCGGAGGAGCCGCTGGGCGCGCGCGTCCCCGACATGGGAGTGGTGATCCACGCGACCTGGCCCTACTACACCGACGCGGACCGCCGCGCCCTCCTGGACAACGCCGTCGACCTGGGGCTCGACTGGGTGCGGATCGCCGCGTCGTGGGCCAGGATCCAGCCCAGGCAGCCGACCGAGACGGACCCCGGCTACGCCCTCACCGGCTACGTGGCGACCCTGGACTCGACGGTGGAGATGGCTCGCGCCCGCGGGCTGGACGTCCACCTCATGCTCAACGCGACCCCGAACTGGGCGAACGGCGGGAAGGGCCCCAAGGTGCTGCCCACCGACCCCGCCGACTACGCGCGGGTCGCCCAGTGGGCGGCCGGGCGCTACCAGGGTGCGGTCACCTCGTGGGAGGTGTACAACGAGCCGAACCTGGCCGAGCAGACGGTCGCGACCCCGTCGGAGTACACCCGACTGCTGTGCGCCGCCTACCCCGCACTCCACTCGGGTGACCCCGCCACCACAGTGGTGTCCGCCGGCACCGCCGGCAACGATTGGCAGTTCATCGACGCGATGTATGTCGCTGGAGCACGCGGATGCTTCGACGTGCTGGCCACGCATCCCTACCAGTCGTACGCGCTGCCACCGGAGTATCCGGCGCAGGACGCCAAGCGATGGTGGACCGACAACATCAGGCTGGTCCGCAACGTGATGGTGACGCACGGTGACGAGGCGGTGCCGGTCTGGTTCACCGAGTACGGCTGGTCGACCCATGACAACTTCGCCGGCATCGCCAACATCGACATCGGCGTGACGCCGGAGGAGCAGGCGACGTACCTCGTCGACATGATC
>CADCUI010000002.1 GCA_902805845.1 uncultured Nocardioidaceae bacterium
AACGGGCTGGGGTTCACCATCACGCCCGAGGTGCTGTCCGGCGCCGCGCAGGCGGTCGAGGAGGAGACGCTGATCTCCCGGACCGGCGGCGCCCCGACCCTGGCGTTCGGCATCTCGCAGGTGTTCACCCAGGCCTTCGGCGGCGGGCTGGCGGCGTTCTGGTACCACTTCGCGATCATGTTCGAGGCGCTGTTCATCCTCACCGCCGTCGACGCCGGCACCCGCGTCGGCCGCTTCATGCTCCAGGACACGGTCGGCAACGTCTGGAAGCGCTACGGCGACATCTCCTGGAAGCCGGCGTCGTGGTCGGCCAGCGCGATCGTCGTCGGGCTGTGGGGCTACATGCTCTACGTCGGGGTGACCGACCCGCTCGGCGGGATCAACCAGCTCTTCCCGCTGTTCGGGATCTCCAACCAGCTGCTCGCGGCGATCGCGCTGACCTTGTGCGTGACGCTGCTGCTCAAGCACGGCAAGGCGAAGTGGGTATGGGTTCCCGGGATCGCGCTGGTATGGGACCTGATCACCACGATGACCGCGAGCTACCAGAAGGTGTTCTCCGACGACCCCCGGATCGGCTACTTCGAGCAGCGCTCCGTCTACCAGGCGGCGAGGGACGCCGGCGAGGTGCTGCCGCCCGCCACGTCGATGGACCAGATGCAGCAGATCGTCACCAACTCCACCGTCAACGGTGTCCTCCAGGCTTTGTTCGCGGTGCTGACACTGATCGTCGTGGCCAACGCGGTGCCGATCTGGCTGCGGGCGTGGCGGTCCGGTGGGCTGCCGACCACCGAGACGCCGCACCAGCCGTCACGCCTTGTCGCGCCGTCGGACTTCTTCGCCACCGCCGAGGAGAAGGAGGCGGTGCGCGAGTGGGAGGCATCGCGTCGTGAGACGGTCGGAGGTGCACACCGGTGAAGCAGGCACTCGTCGAGGCCGCGCGCGGGCTGCGGTGGTATCTCCGGGAGGTGACCGGGGAGTCGAGGTGGGACGCATACCTCGACGGCTGCCGTGCCGACGGCGTACCGCCGATGAGCAGGCGGGAGTTCGAGCGGCACCGGGCTGACCGTCGCGAGCGCTGCCCGCAGTCGCGCTGCTGCTGATCAGCGCCTCCCCGACAGTGCTTCACGCGCCGACAGGTGGGAACATCCCGAACATGCGCGACGTGGAGGTCGACCCCATTTCCCTGGAACGGCTGGTGCAGCTGTTCGAGCCCGAGCGCGCTTCGCTCGCCGCGGCCAAGGCCGAGGAGGCCCAGAAGCTGCTCGACGGCAGCATCGTCTGGAACGTCAACGCGACGGCGTCGGGTGGCGGCGTCGCCGAGATGCTGCAGGCGTTGCTGGCCTACGGCCGAGGCGCCGGCGTCGACACCAGGTGGGTCGTCCTCGACGGCACACCGGAGTTCTTCACGATCACCAAGCGCATCCACAACCTGCTGCACGGCTCTGCCGGCGATCGTGGCCCGCTGGGGGACGCCGAGAGGAGGGTGTACGACGACGTGCTCGCCGACAACCTGGAGAGCTTCCTGCCACGGGTCCGCCGCGGCGACGTCGTGCTGCTGCACGACCCTCAGACCGCCGGGATGGTCGACGGCGTCCGCGCCGCCGGAGCCCACGCCGTCTGGCGCTCCCACATCGGTCGCGACATCACCAACGAGCACACAGACCAGGCGTGGGACTTCCTGCGGCCCTACGCCGAGAAGGCCGACGCCGTCGTCTTCTCCCGCGACGACTACGTGCCGCAGTGGGTCGACCGTGACCGGCTCTGCATCGTCCCGCCGTCACTGGACCCGTTCAGCACCAAGAACCTCGACCTCCCGACGGCGGACGTCGACGCGACGCTGGCACGGGCGGGTCTCGTGGACCTGGACCCGCACGAGCGCGGTGAGGGACTCACGTTCACGCGTCGCGACGGCACCAGCGGCAGGCTCAGGGAGCACGAGGGGCTGATCATCACCGGCGGCATCGTCCCGAGGGACGCCCGCGTCGTGCTGCAGGTGAGCCGGTGGGACCGGCTCAAGGACATGCGCGGCGTGCTCACCGGCTTCGCCGCCCACCTGGACGAGATGCCGGCCGACGCGCACCTCATGCTCGTCGGCCCCGACGTCTACGGCGTCAGTGACGATCCCGAGGGCGCCGAGGTGCTCGACGACTGCGTCGCGGCATGGCGTGAGCTGCCGGCCGAGGCTCAGGAGCGGGTCCACCTTGTCGCCCTCCCGATGGACGACGTGGACGAGAACGCCCACATCGTCAACGCGCTGCAGCGCCACGCGACAGTCGTCGTGCAGAAGAGCCTCTTCGAGGGGTTCGGGCTCACGGTCACCGAGCCGATGTGGAAGGGCAAGCCCGTCGTCGCGTCCAAGGTCGGTGGCATCCAGGACCAGATCGTCGACGGGGAGAGTGGCCTCCTGCTCCTCGACCCCGCGGACCTGGACGCCTTCGGTCGCGTGGTCGCGAGCCTGCTCGCCGACGAGGAGCTGGCCGCCCGGCTCGGCGCCGGTGCCCGCGAGCGCGTCCGGGACCGCTTCCTGGGGGACCGGCACCTCATCCAGTACGTCGACCTCTTCCGGAACCTGGTCGCGAAGTGACGCTGTCGCTCTCCGTCCTCGACCTCGTCCCTGTCCGAAGCGGGCAGACCACCTCGGAGGCCCTCCGCTCCACCATGTCGCTGGCGCAGGTAGCGGACCGGGCCGGCTTCCACCGCTACTGGGTCGCCGAGCACCACAACATGCCCGCGGTGGCGGCCACCAACCCGCCGGTCCTCATCGCGATGGTGGCCGGCGCCACCGAGCGCATCCGGGTCGGGTCCGGTGGCGTCATGCTGCCCAACCATGCGCCGCTGGTGGTCGCTGAGCAGTTCGCCCTGCTGGAGGCGGCCTACCCGGGGCGGATCGACCTGGGCATCGGTCGTGCACCGGGGAGCGACCCGGTGACGAGCTGGGCGCTGCGGCACGGCGGTGGTGGGGTCGAGGCCGATGCGGTCGCCCGGTTCCCCGAGCACGTCGAGAACGTCCTGGCGATGATGCACCCCGAAGGGGTGGGGTTGCAGGTCCAGGGCCGGACCTACGAGCTCCGCGCGACCCCACGGGCTCGCTCCGTTCCCCCGGTCTGGCTGCTCGGGTCCTCCGACTACTCGGCCCGGCTGGCCGCCCGGCTGGGGATGCCCTACGTCTTCGCCCACCACTTCTCCGGTCAGGGCACGCAGGAGGCGCTCCACCTCTACCGTCGTGAGTTCCGCCCCGCTGACGGGGCTGTCGACGGCGGGGAGCCGAGGACCTTCCTCACCGTCAACGCCTGTGTCGCCGAGACGGAGGCCGAGGCCGCTCGGCTGTGCCGTCCGCACGAGCTGGCCATGCTCGCGCTCCGCACCGGTGCCGAGCTGCGACCCCAGCCCAGCGTGGAGGAGGCGGAGGCCGTGGTGCTGCCGCGCGAGCACGCGGCGCTGGTGGCATCGATGCGTGAACGCTGGGTGGTCGGTACGCCGGAGCAGGCCTACGCCCGGCTCGCCGAGCTCGCCGCGACGTACGGCGTCGAGGAGGTGATGGTGCACCCGGTGGCCGGCGCCCACGCGAATGACGACCCGGCGCGGAGCGAGGCGCGGGAGCACACCCTGGTCCTGCTGGCCGACGCTGCGCCGCGGGTCGACGCAACCACCGGTCCCTCCGGATCGAGCAGTCAGGCGGTCCCGTCGACGTAGGACAGCACGCGGTTGAAGAGCGTGACCGCCTGTCCCAGGTCACCGGACCCGGCGCTGACGGGGCGGTCGGCATCCTGGAGCACCGCGGAGGTGTCGGGGCCGAGATCGGCGACGACCCGGGCACAGCACCTGGCGGCATCGCGGACCGGACCGGGGGCGACCGTCCACACGGACTCGAAGAGCCTGTCGCCCTCGGCGACGCCGTCCTGCCCCGGCAGCTCCCAGGCCGACAGCGCGGCCGGGAGGTCCGCCGCCAGGCACACCACCGACCACTCCCGCGTCATCTCGGCGCTCGGCGGTAGTCCGACCAGCACCGGTCCCTCGCCTGAGCGCTCCTCGGCGGCCTGCGCAAAGGGGAGCTCGGCCATCACCCAGGTGCCCCGCGCCGTCCGGGAAAGGTCGGTCCACCGGGACTCCGAGCGGCGGTAGTACCGCTCCTGCTGGAAGGCACCGAACAGCCAGGGGCGCTGAGCACGGGCGCAGCACTCGTCCTCCAGTGCCCGGCTCAAGGCGATCAGCGTCGCCTTGCGCAGCCGCTGCGGCTGGAGGTCGGGCTGGGACCGGCGGAGCTCGGCGAACACGGAGGGTGTCGGCTCGCGGGCAGCGGCCGACACCTCGCCGATAGCCGTCTCCAGCCGGACGCCGCCGTCGCGGCGGCGCAGCACCTGGGTCACCAGGTCCACGGTCCGGTCGTCGTAGCGGCGGTGCCCGCTCGGCAGCCGCTGTGGCACCGGGAAGCCGTAGCGCACCTCCCACATCCGCAGCGTCGGTGCGTTCAAGCCGGTGCGACGGGCCAGCTCGCCGACGGTCAGGCCGGCCCCAGCCGCTGCCCCCGTCGCTGTCCCCGCGGCTGTCGCTGCCGCTGCCGCGGTGCCCTCGCCGGCGAGGGGGGCTTGATTTCTGGAGGTGCGCGGGGTCACCCTAGGAGCATAAACCTCAACAGGCTGTTAAGAAACCTGTTGAAAAACTAGATCGGAGCAGTGCCATGCCTTCCCTCTCCTCCTCGACGGGCCCCCAGGGCTCGACCGGCCACAACGGCTCGCCTGCGGCCGCCGACAAGGTGCTCGACTGGACTGACCTCGGCCGCGAGATGTGGTCCTTCCTCACCGGACGGAACGCCGAGATCAACTACCGCTTCATCGACATGGTCGTCGAGGTCCCTCGTGACACCGGCCCCCAGTCGCCCCGCGCGACCTGGCGGCTCAACGGGACCCTGCAGGTCACGACCAGCGACGCCTCCGTCCGGTCCGCCGTGACCGGGCGGCGAGACGACCGGTGACCACCGCGCCGGTGCTCGACGCCACCGAGGGCGACCTGCTTCTCGCCGCTGACCTCAGCTTCTCGGTCTCGGTGGAGGGACGGGAGATGTCGGGCACGTTGACCGGCTCGGGGTCGGACCTCCATCTGCGGGTGAGTGACCCCTACCTGCTCGGCGGGTCCGGCACCGAGCCCGCCCGTGCCCTGGCTCGCGAGCTCGCCGTACGGGGCATCCGGCTGCGCGTGTCCGCGGACCGGCCGCTCGTCACCCTGGGCGCCTCCCGGACCACCTTCCTCCAGCGTCGTGTGACCGGGTCACCGCACATCCGGGTCGCCTCGCTGGCCGCGGCACTCCGGCTGGTGCGCCTGCGCCGCGCCCGTCCGGGCAGGACGCCGCTGGTGCCGCCACCGACCCCCTTCCCGCTGCTGCCCACCCTGCTGCGCCGACCCCGCCGTCCCCGGCTCACCCACGACCCTGACGGGGGCGGCTACCCCCGGCTGGTGATGGCACCGAGCGCACACCCCCGCGAGGACGAACGGCAGCCGGAGTTCCTTCTCACCGACCGCACGACGATCGGCAGCGATTCCTCCTGCGACATCGTGCTGCCCTCCCTCGATCCTCTGCACGCGGAGGTCCGCCGCTCGGAGGGCGACGAGTTCGTGCTGCTGTCCCTCTGCTCCGGGTCGGGCGTGCTGGTGCACGGTGCGGTCGTCCACACCGAGGCGCTGCTCCGCACCGGGACGCGGATGCAGCTCGGGCCGTGGACGCTCACCTACGTCCGGGAGGAGTACGCCGACCACGGCCGGCCGTACGGCGGGCGCATCGGCGGTGAGCTCGGGCGCCAGCGCCCGCAGCCGCCGTGGCAGGACGTCGCCGCCGGCAGCTGATCGTTCCTCGCTCAGGCCGTGTCGTCGCGCCGGCGCCGTCCGCGCTGCACCGCCTTGTGGGTGCCGTCGCACCACGGCAGCCGCTGTGACTTCTCGCAGGTGCAGACGGCGACGACCGGCCGGGTGACCACGTGCGAGGTGCCGGCCGCGTCCTGCACCACGTCGGCTCCCCGCACCAGGACCGGACCACCGTCGCCGCAGGGCGTCACGACGACCGAGCGCTTCCGTGCGGGCGACGGGCCGGTCACGAGGCCACGGCCGCCGCGAGATCCGACTGGTTGCCGCTCTCCTGGTCGGGAAGCAATGAGGAGCGGCCGTCGCGCCAGGCGTCGAGCAGCGCGGTCCCTGCCAGGCTCTCGGAGTAGAGGTACGCCGCCGCCCCGAGGAACAGGTCCCCGAGGACCTGGGGGTCCTCGGCCGCCATCCCGCCGCAGATGTCGCGGAAGGCGAGCTGCTCGTGCACCGCGTCGGCCTCGATGTGCTCGTCGAAGTAGGAGGCGACCGTGTCCGGCAGCCCGAGCCGGCGGCACCCCTGGGCGACCCGACGGCACGGCTCGGAGCTGGTCGCCTCGAAGGCGCCGAGGTGGCCCATCGCGGCGGCCGCCAACGTCCGGCGCAGCGCGAAGAGGTTCATGACGTTGGTGACCGCGAGCGTCGGCCCCGGCACGAGGTCGAGGTAGGCGCCGTACTCCGACGAGAGGCCGCACGCCTCCAGGCCCGCGGCGAAGAGTGTCTGGTGCAGCTGCTGCGGCCGCCCGCTCCCGTACTCGTCGTACTGCAGCTCGGCCAGGGCCACCTTCATCGGACCCTGGAGCCGGGGGAGCACGAACGACTGGGGATCGGACTCCTTGAGGTGGTAGATGCTCTTGTGCTGCAGGTACTCGAGCAGCTGGCCGAGCGTCGCCTCCCGATGCAGGTACGACGTGAGCGCCGTCCCCGGCACCATCTCGGTCAACGCGAACAGCCGCTCTGCCACGTCACCGCGGGCGGCCATGGAGGCGTGGACCCACTCCGAGGTCGCGAACCGGACCTCGGCCAGCAGGCGCTCCTCCAACGCACGGCGTACGCCGATCAACCCCGGCTCCCACTCCCAGTCCTGGGAAGCGTCGTCGAACGGGCGGTAGTGCAGTTCGTAGAGCGTCCACAGCGCCAGGTGGAAGTCGTCGTCGACAAGCACGTCGACGGTCTCCGGCAGCGCCTCGATCTCCGCGGCGAGCGCGGCCTCGTCGAGCACGGCACGGCCGGACATCACACCGACGACGGCGGCGCTCAATGGCCCCCGTGGGCGGGGAAGGTGCATCGGTTCTCCTCGGAATTCCTGTGGCGCAAGGTGTACCCAGGCCCTGCTGCGGCCAACCGTGCGGAGGACCGCTTCGGCTCCGGCCGTGGCAGGGCTCACGTGTGGGGTTCGTCGTCACGTGAGTGCCGGTTCGGTGGCATTTCCGCGAGTTTCCACAACGGGGACAGTGGATATCAACAAGGCATGCGACTCTTCGCGGGCGGCGCCCGGTCCGGCCTGCCCGCGTCCTCGGTGGTGCTGGTGACCGGAGCGTCGAGCGGCATCGGGCGCGCCGTCGCGATCCGCGTGGCCCACGATGGCGGCCACGTGGTCCTCGTCGCTCGCTCGGCCGAGCCGCTCGAGGAGGTAGCCCGCGAGTGCAAGGAGGCGGGAGCCGCCTCGACGCTGGTCGTGCCCACGGACGTCGGGAACGACGAGGCGGTCGCCGACTGCGTCGCGCGCACACTGGAGGAGCACGGGCGCATCGACGCGGTGGTGAACTCAGCCGGTGTGGTGGCCTACGGTCGCACCGAGGAGATCCCCGCCGAGGTCTTCGACGGGGTGGTGCGCAGCAACCTGATCGGGTCGGTCAACGTGGCCCGTCACGTGCTTCCCGTGATGCGGAGCCAGCGCCGGGGGTCCCTGGTCCTGGTCGGTTCGGTCCTCGGTCACATCGGCGCGCCGACCATGACGCCGTACGTCGTGAGCAAGTGGGGCGTGCGGGCGCTGGCGCGGCAGCTGCAGCTGGAGAACCGTGACATCGACGGCGTCCACATCGGACACGTCGCCCCCGGCGGGATCGACACCCCGATCTATGCCCAGGCCGCCAGCATCGACGGGACGCAGAGCGGCCCGCCGCCGCCGGCGCACTCGCCCGAGTGGGTGGCGCACCGGATCGTCTCCACCCTGGACGAGCCGTCGAAGCGGGCGCAGATCGGGATCGGCAACAACCTGCTGCGGTTCGGGTTCAACGCGCTGCCGGCCGTCTACGACGTGGTGGTCGGCCCGGCGTTCCGGCTGGTCGCGCTCGACCCGACTCGTCCGAAGGCGCCGACCGACGGCAACGTGCTGAGCCCGTCACCGGAGGGCAACCGGCTCCACGGCGATTACGACAACGTGGTCCAGCGGCTGGTGCGCCGGTGGGTCCCGATGCCCCGGCCTCGGCAGGGCGGCGGCGCGTGAACGACGTCGACGCGGTGGTGGTCGGCGCCGGACCCAACGGCCTGGTCGCCGCCAACTACCTCGCCGACGCCGGCTGGTCGGTCCTCGTCCTCGAGGCGCAGCCGGAGGTGGGCGGAGCGGTCCGCAGCGACACCGAGGTCCACGACGGCTTCGTCCACGACACCTTCAGCGCCTTCTACCCGCTGGCCGCCGCGTCGAGGACGATCCAGTCCTTTGAGCTCGAGAAGTTCGGGCTGACATGGGTGCACGCGCCGGCAGTCCTGGGGCACCCGCTCAAGGACGGGGAGTGGGCGATCCTCCACCGGGACCGTGCCGTCACCGCTTCGTTGGCCGAGGCGGCCCATCGGGGTGACGGAGCAGCATGGCTCGACCTCGTGGAGCAGTGGGACCGGATCGGTGACCACATCGTCCGCGCCCTGCTCACGCCCTTCCCCCCGATCCGCGCCGGACTCGGCGCGCTGACACAGCTGCCTCGCGTCGGAGGCATGGACTTCGTCCGGATGATGCTGACGCCGGTGACCGACGTGGGACGCAACCGCTTCGGCGGCGAGGCTCCGCGCATCCTGCTGGCCGGCAACGCCGGCCACGCCGACATCCCGCTCGATGCCTCCGGTTCCGGTGTCATGGGGATCTTGCTGACCATGCTGGGCCAGACGGTGGGGTTCCCGGTGCCCGAGGGCGGCGCCGGTCGACTCACCCAGGCGCTGGCGGCGCGGCTGCGGTCGAAGGGCGGGGAGATCCGTTGCTCGTCCGAGGTCATGGGCATCGACGTGGTGGACCGGCGGGCGGTCGCGGTGCGGACCACCGACGAGCGGTTCGAGGTACGGCGCGGAGTGCTCGCCGACGTGGTGGCCTCTCGGCTCTACGGCGACCTGCTCCGTCCCGACGACGTGCCACCGAGGATCGCCCGGGGCATGCGCTCCTTCCAGCTGGACCCCGGCACGATCAAGGTCGACTGGGCTCTCGACGGGCCGGTCCCGTGGGCGTCTCCACCGCCCTACGCACCTGGCACCTTCCACATGGCCGACTCCGTGGAGCAGCTGAGCGAGGCGCTGGCGCAGGTGACCGCGGGCATGGTGCCCGCACGGCCGTTCATGCTCGCAGGCCAGATGACCACGGCTGACCCGACGCGCTCGCCGGAGGGCACCGAGTCGCTGTGGGCCTACACCCACGTGCCGCACGGCGCGGCGTACGACGCCGGCGAGGGCGGCGTCAGGGGCATCTGGGACAGGGACGACTGCGAGCGGTTCGCCGATCGCATGCAGGCCCGCATCGCCGAGCACGCACCTGACTTCGAGTCCCGCGTGCTGGCGCGCCGGGTGATCGGTCCGCACGAGATGGAGGCCCGCGACGCGAACCTTGTGGGGGGCGCGCTCAACGGCGGGACCGCCAACCTGCACCAGCAGCTGATGTTCCGCCCCGTGCCCGGCCAGGGTGGCCGGGCGGAGACCGGGGTGCGAGGCCTGTACCTGGCCTCCGCCTCGGCGCACCCCGGAGGAGGCGTCCACGGCGCACCCGGAATGAACGCCGCCCGCGCAGCGCTGGCGCACCACCGGCTGCGGGCTGTGGCGTCGGTCGGCCGCGGGGGTCGGTGACGCGCGGACAAACCACCCGTCCGCGCATCGAGGGGTGACGAACGGGGTATTAAGAGGCATAGGCGCTCGCACCCGGGTGCCGTCGCTCAGCTCTTAGGAGAACTCATGGCACACAACCCGACCCATCCCACGGGTTACGACACCACCGCCGACAAGGCAGGCACCACGGTCCGCAACGCCGCCAAGGGCGTCGGAGTGGTCTTCCTGCTCGTCGGCATCCTGGGTTTCGTCCCGGGGATCACGACCAACATCTACCCGCTCGCCTTTGCAGGACACGAGGACGATGCTCACCTGCTGGGGCTCTTCGAGGTCTCGATCCTGCACAACCTCGTGCACCTGCTCTTCGGTGTCGCCGGCCTGGCGATGGCGAAGACCGCGGGCGCGGCGACGAACTACCTCATCGGCGGGGGCGTCATCTACATCGTCCTCGCGATCTTCGGCACGGTCATCGACAGGGCCAGCGACATCAACTTCGTGCCGCTGAACTTCCACGACAACTGGCTGCACCTGGTGCTCGGGATCGGCATGATCGGGCTCGGCACCATCGGCCTGCGTGCCCGTCCGGGTCGCGCCGGTGCCGGCGCCCCGCGCTGACGCCAGCGCTCCGTACGGCGCGACCACAACTGAAGAAGCATCACGGCCGGAGGGTCGGACTCAACTGCGAGTCCGGCCCTCCGCCACGTACTTGAGCCGACGAAGGGTCTCGGTGTTGCGCCACTTGAGCAGCGGCGCCCGCAGCACGTACGGGACCAGCGCGCCGGGACCGGAGACCGCGTCCTCACTGATGCGGACCAGGCTGCCGGTGCCGGACGCCTCGACCTCGATGACGACATCAGCCTCGCCCATCGGCCAGCCTTTGGCCCGCAGCTCGAGCCGATGCGGGGCGTCCATGGCCGATGACACCGTCTCGTCGTCGATGACGGCAGGCCAGACGCCTGCGGAGTGGTGGATCCGCGTCCCCGCCTGCGGCCACGCGTCGTCCACCGCGCGCATCCGCGTCGCGCCCACGACCCAGAGCGGGTAGAGCCAACCGTCGGCCAGCACGTCCCACACCTGCTCCGGCGTGGCCTGGATCCTCGTCTCGTTCAGCGTCACGGTGCTCCCTCGTCGCTCGTCTCGTCATGCGAGCTGTCGCCTCATGCTCGTACCCGAGGTGGAAGTCGGGTAACCCGTCGGCACACCTCGCGGCAGTGCAGCCGGGCAGGGGAATGTCGATGACCGAGGACTAACATGTGGGCCCCCGGGTAGGAAACAAGGCGTCAAGCCCTTCAGGGCACCGTGAACCACGACGTCTTCCCCTCGGGAGGGAACATGATCGGCACCAACGAGATCACCCGCGTCCAGGGCGCGACCGCGTACGACACCACCGGCTCCAAGGTCGGAAAGGTTGACCAGGTCTACCTCGACGACCAGACCGGGGAGCCCAACTGGCTCACCCTCAACACCGGGATGTTCGGCACGTCCACCTCCTTCGTGCCCCTGGAGGGCGCCAGCTTCGACGGCGACGACATCCGGCTCGCCTACGACAAGGACCGCATCAAGGACGCGCCCCGGATCGACGTCGACCAGCACCTGGAGCGTGAGCAGGAGGACGAGCTCTACCGCTACTACGGGCTCTCCTACGGCGGTCAGGGCTACGACGCGACCCAGACCCAGACCGACACCACCCAGACCGCACAGGCCACGCAGACCACCGGCTACGCCGACACGGGCACCGATGTGCGCTCGGGCACGGCCGACGAGGCCGCGGTGACGCTGTCCGAGGAGCGCCTCCAGGTGGGCACCCAGGCGCAGGAGGCCGGCCGCGCCCGGCTCCGCAAGTACACGACCTCCGAGACCGAGACCGTGTCGGTCCCGGTGACCAAGGAGAAGCTGGTCGTCGAGCGGAGCGCTGCGTCCGGTCAGGCCACCACCACAGGCGGGATCGCCGACACCGACCAGGTCGAGGAGATCACCCTCCGCGAGGAGCGGCCGGTGGTCGCCAAGGAGACCGTCGCCGTGGAGGAGGTCCGCGTCGGCAAGGAGCAGGTCACCGAGCAGCACGAGGTCACCGACGAGATCCGCAAGGAGCACGTCGAGATCGAGGGTGAAGGCACCACCGGTGTCGAAGGGCAGTCCGGCTCCGCCCGCTGACCTGCACCCGTCGCACTACATGCGCTCGCCCCACCCCGGCTTCCGGGGTGGGGCGAGGCGCGTGATCAGCCCGGTCAACCCTCCAAGAAGGAGACCCATGCCTCGTCGACAGGTGCTCGGTCTGGTGCAGGCCGGTGGAGCCGGTGGGCGGATGGACGTGCTCACGCGAGAGCGCGCGAAGCCGGCACTTCCCTTCGGAGGAGTGCACCGGCTCATCGACTTCACGCTGTCGGGACTGGTGCACGCGGGCCTCGATGACGTATGGGTCAGCGTGGAGTACCAGGTGGCCTCGATCGACCAGTACCTCTCCGGAGGCCGGCCCTGGGACCTCGACAGCAGCCGTGGCGGGTTCCGGCGGATGGTGCCGCAGACCGGATCCGGTCCGGCCACCGAGGACAAGTTCGCCCACGGCAACGGAGACCTGTTGCTGCGGATGGCGCGTGACCTCGAGTCACACGGCGCGCCCACGCTCCTGGTGTCGAGCGCCGACCACGTGTTCTCCGCAGACCTTGCCGCGGTCATCGACGGGCACGTGGCCTCGGGACTGGCTGCGACGGTGGTGACCGCCGACGTGAGCAAACGAGAGGCCAGCAACAACGTCACGGTGACGAGCGACGCGGACGGCCTGGTCACCGCGGTCGCGGAGAAGCCGGTGCGGCCGTCCACCGGGACGGTGGCGACAGAGATCTTCGTGTACTCGACAGAGGTGCTGTTGGAGACCCTTCGGTCGTTGCGTGCTGAGCTGTCGGGTGACGCGGTGGGGGACGACAGCGGCATCGGTGACTTCTCCGAGCACCTGCTCCCGCGCCTTGTCGAGCAACGGCAGGTGCGCGCCGTACCGCTGGGCGGTTACTGGCGAGACCTGGGTCGCCCTGGCGCCTACCTGCAGGGTCACCGGGAGCTGATCGCCGGCAAGGTCGACGTCTTCCACCCTGATCGGCCCGTGATCAGCAAGTGGCCGGACCGCACGGCGGCCCGCGTCCGCGCCGGCGCCGTGGTGGAGAACAGCCTGCTCTCTCCCGGCTGCCATGTCGCCGGCGAGGTGGTCGACAGCGTCCTCGGTCCGGGCGTCGTCGTCGAGGCCGGCGCGCGGGTCGAGGACAGCGTCCTCTTCGATGACGTACACGTCCTGCGGGGGGCCCGGGTCAGCACCAGCGTGGTCGACGAGCGGTCCCGGATCGGGCGTGGCGCGACGGTCGGAGCCATGCCCAGCTCGCGGGTGGCCAAGGACGACGACATCGTCCTGATCGGCATGGACAGCACGGTCGGGTCACGAGCCGGCATCCGCCCGGGTGGACGTCTCGAGCCGGGGACCACCGCCTGATCCTGCGTCGGGGTGCAGATGTGCTTGCATGAGCGAGTCGCACACCACGCGAGCACAGCTCTCGGACAACAGAGGGGAAGGTCCGCATGACCCGCAACGAGAGGCACCTCAGCCCCGAGGAGCTCAAGGCCCGCATCGGCTCGGGCGAGATCGACACCGTGGTGGTCGCCTTCACCGACATGCAGGGACGGCTCCAGGGCAAGCGTCTGCACGGCGCCTACTTCGTCGACCACGTCCTGGGCCACGGCACCGAGGGTTGCAACTACCTTCTCGGCGTCGACATCGAGATGAACACCGTGCCCGGCTACGCGATCACGTCGTGGGAGCAGGGGTACGGCGACATGGAGTTCGTCCTGGACCTCGACACGATCCGGATGCTTCCGCACCTGCCGGCCACCGCGATGGTCCAGTGCGACCTCGTGTGGCCCGATCACCGGCCGGTCCCGCAGTCGCCACGGACAGTGCTCCGTCAGCAGGTGCAGCGGGCAGCCGACATGGGATACGCCGCGCTGGCGGGGACCGAGCTCGAGTTCGTGCTCTTCGACGACACCTACGAGAAGGCGCACGAGCTGGGCTACCGGGACCTCACTCCGGCGAACCAGTACAACATCGACTACTCGATCCTCGGCACCTCGCGGGTCGAGCCGCTGCTGCGGGACATCCGCAACACCATGTACGCCGCGGGCGCGAACGTCGAGAGCGCCAAGGGCGAGTGCAACTTCGGTCAGCACGAGATCGGCTTCCTCTACGACGAGGTCGTCACCACCGCCGACAACCATGCGGTGTACAAGACCGTGGCCAAGGAGCTGGCCTCCCAGCACGGCAAGTCGATCACGTTCATGGCCAAGATCGACGAGCGGGAGGGCAACTCCTGCCACATCCACCTGTCGCTGCGCGGTGCCGACGGGTCGGTGGTGTTCTGGGACGAGGAGGCCGGGCAGCGTTCATCGCTCTACGACAGCTTCGTCGCGGGGGTGCTCGCGACGATGGCGGATTTCACTCTCCTCTACGCACCGAACATCAACTCCTACAAGCGGTTCGCCGCGGGCTCCTTCGCGCCGACGGCGATCGCCTGGGGCGTCGACAACCGCACCTGTGCCCTCCGGCTCGTGGGCAGCGGGGCGGGGGCTCGGATGGAGAACCGGGTGCCTGGAGGCGACGTCAACCCGTACCTGTCGCTGGCTGCCATGCTGGCCGGCGGGCTGCACGGCATCGAAGCCGAGCTCGAGCTCGAGCCGCCGCTCGAGGGCAACGCCTACACCTCCGACCGTACCCGCGTGCCGTCGAGCCTCCGCGACGCCCGTGACGCGTTCAGCGGGTCGGCGGTGGCACGGCAGGCGCTCGGGGACGACGTCGTCGACCACTACGCGAACATGGCCGACGTCGAGCTCAAGGCGTTCGGCGCCGCGGTGACCGACTGGGAGCTGCGCCGTGGCTTCGAGCGCATGTAGCCGAGTCGGCGTGAACGCACGCCGGAACCCCGCCGAGTCGGCGTGAACGCACGCCGGAACCCCACCGAGTCGGCGTGAACGCACGCCAGGACCCCGCCGAGCGGGACGTCCGCGTCCTCCTCGCGCACGACTGACGCGCCCCCTCGGCAGACAGGAGAAACGACATGGCAGGACGCCTCGACCGCAAGGTCGCCACCGTCACGGGCGGGTGCTCGGGAATCGGGCTGGCGACGGTCCACCGCTTCCTCGAGGAAGGCGCGCAGGTGGTGGTCGGCGACGTCGACGACGGCCGCGGCGCGGAGCTGGCCGAGCTGCCGGGCGTGACCTACGTGCACGTCGACGTCACCGACAAGGAACAGGTGGAGGCGATGTTCGCCACCGCTCACGACACCTACGGCGCCGTCGACATCGCCTTCAACAACGCCGGCATCTCACCGCCCGAGGACGACTCGATCCTCGACACCGACCTCGACGCGTGGCGCCGCGTGCAGGACGTGAACGTGACCAGCGTGTACCTGTGCTGCAAGGCGGTCCTGCCCTACATGCTGGAGCAGGGGCGCGGCTCGATCATCAACACCGCCTCGTTCGTGGCGGTCATGGGGGCCGCCACCTCGCAGATCTCCTACTCGGCGTCGAAGGGCGGCGTCCTGTCGATGAGCCGCGAGCTCGGGGTGCAGTTCGCCCGGCAGGGCGTCCGGGTCAACGCCCTCTGCCCCGGCCCGGTCAACACGCCGCTGCTGCAGGAGCTGTTCGCCGCGGACGCCGAGCGAGCGGCACGCCGGCTGGTGCACGTGCCGATGGGCCGGTTCGGGGAACCCGAGGAGATGGCCAACGCGGTGCTCTTCCTGGCTTCCGACGAGTCCTCGTTCATCACGGCCTCGACCTTCCTGGTCGACGGCGGCATCTCCGGTGCCTACGTGACGCCGCTGTGAACGGGGGGAACGGCTGGTGACACGACCGGTCATCGGACTCACGGCCTACCGGGAGCAGGCCAGGTGGGGGGTGTGGGACACCCGCGCCGACCTGCTGCCCACGGTCTACTCCTGGGCGGTCGAGGAGACCGGCGGGATCCCGGTCCTGCTGCCCACCACGACGCCGGCACGCGAAGCCGCCTCCGAGCTCGTCGCCCGCCTCGACGGCCTGGTCGTCTCGGGGGGCGCCGACGTCTCGCCGGCCCGCTACCAGGAACAGCCGCACGAGCGTACGACGGGGTGGCGTGACGACCGTGACGAGTGGGAGCTGGCCCTCCTGGACGCCGCCGAGGAGCACGGCACTCCCACGCTGGGCGTGTGCCGAGGAATGCAGCTGATGGCCGTCGGGGCCGGCGGCAAGCTCGACCAGCACGTCCCCGACGTGGTCAACCACCACGACCACAACCCCGGCGGCGACAAGTTCGGAGACGTCTCGGTCCAGGTCGAGGCCGGAAGTCGCCTCGAGACCCTCGTCGGCGCCCGTCTCGACGTCCACTGCCACCACCACCAGGCGGTGGCCTCGCATCCCGGCTACCGCGCCGTGGCCAGGGCCGAGGACGGGACGCTCGAGGCCATGGAGCTGCCGGGTGAGCGCTTCTGCCTCGGCGTGCAGTGGCACCCGGAGATGGCGGTCGACGCCGGTCTCTTCACGGGGCTGGTGCGTGCAGCGGCCGGCGGTCCCGGCGGGCGACCGCCCGCGGCGCCCCGGTGACGGGCACACCTACACTTCCCGCCATGACGCCGCACTCCGTCGACCACCCTGCCCAGGCAGCCGACCGGCGTCGGCTCACCTCCCGGGACCTGGCGCTCGTGGCCGTCTTCGTCGGCGTCATGGCAGCCCTGGGCCTGGTGCCGGCGTTCTACCCGTTCGGCGCCGCCGTGCCGATCACGGCCCAGTCCCTCGGAGTCATGCTGGCCGGCGCGGTCCTCGGTGCACGCCGGGGGGCTCTGAGCATGGTGGTCTTCGTGGTCCTGGTCGCGGCGGGGCTGCCGCTGCTGGCCGGCGGGGTGGGCGGCCTCGGGATGTTCGCCACCCCGCGGGCCGGCTTCCTCCTCGGTTTCCCCGCGGCGGCGTACGTCGTGGGCCGGCTGACCGAGCGCCATGGACCGGCGTACCCGCTGGCATGGGGCGTGATCGCCAACGTGGTGGGCGGAATCCTCGTCCTCTACGTGTTCGGGATCCTGGGCATCATGGCCGTCGCGCAGGTCGGCATCGACAAGGCCACCACGTTGGTCGCCATCTTCATCCCCGGGGATCTCCTCAAGGCGGTGGTCGCGGGGCTGGTCGCCCGTGGTGTGCACGCCGGGTACCCGGGCCTGCTGCCGCGCGGCGGACGGGTGAGGCAGGCGAATCCTGTCTGACCGGGCGGTCGACGTCGCCGCTGCGGCTGACCCCGTGGCGGCCGTGCTCGCGGCGCACGAGGCAGACCGGCCGCTGGCGCTGCGCACCTCCGGCTCCACGGGCACCTCTCGTTCGGTGCTCCGCACCACCGCGTCGTGGATGGACTCCTTCGACGAGGTCGCGCGGCTCACGGAGCTGAGACCGGAGTCGCGGGTGTGGCTGCCCGGGCCGCAGTCGGTCACCATGAACCTCTTCGCGGCGGTGCTGGCCCGCTCACTCGGCGCACGCGTCGTGCGAGACCCTGCGGACGTCACCCACGCTCACCTCACTCCCCTCGTGCTGGCCCGCGCGCTCGACGCGGAGGTGCCGCTCCAGGGCGTGCGGGTCACGGTGGCAGGCGAACGGCTGCCCCGCGCACTGCTCGAGCGGGCCACCGCCGCCGGGGCACGGGTCAGTCACTACTACGGCGCCGCGGAGCTGTCGTTCGTCGCCTGGGGCAGCCACGACGGCGACCTGAGGCCGTTCCCCGGTGTCGAGATCGACGTGCGGAGCGGCGAGATCTGGGTGCGGTCCCGCTATCTCTGCACCGGGTACGCCGCAGCGCCCGGACCCTTCCGACGCGACCTGGACGGTTTCGCCACGGTCGGCGATCGCGGGGTGCTGCGGGCGGGCACGCTCGTCGTCGCGGGGCGGGGTGTCGAGGCCATCACGACCGGAGGAGCGACCGTGCTGACCGCCGACGTGGAGCAAGCGCTCCGCGGTGGCGTCCGGGGGGACCTGGCCGTCGTCGGCACCCCGCACGCCGAGCTCGGCCAGGTGGTGTGCGCGGTGCTGACCCGGGAAGCGGACCTTCCGACGGCCGCCACGGCTGCCCGCACCTGGCTCGAGGGGGCGCAGCGACCGCGCCGCTGGTTCCACCTGGCAGACCTGCCGACGACACCGGCCGGCAAGCTCGACCGCACCGCGTTGACCACGCTGGTGGCGGCTGGCCGCGCCCGCCGTCTCGACCCGGTCACCGCGGCGGCCGAGCACCGCGAGCGGCTGGAGGCAGGGTGAGCGAGGCGCCGGTCGTCGTCGCCGCACTGCGCACCCCCGTCGGGACGGCAGGGCGATCGCTGGCCGGGGTGTCCGCCGCAGACCTGGCCGCACCGGTGCTCGCTCGCCTCGCCGCAGACGTGGGCACGCCCCAGGAGGTGCTCCTCGGCAACTGCATGGGGCCGGGTGGCGACCTGGCCCGGGTCGCCGCCCTGCAGGCCGGTCTCGACGTGCCCGCGCTGACCGTCGACCGGCAGTGCGCCAGTGGCCTCGCCGCCGTGGTGACCGCCGCGACCACCCTTCGATCGGAGAACGGCCTGATCCTCGCCGGCGGGGTCGAGTCGGTCTCCACCGCCCCGTGGCGGTACTGGCCGCCGGAGGCGGGTCACGAGCCCACCCGCTACGAGCGGGCTCCGTTCGCGCCCGCCTCGGTGGGTGACCCCGACATGGGGCTGGCCAACGACCTCTTCGCGGAGGAACGCGGTGTCTCGCGGGAGGCCCAGGACGAGTACGCCGTCCGCTCCCACACCCGGGCCTTCGCCACCTCCTCCACGGGTGGGTTCGACGCCGAAGTGGTCCCCGTGGCGGGCGTGACCCGCGACGAGCGGCCCCGCGCCGGCCTGACCGTCGAACGGCTCGGTCGCCTGCGGCCGGCCTTCCGTGCGGGCGGCACGGTCACGGCCGGCAACGCCTGCGGCATCAACGACGGCGCGGCGGTGGTGGCGCTCGTCGACTCCGACACGCACCGCCGGCTCGGCCGTCCGGGACTGCGGGTCAGGGCTGTCGCCACCGCCGCCTGCGACCCGAACCGTCCTGGGTACGGCTTGGTGCCGGCCACGCGGCTCGCGTTGGCCCGGGCGGGGATGGGCCTCGACGACGTCGACGTCGTGGAGCTGAACGAGGCCTTCGCCGGGCAGGTGCTCGCCTGCTGCGCCGAGCTGTCGCTGTCGCCGGACCGCGTCTGTCCCGAGGGCGGCGCGCTGGGGCTCGGCCACCCGTGGGGCGCCTCCGGTGCGGTGCTGCTCGTGCGCCTCTACGCCCAGCTGGTCGGACGGGGGACGGGCAGCACCGGGCTCGCCGCGATCGCGGCCGGCGGCGGTCAGGGTGTCGCCGTCGTGGTGGAGGTGGCCCGGTGACCGCGTCGGTGGTGGAGGTCGCCGGCGTCACCCACGCCTACGGTGAAGGGGGCCGACGCCGCACCGTCCTCGACGAGGTGACCGTGCGGCTGACCGAGCGTCGCGTCGGGATCGTCGGCGCCAACGGCTCGGGCAAGTCGACCTTCGTCCGCCTCCTGAACGGGCTGGTGGTGCCGACGTCGGGCATGGTCACGGTCAACGGTCTCGACACCCGGCGTCACGGCCGCGAAATACGCCGGCAGGTGGGGTTCTGCTTCACCGACCCCGACGCCCAGATCGTCATGCCGACGGTCCGCGAGGACATCGCGTTCGGGCTGCGCCGACGGGGGCTGTCGCGGCAGGAGGTGGAGTCGCGCGTCGCGGACGCCCTGCACCGCTTCGGTCTCGCCGACCACGCCGACCACCCCGCGCACCTGTTGTCAGGTGGACAGAAACAATTGCTGGCGCTCGCCTCGGTCCTGGTGACCGAACCGTCGGTCCTCGTGCTCGACGAGCCGACCACGCTGCTGGACCTGCGCAACGCGGCCCTGGTGGCAGGCCACGTCGACCAGCTCGAGCAGCAGGTGCTGCTGGTGACCCATCACCTCGAGCTGCTCGCGGCGTACGACCGGGTGCTGGTCTTCGACGCGGGGCGACTGGTCCACGACGCCGGACCGGACGAGGCCGTCGCGTTCTACCGCAAGCTCATGGCATGACGGCGATCGGTCTCTACCAGCCGGGCTCGTCCGCCGTCCATCGCGCTCCCGCTGGGCTGAAGCTCTTGGTGCTGCTCCTGTGCGGAGCCGGCTCGGTCCTGCTCGACCGTCCCTGGCAGGTGGCGGTGACGATCGTCGTCGTCACCCTGGCCTACCTCGTGGCCGGGCTGGGCCCGATGCGGATGCTGCGACAGGTGCGGCCGCTGCTGTGGCTGCTCGTCGTGGTGGGGGGCTTCCACGTGCTGGTCGACGGCTGGGACCGGGCGGTGGTCGTGGTCGGGGTCATCGCCGCGCTCGTGCTCTCGGCGGCACTGGTCACCCTGACCACCCGCACGAGCGCTTTGGTCGACACCGGGGTCCGCCTGATGGGACCGCTCCGCCGCGTCGGCGTCGACCCGGAGCGCGCGGGGCTCGTGCTCGCGCTGAGCATCCGCTCGGTGCCGGTCGTGGTCGGTCTCGCTCACGAGGTCCGCGACGCGCAGCGGGCCCGCGGCCTCACCGGAAGTCCGCGCGCCTACGCGGTGCCCCTCATCGTGCGCTCGCTGCGGCACGCCGACCGGCTGGGGGAGGCGTTGGTCGCCAGGGGCGCGGACGACTGAGTCCGGGCACCTGCTCCGCCGCCTCGACCAACCGCGTCAACGGGCGTAGTGCTCGACGAACCGACGCACCAGCGCCGGTGGGTGCCGCACGTCGTGGCGTCCAGCGCGCGCCTTCAGGTCCTCGGCCAGGTCGGGCGGGAAGTAGCCGGCGTGCTTGTAGATGTCGATCCTCGTCCGGATGCCCGGCACGTCGAGCTCGGGGTGGAACTGGGTGGCGTACACGTTGTCGCCGACCTTGAACGCCTGCACCGGGCAGGCCGCCGACGACGCCAGCAACGTGGCACCGGGCGGCAGCGAGGTCACCGCCTCCTTGTGGCCGACGAAGGCCTCGAACCGCGCCGGCAGCACGCCGACGACCAGATCGCGGTGGCCGTCTGGGGTGAGGGCGACCTCGACGGCGCCGACGGGCTCGGCGTACGTCGCGTCGACCAGGCCTCCTTGGTGCACGCCGAGGGTCCCGACGCCGTAGCAGGCGCCCAGGAAGGGGTAGTCCCGCGCGACCACCTCGTCGAGAAGGGCGGCGAGGTCGGCCTCCACCCGGCGCTGTGCATCGCTCTTGACCGCCTCCGGTTCCGAGGTGGTGAAGGGGCTGCCGCCGAGGATGACGCCGGAGTGACGATCGAGGTCGACGTCGCCGAGCGGTGCCCGCTCCAGCCGGAACCGCACGAGCTCGTCCTCAGCCAGCCCGCCGAAGCGGCAGAACGCCGCGTACTCCTCGTCGGCCGCCCGGTCCTCGGCGCGGGTGGCGAGGAGCAGGAACGGCTTCACGACCGCGATCGTAGGTGACGGCGGCCGTTCGCCCGGAACTGTCGGTGGTCCCCTCTAGCGTCCACCTCACGAGGAAGGCCACCGGCGATTGCAGCGCGGCATCCGGGGGCCGCGGTGGGAAGGGGAAGGGAACGGATGAGTGATCCGGACACCATTGATCTGGAGGTGCTGACCACCGAGGCGTGGCGCGGTTTCCGGGCCGCCCTCGCCGACGCCGTCGCAGGCCTGGAGAAGGACGACCCGCCGATCGTGGTCCGCGCAGGTGCTGCAGGTGGAGACGAGGACCCGGCTGGCTCTTTCCTCGTCCAGCTCCGCGTGGACGCGGCCGAGCCCGAGACTGTGCACGCCGAGGTGCCGGCCAACCGGCACCCCGCCGTCGGTCGTCGTCTCGACCGCAGGGCCCAGCGACGGCTCGCCGTCCTCGGGTGGAGGCGCCCCGGGGGCGACCGTGGCCGCTGGGCGAGCACGGACGACCGGCCACACGCCGACCGGCTCGCGGTGCAGGTCGTGGAGACGCTGCGGAGCGTGTTCGGCGTGGTGCACCCCGCATTCCTTGCTTGCGACGTGGTCCATGAGCCCGACACCGACCTGCGCGACCTGCAGCCGCCCGGTGGGCAGCCGGCCGCGCGGGCGGCGTGCCCCCGCGACTTCGAGCACCTCGTGGCGCTCGTCGACGAGGCGCTCACCCCGGTGTTCGGCGAGACGCCGGTCAGGGACGAGGACGGGGACATCCCGGTCGTCGTGGGCGACTCGGTCGTCTTCGTGCGCGTGCTGGCCCAGGCGCCCGTGATCCGCCTCTTCTGCTTGCTGGTCACGGACGTGACGAAGCCCAGGCGCGCGGCCTTCGAGGTCGGCGTGCTCAACCGGGACCATGCCGCGGTCAAGTTCGACTTCGCCGAGGGGCGGGTCCGGGCAGTCCTCCAGGTGCCGGCCATGCCGTTCGCCGCGGACCACCTCCGGCAGGGGCTCGAGGCGATGTGCTCGATGGCAGAGGGCGTCGTTCCGGACCTCTGCGTCCGGGTCGGTGGGCAGCCGTTCCTGGGCGCGTCGCACTGAGGCCGGCAGTGGCTACCGGCAACGCTCCCCAGACCTCCCAGGTCTGAGGAGCGCCGCCGGCGCAGTACCCGGGCTGGGGTGGGGTGCCCGGGACCTCACGGGTAGCGGACCGCTTTCGTCCGTAACGGTTGCTACAGACAGGACTGTACCGGTCCTCGGCCGGGACGTGAAAGAGGC
The DNA here is from genome assembly GCA_902805845.1 of uncultured Nocardioidaceae bacterium. GTDB lineage: Bacteria > Actinomycetota > Actinomycetes > Propionibacteriales > Nocardioidaceae > Marmoricola_A. Next base: position 22,582 of record CADCUI010000002.1, read on the forward strand.
TCGATCGTCGGCACGTGCGGGGCGGGCAGCCTCGCCGGTCGCGCTGCCGTCACCGCCGCTTGAGCCGGGCCTCGGTCGCCAGGAAGGGGTGGTCGCTGATGCGTTCCATCTCGGGGCGCGGCTTCTTGTAGAACCGCCAGAAACCGATGCGCCTGGACCCGAAGATCCAGTCGATGCCCGAGGGCTTCGGAGGGACGCAGGTGCCCCGTCGGGTGTGCCCACCGCCGTTCGCCGCCTTCATGGGCGCGCGCGACGTCATCGCGCAGAAGTACCGGTCCTGCTCGTTCATGTCGCCGGTGATCACGAGGGGAACCCCCTTCTCGTGGATGCGCCGTGCCAGCCGGATCTGCATCTTCCGCGCCTTGTTGCGCCACTTCTGGGCGTTGCCGAAGGTGTCGGCAGGATTGTGGAAGTTCGCGAAGTAGACGCGCTGCCCTGTGCGGTTGTCCGCGAGCTTCACGACCGGCATCCGCACGCGCTCGCCCTGGAGGTAAGGAATCTTGAGATAGCCCTTCTGGACGAGCGACCAGTGCCGGTTGTTCCAGGCGATGGAGTTGTGCGTGGCGTAGCGGTCGAACCTCGCACCGGGGTACGCCGACCACCGCTTGCCGGTGGCCCTGTTGAAGGCCTTGAGCTGCTCGGGCTGCAGCTCCTGGAAGCCGACGACATCGACGCCGTACCTGTGCAGCAGGTTGAGCGAGGGGCGCATCCGCTTCCGGCCACCGGGCCAGGAGGCCCTGCTCCCGCCCTTGGCGGTGTGTCGGTGGCCCAGGACGTTGAACGTGGCCACGGTGAAGTTCGAGACCCGGCGCTTGTCTTTGTGGTTCGGCTTGGCCTCGACCATCGACTGCGAGGGCTCCATCCCACCGCCGTCGCGGGGGGCTGCCGAGCTTGCCCAGGGCAGCGAGGCCACCAGGCCTCCGACCACGAGCAACGTCACGACGGCGAAGCCGCTGCTGCGACTGCCACGCGAAGGGCGACGGACCATGGAACTCACCTCCCGGCTCCTCGGTGCAGGAGGAGCGTGTCACCTCGAGCCGCACACGTGGCCGGCTCCGATCGCGCCCCATCCTGCCTGCGACGCCGCGAGCCGACTCGGTTTTCCCTCAGCCGGCGTCCCGGGGCAGGAGCATCCTGCACCGGCGCGGGATGCCCTTCATCACCGGGGGAGTGGTGGGATGGGATCGGACGGGTCCCGATGGGGCGAACGGCACGCCGGCCACGGGGTAGCGGAGGTGAGATGGCGGTTCCGGGGCTCGACGAGGTCCTCGCCGACGTCGAGCGCCGAGCGACCGCCACGCTCGTGGAGCGGCCGGACGCGGACCCGCAGCAGGTCGCCCTCACGTCCCTGTCGGGCGCCTACCGGGACCTGCCTCTGCCGCATCCGCCCGACCCGGTCGCGCTCGGGGCGATCCACGAGGCCGTGCTGGCCCGGACCCCGGTGTGGGACGGGCGGGCGCTCCGGATGGTGGCCGGGTCCGGCCGCCGGAAGTCGCAGGGCAGCTACTTCACCCCGCAGCGGCTTGTCGACCACCTGCTCGACGAGACCCTGGAGCCGGTGCTGGACGAGGTCGACGACCCCTACGCCGTCCGCGTCCTCGACCCGGCGTGCGGAGCCGGGCTGTTCCTGGTCTCCGCGGCGCGACGCATCGCCCGCCGGGGCGTCGAACGGCACCACCTCGATGAGGCCACCGCCTACCGCCGGGCCGTGCGGTGCCTGGCGGGCGTGGACGTCGACGCTGCGGCGGTCGAGCTCGCGCGTCGCATCCTGACCTCCGGGTGGGCGAAGGAGGAGGAGGCAGAGCAGGCGGAGGAGCGCTCGGGGCACGGGACCGGCACGCACCTCGTGGTCGGTGACGCGCTGCTCGGTGTCGACTGGCGATCGGTCTTCCCTCGCGTGTTCGAACGCCGCGGTGGCTTCGACGTGGTCGTGGGCAACCCGCCCTTCCTCGGCCAGCTCTCGACCCTGACCGCACGCCGGCGGGAAGATGCGGCGCTGCTCGAGGCACAGGCGGACGGGACCCTGCGGCCCTACACCGACCTCAGCGCGGTCTTCCTGCAGCGATCCGTCGGCTGGTCGCGCCTGGGAGGTCGCATCGGGCTCGTGCAGCCGCAGTCGCTGCTCGCCGCCCGCGATGCCGCGGGTGTGCGGCGCTTCCTGTCCGACACCTGCTCCCTGGAGTCGCTGTGGGCGTCGGCCGAGCCGGTGTTCGAGGCCCGGGTGCTGACCTGCGCACCGGTGCTGCGCAACGGGGGCGGCCAGGGCCCGGTACGGCGCCACCATGGCAGGGACTTCCGCCGGCTACCGGACTCCGAGGCGCCCGACCTGTCGTCCGAGTGGTCGTTCCTGCTGGCGGCCGGGCTCGGTGTCCCGGAGGTGCGGTTGCCGCGCAGCACCGGGGTCCTGGCCGACCTGGCCGCGTGCACGGCCGACTTCCGCGACCAGTACTACGGCCTGGCGCCGTACGTCCGTGAAGCCGCCGACTGCCCGGCCGGGGCGCCGCTGGTGACCAGCGGGCTCATCGAGCCGGCCGGGTGCCGGTGGGGCCGGAGCCCCGCCCGCTACCGCAAGCGGCGGTGGGACGCGCCCGTCGTCGACCTCGAGGCGCTGGCCGCCGACCCGGGGCTTGCCCGGTGGGCCGCGGCGAGGCGGGTGCCCAAGGTGCTGGTCGGCACCCAGGGACGGGTGATCAAAGCGGTCGCGGACCCCGCGGGGGAGTGGCTTCCCTCGGTCCCGGCGATCACGGTCACCGCTCCGCCGGAGCAGGTGTGGCACGTCCTGGCCGTCCTTCTTGCACCCCCGGTGACGGCGTTCGCCGCAGCGACCTACGCCGGCACCGCACTGTCGATGGGCGCCGTCAAGCTGAGTGCTCGGCAGGTCGCACGGCTGCCCTTGCCCGAGCAGGGCCGCGCGTGGGACGACGCGGCGGCACTTCTCGCGCGAGCGCAGGACGGTGACAAGGGGGCACTGGAAGCGGCTGCCCAGGCGATGTGCGAGGCCTACGGTGCCGACGACGCGACAGCGTCGTGGTGGCGGGATCGGTTGTGAGCACACGCGCACGCTCACCGGTTCGCCGCCGCGTTTACTTTCTGTCGCATTTTCCGGCCGGGCGCTCTTTACGTTGATACGTTCCGACGTGTTATGGGAGACGCTTCGCCGGCTGCTTTGCAGAGGCGGTTCACTGTCGCGCTGGGAGCGGCAGTGCTGGCGTGCGCGCTCTTCGCCGGGCTGCTGAACAGCTCGCTCTCCGCCAACGACCGGCAAGCGGTCAGCGTCGCCGGGCTCATCCTCGGGGGCGTCGCCGTCGTCCTGAGCTGCGCGCGCACCGCGATGAAGGCTCGTGCCCGGCGCCGCCGCTCCTTTGTGCTGCTGGCCTCGGCCGCCGCGATCGGGCTTCTGGGAAACCTTTACGGCGCGGTGGTGTCCAGCGACTCTTCGGAGAATCCCAGCCTGCTGGTCAACGGCAGCATCATGCTCGGCATGCTGGTCTCCATCGCCGGGCTGCTGAAGCTGCCCTCGGTCCGCCAGCGGGGCGAGAAGCTCGTGCTGATGGTCCTCGACGGCTTGGTCATGGGCGGAGCGGTCCTGGTGATCGTCTCGATCGTCGTCTACTCGCGGATGCTGAGCTCCCTGGGGTCACCGGACGCGAGCCTGGCCTTCCAGGTGGTGTGGGTGCTGCTCCCGCTGCTCGACGTCGCCTTGGCCACGGTCGCCCTGCTGCTCATCATGCGGAGCCGAGAGGCGCGGGGGTTCTTCTCGCTCATCGGCGCCGGGTTCCTCCTCTACGCCGTGTCGGACCTCGCCTACGCCGTCGAGTCGGCGCAGGACCGCTTCGGCTTCGGGACCCTTCAGGACATGGGCTGGATCGCCGGCTACCTGCTCTTCGCCGCGGCCGCCTGGCATCCCGACGCCGCCACCCCGGCGGAGGAGCGCAACATCGAGCCGACCTCCGACGTCCTGGGGACGGTGCTCGTCTTCGGCGTCCTGCTCACCGCGCTCACCGTCCAGCTGGTCTACCCCCAGAAAGAGACTCTGACCGGCACCCAGACCGTCCTCTGGCTGTTCTTCGTGCTGGCGGTCGGGATCCGGCAGAGCCTGCTGACCGCCGACAACGCGAACCTGCGTTCCGGGCTCGAGCAGCGGGTGCGCGAGCAGACCGCCGACCTTCGCCGGATGGCCCACCGCACCGAGACGCTGCTGCGCTCGGTGGGAGACGGCATCTACGGCGTCGACCTCGAGGGACGGATCAGCTTCGTCAACCCCTCCGGCGCACGCGCGTTGGGCTACGACCCTGACGAGCTGCTCGGCGCCAACGCCCACGAGAGGTTCCACGCCGTGCAGGAGGACGGCAGCCCCTTCCCCGTGGACGGCTGCTACGTCACGGAGGCGATCCGTCACGGGTTCGTCTCCTCCGCCGAGGAGGACGTCTATGTGCGTGCCGACGGCAGCACCTTCCCGGTGGAGATCACCTCCAGCCCGCTCGTCGACGACGACCGCGTCTCCGGCGCGGTCGTGGTCTTCCGCGACGTCACCCAGCGGCAGGAGGTCGACCGGATGAAGAACGAGTTCCTCTCGGTCGTCAGCCACGAGCTCCGCACGCCGCTCACCTCCATCCGGGGATCTCTGGGGCTGGTGGCCAGCGGCTCGCTCGTGGAGCTCACCCCGCAGGCGGAGCGCATGGTGTCGATCGCGTTGGAGAGCAGCGAGCGGCTCACACGGCTCATCAACGACATCCTCGACATCGAACGGATCCAGTCCGGCAAGCTTCCGATGAACCTGACGCCACACGCGGCAGGGCACCTCCTCGAGGCGACGGCGACCGAGATGAACGGACTGGCGGCCATGGCCGACGTACGCCTCGAGGTGTCGAGCGAAGCCGGGCGGGTGCTGGCCGATGCGGACCGGATGGTACAGGCGCTGACGAACCTCGTCGGCAACGCCGTCAAGTTCTCGCCGGCCGGTGCCGTGGTGCGGCTGGAGGCGGTGGCCGACGAGAGCCACATGACGTTTGCGGTCCACGACGAGGGGCGGGGCATCCCGGAGGACAAGCTCGAGTCGGTCTTCGAGCCGTTCGAGCAGGTCGACTCCACCGACGCCCGCCAGAAGGGCGGCACGGGGCTCGGCCTGTCGATCTGCCGCGGGATCGTCGAGCGCCACGGCGGCAGGATCTGGGCGGAGAGCCATGCCGACACCGGCACCACAGTGCGGTTCACGCTGCCGAAGGTGCGCTCCCTCGACTCCGCCGACCAGGAACCCCCGTTGGACGCGCCGGTCGTGCTGGTCTGCGACGAGGACTCCGACGTGGTGACCTCGGTCAGCGCGATGCTCGGCCGTCACGGTTACCGACCGGTCGCCGTGAGCGACGGCTCCGACGTCCTGGCGCGGGCGGCGACGAGCCGGCCCGCTGCTGTCCTTCTCGGCGCCGTGCTGAACGGCAGGTCCGGGGCCGACATCCTCGGGCGGCTCAGGACGCTCGAGCGGACTCGCAACATCCCGGTCATCGCCGTCTCGGACGCGGAGAGGGAGGATGCTGGCTCATCGCTCGCCGCGGGGGCGGACGGGTGGCTGGTGAAGCCCGTGACCGAGGAGCGGCTCATCGCGACGGTGGCCACGGCGCTCGAGGGACGCCGCCGGCACGCCGGCGTCCTCATCGTCGAGGACGACGAGGACCTCGCCGGCGTCCTGCGGATGCTGCTCAGCAGCCGGGGCCTGGACGTCGCGCACGTCACTTCCGTCGAGCAGGCGGTCGCCCAAGGCAGGGTGATGCGCCCACAGGTGGTGGTGCTGGACCTGGGGCTCCCCGACGGTGACGGCTCGGAGGTCGTCGCCAGGCTCCGGGAGGAAGGCGCTCTGGAGGAGACCGCGGTCGTGGTCTACAGCGCCGACGACGTGCTCGACGAGCACGCCGACGGCCTCGACGACAGGACCGTCTTCCTCACCAAGGCACGGGTGACCCCGGAGGAGCTCGAGGACCGGGTACTGGATCTGATCGATGCGATGACGAGGACGACAATGGGAGGCGACCTTGAGAGTGCATCAAGTTTCCGTGGCTGAGGCGGACGAGCGTGACGTGGAGGCGTTGGTCCTGCCCATCTCCATCCGCACCGCCGCCGGACAGGGCCGCACTGCCATGTCGGCGTTCGACGCGGCGCTGCACGGCGCGGGGGTCTCCGACTTCAACCTCATCCGCTTGTCCTCGGTCATCCCGCAGGCCAGCCGGATCAGCTTCGACTCCGACCCGGTCGTCGGCGACCACGGCGACAAGCTGTACTGCGTGTACGCCGCGGCTCACGCCGCGCGGCCGGGGGAGACCGCCTGGGCCGGGATCGGCTGGGTCCGGGACCCGTCGGGGAACGGCCTGTTCGTCGAGCACGTCGCGGAGACCGAGGACTCCTTGCTCGAGCTCATCCACCTGAGCCTCGAGGACATGAACGAGCGGAGAGGCGGTGGGTACGGCCCCGTGGAGTCCGCGACGGCCTCGGTCACCGCCGAGGACCGGCCTGCCTGCGCGCTCGCCTTCGCCAGCTACCAGGTGGCGGGATGGGACCTCGGATGACGACGGCACAGGAGCGGCTCAGCGCCGCGGTGACCGTGGAGGCGGCCGTCGACCAGGAGACCGCGCACCGCTTCTACAAGCTGTACGTCGAGACCTTCGGCGACCTGGCCACCAAGGCGGTCGCCCGTCAGCTGCTTCACGAGGACGAGTTCATGGCGGAGATGCTCGACGGCCGCGTGGACAAGTACCTCGCGCACGACGAGGCGGGGACCGCCGTGGCGATGTGCACGCTGACCCGTCACCTCGAGACGGTCCCGTGGATCAGCCCGGCGTACTTCGCGCACCACTTCCCCGAGTACGCCTCCCGCAACGCCGTCCACTACCTCGGCTTCATCCTGGTCGCCCGGGAGTACCGCGGCAGCCGGCTCTTCTTCGAGATGGTCCGGCAGGTCACCCAGACGGTGGTGTCGCGGCGTGGTCTGTGTGCCTACGACATCTGTGGTTACAACAACGAGGTGCTGGGGCTGGCCTCCGCCACGGCCTCCCTCCTGCAAGGGCTCGGGAGCTTCGACGTCCAGCGGATCGACACGCAGTCCTACTACCGCGCCACCGTCGCCACCCCGACTTTGCCCGAAATGCGTCCGCGGTCGAGGTAGGCTCCTAGACTCGCCGGAGGAGTCCACGCGAGAGGAGTCGTCGTCGTGCCAGGTCGCATGGTGCTCGTGGTCGACGATGACGACGAGATTCGGGAGATCACCACGCTCGCCCTCGAGATCATGGGCGGCTGGGAGGTCATCGACGCGGACCGGGGCGCGGCTGCCTTGCGGATGGCGCGCGAGCACCGGCCCGACGTGGTGCTGCTCGACGTCATGATGCCGGAGATGGACGGCCCCACGACCTTCCGCCACCTGCAGGGCGACGCGGTGACCTGTGACATCCCGGTCATCCTGCTGACGGCCAAGGTGCTGGCCGGTCACGCCCAGCTCTGGGACGACCTGCCGGTCACCGGCGTCATCAGCAAGCCGTTCAACCCCACGACGCTCTCCGACGAGATCGACCGGCTTCTCGACGCCCGCGCCGAGCGGACCCGGCCCCAGATGGCCAAGGCCCGCTGTCTGCCTGACACCGCAGCAGGGGTGGCACGCCACCTACCCTGAGGTCATGCGCCTGCCCTTCGTGCCCGGACCTCGCGATGTCGTCGAGCTCGTCGAGCGTTGCACGACGGCCCTCGACCAGGTGCTCGCCGCCGCGCCGAGGCTGGGGAAGCTCTTGGACGACGTGGAGCAGATCGTCGGCGACGTCAACGCGCTGGTCGCCCGGATCGAGGGCACCCGGCGCTCGGCCGACGACCTCATCGGCCGGCTGGAGCTGCCGGTGCAGCGGCTGCTCCCGCTGCTGGACTCGGTTGAGCCGCCGCTCACCGCCCTGCAGCCGACCTTGGAGAGGCTGGCCGAGACCACCGACCCGAAGGAGGTCGACGCCCTCGTCGCCCTGGTCGACCACCTGCCCGTCCTGGTGGGACAGCTGGAGCGAGACATCCTTCCGATCCTCTCGACCCTCGGCAGCGTCGCGCCCGACCTGCACGACCTGCTCGACACCTCGAAGCAGCTCAACGTGATGCTGGCCCGGCTGCCGGGATACGGTCGCATCAAGCAGCGGGTCGAGGAGGAGCAGGCTGCCCGGGAGGACTGACGGGCAAGGACGACGTGGTCAGCCCGGCCGCACGGCGATCTCGCCACCGGAATTCTTGTCGAGGTGACGTCCGATGACCATACGCTGGATCTGGTTGGTCCCCTCGAAGATCTGCATCACCTTGGCCTCGCGCATGTAGCGCTCGACGGGGAAGTCCCGGGTGTAGCCGTAGCCGCCGAGCACCTGCACGGCATCGGTCGTGACCTTCATGGCGTTGTCCGTGGCGACCAGCTTGGCAATCGACGCCTCTCGGGCGAAGGGCAGCCCGCCGTCCCGCAGGCGCGCGGCATGCAGCGTCGTGGCCCGCGCGGAGTCCACAGCCGCTGCCATGTCGGCCAGCACGAAGGCCAGTCCTTGGTGGTCGATGATGCGGCTGCCGAACGTCTCCCTCTCCCGGGCGTAGGCGACGGCGTGGTCGAGGGCGCCCTGTGCAAGTCCGGTGGCGACCGCCGCGATGCCGAGACGGCCGGAGTCCAGCCCCTGCAGTGCGATGCGCAGTCCGTCACCCTCCGCTCCCAGTCGGCGCTCGCCCCCGACCCGGACCCGATCGAGCCGGATCGTCGTCGTGCTGGATCCGGTCAGTCCCATCTTGCGCTCGGGCGGGTCGGCACTCAGCCCCTCGGCGTCGGCGGGGACCAGGAAGCACGAGATGCCCCGACGGCCCTCCCCGGTGCGCGCCATCACCGTGTAGAAGTCGGCGTGCCCGCCGTGGGTGATCCACGCCTTCGCCCCGCTCAGCAGGTAGTCGTCGCCGTCACGGACGGCCTTCGTCCTCATCGCGGACGGGTCGGAGCCAGCCTGGGGCTCCGAGAGCGCGTAGGCGCCGAGCAGCTCGCCGCCGAGCATCTCGGGCAGCCACCGCTGCCGCTGCTCCTCGCTGCCCTCGGCGAGGAGCGCGTAGCACGACAGCCCGTGGACGCTGACGCCCACCGCGACGCTGGCCCACACCGAGGCGATCTCCTCGAGCACCTGGAGGTAGACCTCGTAGGGCTGAGAGCCTCCGCCGTACTCCTCGGGGTAGGTCAGCGACAGCAGGCCGGCGCGGCCGAGGGTGCGAAAGACCTCCCGTGGGAAGGTCTCGGAGGACTCGGCCTCCGCTACACCGGGCGCCAGCTCCTTCGTGACGAGGTCGCGGGTGAGCCTGAGGAGGTCGGCTGACTCCTCGGTGGGCAGCAAGCGGTTGGCGGGCACCGGTGACTCCTGGCTGGGCTGGTGTGCGGACGGGGTCCAGTCTGCCCGGCCGCCTACGGTGGGTGCCGTGACGCTGCCGCCTTCGTCGACCTCCGCCCCACTCGCCGGTGCACGTGCGGAGATCGCCGACCGTGTCATCACCGAGATGGCCGGCCCCGGCGCGCGCCTCCGAGACGACCAGCGCACCGCGGTGGCGGCACTGTGCGAGCCGGAGGCACGGGTGCTCGTCGTGCAGGCGACCGGCTGGGGGAAGTCGGCGGTGTACTGGGCCGCCACCGCCGTCCGGCGCGCGGAGGGAGCCGGGCCGACGCTGGTCGTCTCACCGCTGCTCTCGCTGATGCGTGACCAGGTCGCGGCGGCGGCGCGCGCCGGGCTGCGGGCAGCGACGTTGAACTCCTCGAACATCGACGCCTGGTCGCAGGTCGAGGCTGCGCTCCTCTCCGGCGAGCTGGACGTGCTGCTGGTCTCGCCCGAGCGCCTGGCCAACCCCGGGTTCGGTCGCCGGGTGCTGGACGGGCTGACCGGCCACCTCGGGCTCGTCGTCATCGACGAGGCGCACGCGGTGTCGGACTGGGGTCACGACTTCCGGCCCGACTACCGCCGGGTCGCGGACCTCCTCCGACGCCTCAACCCGCGGACGCCGGTGCTCGCGACGACCGCGACGGCCAACCAGCGGGTCACCGACGACGTGGCGGGTCAGCTCGGCGAGGCCACGCTGGTGCTGCGAGGACAGCTGGCCAGGGCGAGCCTCGAGCTCTCGGTCGTGGACAGGCTGACGCCGCTGCAGCGCTACGCCTGGGTGGTCGACCACCTGCCCCGACTGCCGGGCTCGGGGATCGTGTACGCGCTGACCGTGGCCGACGCCTCCCGGCTGGCCGCCGCCGTCGAGGCCGTGCACGGCTCGCAGGTGAAGGTCGCCGCCTACACCGGACAGCTCGACGCGGCGGACCGCGAGCGGCTCGAGGACGCGCTGCGGAGCAACGAGCTCAAGGCACTGGTGGCCACCTCCGCCCTCGGCATGGGCTACGACAAGCCTGACCTCGGCTTCGTCGTCCACGTCGGAGCCCCGCCGTCGCCGGTGTCCTACTACCAGCAGGTGGGGCGGGCCGGCCGGGCGATCGAGCACGCGCACGCCGTCCTGCTCCCCTCCGACGCGGACAAGGGTGTGTGGGACTACTTCGCCACAGCGACGATCCCTGTCCCCGACCAGGTGCAGCGGGTCATCGCCGTCCTGTCGGGGGACGAGTCGCTCTCGGTGGCCGCGGTGGAGGCGCAGAGCGGCGTGCGCCGCGGACGGGTCGAGCTCATGCTCAAGCAGCTCGCCGTGGACGAGGTCGTGGAGCGCACCGAGAACGGGTGGCGGAGCACCGGAAAGCCGTGGCAGTACGACCAGCAGCACTACGCCGGTGTGGTCGCCGTACGCCGGCGCGAAGCCGACATCATGCGCGCCTACACCCGTGGTGACCGCTGTCTGATGGAGCTGCTCCAGGAGAGCCTCGACGACCCGCACGCCGCGCCGTGCGGCCGGTGCTCCGTCTGTCGGGGGGCGCTGCCCGGGCAGCTCGCACCCGCGCCGTCTCCCGAGACCGTGCGCGTGGTCGCCGAGGTGCTCCGCGGCGAGGTGCACCACGTCGAGCCCCGCAAGATGTGGCCGGGAGGCTCGTTCGGCAGCCGCGGTCGGATCCCCGCCGAGGAGGCAGCGGCCGAGGGGCGCGCCCTGGTGTTCGCCGACGCGCCCGAGTGGCGGGAGACCGTCGCGACGATGTTCGCCCACGACGCGCCCGGGCCCCCGGAGGTGCACGACGCGTGCGTGCGGCTGCTGACGGGCTGGCGGTCGTCGTGGTCCCGGCGGCCCGAGGTGGTGGTCGACCTGCCGGCGGGAGGCTTCCCGGTGCTCACAGCATCGGTGGCCGACCACGTCGCGGCCGTCGGCAGGTTGGACCGAGCGACCGTTGCCGTCGCCACGGTGCCGGCAGACCTGCGGGAACGGGGTTCGGCCGAGGAGGCGGCGTACTGGCGCGACAACCTGGACGTCAGTCCGGCTGCGTCCGCGGTGACGGGCCGTGCGGTGCTGCTCGTCGTGGACGCGACCTCGACGATGTGGCCGGTGACGGTCGCGGCCGCCCTGCTGCGACGGTCAGGCGCCGCCGCGGTGTTGCCGTTGGTGCTCCACCGCCTGCCCTGAGGCTGCGCCAGACGCGGCCCGCAGCGGCACGCTCCAGACGAAGATCGTGCCCTGGGGGTCGTTGGGCCACAGGTCGAGGTCGCCCCCGAGCAGGACCGCTCGTCGGCGTGCGTTGCGCAGGCCGTACTCGGTGCGGTCCTCGGGCATCCCCCTCCCGTTGTCGGACACCTTGAGGCGCAGGTGGGTGTCGGTCACCTGCAGCTCGACCGACGCCTGCGACGCCTCGGCATGCCGGGCGACGTTCGCCAGCGCCTCGCGGAGCACCGAGACGAGCTGGCGCTGGACCTGCTCCTCGACGGGGACGTCGACCTGGCCGGTCGTCTCCACGGACGGAGCGAAACCGAGGTCGGCCACGAAGTCGCGCACGGCGTCGCGGATCTCGGTGCGGACGCTGCTCCGGGGTCGGGTCCGCAGCTCGAAGATCGTGCCGCGGATGTCGCGGATGGTCTGGTCGAGGTCCTTGACGCTCTGGTCGATGCGCTTGCGCAGCTCCTCGTTCGGCGCAGCCGACCGGATCGACTGCATGTGCAGGCCGGTGGCGAAGAGCCGCTGGATGACGACGTCGTGCAGGTCGCGGGCGATGCGGTCGCGGTCGGACACCACGGCCATCTGCTCCCGCTCCTCGAGAGCCTGGGTGCGGTCGAGCGCGAGCGCGGCCTGGTCCGCGAACGCCGAGAGCAGGGCGGGCTCCTCGAGCTCCTCCGAACGGCTCCGGTCCGGATGGGCGATGACGAGGACACCGGGGAGCGCGAGATGGGCGCGCAGCGGCGCCATCATCGCCACCCAGCTGTCCCGGACCACGAGGTCCACGACCTCGCCGGTGTCGACGACGCCGCGCACGGTCCGGTCGAACTCGACGCGCTCCTGCTCCGTCAGGTCGAGGGCCTCACCCGAGGTGGCGGCGGGGAAGGAAGCGCCCTTCTCGGGCACCTGCACGACGGCCGCGAACGGGGCCCCCGACGCGTCCCGCGCCGCGGCTGCGATGCGCTCGAGCGCATCGGCCAACGTGATGGGGGGACGAAGCAGCTCCGAGAGGTCCCCGAACAGCTCCAGCCACCGTCGGCGTCGCTCGCTCTGGGCCCTGGCGCCGGCGTTCTCGATGGCGAGACCCGCGACACGGCCAAGTGCCTGCACGACCTGCTCGTCCTTGCGGGTGAAAGGCCGGCCACCCCGCTTGTCGGCCAGCTGCAGCCGCCCGATCTCCGCGCCGCGGACGGAGATCGGCACCCGCAGCGCGTCCGGGACATCGGTGCTGCTGCCGTGCGTCACGACGTCCGAGAAGGTCCCGCCCCGGCCGAGGATCCCCAGCGTCACGGCTCGGGCGTCGGTGAGGTCGCCGGCGGACGCGGCGATGTGCTCCAGGACGCCATGGGTGTCGACGTCGGAGGTCACTGCGGCGAGGGCGTCCAGCAGCTGCTGCTGCGGCGGATCGCCGTGGTCGGGCGCCGAGTCCCCTCCGAGGTCCACTGACTCATAGTGCCAGTCACGGCCCCGTGCGTGGGCCAGGCGCATCCCGGAGCCCCCACGTGTCCGCGGACGACTTCTGTCCTATATGTCCTGCGAGCTCGCAGTTCCGACGCGGCACCACGACGACGAGGCCCGCACCCGGAGGTGCGGGCCTCGTGCGCGCGTACTCGCGGACGTCCGATCGGGGGGCGGAAAGAGGTCAGGCGGCCTTGATCGCGGAGATCTCGAACTCCAGCGTGATCTTCTCGCTGACCAGCACGCCACCGGCCTCGAGCGCGGCGTTCCAGTTGACGCCCCAGTCCTTGCGGTTGATGACCACAGAGCCCTCGAATCCCACGCGGAGGTTCCCGAACGGGTCGACCGCGGCGCCTTCGTAGGTGAAGTCGATTGCGACGGGGCGGGTGGTGCCCTTGATCGTCAGGTCGCCGGTCACCCGCACGACGTCCTCGCCGAGCCACTGCACGTCGGTGGACGTGAAGGTGATCTCCGGGTGGTTCTCGACGTCGAGGAAGTCGTTGCTGCGCAGGTGGCCGTCGCGCTGCTCGCTGCGGGTGTCGATGCTGGCGCTCTTGAGGGCGACCCGGGCGGAGGAGCGGGTGATGTCGTCGGCGTCGACCTCGATGGTGGCGTCCACCTCGTTGAAGGAGCCGCGGACCTTGGTGACCATCGCGTGGCGGGCGACGAAGCCGATGCGCGAGTGGCTCGGGTCGATGGTGTAGGTGCCCGCCGCGAGGCCGGTGCCGGAGAGAGTGCTGGTCATGGGGTGCCTCCAGGAAGTAGGTCGGTTGAACTGTCAACAATCTTGCCGTGTCATAACTTGAAAAGTCAAGTGTTTGTTCCCGACCGACTCGCGGCCCGACGATGGGGGGCTGTGACCAGCCGATTCGGGACGATGGTCCTGAAGCGTCGGGAAAGAGGTCTCGGGTGGACGGGCGGCGCGGGGCGCCATCATGGGACCAGCGCCAGTCGGCACCGACCTCCCACGGTTCCGACCGGCCGTGCACCAGGGAAGCTCTCTGTGAGACAGCGTGCGGATCTCCCACCGCCCGCCAGAGACTTGCGATCGGGCCGGCTCACCTCGTGAGCCGGCCCGAAGTCTGAGTGCAGCGCCGCGATCAACGCTGGTCACTCCGTCGTGTTCACGTCGACACGGGGTGCGATGCGGCTAGCATGGCGAGCAGCCGTCGCGGGCTGCACGTGGACAGGCGTCGAGAAAAGGGGCGGGCATTGAGCGACATTCGGGTGTTCCTCCTCGACGACCACGAGGTGGTGCGCCGAGGGCTCAAGGACCTCTTCGAGTCCGAGGAGGGCTTCGAGGTCGTCGGGGAGTCCGGTTCGGCCAAGGACGCCGAGGCACGCATCCCGGCCCTCCGCCCCGACGTCGCGGTGCTCGACGGTCGGCTGCCGGACGGCAGCGGCGTGGACGTGTGCCGGGGGATCCGCTCGGTGGACCCCTCGATCCGGGCCATCATCCTCACCTCCTACGACGACGACGAGGCGCTCTTCGCTGCCATCATGGCCGGCGCGGCTGGTTACGTCCTCAAGCAGATCGTCGGCAACGACCTTCTCGACGTCGTGCGCAAGGTCGCCGAGGGTCAGTCGCTGCTCGACCCCGCAGTGACCCAGCGGGTGCTGGACCGGCTGCGCGACGGTGGGGCCTCCGAGCCCGCCGAGCTGCGCTCCCTCACACCGCAGGAGCGCCGCATCCTGGAGCTGGTCGCCGAGGGGCTGACCAACCGCCAGATCGGGGAGCAGCTCTTCCTCGCCGAGAAGACGGTCAAGAACTACGTGACCAGCATCCTCACCAAGCTGGGACTCGAGCGCCGCACGCAGGCCGCCGTGCTCGCGTCCAAGCTGCTGCATTGACCCGCTGGAACGACGATCGGCCGGGCGACACGCCAGGCCACCGGCTCACGCGGTCGAGGCGATCTTCTCGATCAGCGCCGTGGTGGAGATGGCGGGCGTCCGGGGCAGGTACTCCACGCGGCAGACGTCCGTGAGCTCGTCGAAGCGCCCGGCCCAGTCGTCGCCCATGACCAGCACCTGGGCGTCGTACTTCTGCACGTAGTCGCGCTTGAGCTCGAGGCTCTCCTCCAGGAAGACCTCGTCGACCTCCTTGAGAGCCCCGACGATCTCCATCCGCTCTGCCTCCGGGAACACCGGCAGCCGGTCCTTCTTGCGCAGGTTCAGCGCGTCCGCGGAGACGCCGACGACCAGACGGTCACCGAAGGCCGCCGCCCGCTGGATGACCCGCAGATGGCCGACGTGGAAGACGTCGAAGGTTCCGAACGTGATCACGGTCGTCATGGCGGCGATCCTCCCACGGCCACGCCTCGTGGATCTCCGGGCACGGCTCGACCGGACGTCGCCGTCGTACGTGCTGCAGGTTAGGCTTGCCTTACCGACAACGGAGGTGTGATGAAGCGGGTGGTACTGACGGCGGTGTGCCTGGGCCTGGCGGCGGCAACGGCGGGGTGCGGGGCGCTGGACGGCTCCAGCGGCGACGAGGAGCCCGCGGACATCCAGGTCTACTCCGCCCGGCACTACGACGTGGAGAACGCCTTCGCGGCCTTCGAGGAGGAGACCGGGCTGAAGGTCGAGTTCCTCTTCGGCGAGGATGCCGACCTGCTCAAGCGGCTCGAGGCTGAGGGCGAGCAGTCGCCGGCCGACGTCTACATGACCGTGGACGCCGGCAATCTCTGGGCGGCTCAGCAGGCCGGCGTCCTCCAGCCGGTGCAGAGCAAGATGCTCGACACCGCGGTGCCCCGGGGCTACCGCGACCGTGGCGACCACTGGTTCGGCCTGGCACTGCGGGCCAGGACGGTCGTCTACCACCCCGAGAACGTCGATCCCGCGGACTTCGACACCGAGAACACCTACGCCGGCCTCGCCGACACGAAGTGGCAGGGCAGGCTGTGCATGCGCGACTCCACCGAGGCCTACACCCAGTCGCTGGTCGCGGCGCTGATCGAGACCTACGGTCGCGAGGAGACCGAGCAGATGGTCCAGGGCTGGCTCGACAACGACGTCGACATCATGAGCAACGACATCCTGCTGCTGGAGGCCGTCGACGCCGGCACCTGCGACGTGGCGCTGGTCAACCACTACTACCTGGCCCGTGAGCTGGAGGAGAAGCCGGACATGGCCGTCGACATCTTCTGGGCCAGCCAGGACGGCGAGGGTGTCCAGATGAACCTCTCGGGCGCCGGTGTGGTGGCGACCACCGACAACGAAGCCGACGCCCAGAAGCTCCTGGAGTGGCTGGCCACCGACGGCCAGGGGTCCTTCATCGGCGGCAACCACGAGTACCCGGTCAACGCCGACGTGCGGCCCGACAGCATCGTCGCCGGCTTCGGGCGGTTCGACCCGATGCCCATCGACGCCGCGGCGTACGGGCAGCGCAACGCCGAGGCGCTGGCGTTGCTGGAAGAGGTCGGGTACGAGTGACCCAGGCGGCGACCGCGCCGACCCGCTCGACGGTCACGTCCCCTCGGCAGCGTCGGCGGCTGCGTCGGCCGTGGTGGCGGTCCCGGTGGCGCTCGTCGTCGGACCGGCCCTTCTGGTCGGCCTTGGCGCTGCTCGTGGCGGCGTTCGTCGTGCTGCCGGTGCTGGCCGTCGTCGTGGACGGCCTCGAGGCCACGGGCTCGGTGCGGCTGCCCTCCGGGTTGGCCGCGATGGCTCTCACCACGCTGCTGCTCATGGGCGGCGTCGCCGTCGGGACCCTCGTCGTGGGAGGCGGCCTGGCCTGGCTCGTGACCGTCACCCGCTTCCCGCTGCGCGACCTCTTCTCCTGGATGCTCGTGCTGCCGCTGGCGATGCCTGCCTACATCCTCGGGTTCGTCTTCCTCTCGACCTTCGACGAGGCGGGGCCGGTGCAGGGGTGGCTGCGGGACACGGTCGGGCAGGGGCTGTGGCTTCCGCCCGTGCGCACCCTGCCCGGCGCCGTCCTCGTCCTGACCATGACGCTGTTCCCCTACGTCTACCTGATGGCGCGGGCCGCCTTCCTCGAGCAGTCCCCCTCGACGTACGACGCGGCGCGCACCCTGGGAGCCGGTCGTGGCCGCGCCCTGCGGTCGGTCGTCCTGCCGCTCGCGCGCCCGTCGCTCGCAGCCGGCCTGGCGCTGGTGATGATGGAGGTCCTGACCGACTTCGCCACCGTGCAGTACTTCGGCGTCGAGACCGTCTCCGTCGGGGTCTACAAGGCGTGGAAGGGCTCCTACGACTTCGCCGCGGCCAGCCAGCTGTCGGTGCTCGTGCTGCTCTTCGCCGTCGCGGTGCTCACCGGTGAGCGGCTGCTGCGCGGGCGGGCCCGCTACACCCAGCGCGGGTCGCGCGGGCAGGGGCTGGAGCCGGTGCGGCTGCACGGCGTCCGTGCGGCAGTCGCGGTGGTGTGCTGCCTGGTGGCGCTCGGCATCGGCTTCCTGCTTCCGGTGGTGCGGCTGGCCGGGTGGGCGATCGGCGAGGCCCGTCGGTCACCCGGCGAGCTGGTGGACCCCCGCTTCTCCGGCTACCTCGCCAACAGCCTGACGGTGGCCGTCGTGGTCGCCCTCGGCTGCGTGGTGGTCGCGCTGGTCCTCGGTCACGCCGGCCGCATGGCGACCGGCCCGTTGCCGCACGTGGCGGCCCAAATCACGACCTTCGGGTACGCCGTGCCGGGAGCCGTGGTGGGGATCGGGGTGCTGCTGGCGTTCGCCGGCCTCGACTCGCTCGTGCGCGGGGTGGGCGTGGAAGGTGGCACGGGTCTGCTGGTCACCGGTTCCGTGGCGGGGATCCTCTACGCCTACCTTGTCCGGTTCCTCGCTCCGGCGTACCAGGCGATCGACGCGAGCCTGACCAAGGTGTCGCGGACGACGACGCTGTCCGCGCTCAGCCTGGGTGCCGGTCCTCGCCGGATCCTGTGGCGGGTCCACCTGCCGCTGGCGCGCAGCGGAGTCTTCGTGGCCTTCGTGCTCGTGCTCGTCGACGCCATCAAGGAGCTGCCGCTGGTGCTGCTCCTGCGGCCGTTCGGCTTCAGCACCCTGGCGGTGTGGGTCTACGAGCTGGCGAGTGAGAACTACTGGGAGAAGGCCGCCCTGCCCGCGCTGGTGATCGTGGCCGCCGCCGTCGTGCCGGTGTTCCTGCTGTTCCGGCATGCCAGGCTCGTCGACCCCCACCGGCCGCCGGCCGCCGGCCGTGGACGGGGGCCGGCATGAGCCGGGTGGTCCTCGAGCTGGAGGGGGTGACGAAGTCCTACGGTCCGGTCGTCGCCGTGCGGGACCTCGAGCTGCGTGCCACCGCGGGCGAGCTCATCACCCTCATCGGTCCGAGCGGGTGCGGGAAGTCGACGCTGCTCCGGGTCGTCGCCGGGCTGGAGCGCCCCGACGCGGGCACGGTCCGGATCGACGAGCAAGTGGTGGCGGGGCCCCGGGACTGGTCGCCGCCGGAGCGGCGGCGGGTGGGCATGGTGTTCCAGGACCACGCGCTGTTCCCGCACCTCGACGTGACGCGCAACATCGCGTTCGGGCTGGACGGGATGCCGCGAAGCCGGCGTCGAGAGCGGGTGGACGAGGTGCTCGGGCTGGCCCGGCTCGGTCACCTTGCCCGCCGCTACCCCCACGAGCTGTCAGGGGGGGAGCAGCAGCGGGTCGCCCTCGCGCGTGCGCTGGCCCCGGCCCCGGCGGTGGTGCTGCTCGACGAGCCCTTCAGCAGCCTGGACGAGACGCTGCGAGGTCAGGTGCGCGCCGACACCGTGGCGCTGCTCCGCACGACGGGGACGACGGCGCTGCTCGTGACCCACGACCAGACCGAGGCGCTGTCGGTGGGGGACCGGGTGGTCGTCATGAACGAGGGCCGCATCGACCAGGCGGCGGGTCCCGTCGAGGTGTTCGAGCAACCGGCGACCCGCTTCGTCGCGTCGTTCATGGGGGAGGCGGTCTTCCTGCCCGCCCACGTCCACGACGCCCTGCTGACCAGCGAGATCGGCCTGGTGTCCACGGTCCCGGGGTGGACCGGCACCGACGTCGACGTGGAGGTGGTGCTCCGGCCCCATGAGGTCGCACTCGCTCCCTCGCCGGAGGGCTCGGGAGTCGTGTGCGGGCTGGAGTACCACGGCGCGTTCGTGCTCCACAGCGTGCGGCTGCCTTCGGGCAGCCTCGTGCAGTCCTGGCAGCCGCACTCGGTGCGCCACCCTCCGGGCACCCGGGTCGCGGTGTCGGTCGTGGCAGGTGTCCGGCCCACCTTGCTCGTGGGTGACCGCGCCATGACCGAGCCGCCGGGGTGAGTCGTCCGCGGCACGGTGTCCTGGGCATTGACCGGGTAGGTTCCTCGCGATGTCCTTCGTGATGGCCGGCTCCGACCCGCAGCTCGACGCCGAGCGCCGAGCGGCGCTGCGCCGCATGCGCGGCGTGGCGGTCGGGCTCCTGGTCCTCGCCGCCGTCGTCTATCTCCTGACCCTGGGGGAGGACGACGGCTTCCTGGGATTCGTCAATGCAGGCGCAGAGGCGTCCATGGTCGGCGCGATCGCGGACTGGTTCGCGGTCGTGGCGCTCTTCAAGCACCCGCTCGGGCTGCCGATCCCGCACACCGCGCTCATCCCCAAGCGCAAGGAGATGTTCGGACGCGGGCTGGAGGAGTTCATCGGGGAGAACTTCCTGCAGGAGGGCATCATCCGCGAGCGGGTGCTCGGTGCGCGGCCGGCCGGCAAGGCCGGCGACTGGCTCAGCCACGAGCCGAACGCGCGACGCGTGGTGCTCGAGGGCGCGGACCTCCTGCGGATCGCCCTGCAGCGGGTGCGCGACGAGGACGTCGCGGAGCTCGTCCAGGCGCTGCTCGTGCCGCGGTTCCTCGAGGAGCCGGTGAGCCCCCTCGCCGGCTCCCTGCTCCACGAGGTGGTGGAGGACGGCGCGCACCACACCGTCGTCGACCTGCTGCTCGAGGAGGCCCAGCGCTGGCTCTCCGGCAACGAGGCGACCTTCTACGACGTGGTCGCCGAGCGGGCGCCGTGGTGGGCCCCGGAGGCGTTGAACGAGCGGGTGATCAGCCGGTTGTACGCCGAGCTGCTCGCCTGGATCGACGACATCCGGACCGATCCCGAGCACCGCACGCGCCTCGCGCTCGACCGGCTGCTGCGCGAGCTCGCCGACGGACTGCTCCACGACCCCGACACCATCGACCGGATGGAACGGTTCAAGGAGCGGGTGCTCAGCCACCCTCAGGTCTCGGCCACGTTCGTGTCGCTGTGGAACGCCCTGCGGCGCGCCACCGTCGACGCCCTGCAGGAGAGCGACGGCCTGCTCGTCAAGCGTGCCGTTGCCGAGGTCATGGCGTTCGGCCAGCGGCTGCAGTCCGACACCGGGCTCCGGAAGCGCATCGACGAGCAGGCCGCATCGGTCAGCGTCTTCCTCGTCGAGCGCTACGGCCACGAGCTGACCGCGGTCATCACCCAGACGATCGACCGCTGGGACGGCGAGGAGGCCTCCCGCAGGATCGAGCTTCAGGTGGGCAAGGACCTGCAGTTCGTCCGCATCAACGGCACCCTCGTCGGTGGCCTGGTGGGCGTGATCATCCACACCGTCTCGGTGCTGAGCACGTGAGGTCGAGGTGAGCCGTCCGCGCGACGTCGCCGTCACCGGCGCCAGCATCCGGCTGGGTCAGTTCCTCAAGCTGGCCGACCTCGTCGACACCGGCGCGGACGCAAAGGCGGTGCTCGCCGAGCTGCGCGTGACCGTCAACGGCGAGATCGAGACCCGCCGGGGGAGTCAGCTGAGCAGAGGGGACGTTGTGGCCCTCGACGGCGACCGCGCCGCCCGGGTGGCATGACCGCCGTCGACACGGACGCGCTCAGCGCACCCCGACCAGGTCGACCACGAAGATCAGCGTCTCGCCGGGCCCGATGACGCCGCCGGCACCCCGGTCGCCGTACGCGAGGTGCGGGGGGATCACCAGCCGACGTCGACCGCCGACCTTCATCCCCTGCACGCCGGTGTCCCACCCGGAGATCACCTGACCGACGCCGAGGCGGAACTGCAGCGGCTCGCCACGGTTGTACGACGCGTCGAACTCCTCACCGGACGAGTGCGCCACCCCCACGTAGTGGACGGTGACCGTGGAGCCTGACGTCGCCTCCGCGCCCTCGCCCTCGGTGACGTCGGTGATCTCGAGGTCCGTGGGCGGCGGGCCGTCGGGGAAGTCGATCTCCGGCTTGTCCATCAGTCCTCCAGAAAGGTGGGTGTTCCTGCACCGCAGGCTAGCCGGTCGCGATGTCGGGCCCCGAAGCCGACATGGTGCGCGCCTTTGCTCCGACCCTGCGGACGACAGCGCGTCGGCGAGCGGGGCGCCGGTCCAGCCCGGCCGTGGTTGCGGGGTGAACGCCGCTACCCCACCGCCGGGTCAGCGGACGCCCTCGAGGGCCGACTTCGGCCTGTGCGAGCCGAGCAGGACGCGGCGCCGCGCCATCAGGTCGTCGTACTCCATGTACACGTCCTGCAGATGGCGGGCCCCGCTCGTGGCGTCGAAGGCCAGGCGGCCGTGCAGGACACGGTGGCCGTGCACCGTGAGTAGGTCGCCGTTGGAGGTCTTGAACGCGACCTTGTAGCGGTCGCTGGCGATCATCCGGCCCAGCTTTCGGTAGGCGGTGTAGAACGGCTCCACCTCGTCGAACCCGACGTCGAGCGGCTGCACCAGGTGGTTGGAGAAGCGGAAGGTCCGAACCCGACCGTCGGTGTCGAGCTCGACGAGAGGAGCGGTCGTGAAGGTGTCCTCTTCCTCGCTGAAGACCTGGAAGGGCACCGCGACCCTGCACAACGTGTCGAAGGCCGCGCTGTCCTCGGCGCGCAGGTCGGCCAGCACCGCCCACCCATCGGTCACCGTGCTCTCACCACCCGTCGCCTCGTTGACCAGGAAGTTCAGCAGCTGGATGCTCGGCGGCCAGCGGTAGCTGGGCATGTCGGTGTGCGGCCTGAGCTCCGAGGCGGTGTGCGCGACGCTGTAGCCGGTCGGATCGTGGCGCACGTTGTGGATGCGCTCGAACGCGGTCTCGCGGACGTGCCCGATCACCTGGGCGAACCGCTCCACCTCGCCCGGGACGGGGGGAGTGTTCCTCACGATCGCCACGCCGTACTGCCGGATCGCCTCCAGGTACGCGATCTGGGCCTCGTCCCGGGTGACCACGTCGTCGTGCTCGAACGTCGGGATCGAGGTGAAGGTCGCGTCCCACAGCGTGGGCTCATGGCGGCGCCCTTGGCGAGCACGGTCGGAGTAGTCGTGGGCCTGGAGCCAGGCGGCCGAGTACGCCGACGTGTGACCGTCGTTCCAGCGGATGTGAAGGGTCTCGTCGCCGTCCATCGCCACCGACGTCGGCGCGATGTCCGGAGGAATGTCTGCAGTGAAGAGTCGCCGCTCCTGCGTCTGGGCCACCCGGCACTCCGAGCACCAGCAGTTGTCCCGGAGCCAGACGTAGTGGCAGCGCACCACCTCGCCGTGGACCGGCACCGCCATGGAGCGGTCGAACAGGGTCACCTCCTCTGCCAAGACCTGGTTGTCGGTGCGTGACACGGTCATGCCGCCTCCTCAAGGGCCGTTGGGACGAGTCTTGGACCGACCGGAGCACGCGTCAAACGTTTCTTTCAGGCCCTAAGGGGTGCAGAATGTGTGGCTCGAGGGAGGCTCCATGGACGGCAACATCCCGCCGCTGCTGGGTCTGCAGGCCTACCACGCCGCGGCCCGCCACCTCAGCTTCGCGGCCGCCGCAGCCGAGCTGCACTTGTCGCCCTCGGCGGTCAGCCAACGCGTCCGGACGCTGGAGGCTCACCTGGGCGTCCGGTTGTTCGAGCGACTGCCCCGTAGCCTGAGGCTGACCGAGATGGGTCAGGCGTACCTACCCGCGGTGCGGGACATCTTCGACGACCTGTCCGCCGCGACGAGCGGGCTGTTCGGAGCATCGGAGCAGGCCGACCTGGTGATCCGGGTCCAGATCACCTACGCCGCGACCTGGCTCGCTCCGCGGCTCCCGGACTTCTGTGCATCGTTCCCGCACATCAACCTGAAAGTCGTCAGCGCCATCTGGGCGGACGCGCTGCCTCCGTCAGAGGTCGACCTCGAGATACGGCATGGGAGCGGCTCCTGGCCGGGGTTCACCTCGACGAAGCTGCACGACGACACAGCGGTCGCCATCTACGGGTCACAGCTGCAGACGCGGCATGGTGGGGGCCCCCACCTCCAGGATCTGCTCGCGCACGGACGCGTCCACGTGCTCGGCTTCGACGACCTGTGGCAAGGATTCTTTCCCGCCGACCACGAACTCCGCGCCGTTCCACCACGCGTGCTGACCGTGGACACCTCGATCACAGCGCTGCAGGTGGTGGCCGGCAGCGACTACTGGGCGATCGTGCCTGAACGCTTCGTCCGGCACGCCGTCCGAGCTGGGGAGGTGTTCGTGGCTCAGGACGCATCCGTGCCCATGCGTCAACATCACTACCTGCTCCGCAGGAAGGATGCCAGCCAGCTCAGCGGCGCAGCGTCAGCCTTCATACGGTGGTCACGCGCGCAAGACCTGCTCGACCTCCCACTGCACAACCGCCAGGACGACCCCTGAGCTCGTCGGCCCGCCCGACCCTGCGCTCGCCCGCCCCGACAGCTCACCTGGAGGCGCGGCTCCGGACGGGTCTGGTCGGGTGATGGTCAGCCCAGGCGCTGGCTGGGTCCGGCGAGCTGCCAGACCCCCGGTCTGCTCTTGGTCATCAGCCCCTCCTCGATGAGGGCCAACCGCGCCCGACGAGCCGCGTACCGCCAGCGCAGCTCACCCTCGGGGGTCGACTCGCTGTCTCCGGGCAGCAGACGGTCCTCGGCCACGAGCTCCAGCTCCAGGAACATCTCCTCGGCGTCCAGCTCGCCACCGGCCTGCTCCAGCACGGTGAGGATGAGTGGCTTGAACACCTCGGGAGCCGTCCAGCGCCGGGTCACCAGCTTGTCCGGGACCGAGACTTCCCTCGTGCTCGGCCGCTTCCTGGGCTTGGGCGGCGACTTGACGGCCTTGGTCGGCGTCGGGGGAGGAGGCTGGCCATGTATGCACTGGGACCTCGGCAGATCGCAGAAATCGCAGTGCTCGTCGGACGCATTCATCGCGACCACCCTAGCCAGCAAGGAGAGCCGCCCGCCGCACACCTGGACCGGCCGAGTCGGCGCTTGTGCACGCCAGGACCCGGCCGAGTCGGCGCTTGTGCACGCCGGAGTGGTCGTGTGGCCGGGTGCCGCTGAGGTGTCGAGGTCGTTGTCCGGGCGCCGGGATGTGCCCTGACGGCTCAGTCGAACTGCGCGGTGTAGTGCGCCGACGTAGCCGGGTAGTAGTCGCGCTCGAAGTCGCGCTGCGCCGGGTCCGCGCCGGTCTCGGCGTCCACGAGTCGGTCGAGGTAGTAGTCCCAGCCAGGACCGACGTCAGACGCCTGCTCGGCGGTGACGCCTGGCTGCGTGAGTGTCAGGGTGGTGACCCCCTGGGCGTGGGTGAGGTCGAGGTCGAGCAGCCACACCTCGTCCCCGACGTGAGAGGTCACGTGCAGCCGGTGCGGCGGCTCGCAGACCCTGATGGTCATCGTCTCGCCGGGGTGCTCGCCCTCGAACAGCATGCGGAACTCGACGCTCCCCGAGGTCGGGTCGCCATCCCAGGTGCCGATCCACCGGGCCAGCCGGTCCGGCTCGGTGACCGCCGCCCAGACGTCCTCGATGGGCGCCCGGAGCTGCCTCGTCTGGACGAGCACGTGCTGTCCCTCGCGGTGCTCGATCCTGCCGGTCGGTGCGCTCATGCGGTCTCCTCGTGCTCGTCGTCGCTCGGTGCGGTACGCCGCCGCTCGCGGCTGGTTCTGCGGACCTCGGTCTCCAGGGCGTCGAGCGCCTGGTCGGTCACGGGCGCGGCGCGCGTCGAGGCCAGTCCAGCGATGTACGACGCGACAGGTGCCAGCGCCGTGCCGTCCAGGGCGTAGAAGCGCTCCCGCCCGCGGTCGGTGACCGTCACGGCCCCCGACTCCAGCAGCAGCCGCAGGTGCTTGCTGACCGCGGGACGGCTGATCGGGCGGGTCCCGGCGAGGTCGACCACTCGCCGCGGCTCGGTGGCCAGATCGGTCAGCAGCGAGCGGCGCACCGGATCCGCAAGCGCCGCGAAGATGTCCACCTGCTTAGGTAACCAGTCGGATACCAATTGTGCAAGGCGGTCGGACTGTCGCGCGAGCCCCGCTGGCCGTCACGCCCGCAAGACCCGGTCCATGGACTTGCCCTTGGCAAGCTCGTCGACCAGCTTGTCCAGGTAGCGGATCTTCTGCATCAACGGGTCATCGATCTGTTCGACGCGCACCCCACACACCGCGCCGGTGATCAACGACGCATGGGGATTGAGCTCTGCATCGGCGAAGAAGTCCTCGAAGGTCGTGCCCGCGGCCAGGTGATCACTCAACGCCGACTCGCCGAACCCGGTCAGCCACTCGATCACCTGATCCAGCTCCGCCTTGGTGCGTCCCTTCTTCTCCACCTTCGTCACGTAATGGGGATACACCGACGCGACGCTGACGGTGAAGATCCTGCTCATCCTCGTCAGGGTAGTGCGACGGCGCGACACGCACCCGTCATCAGCCCGTCCGCCTTCGTGCGGACGTCGCCAGTGGTGGCAGAGTCGTCCGGGTGAACCCAGGAATGGAACAGCTGCTGCGACGACATGTGGAGGCCGGCACGATCCCCGGCGCCGTGGCGCTGCTGGACTCTGGGAGTGAGGTCGACGTGGTCGCTGTCGGCGCCGCGAAGATGGGCGGCCGGCCGCTGGCCGAGGACGCGATCGTGCGGATCCAGTCGATGACGAAGCCGGTCACCTCGGTGGCAGCGCTCCGCCTGGTCGAGGCGGGCCGACTCGGGCTCGACCAGAGTCTGGAGGAGTGGCTGCCGGAGCTCGCCGGCCGCCGCGTGCTCTCGAGCCCCACCTCGGCGCTCGACGAGACCGTGCCCGCCGTCCGACCCATCACCCTTCGCCATCTGCTGACCAACAGCTCCGGCTACGGGATGGCCCTCATCGAGTCACCGTTGCAGCAGGCGATGGCCGACAACGGCACCGAGGCAGGGGCTGATCCGCCTGCTCTGGGCGCCGAGGAGTGGCTCGAGCGACTGTCTGAGCTCCCCCTCGCGTTCCAGCCGGGAGAAGGGTGGCGCTACCACCACTCCTTCAGCGTGCTCGGCATCCTTCTCGCCCGGTTGAGTGGCCGGCCGCTCCAGGAGCACCTGGAGGAGGATGTGTTCAGCCCTCTCGGGATGACCGACACGTCCCTGTGGGTTCCGCGGGACAAGCTCGACCGGTTGCCTGCGGCGTACCGGCACGGCGACGAAGGGCTGGTCGAGACCGAGCCGGCGGGCGGTGGGTTCTACGCAGGGCCACCGCCGTTCGACGTCAGCCACGGCGAGCTGGTCTCCACCGCCCAGGACTTCCACCGCTTCGCCCGCATGCTCGCGCACCAGGGACGGGTCGACGGCGCGCCGTTCCTCAGCGAGGGCCACCTGCGCTCGATGACCAGCGACCAGGTGCCCGCCGCGCACAAGACCAAGGAGAGCTTCTTCCCCGGCTTCTGGACCGCCACGGGCTGGGGATTCGGACTCGCGGTCCAGACCCAGGGACCACAGCGCGGCCGCTACGGCTGGTCCGGCGGCCAGGGCACCAACTTCTTCGTCGACCCCGACGGGGCGATCGGCATCCTGCTCACCCAGGTCGAGCTGGGAGAGCGGCTGTTCCCGTTGGTGGAGAGCTTCCAGGCGCTTCGCCAGCCGTCCGGCTGACGACGGCTGCAGGGATGCAGGGATGCAGGGATGCGTCCAGGGTCGGGTCAGGGTGAGGCCCGATGTGCGGAGCCGGGCGAGCGGCGCACACTGGGAGGGTCAGACAGGCAACATCCGAACCGTCACGAAGGACGACAACGACCATGGACAGCATCCACCAGAGCCTTGCCCGCCAGGGTTTGATCCGCCCACAGCAGAACCGACTGATCGGCGGGGTCTGCGCAGGCATCGGCCGACGCTTCGGCATCGGCCCCTGGACGGCGCGCATTCTCTTCGTGCTGCTGCTCATGGTGGTTCCCGGCAGCCAGCTCCTCATCTATCCGGCCCTGTGGATCCTGATGCCGGCCGAGCACTAGGCCGCGCACGTCAACAAGAGTTGACATTGCGTATGGTGTCAACTAGCGTTGACACCATGACCGCGAAGACCCTCGTCGACTCCGCCGCCAGCGACGACCCTGGCGTCGGGCTGCGGGCCGTCCGCTCGTTCCGAGAGCTCGCCGAGCGCCTCGAGACCCTGCAGGTCTCGCGAGCACGAGGGCTGGGGTGGTCATGGCAGGACATCGCCGACGCGCTGGGCGTCACCCGGCAGGCGGTCCACAAGAAGCACGGCAGGAGAAGCTGAATGTTCGAGCGATTCACGAAGGAGGCGCAGGCGGCCGTCGTGGGCGCCCAGCAGGTGGCTCGCGAGACGGGCTCACGTGCGGTTGACACCAGGCACCTGCTCGTCGCGCTCGCCCAGGGATCGGGCTCGGTCCACCGGGCGCTCACGGCCTCCGGCGTCGAGCCAGGTCCGGTCGTGTCCAAGGCTCGCGCCGACCTGCGGGCCGGCGGCCTCGATGGTGACGCGCTCGCGACGCTGGGCATCGACCTGGACGCCGTACGTCGCCAGGCCGACGCCGTCTTCGGCCGCGATGCGCTGGAACGGGCGAGTCGAACGCCGCGAGGCCACATCCCCTTCACCCCGGACGCGAAGAAGGCCCTCGAGCTGGCGCTACGCGAAGCGATCCGGCTCAAGCACAGAAGCATCCGCAGCGCTCACCTGCTGCTCGGCATGCTGCGGGGCGACAATCCGGGTCGTGACCTGCTGCTCCAGGCAGGCGCCGACACCGACGCGCTGCGAACGGCGCTCGAGGACGGCGCCCGGGCGGCCTAGGAGGCCATCGGCGCCGCACTGGCGTTGCCGGGCACTCGCCAGTGGCGGCAGGGGGCAGGCTGACCTCATGGAGCATCGCTACGGGGTGACCGTGACCTGGACCGGCAACACGGGTGAAGGAACCTCCACCTACCGCGGCTACAAGCGCGCGCACGTCGTCACGGCTGAGGGGCCGCCTGAGCTGCCTGGGTCCTCCGACCGCACCTTCCATGGCGACCGCGAGCGGTGGAATCCCGAGCAGCTGCTGCTCGCCTCACTCGCCCAGTGCCACATGTTGTCCTATCTGCACGTCTGCGTCGACGTGGGCGTCGTCGTGACCGAGTACGTCGACCGGGCGACCGGGTCGATGAGGACCCGAGCCGACGGACGCGGACGGTTCACCGGAGTCGTGCTGCGTCCAGAGGTCACGGTTGCCGACCACACGATGGTCGCGGCCGCGAAGGAAGCGCACCGTCGTGCCAACGAGCTCTGCTTCATCGCCAACAGCGTCGCCTTCGACGTGCATCACGAGCCAGTGGTGCACATCGCTGCCTGAGAGCCGCGCCGCCTGCGGGACGAGAACGCGGTCCGGCAGCGGACGACGCCAACGCGAGCGGTGCCTGGGAGTGACCCCGATCGCCAGAAGGCGACCGGGGGTGCCGTGGCACTTCACGATGTCCGTCGCCGGGTTCGTCGCCGGACCGGTACGGCGGAGCCTGGAGAGGCTCGCACCCACGACCCGGAGGACGCGACCCCCCGAGGGAGTGGTCCGCCTGAGCTGCGCCGCGTCGTGCTTGACCGAACCGCGTCAGCCCCGCCGGTCGTCCTCCGGCGGCGGTGCGTCTTGTGCTGCGGACCGGAACTCAGCACGGGGGTTCTGCAGTCGCCCGAGGGCCACGAGCTCTCGGCGGAAGAACAGGGCGAGCGTCCAGTCGAGCACGATGCGGACCTTGCGGTTGAACGTCGGCATCCGGCTCATGTGGTACGTCCGGTGCATGAACCACGCAGGGAACCCCTTCACCTTCACCCCGTAGACATCGGCCACGCCTCGATGGAGCCCCAGCGAGGCCACCGAGCCCACGTGGCGATGCCGGTACTCCGCCGGCTCGGCCCCGCGCAGGGCCGCCACGAGGTTGTCGCCGAGCAGCCGCGCCTGCCGCACCGCGTGCTGCGCGCTCGGGGAGCACATCGCCCCAGGCGGACCGGTCAGGTCCGGTACGGCAGCACAGTCGCCGGCCCCCCAGACGCCGGCGAGGACCCCGTCATCAGTCACCGCCTGCAGGGTCGGGGTGCACCGGAGGCGACCACGGTCGTCGAGCGGCAGGTCGGTGTCGCGCAGCACCGGGTTCGCCTTGACACCGGCAGTCCAGACCAGAGTGTCGGCGCTCAACGTGGTCCCGTCCGAGAGCACCACCTCGCCGTCCACGCACGATTCCAGCCGCGTCTCCAGGCGAACGTCGATGCCCCGTGAGCGGAGCTGCTCGACGGTGTAGACGCCCATCTCCTCGCGTACCTCCGGCAGGATCCGGCCGCTGGCCTCGACGAGCAGGAACCGAAGGTCGTGGGCGCTCAGCCCCTCGTGGAACGAGGTGGCCGCCCGCGCCATGTCCTCGAGCTCCGCGATCGCCTCGGTCCCCGCATAGCCTCCCCCCACGAACACGAAGGTCAGAGCACGTGCGCGCAGCGCCGGGTCGTCGACGGACGCGGCGACGTCCAGCCGGTCCAGGACGTGGTTGCGGAGAGCGATCGCCTCCTCGACCTGCTTGAACCCGATGCCGAACTCCTTGAGCCCCGGCACCGGCAGCGTCCTGGCCACCGAGCCCAGTGCCACGACGACATGGTCGTAGCGCAACGACACCGGGTCGCCGACCTCCGGCGTCACCGCCACGGTCCGGTCGCCGTGACTGACGGCGCTGACCCGGCCGTTGATCACCTCCATTCCGCGCAGCTCGCGTCGCAACGAGACCACGACGTGTCGCGGCTCGAGGGAGCCGGCGGCTGCCTCGGGAAGGAAGGGCTGGTAGGTCATGTACGAGCGAGGGTCCACGACAGTGACGTGCGCCTCGCCCCGGTGCAATTTCCTCTTGAGCCGCAGCGCGGTGTAGAGACCGACGTAGCCTCCGCCCAGGATGAGGATCCGCTGCCCCCCCGGCGCATGCACCGCCTCCGTCTCGCGGCCACCCAAGAGGCTCATGGGTCGGCTCAGGTCTGGTGCACGTAGCTGTCGAGCTGGTCGCGCTCGAACTGGAGCGCGTCGATCTTGTGCTTGACGACGTCGCCGATGCTGATGATGCCGACCATCACGCCGTCGTCCACCACCGGCACGTGACGGATCCGGCGCTCGGTCATGACGCCCATGACGTCATCGAGGGCGGCCGACGACTCGCAGGTGTGCACGTCGCTCGTCATGATGTCGCCGACGGAGGCCGACAGGACGTCGGCGTCGTTGTCGAGCCGCCGGACGACGTCGCGCTCGGAGACGATGCCGGCAACCGCGGCCCCGTCGGCGCTCACCACCATCGCCCCGACGTTGTGCTCGGCGAGCATCGTGACGAGCTCGCGGACGGTCGCCTCGGGCGGGACGGTCAGCACCTGCTGCTGCTGCTTGGCGGCGACGATGTCGCGGATCCGCATGGCGTTCATCCCTCGTTTCGGCGCGCGTCGGTGACTCGGGTAGTCGAAGGCTAGAGCAGGCTGCCCGCGGCGGATAGGGGTCGACCGACCCGTCTCACGGCCCGAGCGGAGGCAGCGCAGGGCCCTGGCCGCCGTCGTCGGGACGCGAGCCGTGGGACCGGCGGTGTGCGTCGAGGTCGGAGACCGTCCCACGTCCTCGAAGCTCGGCAGGAAGCGGTTCCCCGGGCACCCCGTCGTCGTCGCCGGCTTGGTCGCCGTGGCGTTGGTGCCGGCCCGCGTCCGACCCCACCGAGCCGAGGAAGCCGAGCACCGTCTCGTGCAGGATTCCGTTGCTGGCAAGGGCGTTGCCACCCAGCGGGCCGTCCTGGCCGGCCAGCGAGGTGAAACGGCCGCCCGCCTCACGCACGATGACGTCGAGCGCGGCCATGTCGTGAAGGGCGAGCTCGGGCTCGGCGGCGACGTCGACGCTGCCTTCCGCGACCATCATGTGGCTCCAGAAGTCGCCGTACGCCCTCGTGCGCCAGCAGCGCCGGGTCAGCGCCAGGAAGTCGTCGAGGCGGCCGCGGTCGTCCCAGCCGTCGAGCGATGAGTACGACATCGAGGCGTCCTCCAGGCGCGACACGTCCGAGACGCGGCACTGCGCCGACTTGAAGAGCGAGCGGCCGGTGAACGCCCCGCCACCCTTCGTCGCCCACCAGCGCCGGTTGAGCAGCGGAGCCGACACCACGCCGACGACGACCTCGTCCTCGATCATCAAGGCGATGAGCGTCGCCCACACCGGCACGCCGCGCACGTAGTTCTTGGTCCCGTCGATCGGATCGACCACCCAACGCCGCTGGCTGAACCCGCTCGACCCCTCCTCCTCACCCAGCACCGCGTCTCGCGGACGGGCCTTGGCGAGCGTGCGGCGGATGCCCGACTCGACCGCACGGTCGGCGTCGGTGACCGGTGTCAGGTCGGGCTTGGTGGTCACGCGCAGGTCCATCGCCTGGAAGCGGCTCGTGCTGAGCGAGTCGGCATCGTCGGCGAGGACGTGCGCCAGCCGCAGGTCGTCGGTGTGGTTGTCGGGCATGGGTTTCAGGCTAGGGGTCACGGCCGCCGCAGACGCGGTCCGGCCCGCGCGCCGTCGTCGCGTCGTCTCCGCGTCGTCTCTGGGTGATGGTGACGTGGCGATACCTTGGACGTCGTGGAGATCGACGGTCTGCCGCTGCACCCGCTGGTGATCCATCTGGCGATCGGTCTGGTGCCGCTCTCCGCCCTGGCGGCCGTCGCCCTCGTGCTGCTGCACAAGCCGCGGTGGCTCATCCGCTGGGTGGCGATGCTCGCGACGTTCGGGGCGATCGGCGCCGTGATGCTTGCCCGGGTGACCGGGGCCTCGCTGCTGCGCGACCGGCCGTTCCTGACCTCGGACCCCCGGCTGAACGACCTTCTCGGCACCCACCAGGACCGGGCGGACCTGCTGCTGGTCGCGGTCATCATCCTGACCGTGCTGGTCGTCGTGGCCTTCGCCGCGCTGCCCGCACCGAGTGCCCTGGCGTCGAGGCGCTTCGCGCACGCCGGCGTACCCCGGCGGTGGTTGCCGCCGGTGCTCACCGTCGCCGTCCTGGCCGCAGCGGGCTTCGCGGTGGTCATGGTCATGCTCACCGGGCACGCCGGCGCCACCGCCGTGTGGGACATCCCGGAGGGCGGCTGAGGTCGCCGCCGTTCGGGCCGGTCAGTACGTCGTCTCGCGGCTGCGGAGCAGCCGTCGGTAGGACTCCACCCGCGCGAGGTCGAGGCGGCCCTCGGCCACGGCGGTGTCCAGGGCGCACTCCGGTTCGGTGGCCTCGTGCGTGCATCCCCGCGGGCACTCCGGCGCCATCTCGGCGAGGTCGGGGAAGGCGACGATCAGCCGGGCAGGGTCGACGTGCGCGAGCCCGAAGGAGCGGATGCCAGGGGTGTCGACGATCCAGCCGCTGCCGTCGGCCAGTCGCAGCATGACTGCCGAGGTCGAGGTGTGTCGGCCCCGCCCGGTGACGTCGTTGACCTCGCCGGTGGCGCGGCCGGCCCCCGGCACGAGCGCGTTGACCAGCGTCGACTTCCCGACGCCGCTGTGTCCCAGCAGCACGCTCGTCCTGCCGGTCAGCCGCTCCAGCAGCGGGCCGACGTCCTGCCCGCGGGACGTCACCACGTAGTCGACCTCGAGCGGCCGGTAGATCTCGACGAGCGGCCCCGGATCGGCCAGGTCCGCCTTCGTCAGGCACAGGAGCGGGTCGATGCCCGCGTCGTACGCCGCGGCGAGGGCGCGGTCCACGAGCCCCGTCCGTGGCTCCGGGTCGGCGAGTGCGACCACGACCACGAGCTGGTCGGCATTGGCGACCACCACCCGCTCCACCGGGTCGTCGTCGTCAGCGGTCCGGCGCAGCACGGTGCGCCGCTCGCACACCTCGACGATGCGGGCCAGCGCGCCGGCCACTCCGGTGACGTCGCCGACCAGCCGCACCCGGTCGCCGACCACCACCCCCTTGCGGCCCAACGGGCGCGACTTCATGGCGGTGACCACGACCTCCTCGTCCGCATGGAGCCGGCAGGTGTAGCGGCCCCGGTCGACGGTCACCACCACCGCCTCGTGCGCGTCGTCGTAGGTCGGCCGGTCCTTGGTGCGCGGACGGGTACGGCGGCGTGGCCGGTCGAACGACTCCTGCTCGAGATGCTCGTACCCTGACCGTGCCACGACCCCCCTCAGCCTCCGACGAGCGCCGACCAGGCGGCCGGGAAGTCGGGGAAGGTCTTGGCGGTCGTGGCGACGTTCTCCACGAGCACGCCCGGCACCGCGAGGCCGACGATCACCGCCGCCTGTGCCATCCGGTGGTCGGCGTAGGTGCGGAAGAGCCCGCCGTGCAGCGGCCGCGGCGTGATGCCGAGGCCGTCAGGTCGCTCCTCCACCTCCGCGCCGAGACCGGTCAGCTCCCGAGCGAGGGCGGCGAGTCGGTCGGTCTCGTGCCCACGGATGTGCTCGATGCCGCGCAGCACCGAGGGCGACTCCGCCAGCGTCGCTAGCGCAGCCATTGCGGGCGCCAGCTCGCCGACCTCGTGCAGGTCGAGGTCGACGCCCTGCAAGGGGCCGGCGCAGGCGACGGTGAGCCCGGCGTCGTCGCGGTGCACCTGGGCCCCCATGAGCGTGAGGATCTCGCGCAGCCGGTCACCGGCCTGGGTGGTGCGCTCCGGCCAGTCCGGCACGGTGACCCGGCCGCGGGTGACGGCCGCTGCCGCCAGGAACGGCGCGGCGTTGGACAGGTCGGGCTCGATGTCGACGTCCACCGCGTGCACCGGCCCCGGGGGGACCCGCCAGCGGTTGGGCTCCTCGTCCTGCACCCTGACCCCGTGCTCCCGGAGCGCGGCCACCGTCATGTCGATGTGGGGAAGTGAGGGGACCGGCTTCCCGTCGTGGCGGACGTCGACACCGTCGTCGTACCTCGCTCCGGCGAGCAGCAGCGCCGAGACGAACTGGCTCGAGCTCGAGGCGTCGATGACGACGAGGCCGCCGGGCGCTCCGCCCGCGCCGCGCACCGTGAAGGGCAGCCGTCCGCGGCCGTCGTCCTCGACCGTGACGCCGAGGGCACGCAACGCGTTCAGCACCGCCGCCATCGGCCGCATGCGGGCGTGGTCGTCACCGTCGAAGCGGATGGCGCCGGTCGCGAGCGCGGCGACCGGGGGGACGAAGCGCATCACGGTGCCGGCGAGCCCACAGTCGATGTCCGCCGGGCCTCGCAGGTCCCGCGGTGTCACCGTCCAGTCGTCACCGTCGGTGTCCACCGTGACGCCGAGGGCGGTGAGCGCCCGCGCCATGAGCTCGGTGTCCCGGGATCGCAGCGCCCGTCGTACCGACGAGGGGCCGTCGGCGATCGCGGCGAGCACGAGCGCGCGGTTGGTCAGCGACTTCGACCCCGGCAGCGACACCGTCGCGGTGACGGGGCCGGCCGGTGTCGGTGCCGGCCAAGGGTCGGCCACGATCACACGTCGAAGCCCAGCGGTGCGCGCGTCCATCGCCGCGAGCCTAGCGAGACCGCCGGCCGGGACGCCGGTGGCGCCGGTGGGCGCCCTACTTTGGTCCCTTGCCCTTGTCCTGCTGCCTGCCGGGCTGCTTGCCGGGCTGCTTGTCCTGCGGCTTGTCCTGCGGCTTGTCCTGCCCGTGGCCGGGCTGCTTGCCCTGGGGGTGGGGCTTGTGGTGGCCCTTGTGGAGGCCTTGGTCGTGTCCGGGGCCCTTGCCGTGCTTGTTCTTGGGCTCGTTCTTGGGCTTGTTCTTGGGCTTGTCCTGCCCGTGGCCGGGCTGCTTGCCCTGGGGGTGGGGCTTGTGGTGGCCCTTGTGGAGGCCTTGGTCGTGTCTTGGGCCCTTGCCCTTCTGATTGCCGTCAGGCCGCGCGTCCGGCGGGGGATCTTGCTTGGTCCCGGGCTCCGGCCGGTCGGAAGACCCGTCGGGCGGCGACTGGACCGTCGGTTGCGTGTCGAGCTTCTTGTCGGGTTGCTTGTCGGTGAGTGTCTTGACGCGGTCCGGCCGCTCCCGACGCGTGGGGCCATCCGGCGTCGGGTCCTGGCGTCGGTCCGGGGCGTCGACGACCGGCGTGCCCGGCGCCTCGGGAAGGTCGACCGGGAGGGTGGGGCCGGGGTCGGGTGCGGTCTCGAGTCTTTGCGTGCGGGCATCGAGGAGCCGGGCGAGCTCACGGCCGCCCAACGGCACCGCGTCGAAGGGCGCGGAGACGCCAGGGTCGCCGGTGCCCAGCGGACCACCGCGACCCCCACTGCCGCCGCTGACCGCGTCCCTGGTCCCGCGGTCATCCGTGCTCGGGGCGGGGCTGCCCGGCAGCGGCGTGTTCACCGTCCAGGGCGTGTCGGCGATGGCGGACCGCCCGCCGTCGCCGTCCTCGGCCGGGTCCTGCGAGGGCGTCCCGCCGATCGAGAGCGCGACGGCGGTCGCCACCGCGACCGTCGTGGCGACCGCACCACCGGCCGACGGCACGAGCTGGGCGCCGACGTACTCCTTGGCGCGGCCGAGGATCGCCACCACTCCGGTGGCGGACCCCGCGGCGCTGCCGCTCGAGGCGAGGTAACCGGCCGCCAGCGACCCCAGCAGCAGCGGAGCGAGCACCCCGCGCAGGTCCGCGTTGACCTCGCAGAGCTCCAGATAGGTGGCGGTGCACCGCCGACAGTCTTCGAGGTGCACCTGCACCTTGGCCGACTCGCGGCGCGCCAGCCCCTTGCGGACGTGGCCACCGAGGTGCTCGAGGACCCACCGACAGTCGGAGGGAGGCGTGTCGGCGAGGTGGGCGGCGAGGAACGCCTGCCGCAGCCCCTCGCGTGCCCGGTAGGCCAGCGCGGAGACCGAGTTCGCGCTCATGCCCAGCAGCCGTGCGACGTCTGCGGGCTTCTGGCCCTCCACCTCGAGGTGCCACAGCACCATCTGCCAGCGTTCGGGCAGCGTGGCGAAGGCTCGGGCGACAGCACCGTTCTCGAAGGACGCGACCGCGGTGTCGTGGAACGGCACGCCGGGGTCGAACTCGCCCAGGTCATCGGTAGGAGTGAGCCGCGACTGGGCCCGGACCCGGTCGACGTGCACACGGCGTACGGCGGTCAGCAGATAAGCCCGGAAGCTGACGTCGGGGCCACCGCCCCGCTGCAGGACCGCCATCACCTTGGTGACGGCATCGGAGACCAGGTCGTCCACGTCCGGGCCGCGCGCAAGCTGCCGCGCCAGCCGCCGGGCTGCGTCGACATGCCTCGTGAAGAGCTCCGCGTAGGCGTCAGCATCGCCGCTGCGGACGCGCGAGATCAGCTCGGCGTCGCTCGGGGTGACGAGGTCGTCCAGCAGCTGGCTCATGTCAGTGGTGCTGCCTTGCCGTCCGAGGGGATGTCCGTTTGGTCATCTGTGCACTCATTGATCCGATTGTGAGCCTAGCCCTTCTCAGGGGTCAGCGCGAGGGTCGGTGGCTCGCGCACAGCCTTACCCACCAGAACGGAAAAGTTGCCGAACCCGCGTCATGGATCGATGCCGGCACCGTCTCATCGGGTGACGGCACGAAGCCGGTCGCTGCACGAAGGGCAGCCGGCGGGGGGACCAGGAGGGGGACAGGGTGAGAAGCTCACTGACGTCTCTCGTCCGACGGAAGGCCGTCGAGACCCGGGCCTCAGGGCGGGAGCTCACCGAGTCGGAGCGGCGGCTGCTGCCGCCAGGCTTCGACGCAGTGGGTGAGGCCTTGGCCTCGGGAGGAAGTCCGGTTGCCGCCTGTGCGGAGGTCGGTCGGGTGCTGGCCCGTGACGGCGCTTCTCTGGGAGAAGCGCTGTCCGGGCTCAGCTCGACCTTCGCCGCCATGGGGTTGGCGGAGCCGCAGTTCCAGGCCGCTGAAGCTCTTTCGGTGGCGTGGAGCGAGGTGACACTGGGCTTCCTCCACGAGGTCACGTGCGAGGACCCGTTGACCGGCCTCGCGACCATCCCGCACCTGCGGGCGCGGCTGGCCGAGGTCTACCGGGAGGCCGCCCGCAGCGGTCCCGCCGTACGGCTCGGCCACGCCCTGCTCGTCGTCGACTTCTCGGCCACGCCGGTCCCTGCCGGACCCCATGCCGCGTTCTCCCGTGCCCTGCGGCTCGCGGGAGCGGTGGAGGTGCTGCGCAGCGCCTTCCCGGGCGAGGAGACGATCGCAGGCGCCGGGAGCGACCGGGTGCTGGCGCTGGTACGTCGCTCGTCGGCGCTCGGCCGTGGGGTCTGCCTGACCCGCGAGCTGCTCGAGGACCTGGAGCCCGCCGGCGAGCCGCGCGTCTGGCTCGAGGGACTGCCGGCACGCGCCGACCTCGCGGTGCCGTTGCTGCGTGAGCTCTGCACCTGACAGTGCGGCTCTCGCAGAACCTCCTGACGACCCGAGCACTCCCGGCTGAATCGCAGCGCCGGCCACGGCTACTCCGCTGCCAGGTGCGAGGTGTCGTCGAGCGTCACCACGGCGCGGTTGTGGAAGTAGTCGTCCTGCTCCAGCACCGTGATCCCTCCACTGTGGGACCGGAAACCGACGTGGCCGGCGGCGTCGAGCGGGAGGCCGATCCATGCGGCGACGACGAAGGTCAGCGCGAAGCCGTGGGTGACGATGACCTGGTGGGCGCACGGGCTGCCGAGCACGGAGCCGAGGGCGTCGTACACGCGTGAGGCGAGCTCGTGCCTGGTCTCCGCGCCGGCGATGCCCTCGTGGTGGTGCATCCGGTCGCCGGTCGGGGGCGGTGGGACGAACCGCTCGTCGAGCCAGCTCTGCGCCCTGCCCTCGGCCATCCCGTAGGACTTCTCGCGCAGGCCTCGCAGGAACCTGGGCTCCACGGCGACCTGCTGGGCGATCGCCTCCGCGGTCTGCGCCGCGCGTCGGAGGTCGGACGAGTACAGCTCGACCTGAGAGTCGCCGGGAACCAGCTCGCGGATCCGTTCTCCGATGACCGCTGCCTGGCGGAGCCCCCGCTCGGTGAGGCCGGAGTCGTACCAGCCGCCGACGAGCCGGGACACATGGTGCTCGGACTCGGGATGCGTGACGACGTACAGCCTGCGCACCGTGTCCTCACCTCATCGGAGCTCAGTGGTGTCGCGCCACATCGGGCTGCGGCACGGCTGCGTTCAGCAGCCACCTGTCTATGGTGGCCCCATGTGTGGCCGCTACGCCTCCAGCCGGCGCCCGGAGGACCTCGCCGAGGAGTTCGAGATCGACCGGGCCACGTTGACCGAGACGGTCAGCGAGCCGCTGGCGCCCGACTACAACGTGGCGCCGACCAAGGAGGTCTACGCCGTCGTCGAGCGCCCACCGGCGGGGGAGCGCGGTCGGGCTGCCGATGACGAGGGCCCCCCGGGTACACAGGAGCCGCAGCCGGCCGAGCAGCGCCAGCTGCGGGTGCTGCGGTGGGGGCTCGTCCCGTTCTGGGCCAAGGACCCCGCGATCGGCAACCGGATGATCAACGCACGCATGGAGACGGTCGAGGAGAAGCCCGCGTTCCGGCAGGCGTTCGCCAAGCGTCGGTGCCTGATCCCGGCGGACGGGTACTACGAGTGGTACCCCACCGAGCAGCGCACCAAGAGCGGGAAGCCTCTCAAGCAGCCGTTCTTCATCCGGCCGAAGGACGGGGCGGTCCTCGCCATGGCCGGGCTGTACGAGATCTGGCGTGACCCGACCCGGGACGACGACGACCGCGACCGGTTCCGCTGGACCTGCACCGTGCTCACCACCTCGGCCGAGGACGAGGTCGGGCAGATCCACGACCGGATGCCGCTGCTGGTGGAGCCGGAGCGGTACGCCGCGTGGCTCGACCCGACGCGCAACGACCCGGAGGTGCTGCGGAAGCTGCTGGTGCCGGCGGCGCCCGGCCGGCTCGAGGCCTACCCGGTGTCCACCCAGGTCAACAGCGTGCGCAACAACGGTCCCGAGCTCCTGGAGCCGCTGCCGTTGACGGAGGTCGAGCTGCCGGAGGGGTTGCACGCGCAGGACGCCCCATGACGTCGGTGCGGGAGGTCCCCACCCCTCACGGGACGGCGCGGCTCCACACCGACCGGTCGCGGCAGCCGTGCGCCACCCTCCTGCTGGGGCACGGGGCCGGGGGCGGGCACGAGGCGCGGGACCTGGCGGCGCTCGCGTCGGAGCTGCCCCGCGAAGGCATCACGGTCATCCGGCTGGAGCAGCCGTGGCGGGTGGCCGGTCGTCGGCTGGCTCCGGCCCCGCAGGTGCTCGACGAGTGCCTGGTCGCGATCGCCGACCGGCTCCGGCCACGGACGCCACTCCTGCTCGGCGGGCGCAGCGCCGGAGCCCGCAGCGCGGCCCGGACCGCACACCACCTCGGCGCCTCCGGGGTGCTCGCCCTGGCCTTCCCGCTGCACCCGCCGGGCCGCCCGGAACGCTCGCGCCTGGAGGAGCTCACCGCGGTGACGGTGCCGACGCTCGTGGTCCAGGGCGAGGCCGATGCGTTCGGAGGGCCTGACGAGTTCCCGGTGGAGCAGCCGGTGGTCGTCGTACCGGGAGCCGACCACGGGTTCAAGGTGTCGCGACGAGGGCTGCTCAGCCAGAGTGACGCCCTCGGGATCATCGTCGAGGCGGCGCTGGAGTTCGTAGTTCGCGACATCGTCGGGAATCGAAGCCCGGGGAAGGGCGTTGGCACCTGACAGACGCGCTGGAGCAGCCGGCGCCCTTGCGGAAGGCGGGGTGGTCGACGTGGCCGCACCCGGTGCGTGCGTGCAGTCCGTCCGGATTCCGTCCGTACCCCTCCCGGTAGGGTGGAGGACGATGTCAGACCAGCAGCCTCCCTCGGACGTGGCGACCGAGCAGACCGCCACCGAGCCGGAGTCGGCCGAGGAGCGGGCACTGCGCTTCGAGCGGGATGCCCTGCCGTATCTCGACCAGCTCTACTCCGCCGCGATGCGCATGACGCGCAACCCGCAGGACGCCGAGGACCTGGTGCAGGAGACGTTCGCGAAGGCGTACTCCGCGTTCCACCAGTTCCGCGAGGGGACGAACCTCAAGGCCTGGCTGTACCGGATCCTCACGAACACGTTCATCAACAGCTACCGCAAGAAGCAGCGTGAACCTCAGCCCTCGTTGTCCGAGGAGGTCGAGGACTGGCAGCTCGCGCGGGCCGAGTCGCACACCTCCTCCGGCCTCAAGTCGGCTGAGATGGAGGCACTCGAGCGGCTCCCCGACAGTGACGTGAAGGACGCCCTGTCGCAGCTGCCCGAGGACTTTCGCCTGGCCGTCTACCTTGCCGATGTCGAGGGTTTCCCCTACAAGGAGATCGCCGAGATCATGGACACCCCGATCGGCACGGTGATGTCGAGGTTGCATCGCGGCCGCCGGCAACTTCGGGGCATGCTCACCGACTACGCACGCGACCGCGGCA
The DNA here is from genome assembly GCA_902805845.1 of uncultured Nocardioidaceae bacterium. Classification (GTDB taxonomy): domain Bacteria; phylum Actinomycetota; class Actinomycetes; order Propionibacteriales; family Nocardioidaceae; genus Marmoricola_A. Next base: position 63,041 of record CADCUI010000002.1, read on the forward strand.
TCAAGGCGGCACAGGCGGAGGCACTGTCATGACGTGTGGCGACTCCTACGACCCCGAGTGCGCCAAGGCGCTCGAGCGGATGTTCTTCTTCATCGACCACGAGCTGGCCGACGCTGACGTCACCGAGATCCAGCAGCACCTCGACGACTGTCGGCCCTGCCTGCTCAAGTACGACCTCGAGCGGACGGTCAAGGCGCTGGTGGCGCGGTCGTGCTCCGAGCACGCTCCTGAGGCGCTGCGTGAGCGGGTGCTCGTCCACATCCGTGAAGTCCACGTGCGGCTGATCGACTAGCTCTGGTTCTCCGTTCCCGCCGGCACGTGCGGTGCCGACTTGGCGCAGACGCAGATCGACCCCGGACCGATGGGCCGGGGTCGTCGCGCGTCAGCGCCAGAGTCCTGAAGTCAGGCGTTGGGGCGCTTCCCGTGGTTGGCGCCCTTCTTCTTGCGGGCGCGGCGTTTACGGCCAGTCTTGCCCATGATCAGATCCCTTCCAGTCGGTGCGACGGTCCCCTGCAGCGAGTTCCTGCGGGGTGCTCATCCTCTCAGGTGCCCGGAACCCCCACCTAATCGAGCCGCCCACGGTGTCTGGTCGAGCCGCCCGCGGTGTCTGGTCGAGCCGCCCGCGGTGTCTGGTCGAGCCGCCCGCGGTGTCTGGTCGAGCCGCCCGCGGTGTCTGGTCGAGCCGCCCACGGTGTCTGGTCGAGCCGCCCGCGATGCAGGTACGGCGTACTCAGCGTCGGACGCGTGCCATGAACCCGTCTCGTTCCACCACGATCCGGGTGATCTCGCCGTGCCCGACGACCACCTCGGTGGAGTTCACGGCCGCAACCTCGAAGCGGCACAGCCGCCCGTCCCGGTGGATGAGGGTCGCCGTGACGTCGACTCGCTCGCCGACGAGGCTGGCGGCGCGGTGCTCCAGCGTCACCCGGCTGCCCACGGAGGTCTGGCCAGCGCCGATGGTTCCCGCAAGAGCGGCGCAGGTTGCCGCTTCGGCCCACGCCAGCAGCCCAGGCGTGCTGAGCACCGGCAAGTCACCTGATCCGACGGCCGCGGCGGTGTCGGCCGCGGTGACCTCGAAGGTCAGGGTGACAGCAGGGGTCGACGTGTCCATCGGACCAGCATGCGGGGCGGGTCGGCCGAACATGCGGGGCGGGTCGGCCGGACATGAAGGGCGGGTCGGCCGGACATGAAGGGCGGGTCGGCGAGGAGGGGTCAGATGCCGAAGGTGTTGCGCGGATAGGTGGCATCGACGTCGGTGATGACGTTGACGAGGTAGGGGACACCCGCGTCGAACGCCCGGTCGAGGGCGGCGCCGATCTGCGAGGGGTCGGTCACCATCTCACCGCCACCGCCGAGAGCGGTCACGACCTGGTCGTACCGGGTCTGCGGCGCGAGGTCGGCGATCACGTCGTAGCCGTAGAGCATCTGCATCGGGCCCTTCTCGAGCGCCCACGCAGAGTTGTTGCCGACCACCATGACCACCGGCAGGCGGTGCCGCACCAGGGTGTCCACGTCCATCAGGGACATGCCGGCCGCGCCGTCGCCCAGGAGCAGCACCACCTGCGCCGAGGGCCGGGACAGCCGGGCGGCGATCGCGGCGCCCAGCCCGGCGCCGAGGGAGCCGTACGGGCCCGGGTCCAGCCATCCCCCGGGACGAGCAGGCTCGACGAACTTCCCGGCGAAGGAGACGAAGTCGCCGCCGTCACCGATGACCACGGCGTCGTCAGCCAGCCGAGGCAGCAGCTCGCCGTAGATCCTCGCCGGGTGGATCGGGTCGGCCTCGGCGGTGAGCAACGAGCGGTCGCGCGAAGCAGCCGCGGCCACCGCCGCCTGCAGCTTCTCGACCCACGGCGTCCAGTCCGGCCGGCGCAGCTGCTGCTGCAGCGACGCCAGCACTCCGTCCAGCACCAGCGTCAGGTCGCCGCTGGCTGACCCGGCCAGCTCCGCGTGGGCCGACACCTGCCCGGGTGAGTCGGCGAGGTGGACGACCTTCGCCGGTCGAGCCCCGTCCTTGCCCCCGAAGACGCCGTACGAGAGCCGGAAGTCCAGCGAGGTCCCGACGACGATCACCAGGTCGCTGGTGCCGAGCGCGATGCCGCGCGCCTTTGTCGCCAGCATCGGGTGACCGCCGGCAACGACGCCGCGACCCATGCCGTTGGTGATCGCGGGCAGGCCGGCGTACTCCACCAGCCGGAGCGCCGCCTCCTCCGCGCCGTCGGCCCAGACGTCGCCACCGATCACCAGCACCGGCCGGGACGCCTCCGCCAGCAGACCGCCGATCTCCGCGATCGCCTCGCCGTCGGGCTCCACGCGCTCCGGCGGGGTGTACGCCGGACGCGACGCGGTCCGGCTCTCGAAGAACACGTCCATCGGCACGTCGAGGAAGGTCGGACCACGGTGCGGGGTCCGCGCGAGGGTGCAGGCCCGGTCGACCTCGGCCCCGACCGCGCCCGCGTCATGGACCGTGCGCGCCGACTTGGTGACCGGGGCCACCAGCGGCACGTGATCGAGCTCCTGCAGGCTGCCGCTGCCCCAGCGGTTGTCAGGCGCACGGCCCCCGATGACGACCAGGGGGGCGCCGCTGAAACGCGCCTGGGTGATGGCACTGACACCGTTGGTGACTCCGGGGCCGGCCGTGAGCACCGCAAGGCCGGGGGTCCGGGTCAGCTTGCCGACCGCCTCGGCCGCGAAGACCGCCGTCTGCTCATGGCGTACGTCGAGCAGCCGCATCGGAGGCTGGGCCTTGACCGCCCCGTCGTACATCGGGAAGACGTGCGCCCCCGACAGCGTGAACATCGTGTCCACCCCGTGAGCGGCGGCGACGGCCACCGCGTGGTCGCCGCTGTGGCCCTCGACCGCGGCCTCGGGTGACCCGGTACCTGCGGCCGCCAGATCCTCTGCTTCGGCTGTCGGGTCGGTCATAGGCGGGAACCCTACCCACCCGAGACGGTCGGGCGACGCCGCTCCTCGGGCGTCTCCGGCCAGGTCGAGGGCCATGCCTACCCTGGTCCGGTGCCGTCGCTGACCGAGCTGGCTCGGGCCCACACCCACCTCGGCGACGACGATGTCGCCTGGCTCCACCTGCTGCTGGCCGACTGGCAGATCATCGCCGACCTGTCCTTCGCCGACCTCATCCTGTGGCTCCCGGACCGGGACGGGCACGGCCTGTGGGCCGCCGCGCAGATGCGCCCGACCACCGGCCCGACGTCGTACGTCGACGACATCGTCGGTGCCTTCGTCCCGACCGGCCGGCGGCCACTGCTCGACGCGGCACTCCAGCAGGAACGCGTCGTGCGCGAGGGCGACCCGGAGTGGCGCGACGAGGTGCCGGTGCGGGTCGAGGCGATCCCGGTGCGGCGCGACGGGCGGGTGCTCGCCCTGATCGGCCGCAACACCAACCTGCTCGGCGTCCGGACCCCGTCGAGGCTCGAGCTCGCCTACCTCCAGACGGCGACCGACCTGACGCAGATGATCAGCAACGGGGACTTCCCGCATCGAGGGCAGCGCTCGGACCACACGGACTCGCCCAGGGTCGGTGACGGCTTCGTGCGGATCGACGCGCAGGGGATGGTGACCTACGCCAGCCCCAACGCGTTGTCGGTCTACCGACGGCTGGGGCTGACCACGGACCTCGCCGGCCTGGACCTCGCGGGCACCACGCGCGACCTCATCCCGGCGTCCCGCCGCCCCGACGAGGAGTCGCTCAGTGTGGTGCTCGGCGGTCAGGCTGCCCGGGACACCGAGGTCAGCAACGGCGCCACGGTGGTCATCGTGCGCTCGATCCCGCTGCGCAGCGCCACGGAGCACACCGGTGCCCTGGTGCTGATGCGCGACGTCACCGACCTTCGCAGCCGCGACCGCGAGCTGGTCACCAAGGACGCCACGATCCGCGAGATCCACCACCGGGTGAAGAACAACCTGCAGACGGTGGCAGCGCTGCTACGGCTCCAGGCGCGCCGGATGACGGTGCCCGAGGCGACGGCGGCGCTGGAGGAGGCGGTACGACGGGTGGGCTCGATCGCCCTCGTCCACGAGACACTCAGCCAGTCGCTCGACGAGAACGTCGACTTCGACGAGGTCGCCGATCGGCTCCGGGTCATGGTGACCGAGGTCGGATCGACCGAGGCCCCGCTCAGCTCGTCGCGGTCGGGGTCGTTCGGCGTGCTCCCGGGCGAGGTCGCCACCCCGATCGCGATGGTGCTCACCGAGCTGCTGCAGAACGCCACCGAGCATGCGTTCGGAGGCGGCCCGGGCCACGTGGAGGTGACCGCGGCGCGGAGCGCCGGAAGCCTGAGGCTCAGCGTCGCCGACGACGGGCGCGGGCTCCCGGAGGGGTTCGACGCCGAACGGTCGGCGAGCCTCGGGCTGTCCATCGTGCGCACGCTCGTGGAGTCGGAGCTCGGAGGGGCGATCCGCATCGGGGTGTCGCCGTGCGGAGGGACGCAGGTCGACGTCAGGGTCCCGCTGGCGTGACCCTGAGCCGGTCGCGGTGCGGGATCAGACCGCCGTACGCACCCGCGCGCGGGCGTTGCGGCGCTTGAGCGCCCGACGTTCGTCCTCGCTGAGACCGCCCCACACGCCGTGGTCCTGGCCGGCCTCGAGTGCCCACGCCAAGCACTGCTCGCGCACGTCGCACCTCCGGCACACCTGCTTGGCCTCCTCGATCTGCAGGATGGCCGGACCGGTGTTTCCGATCGGGAAGAACAGCTCCGGGTCCTCGTCGAGGCACGCGGAACGGTGGCGCCAGTCCATGGCGGTATACTCCTTAAGCTGGTCAATGGGGCCGACCCGAGGTCGCCGACCACGGACGATGGCGATGCGGCGAGGGACGGCGAGCCCCTTCACCGACGACGATGATCGTGTCAAGCCGGTGGAGGTCGATCAAGACCCCTGGCCGGTCGGTTTGGTCACACGACCGTTGGGGAATACCCGCCTGCTGGCGACGTACGATCGGCGGCTGTGGCCTTTCCTCACGCTCGTCCTGGTCCTTCCAGACCCGGTGCGGTGCCGCCTGCCCTGAAGGTCGCGGTGCTGCTGACGGGTGTGGAGGCCGTCGTGCTGGTGCTCCAGGGGCTGGTGATCCTGCCGGCGATGAACGACCAGCGCCTGGTCATGGCAGGCACCACGACGGCGTTCTTCCTGGCCTTCGGGGCTTTCCTCGGCTACTGCGCCTGGCAGCTCTACCGGCTCCGGTCGTGGGCGCGTGCGCCGGTCATCCTCGCCCAGCTCATCATCATCCTCGTCGGCGGGAGCTTCTGGGGCGGCGGCACCACGATCGTGGCGGTGCTCATGATCGTGCTCGGAGCGGTCACGATCGTGGGCATCATGAACCCCGCCTCCCTGCGCGCGGTGGGGCAGGCGGACTAGACCAGCTGCTGCCGGCCGCGTCACCCGGCCGGCTGGTCCTCGAGCGCCTTGCGGAGGTCGGCCAGCGTACGGCTCAGCAGCCGTGAGACGTGCATCTGCGAGATGCCGAGCTCCTCGGCAATCTGCGACTGGGTCATGTTGCGGAAGAAACGCAGCAGCAGGATCCGCTTGGAGCGGGCGTCGAGCTGGTCGAGCAGCGGCTTGACGGTCTCCCGGTCCACGACCGCGTCGAGGGCGTCGTCGTAGTCCCCGAGCTGCTCGATGACCGCACCGACCTCGCCGTTCGGGTCGGGCGCGTCGAGCGACAACGGGCTGTAGGCGTTCGCCGACTCCAGCCCCTCGAGGATCTCTTCCTCGGACATCCCGACGCGCGTCGCGAGCTCGGCGACGGTCGGCGAGCGGCCCAGCTCCTGGCCGAGGTCGCTGACCGCTTGGTTGATGACCGCCTGGATCTCCTGGAGCCGGCGGGGCACCCGGATCGTCCAGCCGCGGTCGCGGAAGTGCCGCTTGATCTCGCCGACGATCGTCGGGGTGGCGTACGTCGAGAAGGCCACCTGTCGTTCGAGGTCGAACCGGTCGATGGCCTTGATGAGGCCGATCGTCGCCACCTGCACCAGGTCCTCGTGCGGCTCGCCGCGGTTGCCGAACCGGCGGGCGAGGTACTCCGCCAACGGCAGGTGGAGCTCGACCAGCTCGCTGCGCAGTCGCGCGGACTCCTCGGTCTCGTCGGTGGCCTGCATCGCCTCGAAGAGCGCCGTGGTGCGCGCATGCAGGTCACTGGTCACCACGGCCCCGTCGTCCCCGTCGTCCCCGTCGTCCACGTCGGGCGCGTCGGGCAGGTCGGGCGCATCGGGCGCGTCGGCCAGGTCGGACACGGCGGCGGCGGGGTCTGCGGCGTCGGGCGCCTCGCCCTGCGCGACCACGTCGGTCGGCTCCGTCGGGTCGGCCGGGTCCGGCGCGTCGGTCGGGTCGCCGTCCAGGGCAGCCTCCGGGGAGGGCTCGGGGAGCCCGTTGTCGGTCATCGTGGCCATCAGGGGTGGCGGCCCGCGCTGCGGGAGAGGGTCAGCACGAGACGGTCCTCCTCGACCTTCGAGGTCGCGAACGTGGTCAGAGCGGACAGCACCCGCCAGGCGAAGCCCTGCTCGGAGGGTGGGTGCGGGTCCTCGCACGTCGCTCCCACGGCGACGGTCATCGTCGCCTGGCCCAACCAGAACCGGCAGTCGAGCTCGGACTGGGGCAGCGCCTGAGGAAGCAGGATCGCGCAGGCTTCGTCGACGGCGATCCGGAGGTCCTCGATGTCGTCGAGGGTGAAGTTGATGCGCGCCGCCAGCCCGGCCGTCGCTGTCCGGAGCACGGCGAGGTAGGCGCTGTCGGCCGGCAGCCGCAACTCGGCGTCCGGTGAGTTCTCGGTCATCACGGGGCTCTCGACTTCCACGGCCGGCACGGGCGCCACGCTGTCACGCCGACAGCGGCCGGGCGCAGGGGCCACGCCGACGCCGTCGGCGCCGCCCCCGCTCCAGTGTGGCTCAGGCGTTCTTGGTCTCGGCGAAGATTGCGGCGATCTCGTCGATCTTCGCGATCAGCTGGTCGGCGACGTCGGCGTCCATCGACCCCTTGGCGCCGCCACCACCGGCCAGCTTGGTGGCCTCGTTGATGAGCGAGTGCAGGTGGGGATACTTCTCGAAGTGCGGCTGCTTGAAGTAGTCGGTCCACAGCACGCACAGGTGGTGCTTGACCAGCTGCGCCCGCTCCTCCTTGATGAGGATGGCCCGGGTCCGGAAGTCGGGGTCGGGATTGTCCGCCACCTTGCCGATGATCATCCTGATCGACTCGGCCTCGAAGCGGGCCTGCGACGGGTCGTACACGCCGCACGGCAGGTCACAGTGGGCGTGGACGTCGAGGGTCGGAGCGGTGACAAGGGACAGGAGTCGCGAGAACATCCGAGGTCCTTTCTCGTGCAGGTCGGAGACGCGCCCGGTCGGCTGACCGGTCGAAGCCTGGCTGCGACACTACCCCCGTGGCCTCGACGCCGGAAAACCGGCCCGGGGGCTCGGGTCCGGGCGCGGAAGGGTTGCGACATGCGGGTGGGGCTGGGCGTCGTGCATGGTCGGTCGATGGAGCCGACGCTGTACGACGGCGACCGGCTGCTGCTGCTGCACGGCGTCCGGCCGCGGATCGGGCGGCTGGCCGTCGTACGGCTGCCCGACGGCGTGGTCGCGGTGAAGCGCGTCGTACGCCGGGAGGCCGACGGCTGGTGGGTCGAGCGCGACAACCCTGCGGTGGGGGTCGACTCGTGGTCAGTCGGCGCCCTCCCCGACCAGGCCGTCGTGGCCAGGGTGGTGGGACTGGTGTGGCCACCCGGCGGGCGCGGCCGCCGACTGCTGGGTGCCCGCGGACCCCGCCACACGCGCTGACCCGCCCACGATGTCTGGCCGAGCCGCCCACGATGTCTGGCCGAGCCGCCCTCGATGCAGGGCTGGATAGGGTCCGGGGCATGTTCGCCGTCTCTGCCTCGTCGTTCTCCTCCGAAGACCCGCTGTCGGGGCTGACGCTCGGGGAGCGTCCGGAACCGGAGGTGCCCGACGGGTGGACGACGGTGACGGTCAAGGCGACCGCCCTCAACCACCACGACCTCTGGTCGTTGCGCGGCGTGGGGCTGAGGGAGGAGCAGCTGCCGATGATCCTCGGCTGCGACGCGGCCGGGTACGACGAGGAGGGCAACGAGGTCGTCGTGCACGCCGTGGTCTCCGATCCCGGGTGGAGTGGTGACGAGACGCTGGACCCGAAGCGCTCGCTGTTGAGCGAGCGTCACCAGGGCACGTTCGCCGAGACGGTGGCCGTCCCGCGTCGCAGCCTGGTGCCCAAGCCGCCCACGTTGTCGTTCGAGGAGGCCGCCTGCCTGCCGACCGCCTGGCTCACGGCGTACCGCATGCTCTTCACCCGGGGCGGGCTCAAGGCCGGCGACTCGGTTCTCGTCCAAGGAGCCGGCGGCGGCGTCGCGACCGCGCTCATCTCCCTGGCCCGAGCAGGGGGGCTCCGCGTGTGGGCGACGAGCCGCGACGAGGCAAAGCGTCGCCGCGCACTCGAGCTCGGCGCCCACGAGGTCTTCGACACCAACACCCGGCTGCCGGGCAAGGTCGACGCGGTCATGGAGACGGTCGGGCGCGCCACCTGGTCGCACTCGATCCGCGCGTTGCGGCCAGGCGGCGCCGTGGTCATCAGCGGTACGACGAGCGGGCCGAAGCTGGACGATGCGGAGCTGACGCGCATCTTCTTCCTGCAGCTGCGCGTCGTGGGCTCCACCATGGGCACCCGTGCTGAGCTGGCGGCGCTGGTCCAGATGCTCGACGCCACCGGTGTGCGCCCGTTGATCGACCGGACGCTTCCGTTGACGGAGGCGGGCGAGGGTTTCGCGGCGATGGAGAAGGGCGCCGTGTTCGGCAAGGTCGTCTTCACGTGCTGAGCCGTCATCGCGATGCGGGTCCCACGGCGTGACGCACTGGCAGAACCGACTCGCGGCCGACCGTGACACGACCCTCGAGAGGCTTGCGCGGCTTCGGCTGGACTTCGGCGGCATCGTGGAGGCCTCGCGGGACTCCAACGCCGACGACGAGCACGACCCCGAAGGCGCGACCATCGCGTTCGAGCGCTCCCAGGTCGGTGCGCTGGTCGAGCAGGTCGAACGCCACCTGGCCGAGATCGACGCCGCTCTCGTCCGGGTGCGGACCGGCGCCTATGGCCGCTGTGAGTCGTGCGGCCGGCAGATCGCGTCGGAGCGGCTCGAGGCCCGTCCGGTGGCCCGGACCTGCGTGACCTGCGCCGGCTGAGTTCCGGCATCGAGGGCGGGTCGGCCAGACATCGAGGGCGGGTCGGCCAGACATGAGGGGCGGGTCGGCTACTCCTCGTCGGGGTCGTCGAGCCGGGCCAGCCAGGTGGCCAGCCGCTCGACGGGCACCTCGAAGTCGGGGTGCAGGTCCACGAACTCCTGCAGCCGGTCGGCGAGCCAGGCGACGCTGACGTCCTCCTCGCCGCGCCGCTGCAGCAGCTCCTCGATACCGCGGTCGGTGAAGTACACGACGTACCGATCAGTCGCCGAAGGCCTGCTCCAGCAGCTCCTGCTGCTCGGACTTGTGACGGCTGGCCTGACCGACCGCGGGCGAGGTCGACGCCGCGCGCGACACCCGCTTCAGCGGCACCGACAGCTCCGGTGCCAGGTTCAGCGCCATGTGCGGCCAGGGACCCATGTTCGCCGGCTCGTCCTGGACCCATCGCGCCTCGCGCAGGTTCGGGTACCTGCCCAGCTCGGCCTCGAGCTGCTCCACCGGCCGCGGGTAGAGCTGCTCGAGCCTCACGATCGCCGTCCTCGGCGAGTCCCCCTCACGCTTCGTGCGCTCCACCACGAGGTCCCAGGTGATCCGGCCCGAGCACAGCAGCACCTTCTCGACCGCGGCCGGGTCCACCACGTCGTCGCCGATGACCGGCCGGCACGTCCCGTTGACGAAGTCCTCGGGCTGCGAGGCGGCCTCCTTGCGCTTCAGCATCGACTTGGGCGTGAAGACCACCAGCGGGCGGTGCTTCTCGCTGAGCGAGTGGTTGCGCAGGATGTGGAAGTAGCTGGCCGGCGTCGACGGCTGTGCCACCACGAACGCCTGGTCCGCGGCCATCGTCAGGAAGCGCTCGATGCGCGCCGACGAGTGGTCGGGTCCCTGGCCCTCGTACCCGTGCGGCAGCAGGAGCACCACCCCGGACTGCTGCCCCCACTTGGTCTCACCGGCGGTGATGTACTCGTCGATGATCGTCTGGGCGCCGTTGATGAAGTCGCCGAACTGCGCCTCCCAGAGCACCAGGGCCTCCGGCCGGGCCACGGAGTAGCCGTACTCGAAACCCAGCGCGGCGTACTCCGAGAGCAGCGAGTCGTAGGCGAAGAACCGGCCCTGGTCCTCGCTGAGGTTCGCCAGCGGCGTCCACTCGTCGCCGTTGTTGCGGTCGATGATCGTCGCGAAGCGCTGCACGAAGGTGCCGCGCCGCGAGTCCTGACCGGCAAGCCGCACCGGGCGGCCCTCCAGCAGCAACGAGGCGAACGCCAGGATCTCGCCGGTGCCCCAGTCGATGGGACCGTCGGTGATGGCTGCCGCCCGCCGCTGCAGCTGGGGGAGCACCTTGGGGTGGACGGTGAACCCGGGCGGGGTGTTCACGTGCGCGTCCGCCACCCGCTTGAGGACCTCCCGGGACACCGCGGTGGTCGCCTTCGGCTCGGTCGGCTTGTCGGGGTAGACCGGCACGGTCGTCCACTCGCTCGGGTCCGCCTCGCTCTCGCGCACCTCCCGGAACACCCGCTCCAGCTGCTGCTGGTAGTCGCGCAGCACCTGCTCGGCCTCCTCGATCGTGATGTCTCCACGACCGATGAGCGACTCCGTGTAGAGCTTGCGCACCGAGCGCTTCTGCTCGATGAGGTCGTACATGAGCGGCTGGGTGTACGACGGGTCGTCGCCCTCGTTGTGGCCGCGCCGCCGGTAGCACACCAGGTCGATGACGACGTCCTTGTTGAACGACTGCCGGTACTCGAACGCCAGCCGCGCCACCCGGATGCACGCCTCCGGGTCGTCGCCGTTCACGTGGAAGATCGGCGCCTGGACCATGCGCGCGACGTCGGTGCTGTAGAGGGAGGAGCGCGACTGCGACGGTGACGTGGTGAACCCGACCTGGTTGTTGACGACCACGTGGATCGTGCCACCGGTCCGGTAGCCCCGCAGCTGCGAGAGGTTCAGGGTCTCGGCCACCACGCCCTGCCCAGCGAAGGCGGCGTCGCCGTGCACGAGCAGGGGCAGCACCGGGAACTCCGCCCCCCGGTCGAGGACGTCCTGCTTGGCGCGCGCGATGCCCTCGAGCACCGGGTCGACCGTCTCGAGGTGCGACGGGTTCGCCGCGACCGACACGTCGACCGTCGCGCCGGAGCCGGAGGTGAAGCAGCCGTCGGCACCGAGGTGGTACTTGACGTCACCGGATCCCTGCACGGTGCGCGGGTCGAGGTTGCCCTCGAACTCGCGGAAGATCTGGCTGTAGGACTTGCCGACGATGTTGGCCAGCACGTTCAGGCGGCCGCGGTGGGCCATCCCGATGCACACCTCGGCCAGCCCGGCCCCGGCGGCCGAGTCGCAGATCTCGTCGAGCAGGGGGATCGTCGTCTCCCCGCCCTCGAGGCTGAACCGCTTCTGGCCGACGAACTTGGTCTGCAGGAACGTCTCGAACGCCTCGGCCTGGTTGAGCTTCATGAGGATGCGCAGCTGCTCCTCGCGTGGCGGCTTCTGGTGCGGCTGCTCCACCCGCTGCTGGATCCAGCGACGCTGCTCGGGGTCCTGGATGTGCATGTACTCGATGCCGATGGTGCGGCAGTACGAGTCACGCAGGATGCCCAGGATGCCGCGCAGCTTCATGAACTTGGGATCGCCGCCGAAGGAGCCGGTGGCGAACTCCCGGTCGAGGTCCCACAGCGTCAGCCCGTGCGACTCGATCTCCAGATCGGGGTGGCTGCGCTGCTGGTACTCCAGCGGGTCGGTGTCGGCCATCATGTGGCCGCGCACCCGGTAGGCGTGGATCAGCTCCAGGACCCGTGCCTGCTTGCTGATGTCCTCGTCGTGGGTGGTCGAGATGTCCTTGGCCCAGCGGATCGGCTCGTAGGGGATCCGAAGCGAACGGAAGATCTCGTCGTAGAAGCCCTCCTCACCGAGCAGCAGGCCGTGCAGGCGCCTGAGGAACTCACCGGACTGCGCTCCCTGGATGACCCGGTGGTCGTACGTCGAGGTGAGCGTCATGATCTTGCTGACCGCGTTGCGGGTGAGCGTCTCCTCCGAGGCGCCCTGGTACTCCGGGGGGTACTCCATCGAGCCGACCCCGACGATGCAGCCCTGGCCCCGCATGAGCCGTGGCACGGAGTGGTTGGTGCCGATGGTGCCGGGGTTCGTCAGGCTGACGGTCGTGCCCTGGAAGTCCGAGACCTCGAGCTTGCCGGCGCGGGCCTTGCGGATGAGCTCCTCGTAGGCGGTCCAGAACGCGGCGAAGTCCATGCCCTCGGCGGCCTTGATCGACGGCACCAGCAGCTGGCGGGTGCCGTCGGGCTTCTGCTGGTCGATCGCGAGCCCGAGGTTGATGTGCGCCGGCTGGATCAGCGTCGGCTTGCCGTCGACGACGTCGTAGCCGTTGTTCATCTCCGGCAGGTCGCGCACTGCCTTGACGAGCGCGAATCCGATGAGGTGGGTGAACGACACCTTCCCGCCGCGGGCTCGCGCGAGGTGGTTGTTGATGACGATCCGGTTGTCCCACAAGAGCTTGACAGGAACCGAGCGCACGCTTGTGGCGGTGGGGACGGCCAGGCTGGCGTCCATGTTCTGCGCGGTGCGCATGGGCGCCCCGCGCAGGGGCGTGAGCGAGGGCTCGTCGCGCGCCTCGGTGGGCACCGGCGGCTCCTGCTCCTTGGGCACCTTCACCGGCGCCGGCTTCTCGGCCGGCTTGGCCGCCTGCTTGTCGGCCGCCTTCTCGCTCGGCTTGGCCGCCGGCTCGGCCGACTTCTGGACGGGAGCAGGAGCCGCCTTCTTCGTGGGCTGCTTCGCCTCCTGCCTGACCGGCTCCTCGGGGGCCTTCGGCTCCGCCGACCTCTGCGCCGGGTCAGCCGTCCCGGACGCCTTGGACGCCTCGGACGCCTTGGACGCGGGCTGCGCCCCGTTGCCGTCGGACCCCGCGGCACGGTCGCGGAAGAACTCCCACCACGACCGCTCGACACTGTCGGGGTCGCGCTGGTAGCGCTCGTACATCTCCTCGACGAGCCACTCGTTCGCTCCGAAGTCGGCCAGATCCGGTTGGGTCTCTGACCGCATGCTGACCTTGTCGTCCTTCACAGGATCGGCCACGTCTGAGCTCGCCTCTTCCGCTGCGGGTAGATCTCGGCAGGGTGCCCTCCCAGGCTAGTCCTTCGGCCATGACGACGCAGGCAGAGGTTGCCCGGCCCTCCGGTGTCGCCGCGAAAGCCGGCCGGCGGTACGGCGTGGGGCTGCGCGGCGCTCGCCGGGTGCGTCAGGATGCGGACGTGCACGCCGTCACCGAGCGCCGATACGACGTACCGCGGACCAGGCGTCGTGTCGCGACGGCACTGTCCGCGGGGCTGGTCCTCATGATGGCGCTCTCCGGCTGCTTCTGGGGCGACTCCGGGCGCGACTCCGGCGGCGCCTCGGGGCGGGACGCCGGGGCCGGGATCGAGAACAGCGCCGCGGACGGCGGGCAACCCGTCCTTCCCGCTCTCGCGCTGCGGACCGGCGTCACCCGGGTGATCGGCGAGCTCGAGCCCGCTGCCCGGAAGCGGCTGGCCAGGACGGTCGACGCGCTCGTCGGGCGCTACCTGAAGGTGGCGTTCCTCGACCCACGGTCCCGGTCGGACACCTCGGACGAGGCCGCCACGAGCCGCTTCCCGGGGTTCACCCCGGGTGCTCGCGCCCAGGCGGTGGCGGACCGCCGCTTGCTCACCGCCGCGTCACTGCGCGACGCCGACCGGGTGACCCCGGTCCTCGCCACGGCGTACGTCTCCGTCGTCGCCCCGCAGGGCAAGCCGGTCGGCGCGACCGCTCGACTGGCGCTCGACCTTCGGGTGAGCGCGGACGAGGGGAACCGGCCGGTCAGGGTCCGGGTCCGAGGCCGGCTCCTGCTGACACCGACATCGCAGGGGTGGCGGATCTTCGGCTACGACCTGGCACAGTCCGGCGCCGGACCGGAAGGGCGGCGCTCCCGGTGAGGGCCCGCGGTCGCCGGTTGTGCCTCCTTGCGCTGGTCCTGGCGCTGGCGGGGCTGCTGATGCCGGACGCCTCGTTGCGGACCCCACCGGCAGCGCTGGTGCGGGTCGACTCCGCCTCGGGCGTCGACCATCCTCGGGAGGTCCTGTGGGTGCTGGCACTCGGCTCGGATGCCCGGGAGGGCCAGCCGCCGCTCCGGTCCCGTGCCGACGCGATCCAGCTCGTGGGGCTGAACCTGCGCACCGGCTCCGGGACGGTGATCGGCATCCCGCGGGACTCGTGGGTCGGCATTCCGGGCTTCGGGAGCGACCGGATCAACGCGGCGCTGGAGCTGGGCGGTCCCCAGCTGATGGCGGAGGCCGTCGCCGGGCTCGTGGGGATCCGCCCCGACTACGTCTTCGTCACGACCTTCACCGGCTTCAAGTCGCTGGTGACCAGCATCGGCGGGGTGACCGTCGACTCGCGGCTCGCCTTCACCGACGACAACATGGTGGGCAGCATCCGACAGGGCTGGAACAAGCTGAACGGGCCGCAGGCGCTGTTCTTCGGTCGCGCTCGGCACTTCCTCCCCCGGGGAGACTTCGACCGCTCGGCGAACCAGCAGGAGCTGCTCCGGGCGATCCTGCGGAAGGTGCGCGCCCAGCAGGACCAGCCGGGGTTCATGGAGCGCGGGGTGCTCTCGGCGACCCGCAACCTCTACACCGACCTCTCACCGACGGAGATCTACCGGCTCGCGCAGGGGGCCACCAGGGTCGACCCCGAGCGCTTCCATGGCTGTGTCGTCAACGGCTCCTACGGCTTCGTCAACGGCGCCAGCATCGTCTTCCCGAACCGGGAGCAGGCCCGGCGGATCGCGTCCGACGCCAGGGCGGACGCCGAGCTCGACGGCGGCTGCTGACCGGGCGACCGCCGGTCTGCGGGCGGTGCCCCCGGTAGGATTCGAACCTACGCTCCCGCCTCCGGAGGGCGGTGCTCTATCCCCTGAGCTACGGGGGCCCAGTCGCTGGACCCGAGGGTCGATGCGCGCGGCACAGCGTACATGAACCGGATGCCGGTCAGCCCCGGCCGCCGTTCGCCTCCGCCCCTACAGTGAGGCAGTGACCCCGGCCGACCTCTGCGACGTCGTCGAGGGCACGATCGACGGTCTGGTCAGGCGTGACCGGCTCGTCCTCGCGGGGCCACGGCCGGCCGTTCGCGTGCGGCGATCCCGGCGTACGACGGGCGGGGACTACGCCACCCCCGTCGCTCTGCAGCTGGCTGCTGGTGCCGGCCTGCCACCGTCCGGGGTCGCCCAGCTGGTCGCCGGCGAGCTGCTCCGCCACCCCGGCATCGCCGAGGCCCGGGTGGTGCCACCGGGCCTCGTCCACGTCACCCTGGCGCAGGCCGACGCCTCGGTCGCCACGGAGATCGTGGCGGCCGGAGACACCTACGGTCGCGCCCACCTCCCCGCCACCGCTCCCGGCTCCGCCGTCACCTCGTCGTTCGAGGTGGCGCCGTCGCCGGGGTCGGGGTCGGGCGCAGCCGACACGCGCCGCCGTCTCATCGACGACATCTCCGCCAGGCTGCGGGTGGCCACGGGCGGGGCGCCTCCCAGCCGCAGCACCGGCGACCCCGGAGCCGTTCGCCTGTCCGCCCCGTCCGGACCTGTCGACCTCGCTCACGTGGTGGCGGCCGCAGGTGTGGAGGCAGTGGGGTACGAGCTCCTGCGGTACCCGTACCGCTCCGTCCTCACCCTCGACGTTGTGGCGCTCACCCGTTGCTCGGTCGAGAGCCCCTTCTATTCCGTCCGCTACGCGCATGCCCGTGCGGTGGCCCTGCTCCGCAATGCCGCCGACCTGGGCGTCGACGCCGCCATCGACCCCGCCATCGACGACGACGACGACGCCGCCGACGACCAGGGCCGCGTGCCCCGCGGCCTCCCTACGGGAGGTGCGGCACTGCTCCGCGAGCTGACTGCCTTCCCGCTGGCGGTGACCTCTGCCGCCGAGCGGCGGGAGCCGTACCGGCTGGCGCGCCACCTCGAGGCCACCGCCGAGGTCTTCCACAGGTTCACCGTCGCGGCGCTGACGCTGCCCCGAGGAGACGACGGGCCGGGGGACACCTACCGGGCGGCGATGCTGCTGACCGCGGCGACCCGGGTCGTGCTGGCCAACGGCCTGGACCTGCTGGGCCTCCGCGCCCCCAACCGGCTCTGACCGGGCCGGCGCCCCTGACTGCTGACCGACCGACAGCCACCGCCAAGGACCACAGAGGACCTCCGAATGCGAGCCCACGAGGCCGGCGCCCTGCACGCCGACATCAACACCCGCGGCCCTGCCTGGCTGCGGGAGCCGGTCGACCCCAACCTGCTGCACGAGCCGCTGTGGCCGGTCACGACCACCCGTGCCGAAGGCGGCGCCCTGGCCGTCGGCGGCGTGGACCTCCGAGAGCTCGCCGCCGAGCACGGCACCCCGGCGTACGTCCTGGACGAGGAGGACTTCCGTGGCCGTGCCGCAGCCTTCCGCCGCGCGTTCGAGGGGTACGACGTCTACTACGCCGGCAAGGCCTTCCTCTGCACGACCGTGGCCCGCTGGGTCGCGGAGGAGGGGCTGTCCCTCGACGTCTGCTCCGGAGGCGAGCTCACCGTGGCCTTGCGCGCCGGGACTGACCCGGGGCGCATCGGCTTCCACGGCAACAACAAGTCGGTGACCGAGCTCCGGCGGGCGCTCGAGGCGGGCGTGGGCCGGATCGTCGTGGACTCCTACGACGAGATCGACAGGCTGGCCACGCTGGCCGAGGAGACCGGCCGCGTCGCGCCGGTGATGATCCGGGTCACCGCCGGCGTCGAGGCCCACACCCACGAGTACATCGCCACCGCGCACGAGGACCAGAAGTTCGGGCTGTCCATCTCCGCCGGCCAGGCTTTCGAGGCGGTACGCCGTACCAGCGACGACCCACGCTTCCGGCTGCTCGGGCTGCACAGCCACATCGGCTCGCAGATCTTCGACACCTCGGGGTTCGAGGTGGCTGCCCGCCGCGTCCTTGCCCTGCACGCGCAGGTGTCGGAGGAGCTGGGCGTCGAGCTGCCCGAGCTCGACCTGGGGGGTGGGTTCGGGATCGCCTACACCCGGCAGGACGACCCGGCCGATCCCGCGCAGCTGGCGGTGGAGCTCACCAAGATCGTCGAGCGGGAGTGCCGCTCCCTCGGTGTCGCCGTGCCGCGGCTCTCCGTGGAGCCGGGGCGCGCCATCGTCGGGCCCGCGATGTGCACGCTCTACGAGGTGGGCACGGTCAAGGAGGTGGCCCTGGACGCCGGGGCGAGCCGACGCTACGTCTCGGTCGACGGAGGCATGAGCGACAACATCCGCACCGCGCTCTACGACGCCGACTACTCCGCCGCCCTCGCCTCGCGGCGCTCGGCCGCGCCAGCGGTGCTCAGCCGAGTGGTCGGCAAGCACTGCGAGGCCGGCGACATCCTCGTCAAGGACGAGTTCCTCCCCGGCGACGTGGCCCCCGGCGACCTGGTGGCCGTGCCGGGCACCGGCGCCTACTGCCGGTCGATGGGCAGCAACTACAACCACCTGCTGCGGCCCCCCGTGGTGGCCGTCCGCGACGGCGTCGCGACGGTCGTGCTCCGGAGAGAGACCGAGGACGACCTGCTCCGCACCGACGTGGGTGCCTGACCACGACGGGAAACCGCCCACGAGGAGAAACCGCGCGCCGGGGACAGCGCCGGATGCGGCAGGATGGATCGTCGGCGCGTGCACAAGCGCCGACTCGAGCGGGTCTTGGCGTGCACAAGCGCCGACTCGGCACTGAGGGAGCAACAACACAGGAGTGAGGGGAGGACGGCGGCGGTGAGGTCATCCGGCGACGCGCTGCGGGTCGCCCTGCTCGGTTGCGGCTCGGTGGGCAGCCAGGTCGTCCGGCTCCTCCACGAGCAGGCCGACGACCTCGCCGCGCGCATCGGGGCTCCCGTGGAGCTGGTGGGTGTCGCGGTCCGGCGTCCGGAGGCCCGCCGCGACGTCGAGGTCCCCGCGGGGCTGCTGACCACGGACGCGCACGGCCTCGTCAGCTCGGGCGTCGACGTGGTGGTGGAGGTGGTGGGCGGCATCGAGCCGGCTCGCGGCCTCATCCTGGCCGCGCTCGAGAACGGGGCCAGCGTGGTGACCGCCAACAAGGCGCTCCTCGCCGAGGACGGCGCGACGCTCTTCGAGGCCGCCGAGAAGGCGGGCCGCGACCTCTACTTCGAGGCGTCGGTCGCCGGTGCCATCCCGATCCTGCGTCCGCTGCGCGAGTCGCTCTCCGGTGACCGGGTACGCCGGGTCCTCGGCATCGTCAACGGCACCACCAACTACATCCTCGACAAGATGGACAGCTCGGGAGCCGGCTTCACCGAGGCGTTGGAGGAGGCGCAGGCACTCGGCTACGCGGAGGCGGACCCGACTGCGGACGTCGAGGGGTTCGACGCCGCCGCGAAGGCCGCGATCCTCGCCAGCCTGGCCTTCCACACCCGCGTGGTGGCTGCCGACGTGCACCGCGAGGGCATCTCCGACGTCAGCCCGCGCGACGTGGCCTCGGCGCGGGACATGGGCTGCGTCGTCAAGCTGCTGGCGATCTGCGACGTGACCGAGGGGCCGGAGGGCCCGGCGGTCTCCGCGCGCGTGCACCCGGCCATGATCCCGCGGTCGCACCCGCTGGCGAGCGTCCGTGAGGCCTACAACGCGGTCTTCGTCGAGACCGAGGCCGCGGGCCAGCTGATGTTCTACGGGCCGGGTGCCGGCGGTTCTCCGACCGCCTCGGCCGTCCTCGGCGACCTGGTCACGGTGGCCCGCAACCGGCTCAACGACGTGCGGGGAGCGGGGGAGTCGTCCTACGCGGAGCTCGCCGTGCAGCCGATCGGCCAGGTGCAGACCCGCTACCACGTGTCGCTCGACGTCGACGACCGGGCCGGCGTGCTGGCGGCCGTGGCCCTGGCGTTCGCCGAGCACGGCGTGTCGATCCAGACCGTCCGCCAGGAGGGCCGCGGTGACGACGCCCAGCTGGTCGTGGTCTCCCACCGTGCGCCGGACGAGGCGCTGGCGGCGACGGTCGAGGCGCTGCGCACCATGCCGGAGGTCCGGGACGTCTCCTCGGTGATGCGCGTCGAGGGGGACGGGGAGTGACCGTCCGGGCCCCGGTGACCAACCAGTGGCACGGGGTGATCGAGGAGTACCGGCCGTGGCTGCCGCTCCCCGACGGCACCCCCACGGTGACGTTGCGGGAGGGCGGCACCCCACTGGTCGACAGTGCCTGGCTCTCGGGGCTCACCGGTGCCGACGTGTGGCTCAAGGTCGAGGGCAGCAACCCCACCGGGTCGTTCAAGGACCGAGGCATGACCGTGGCCCTGTCGGTCGCGATCGGGCAGGGCGCGGAGGCGGTCGTCTGTGCCTCCACGGGCAACACCAGTGCCTCGATGGCCGCCTACGCCGCCCGGGCGAAGGTCAAGCCGCTCGTGCTCGTCCCGCAGGGAAAGATCGCGGCCGGCAAGCTCGCCCAGGCGATCGTCCACGGTGCGCAGGTCATCATGGTCCGCGGCAACTTCGACGACTGCCTGCGGATGTCACGCGAGCTCGCCGAGCACTATCCCGTCGCGCTCGTGAACTCGGTGAACCCGTTCCGCCTGGAGGGGCAGAAGACGGCCTCGTTCGAGATCGTCGACTTCCTCGGTGACGCCCCCGACGTGCACGTGCTGCCCGTGGGCAACGCCGGCAACATCTCGGCGTACTGGAAGGGCTACGTCGAGTACGCCGACGCCGGCGTCAGCACCCGGCTGCCACGGATGCTGGGCTGGCAGGCGGCCGGGGCCGCGCCGCTGGTGCTCGGTGAGCCCGTGCTCTCTCCCGAGACCGTGGCCTCCGCGATCCGGATCGGGAACCCGGCCTCGTGGCACCTCGCGACCGAGGCCGCCGCGCGCTCCGGCGGCCGGTTCGGGGCCGTCAGCGACGAGGAGATCCTCAGCGCCCAGCGGCTGCTCGCGGCCTCCGAGGGAATCTTCGTCGAGCCCGGGTCGGCCGCCGGTGTCGCCGGGCTTCTCAAGGACGCCGGCGGCGGCGACCTGCGGGGCCGGACGGTCGTGGTGACCGTCACCGGCCACGGGCTGAAGGACGTCGACACCGCGCTGTCCACCTTCTCCGGACTCGTCGACACGGTCGTGGAGGCCGACGCCTCCGCCGCGGCCCGCGCCGCGGGGCTGGCCTGAGCGGCTCCGTGGCCGACCCGTCGTCCGGGGCTTCCCACGGGGCTCCCCCCGCCTTTGTGGCCGGCGAGGTCGCGGTGCAGGTGCCGGCCACCAGTGCCAACCTCGGGCCGGGCTTCGACTCCCTGGGGCTGGCGTTGACCCTGTACGACGTGGTGACCGCCGAGGTGGTCGCACCTGCCGCAGCCGATCCGCCCCTGATCACGGTCACCGGGGAGTGCGCCGACCAGGTGCCCCGTGATGCCTCACACCTGGTGCACCGGTCGATGATGCGCGGGTTCGACGCGATGGGCCTCCGTCCCGCAGGCGGGGAAGGGCCCGGTCGGGGCCTGGCCCCCCGGGTGCGGCTGCACTGCGAGAACGGCATCCCGCACGGCCGCGGGCTCGGGTCCTCGTCGGCGGCCATCGTCGCGGGCTTGTCGGTGGCTCGGGCGTTGGTCGAGGACGGGGAGTCGCGCCTCGACGACGACGCGCTGTTCGCCCTCGCGGCCGACCTCGAGGGGCACCCGGACAACGTCGCCCCTGCGGTGTATGGCGGATTCACGATCGCCTACGCGGACCACGGCGCCTTCCGGGCCGTGAAGCTGGAGGTCACTGCCGCGGTGTCCCTCCTGGCCTACGTGCCACCCGACCCGCTGGCCACCGCCGTCGCGCGCGGGCTGCTGCCCGCGGAGGTTCCGCACGCCCACGCCGCGCACAGCGCCGGCAGGGCGGCCCTCCTCGTCGCGGCCCTGACGTCGTCGCCGGCGGGGCGTCGCGACCTGCTGCTCGCCGCCACCGAGGACCGTCTGCACCAGGGCTACCGAGCCGGCGCGATGCCCGGGTCGGCCGCGCTCGTGACCTCGCTGCGGGACGCCGCCGTCCCGGCCGTGGTGTCGGGGGCCGGCCCCACGGTCCTGGCGCTGGTGGAGCCCGCGGCGGCGGAGGCCGCCGGTGCCAGGGTGCCGGAGGGTTGGAGGGTGCTCCGCCTGGACGTCGACCGCGCCGGAGTGCGCCGACTGGGGTGACGCTCGGAGACATCAGGACACTCGCCGGCCCGTGGTGCTATCCTCGAAAAGCGCCTGCAGACGCGACTGATGCAGTCCTCACCGACGTTGGCACCCCAGTCGCTGCCAGGCACTCCTCTCCGCAAGCTCCTCCGCTGGGTCTGCTCGATGTCCTGCCGCCCACCGGTCCGAGCTTCGGAACCTCTGTGATCAAAGGCCCGTCGGCGAGCGCCGACCGTGCCTGGACGTGGGAAGGAACTCACGTGTCGGAAACCACCACATCTCCCGCTGGGACGACGGACGCCCCCTCAGGGCAGTCCGCGCGCTCGGGAGGACTCAGCAGCAAGCTGCTCCCCGAGCTCAAGCAGATCGCGGGCGGGCTGGGCATCAAGGGCGTCAGCAGCATGAAGAAGGCCCAGCTCGTCGACGCGATCCGCGCGGCCCAGTCGGGCCAGGCGCGCCAGTCGGGCCAGACGGAGCAGGCCGGTCCGTCGGGTCAGACCGAGCAGGCGGGTCCGTCGGGCCGGACCGAGCAGGCCGGTCCGTCGGGCCGGGAGGGCCGGTCGGCGCCCGAGCGCAACGGCGTCGAGGAGCCACGCCGTGACTCCGCCGCGGGCGGACCGACGCCGGACGGCGGTCAACGGGCCGAGGCCGAGTCGGTCGACTCAGGCCGGCAGGGCACCGTGAACGGTCAGGGATCGACGGGTCAGCCGCTCGTGGACGATCGGGCCGTCGCCTCGTCGGAACGACGCGACGAGCAGCAGCGACGCGACGACAGCCAGTCCGGGCCGCGGAACGGGTCGACCAACGAGGGCGGCGAGCGCGGCCAGGGACACGGGCGGCAGCAGGAGCGTCAGGACCGTGACTCGGGGCGGAACCAGCGCAACCAGGACCGCCAGCAACAGGGCGCAGGTCAGGACCGCCAGGACCGGCAGGACCGCCAGGGTCGGCAGGACCGCCAGCAGGGCGGCAACCAGCAACGTCAGGACGGCCAGGACCGCCAGCCGCAGGGGCAGGCCGGCCAGAACCAGGACGACGACGACCTCGCCGGCGGCAACCGCCGCCGTCGTCGTCGAGGTCGCGAGCGCCAGAGCGGCGGCGGCCAGACCAACCAGGCATTCCGTGACCGGCGCCAGCCTCAGGACCCCGACGTCGAGGTGACCGAGGACGACGTCCTCGTGCCGGTCGCCGGCATCGTCGACATCCTCGACAACTACGCGTTCGTGCGGACCAGCGGCTACCTGCCCGGACCCGACGACGTCTACGTGTCGCTCTCCATGGTGCGCAGGTACGGGCTGCGCAAGGGGGACGCGGTCACCGGAGCCGTGCGCCAGGCACGCGAAGGCGAGCGCAAGGAGAAGTTCAACCCGCTCGTGCGCCTCGAGACCGTCAACGGCGGTGACGTCGAGGCGGCCAAGGACCGGGTCGACTTCAACAAGCTCACGCCGCTGTACTCCTCCGAGAGGCTCCGCCTCGAGACCGACTCCGGCAACCTCATCGGTCGGGTGATCGACATCGCCGCGCCGATCGGCAAGGGGCAGCGCGGCCTCATCGTGTCACCGCCGAAGGCGGGCAAGACGATGGTGCTGCAGTCGATCGCCAACTCGATCACGACGAACAACCCCGAGTGTCACCTGATGATCGTCCTCGTGGACGAGCGTCCCGAGGAGGTCACCGACTTCCAGCGCACGGTGAAGGGCGAGGTCATCTCCTCGACGTTCGACCGGCCCGCGAGCGACCACACCACGGTCGCGGAGCTGGGGATCGAGCGGGCCAAGCGGCTCGTCGAGCTCGGGCACGACGTCGTGGTGCTGCTCGACGGCATCACCCGGCTCGGCCGCGCATACAACCTCGCCGCCCCGGCCAGTGGCCGGATCCTCTCCGGAGGTGTCGACTCCAGCGCCCTCTACCCGCCCAAGCGCTTCTTCGGCGCGGCGCGCAACATCGAGGACGGCGGCTCGCTCACGATCCTCGCCACGGCGCTGATCGAGACCGGCTCGAAGATGGACGAGGTGATCTTCGAGGAGTTCAAGGGCACCGGCAACATGGAGCTCCGGCTGCGGCGCGAGTTCGCCGACAAGCGGCTGTTCCCGGCCATCGACGCGGTGCAGTCGGGGACCCGGCGCGAGGAGCTCCTCATGAGCCGGGAGGAGCTGGCGATCGTGTGGAAGCTGCGTCGCGTGCTCTCCGGTCTCGACGGCCAGCAGGCGCTCGAGCTGTTGCTCGAGAGGCTCAGGAGGAGCCAGAGCAACATCGAGTTCCTGATGCAGGTGCAGAAGACAACTCCCGGTTCCAACGGCGACGACTGACCGATCGCCGTATGCTCGCTCCGGCGGGCCCGCCCAGACGGCTCGTCGCTGGATGCGCACGGGGAGGCGGCCGATGGCGAGGATCGTGGTCGCCGACGACGACGCCGACGTCCGCATGCTCGTCGCGCTGAAGCTCGAGAGCTCGGGGCACGACGTCGTGGCGGTCGAGAACGGTGCGGTGGCGGTCGAGCGCTGCCAGGCGGTCCGGCCCGACCTCGTCGTCCTCGACCTGATGATGCCCGGGATGAGTGGCATCGAGGCGTGTCGGGCGATCCGCTCCGACCCCTTGATCGCCTCGACACCGGTCATCCTGCTCACCGCCCGCGCGCAGACCGCGGACGTCGACGCCGGGCTCGCGGCGGGAGCGGACGACTACGTCACCAAGCCGTTCAGCCCCCGCGAGCTCGCGTTCCGGGTGGACTCGCTCCTGGGAAGTGAGCCGCGGTGAACCCTGGGGGGTCCCGCGCATGAGCACTCCCGGCCGGATGCAGCGGCTCGCGAACAGCTCGCTGCGGCGGCAGTACGTCGTGTCGCTGGTCGTCGTCGTGGTGGCCCTCGTGATGGCCACCGTGGTGAGCGCCGGTGCCGTCATCTGGGCCGCCGCGACGACCCGCGACCATGCGGACCGGATCGTGGAGCTGCAGAAGGTGAACCGCGACGTGCTGCAGGAGATGACCTATGCGGAGACCGGGCTGAGGGGTTACGCGCTCACCCGGGACCGGACGGACCTGGTGCCGTACGAGACCGCCATCTCCCACCTGCCCGCGGACCAGCAGCTGCTCCGCAGCCTCACCGGTGACGACTCCGCCCTCAGCCGCGCGGTGAGGGCGCAGGAGCGGGCGATCACCGACTGGGACCGGAGCTACGCGCAGCCCCGTGTCGAGGACACAGGGAGCGAGGACGGCGCGCTCTTCCGGCGCGGCTCCGAGCTGTTCGGTGCCTTCCGTGACGCCAACACCACGGTGCAGACGAACATCGACGCAACGACCGCGGAGATCCGCGACCGGATGCGCACCATCCTGGTCATCGCCCTGGGCGTGGTGGTCCTCGTCCCGCTGCTCGCGGTCACCGTGGTGTTCTGGGCGGCGCGGCAGCTGAGCCGCACCGTCGTGGACCCGCTCACCGAGCTGTCGGCGGTGCTCGAACGGCTGCGCTCGGGGGACACCGAGGCCCGGGCCGTGGTCGGCGGTCCCGCCGAGGTACGCCGGATCGCCGCCGAGCTCAACATGCTCACGATGGAGAACCTCCGCGCCAGCGAGGTCGAGGCCGACGTGCTCACCCAGCTCGAGACCATCGACCGCGTCCGCACCGACCTGGTCTCGACGGTCTCCCACGAGCTCCGCACCCCGCTGACCAGCATCAAGGGCTACCTCGAGCTGCTTCAGGACGAGCTGGTTGACCAGCTCACCCCACAGCAGGCCACGATGCTCGGGGCGATCCGGCGCAACCTCGACCGGCTCAACGAGCTGATCGCCAACCTGCTCGCGCTGTCTCGGGCCGAGGAGACCCAGCTGGCCGTCGAGCAGATCGACCTGCGAGCGGTCGCCGCAGAGGTGGCCATGGACATCCGGCTGACCGCCCGGGGCCGCGACATCACCGTGCACACCGTGCAGTCCCCGGCGCCGGTGCTGATCTCCGGCGACCGGAGCCAGCTGATCCGAGCGGTGCAGAACCTGGCGACGAACGCGGTGAAGTTCAGCCGGCCCGGCGGAACGGTCGAGCTGCGGGTGACAGAGGACGGCGCCGAGGCCGCCCTCGAGGTGACCGACGAGGGCATCGGCATCCCGGTCGACGACCTCCCTGGCCTGGGGTCACGGTTCTACCGGGCCTCCAACGCGGTGAAGGCGGAGATCGCCGGCACCGGCCTGGGACTGCGCATCGTCCAGACGATCCTGTCCCGCCACGAGGGGTCGCTGACGGTGGAGTCGGTGGAGGGGGAGGGCTCCACCTTCACGCTCCGGCTCCCGCTGGCCCGCGCGCTCGAGCCCGCGGTGGCGGGGCGACGGGACTAATTCGCGTCGTCCTGGCGTTCTTTGGCAGACTGGTTCTCCGGCCGGTCGACCGTCAGGTCGTCCTGCTGGATCCCAGGCTCCGGTTCACGCCGACATCCCGACGGCGACCCGGCGGCCGACACGAGAGGACACCATGAAGAAGGACATCCACCCGACCTACGTCGACACCCAGGTGACCTGCACCTGCGGCAACACGTTCACCACCCGGAGCACGGCGACGAGCGGCAGCATCCACGCCGACGTGTGCTCCGCCTGCCACCCGTTCTACACGGGCAAGCAGAAGATCCTCGACACCGGCGGCCGCGTCGCCCGCTTCGAGGCCCGCTACGCCAAGGCTCAGAAGAACAAGAAGTAGCCGCCCGCACGACGCCGGTCCCGCCGCCTGAACGGCGGTGACCGGCGTCCTGCATGTGAGGGGCCAGTGCCAGCGCAGGTGGATCGCGAGGAGGAGCGGTGTTCGAGGCAGTGCAGACGCTGCTCGCCGAGCACGGGGCCATCGAGCGTCGGCTCTCGGACCCGACCATCCACGCCGACCCGGCGCTGGCCCGCCGCCTCAACCAGCGCTACGCCGAGCTCGGCGCGGTCGCGTCGGCGTACCGCCAGTGGGTGGACCTGACCGGCGACCTCGACGCGGCCCGCGAGCTCAGCGCCGAGGATCCCTCCTTCGGCGCCGAGGCCGAGGCGCTCGACCGGCGCCGCGGCGAGGTCGAGGACCGGCTGCAGCAGCTCCTCGTGCCGCGGGATCCCTCCGACAGCCGTGACGCGATCGTCGAGATCAAGTCCGGTGAGGGCGGCGAGGAGTCCGCGCTCTTCGCCGGTGACCTGCTGCGGATGTACTCCCGGTTCGCCGAGCGCCAGGGCTGGCGGGTGGAGATCCTCGACGACACGCCGTCGGACCTCGGCGGCCACAAGTCGGTCACGCTGGCGGTCAAGGCGCGGGGGACTCCCGAGGCGGGCCAGACCCCCTTCGCGCTGCTGAAGTTCGAGGGCGGCGTGCACCGGGTGCAGCGCGTGCCGGTCACCGAGTCGCAGGGCCGCATCCACACGTCCGCCGCCGGCGTGCTCGTGCTGCCGGAGGCCGATCCCGTCGACGTGACCATCGACGAGAAGGACCTGCGCATCGACGTCTTCCGCTCGTCCGGCCCGGGGGGGCAGAGCGTCAACACCACCGACTCGGCGGTGCGGATCACCCACCTGCCGACCGGTCTGGTCGTCAGCTGTCAGAACGAGAAGTCGCAGCTCCAGAACAAGGACCAGGCGCTCCGGATCCTCCGCGCGCGGCTGCTGCAGGCGGCCGCGGAGACCGCGGCGGCGGAGGCCTCGGACGCCCGTCGGTCACAGGTGCGCACCGTCGACCGCTCCGAGCGCATCCGGACCTACAACTATCCGGAGAGCCGGGTCTCCGACCACCGCACCGGCTACAAGGCGCACAACCTCGACCAGGTCCTCGACGGTGACCTCGGCCCGGTGCTTGCGTCCTGCGTCGCGGCGGACCTGGCGGCACGCCTTGCCGCCCTCGAGCAGTGACGGCAGCGGGCCCGACCGACACCGCCGGGTTGCTGCGCGCGGCCACCGCGCGGCTGGCCGAGGCCGGCGTCCCCTCACCCGGCGCCGACGCCCGGGTGCTGCTCGCACACGTGCGCGGCCTCGCTCTCGGGGCCCTCACCCTCGCGGCCGAGCCGACGGCGGAGGAGTCGCGACGGTTCGACGAGCTCGTGGCGCGGCGGGCGGCCCGGGAGCCGCTGCAGCACCTGACCGGCACCGCCGCCTTCCGGCACGTCGAGCTGGCGGTCGGGCCGGGCGTGTTCGTCCCTCGGCCCGAGACCGAGCTGCTCGCCGGCTGGGCCGTCGACCGGGCACGCGAGGTGGCCGCCACGGGAGGAACGCCGGTCGCTGTCGACCTCTGCACCGGCTCCGGCGCCGTGGCCCTCTCGCTCGTCTCCGAGGTGCCCGACGCCCGGGTGCACGCCGTGGAGCTCGACGAGAGCGCGCACGGCTGGGCCTCTCGCAACCTCGCCGGGTCCGGTGCCGACCTGCGGTGGGGTGACATGGCCGACGCCTTCCCCGACCTCGACGGGGCTGTCGACGTCGTCGTGGGCAACCCGCCCTACATCCCGCTGACCGCGTTCGAGTCCGTCGCTCCCGAGGTGCGCGACCACGACCCCGCCCTCGCGCTCTGGAGCGGCGACGACGGACTCGACGCGATGCGGGTGCTGGAGCGGGTCGCGGCCCGCCTGCTACGCCTCGGCGGCTGGGTCGGTGCCGAGCACGCGGACGCCCAGGCCGCGTCGGCGCCGGCCGTCTTCTCCCAGGCAGGCTGCTGGACCGACGTGCGCGACCACGTCGACCTCGCGGGTCGGGCGCGCTTCGTGACCGCGCGGCTGACCCACACCCCCTGACGACCCGGAGTCCTTGGCGTTTGTCCCGCCGGGGCGGTGACAGACTGAGCACGTGAGCGACCGCTACGACATGTCGGTGGAGGCCGAGCGCGAGGAGGGCATCAGGGCTGCAGGCCGAGCCGTGCAACGCGGCCGGCTCGTGGTGCTGCCGACCGACACGGTCTACGGCGTGGGCGCCGACGCCTTCAGCGCCGACGCGGTGGAGCGGCTGCTGAAGGCCAAGGGCCGTGGCCGGCTGATGCCGCCGCCCGTGCTGGTGTCGGCCAGGACGACCCTGGATGCCCTCGCCGCCGGGGTGCCGGAGTGGGCGCGGGCGCTGGTGGAGGAGCTGTGGCCGGGCCCGCTCACGCTGGTCTTCCACCAGCAGCCGAGCGTGCAGTGGGATCTGGGCGAGACCCGGGGAACGGTCGCGGTGCGGATGCCTGACCACGAGGTCGCCCTCGACCTGCTCTCACGCACCGGACCGCTCGCGGTGACCAGCGCCAACCGCACCGGCCTCCCGCCGGCCACCCATGCCGACGACGCCGAGGCGATGCTGGGTGAGGTGGTGCGGGTGCTGCTCGACGCAGGGCCCACCCCCGGGCCGGTGCCCTCCACGATCGTCGACTGCACGGGGGAGCAGGGGCGGGTCCTGCGCCTCGGTGCGCTGCCGGTGGAGAAGCTGCGCGAGGTGGTCGCCCCGCTCGGGGCCGAGATGGTCGAGGACGAGTGAGCCGGCGTGCGTGAGTACCTCACCGTCTTCGTGGTCGCCGTCACGGTGACCTACCTGCTGGCCGTGCTCGCCCGGGAGGTCGCGCTCCGCTTCGGCGCGGTCGCGAAGGTGCGGGACCGGGACGTGCACGAGATCCCGATCCCCTACTTCGGCGGCATCGCCATGTACGGCGGTCTCGTCGCTGCGTACTTCGTCGCCCGCGAGCTGCCCTTCCTGTCCACGGCGGGGGACCAGGTCTTCAGCGACGCCGGCGTCGTGCTGGTCGCCGGGGGGATGGTCTGCGCCCTCGGGGTCCTCGACGACCTCCTCGAGCTCGACGCGCTGACCAAGCTCGGCGGCCAGCTGCTGGCCGGGGCCTTCCTGGTGCTCAACGGTGTCCAGTTCTACTACCTGCCGCTGCCCGGCAACGGCGCGTTCGCCATCGACCCGGCCCAGGCGGCACTCGCCACGGTGTTCCTCGTGGTCGCCACCGTCAACGCGGTCAACTTCGTCGACGGGCTCGACGGGCTGGCCGCGGGCGTCGTGGGTCTGGGGGCGGTCGCGTTCTTCCTGTTCTCCTACCGGCTGGCATCGGTGAACGAGGAGTCGCTGGCGATCACGGCGGCACTGCTGTGCGCCGCGCTGGCGGGGGCCTGCGTCGGTTTCGTCTCCCACAACTTCCACCCCGCCTCGATGTTCATGGGCGACAGCGGCTCGATGCTGATCGGCCTGGTGCTCGCCGGCTCGGCGCTGACCTTGACCGGGAACTTCCCGGCCGTGGCCTTCAACGAGTCCGGCGGCGACAAGGCCTTCCTGGCGGTGCTGCTGCCGATCCTGCTGCCGATCTCGATCCTGGTCGTGCCGTTCGCGGACCTCGTGCTGGCCGTCGTCCGTCGCGTCCTCAGGGGACAGTCGCCGTTCGCCCCCGACAAGCGTCACCTGCACCACCGGCTCCTCGAGTACGGCCACTCGCACCGCCGGGCGGTCCTCGTGATGTGGCTCTGGGCGGCGTTCATCGCCCTGGGCGTGGTGGCCGTCAGCCTCTACCAGAACCGCGTCGTCGCTGTCGGTCTCGGGCTCTGGTTCGCCGCGACGGTCGTGCTCACGCTCGTGGTGCCGCGGGTCGACCGTCCCACCTGGTCGCACTCCGAGGAGGAGCCGGCCACCCGGCAGGAGCGCGTCGCCCACCTGGGTTGATCGATCGAATTTCAACCGGGCACGACTTTGTGCTAATTTTCACAAGCGACCCGGAACGGGCTCGCACCCCTCCTCCCCAGCAGAACGGCCGCCTCCATGACGACCGCATCCAGCTCGCCGCACCCCCGGCTCCGGATCCCGGGAGTCGTGCCGGCCCTCGCCGCCACCGGCGCTGTGGCGCTGGTCGGGTCAGCGCTGGGGGCAGGCCTCGGCGGCCGGCCGCAGGTCCACGGAGCCCTGCTCGGGACGGCCGTGGTGGCGGGATTCTTCCTCCTGGGAAGCCTCGGCAGCGGCCTCGCCGCGGCGTACGCACCGCGGCTGTCCCTCGTCGTCGCCCTGCTGACCTACACCCTCCAGGTGGTGCTGCTCGGCGCCCTGCTCGTGGCCGTCGCGCGGTCGGGAGCCTCGCCAAGCTCCCTCGACGTGCGCTGGCTGGGTGGGGCCGTGCTCGCCGGGACCCTGTGCTGGTCCGCGGCGCTCGTCATCGACGCCGGGGTGCGGCGGTGAGGGTCCACGCGGGCGGCTGCTATTGTCCGGTGCGCAATGGGTGTGCACCGTCAGTCCGGGAGTCGGCAGAGCCCGCCACCCGGGACCTCTGGCGACCGACTCGGCGGCGACCCCTGGCACGCCTTCGGATACGTGGTGTCGGGAGTCGGCGTGTACGGAGCGCTGGGCTGGCTCTGCGATCGATGGCTCGGCACGACGTTCCTGGTGGCGGTCGGCATCCTCGTCGGTGCCACCATCGGGATCTACATGACCTTCGCCCGGTTCAAAACTGTGGGCAGGGCCCCCGCCGGCACGCCGACGAGCGCCCAGGACGCGGCCCCCGGAACCACACCGGCGCACCCGCACGTGCAGGACTGACGAAGGAGATCTGGTGAACGTCGCAGCCACCGCGGTGCGCCCGGTGCTCGCCGAGGGCACGGGCGGCTTCGAGGCGCCCGGACCGGGCATCTTCGACCTGCCCCCGGTCTTCTCGGTGGGTTCGGTCGGCGTCACGAAGCCGATGCTCCAGCTCCTGCTGGCCGCCCTCCTGGTGTTCGGCTTCTTCTACCTCGCTGCCCGGAGCCGCTCGATGGTCCCCGGCAAGCTGCAGTACGCGGGGGAGAGCGCCTACGGATTCGTCCGCAACGGCCTCGGCCGCGACATCATCGGCAGCCACGACTACCAGCGGTTCATGCCCTACCTCGCGGCGCTGTTCTTCTTCGTGCTCGTCAACAACCTCTTCGCGACGATCCCGTTCATCGAGTTCCCCACGTTCTCGCGCGCCGGCATGGCCTATGCGCTCGCCGCTGTCTCCTGGCTGGTCTACAACGCGGTCGGCATCAGCAAGCACGGGCTCCTCGGCTACCTCAAGCTCCAGACCGTGCCGACCGGCGTGAGCAAGGTGATGTACCCGCTGCTCATCCCGCTCGAGTTCTTCTCCAACATCGTGGTGCGGCCGGTCACGCTGGCCCTGCGGCTCTTCGCGAACATGTTCGCCGGCCACCTCCTCCTGGTGCTCTTCTCGACCGGCGGGCTCTACCTCCTGCAGCACGAAGGGGTCATCGGCGCGATCGCCGGTCCGCTGGCGTGGGTGATGACCATCGCCGTCGGCTTTCTCGAGGTCCTGGTGCAGGTGCTGCAGGCCTACGTCTTCGCGCTCCTGAACGCCATGTACATCTCCGGTGCCCTCGCTGACGAGCACTGAGAGCACGTCACAGACCCAGCAGTACAACCGAAAGGAAACAGCCGTGGACGGCAACCTCAACATGATCGGCTACGGCCTGGCCGCCATCGGCCCGGGCGTCGGCATCGGTCTGATCTTCGCCGCGTACATCAACGGCGTCGCCCGCCAGCCTGAGGCGCAGGGTCGCCTCCAGGCGATCGCCATCCTGGGCTTCGCACTCGCCGAGGCGCTTGCCATCATCGGTATCGCCCTCGCGTTCGTGCTCTGACCTCCCGACCGAAGGACCGCTGATGCTGCAGTCGATCGTCGTCCGAGCCGCCGAGGCTCACGGGGAGGAGCACAACCCGCTCCTGCCCGAGTGGATCGAGGTCATCCTCGCCCTCGTCGTCTTCGGTCTCCTGGTGCTCGCGTTCCGCAGGTGGGTCGTCCCCAACTTCGAGAAGACGTACGCCGAGCGCACGAGCGCCATCGAGGGCGGGCTGAAGGCGGCCGAGACCAAGCAGGCCGAGGCCGACCAGAAGCTCGCCGAGCTCGACCGGCAGCTGAGCGAGGCGCGCCACGACGCGGCTCGCATCCGTGAGGAGGCTCGGGAGCAGGGTGCGGCGATCGTGTCGGAGATGCGGGAGCAGGCTCAGGCCGAGTCCTCCCGGATCGTCGAGCACGGCAAGGCCCAGATCGAGGCCGAGCGGCAGCAGGCCGTCGCGTCCCTGCGCACGGAGGTCGGCACGCTGGCCACCGGGCTCGCCAGCCGGATCGTCGGGGAGTCCCTCGACGACGAGGCCCGCCAGCGCCGGGTCGTCGAGCGGTTCCTCTCCGACCTCGAGTCGAGCAACGGCGCCGGAGGCGTGCGCTGATGTCCTCCGACATGCGGGGTGCCTCCGCGGAGTCGCTCGAGGCCCTGGTCGCCGTGCTCGGCGACGCGGTGGCCGGCGGAGCGGACGGCCTCCGAGTGGGCGAGGACCTCTTCGCGGTGGCGCACCTGCTCGCGAGCCAGCCGGGGCTCCGCCGGGTGGTCACCGAGGTGTCGCGCTCTGGTAGCTCCAAGGCCGGCCTCGTCGAGCAGGTCCTGCTCGGCAAGGTCGACACGGTGTCCCTTGCACTGGTCGCCGAAGCGGCCCGACGTCGCTGGGCCGGTCCCCGTGACCTGGGCTACGCCCTCGAGCACCTCGGGGTCGTCGCCGTGGTCAAGGCGGCCGAGCGCGCCGGCGAGGCCGACCGGCTGGAGGACGAGCTCTTCGCCTTCGAGCGGCTGGTGACCGAGAACCCGGCGCTGCGCGACGCCCTGTCCGACCCGGCCCGGTCGGCGGCGGACAAGCAGGGGCTGCTGCGCGGCCTCCTCGCGGACAAGGTCTCCACCGGCGGGATGCTGCTGAGCCAGCAGTCCACGAGCGGTGCTCATCGCACGGTGAGCGTGGCGTTGGACCACTACCAGAAGGTGGTCGCCGGCGAGCGCGAGCGGCTCGTCGCGCTCGTGCGGGTGGCCACCCCCTTGGAGGAGTCGGAGAGCCAGCGGCTCGCCGACGCCCTGTCCCGGCAGTACCAGCGGCCGGTGCACCTCAACGTCGTCGTCGACGACACTGTGATCGGCGGTGTCCGTGTCGAGGTCGGTGACGACGTCATCGACGGCACGGTGGCCAGCCGACTCGACGACGCCCGCCGGCGGTTGGCCGGCTGACGCCTTCCGGGGCTCCCGACGGAGCGCCGGACCGCAGACCCGAGAACGATCCTCAAGCACGACCGAAGAGAGAAGGTTCGAGACATGACGGAGCTTTCGATCCGTCCGGACGAGATCCGGGACGCGCTGCAGCGGTTCGTGGCCGACTACCAGCCCGAGACCGCCAGCAGGGAAGAGGTGGGCGCGGTCGCCGAGGCCGGCGACGGCATCGCGCGGGTCAGCGGGCTGCCCTCGGCGATGGCCAACGAGCTGCTGGAGTTCGAGGACGGCACCCTCGGCCTCGCCCTGAACCTCGACACCCGTGAGATCGGCGTCGTGGTGCTCGGCGACTTCGAGGGGATCGAGGAGGGCCAGACCGTACGCCGTACCGGCGAGATCCTCTCCGTGCCGGTCGGTGACGGCTACCTCGGCCGGGTCGTGGACCCGCTCGGCAAGCCCATCGACGGGATGGGCGAGGTCTCCTCGGACGCCCGTCGGCCGCTGGAGGTGCAGGCCGCGAGCGTCGTGCAGCGCAAGTCGGTGCACGAGCCGCTGGCCACCGGCATCAAGGCCATCGACTCGATGACCCCGATCGGCCGCGGTCAGCGGCAGCTGATCATCGGGGACCGCCAGACCGGCAAGTCGACGATCCTGCTCGACACGATCATCAACCAGAAGCAGAACTGGGAGTCCGGCGACCCGGAGAAGCAGGTCCGCTGCATCTACGTCGCGATCGGCCAGAAGGGCTCGACGATCGCAGCCGTCCGCGGTGCCCTCGAAGAGGCCGGGGCCATGGAGTACACCACGATCGTGGCCTCCCCGGCGTCGGACTCCGCGGGCTTCAAGTACCTCGCGCCCTACACCGGCTCGGCGATCGGCCAGCACTGGATGTACCAGGGCAAGCACGTCCTGATCATCTTCGACGACCTGACGAAGCAGGCAGAGGCCTACCGCGCGGTGTCGCTGCTGCTGCGCCGGCCGCCGGGCCGCGAGGCCTACCCCGGCGACGTGTTCTACCTGCACAGCCGGCTCCTGGAGCGCTGCGCGAAGCTGTCCGACGAGCTCGGCGCCGGCTCGATGACCGGGCTGCCGGTCATCGAGACCAAGGCCAACGACGTCTCGGCCTACATCCCGACGAACGTCATCTCGATCACCGACGGGCAGATCTTCCTCCAGTCCGACCTCTTCAACGCCAACCAGCGGCCCGCCATCGACGTGGGCATCTCGGTGTCCCGGGTCGGCGGCTCGGCGATGACCAAGGCGATGAAGAAGGTCACCGGTTCGCTGAAGGTCGACCTGGCGCAGTTCCGGGCGATGGAGGCGTTCGCGATGTTCGCCTCCGACCTCGACGCCGCGTCACGGCAGCAGCTGGACCGTGGCCAGCGGCTGATGGCGCTGCTCAAGCAGCCGGCCTACTCTCCCTACCCCCTCGAGGAGATGGTCGTCTCGATGTGGGCGGGCACCTCGGGCAAGCTCGACGCGGTGCCGACCGACGACGTCGCCCGCTTCGAGCGCGAGTTCCTCGACTACCTGCGTCGGACGGAGGCGGGCATCCTGGAGACGATCCGCGAGTCGCGCGACTTCACCGACGACACCGCGTCGGCGCTGGAGAGCGCCTTCAACTCCTTCGGCGACCAGTTCGAGACCTCCGAGGGCGGCTCGATCAAGGCCGGGCGCGAGGAGCACGAGGCGCTGGAGGACGACGAGGTCGAGCAGGAGCAGATCGTCAAGCAGAAGCGGGGCTGACGATGGCCGTCTCGCTGCGCGAGTACCGCGCCCGGATCAGGTCGGTCGAGTCGACCAAGAAGATCACCCGGGCCATGGAGCTCATCGCCGCGTCCCGCATCATCAAGGCGCAGCAGCGGGCGCAGGCGGCCGCGCCGTACGCCCGTGAGCTGACCCGGGCGGTCTCGGCGGTGGCGAGCTACTCCAACGTCGACCACCCGCTGACGACCGAGCCGGAGGACGCGAAGCGGGCCGCGATCCTCATCGTCACCAGCGACCGGGGGCTGGCAGGGGCGTACTCCTCCAGCGTGCTCAAGGAGGCCGAGCGGCTCACCGAGAAGCTGAGGTCGGAGGGCAAGGAGGTGTCGGTCTACGTCTCGGGGCGCAAGGGCGTGGCCTACCTGAACTTCCGCCGCCGGACGATCACGGAGTCGTGGACGGGTCACTCCGACCAGCCGACCTATGACGTCGCCCAGGAGATCGGTCAGGCTCTCATCAGCTCCTTCATCGCCGGCAGCGACGACACCGCGGCGGCGGACGGGAGCCCGGACAGTGACAGGGCCGGTGACAGGGACAGGGCCGGGGACAGGGACGAGGGCGTGCACGAGGTCCACGTCGTCTACACCCGGTTCCGGTCCATGCTGACTCAGGAGCCGACGGCGATCCGGCTGCTTCCGCTGGAGGTCGTCGAGGGCACCGAGACGCCCGAGGCCGAGGACCTGCTTCCGCTCTACGAGTTCGAGCCCAGCGCGGCGGAGGTGCTCGACGCGCTGCTCCCGCGGTACGTCGAGTCGCGGATCTACTTCGCGCTCCTGCAGGCGGCCGCGTCCGAGCTCGCCGCGCGGCAGCGCGCGATGAAGTCGGCCACCGACAACGCCACCGAGCTGATCAAGAAGTACACCCGGATCGCCAACCAGGCCCGGCAGGCCGGCATCACCCAGGAGATCAGCGAGATCGTCGGTGGCGTCAACGCGCTGGCCGACGCCAACGCCGGCCGCGACTAGCACCGACGACAGCCATGACCAGCCGCAACACCGCAGCGACTAGCCTGAAGTTCCGCGAACACCGAAGCGAGTGAGAGACATGACTGCCACCATCGACAAGCCCGAGACCGACGCGACCACGGGCTCGATCGGCCGCATCGCACGCGTCATCGGCCCCGTCGTCGACATCGAGTTTCCCGGCGACGCGATGCCCGAAATCTACAATGCCCTCAAGGTGGACCTCACCCTCGGCGAGGAGACCACGACGATCACCCTCGAGGTCTCCCAGCACATCGGCGACGGCATGGTGCGCGCCATCTCGATGAAGCCGACCGACGGCCTGGTGCGGGGCGCGCAGGTCACCGACACCGGCCAGTCGATCAGCGTGCCCGTCGGGGACGTGACCTTGGGCCACGTGTTCAACGCCACCGGTGACGTCCTGAACCTCGAGGAGGGGGAGCAGCTCGAGGTCAACGAGCGCTGGGGCATCCACCGCAAGGCACCTGCGTTCGACCAGCTGGAGTCGAAGACGCAGATGTTCCAGACCGGCATCAAGGTCATCGACCTGCTGACGCCCTACGTGCAGGGCGGCAAGATCGGCCTGTTCGGTGGTGCCGGTGTGGGCAAGACCGTGCTGATCCAGGAGATGATCGCCCGCGTCGCCAAGGACCACGGTGGGGTGTCGGTGTTCGCCGGTGTGGGTGAGCGGACCCGTGAGGGCAACGACCTCATCGCGGAGATGACCGAGGCGGGCGTCATCGGCCAGACCGCGCTGGTGTTCGGCCAGATGGACGAGCCCCCGGGCACCCGGCTCCGCGTCGCCCTCTCGGCGCTCACGATGGCGGAGTACTTCCGCGACGTGCAGGGCCAGGACGTGCTGCTCTTCATCGACAACATCTTCCGGTTCACGCAGGCCGGCTCGGAGGTGTCGACGCTCCTCGGGCGGATGCCCTCGGCGGTGGGCTACCAGCCGAACTTGGCCGACGAGATGGGCACCCTGCAGGAACGGATCACCTCGACGCGGGGCCACTCGATCACCTCGATGCAGGCGATCTACGTGCCCGCGGACGACTACACCGACCCGGCACCCGCCACCACCTTCGCCCACCTCGACGCGACGACCGAGCTCTCCCGTGAGATCGCCTCGCTCGGCATCTACCCCGCGGTGGACCCACTGACCTCGACGTCGCGGATCCTCGACCCGCAGTACATCGGCCAGGCGCACTACGACGCGGCGATCCGGGTCAAGCAGATCCTGCAGCGCAACAAGGAGCTGCAGGACATCATCGCGATCCTCGGTGTGGACGAGCTGTCGGAGGAGGACAAGATCATCGTCCACCGCGCTCGCCGCATCCAGCGGTTCCTCTCGCAGAACACCTACGTGGCCAAGCAGTTCACCGGCATCGAGGGCTCGACGGTCTCGGTCGAGGACACCATCGAGGCGTTCAACAAGATCTCCGACGGCGAGTACGACCACGTCGCCGAGCAGGCGTTCTTCATGTG
Organism: uncultured Nocardioidaceae bacterium; assembly: GCA_902805845.1. GTDB lineage: Bacteria > Actinomycetota > Actinomycetes > Propionibacteriales > Nocardioidaceae > Marmoricola_A. The sequence goes on from CADCUI010000002.1 coordinate 100,530, forward strand.
CGGCGGCCTCGATGACGTCGAGCGCAAGTGGGACGAGATCCAGAAGAGCCTTCAGTGAGCGACGCCGTCCTCCAGGTCGAGGTGGTCTCGGCCGAGCGCCTGGTGTGGTCGGGGGAGGCCAGCATGGTCCGCGCCCGGACCACCGAGGGCGAGCTCGGCATCCTGCCCAACCACGCGCCGCTGCTCTCGCTGCTGGTGCAGGGGTTCGTCGACATCCGCGCGAGCGATGACGAGAGCTGGGTGGTGGCCGTCGATGCCGGGTTCGTGTCGGTGGCGGCCAACCGGGTGTCGATCCTCGCCGGGCGGGCGCTGCCGAGCCATGAGATCGAGCTCGAGAAGCGGCGCCAGGACCTCGAGCGCCGGCGCGCGACCGGCGGAGACGTCGACGACGCCGAGGAAGCGGCCGAGCAGGCGTGGCTCGAGGCCCAGGTGCGGGCGGTCGAGCACGCGTCCTGACCACGGCCGCAGCAGGGGCCCCCGGATGACCCGGCATGACGCCGGGGGTGAAGGAGAACGACGTCGATGCCGCTGTGGGAGTGGGTCGTCGACGTGCTGGGCGGCCTGCTGCTGCTGCTGGTCCTCTACGCCGTGGCGCTGGTGCTGCGGCGTCGCTGGATCTCCCGTGACGGCGGCACCTTCGAGCTGAGCCACCGGGTCGTCCCGGAGCACGGGACGCTCAGTGGGCGCGGCTGGGTGCTCGGCGTTGGCCGCTACTCAGGCGATCTGCTCGAGTTCTTCCGCATCTTCTCGCTGTCGCCGCGTCCCCGAAGGGTCCTCGACCGCGGCCGCCTCAGCTACGACGGCACCCGGGCGCCGTCGGCCGCCGAGTCGCACTCCCTCTACGCGGGGCACGTCGTCGTGGGGTGCCGAAGCGCCACGGAGACCTTCGAGCTGGCGATGTCGCAGGACGCGGTCACCGGGTTCCTGTCCTGGCTGGAGGCCGCCCCTCCCGGCAGCCCTCCCCGGCCGCGCTGAGGTCAGCGGTCGCCGCCCGGCCGCCACAGCACGTCACCCTGGTCGCGGTTCTCCGCGCGGGCCAGGATGAACAGCAGGTCGCTGAGCCGGTTGAGGTACTTCAGGGCCTCGGGGTTCATCGACGCGCCGTGCTCGGCGTACGCCGCCCATGCGCTGCGCTCGGCGCGCCGGGCAACCGTCCGGCAGACGTGCAGCGCCGCGGCGCCCGCGGTGCCCCCCGGCAGGATGAACGACCGCAGCGCAGGCAGCGGACCGTTGTACTCGTCGCACCACTCCTCCAGCCGGGAGACGTACTCAGGCTCCACTCGCAGGGGCGGCCACTCGGGTTCGGGCACCACCGGGGTGGACAGGTCGGCGCCGACGTCGAACAGCTCGTTCTGGACCCGGGTCAGCAACCGCGCGACCGGCTCCGACAGGCCGTCGGTCGCGATGGCCCAGCCGAGGTGGCTGTTGAGCTCGTCGACGTCGGCGTAGGCGTGCAGCCGCAGGTCGGTCTTGGTGGTCTCGCTGTTGTCGCCGAGCCGGGTCGCCCCGGAGTCCCCGGTGCGGGTGTAGATGCGCGTCAGATTGACCATCCGGCCAGCGTAGAGGCCGTGTCGCTGCGACGACTCAGCCGCCGGTGGCGGACCCGTCGTCCCGCCGTGCGGCGCGGACGTAGATCACCACCGACAGCGCGAGGCCACCCCAGAGGAGCACCGCCCCGATGAGGAACATGATGATCGCTTCAGTGCTCATGGGTCACTTCTTTCCGGCATGGACCAGGTCGTCGTGCGGGGCGCGGCTGTTGAGGGACAGCGCCATGGCGAGCAGCAGCGTCAGCAGGACCGACCCCGCGCCGATGATCACCAGGCCACTCCCGGGGTAGCCCTCGTAGGGCTCGGCGAACTCCTGCCAGAGCCCGTAGACCACCATGAAGCCGAGCAGCACCGGAGTGATGAACTTCAGCGAGATGGTCCACCAGGAGCCGACCTTGACGTACGACATCGAGTCGATGTGCTCGCGCTGCTCGTTCAGCGTCCGGGCGATCCAGGCCACCAGGAGCACCTCGGCGAGTCCGGCGACCACCAGCCCGTAGGCGTTCACGAAGTGGTCGACGGTGTCCAGGTAGAAGAGGCCGCCCTCGGTGACGTAGAGGAGGCTGATCACCCCGGCCATCCCGCAGACCCAGTTCACGGCGGCACGACGACTGAGGTCGAACTTCTCCCTGATCGCGGCGATGACGGCCTCGAGGATCGACACCATCGAGGTGATTCCCGCGAAGAACAGGGTGGCGAAGAACAGCACACCGAAGACGGAGTTGAGGGCGGGGAGGGCGCTGATCACCTGCGGGAAGACCACGAACGCGAGCACCACGCCGCTCTCGACGACCTCGGTGACCGGGACTCCCGACACCCCGGCCAGGAAGCCGAGCGCCGCGAAGACACCGATCGCTGCGAGGAACTCGAAGCTGGCGTTCGACAGCCCCACGATCAACCCACTGTTGGAGAGGTCGGTGCGGCTCGGGAGATAGCTGGAGTAGGCGATCATGATCGAGAACGCGATGCTCAGCGAGAAGAAGACCTGACCGTAGGCGGCGACCCAGACCGCTGCGTCACCGAGCGCCGAGAAGTCGGGGGTGAACAGCACGTCGAGCCCGTTCGCCGCGCCGTCGAGCGTGACCGCGCGGAGGACGATGACCAGCAGCATCACGATCAGTGCCGGCATCAGGATCCGCGAGGCCATCTCGATGCCCTTGCTGACCCCTCGCTGGAGCAGGAAGTACACCATCGCCCAGGCGATCAGCGTGGGCACCAGCACCTTCCACTGCAGCCCGCCGAGCTCCCAGAAACCCTCCGGCGCGGCGCCGGACGAGGTGGCGAGGTACTCACCGATGAAGAACGCTCCGGTGTCCTCGCCCCACTGCTCGCCGAGCGAGTACCAGATGAAGCTCAGGCACCATCCCAGGATCACGACGTAGTACGTCGCGATCATGAACGAGATGCCGGCCATCCACCAGCCGAGTCCCTCCCAGCGCCGGGACACGAAGTGGAACGTCGCTGGTGCGCCCTGCCGGTAGCGGTGCCCGAGGCTGTACTCGAGGATGAGGATCGGCAACCCTGCGGTGGCCAGAGCCACGAAGTAGGGGATGAGGAAGGCACCCCCGCCGTTCTCGTAGACCACGTAGGGATAGCGCCAGATGTTGCCGAGCCCGATCGCGGACCCCATCGCCGCGAGAATGAAGCCCAGCTTGGTGCCCCACTGGTCGCGGGTCTGCTCGTCGTTCACCGAACTGCTCATCGTCCGACCTCCGGAGAAAGGGAGACATCGCGCGCTTGCTGGGACGCTAGCCGACATCGGGCGTCGGGAACCAGAGCAGAAACGAATCCACCGGACTCCCGTCAATCGCCCGTTCCGGCCCGGACGCGGGTCATAGTGGGGTCTCAGATCGGATCCCCGGGCCCGGAGCCCGGGTCGTCAGGGCGGGGATGACAGTGGACGTCGTCAACGAGGGAACGGCGGTCATGCTCAGCGGTCACCTCGACGTCCGGTGCAGCGCCGACGTCCGGGAGACCCTCTACGGCTACATCGGGAGTCACCCGGACCGCGACGTCGTCGTGGACCTGACCGACGTCGAGTCCATCGACGCCACCACGCTGAGGATGTTCGCCGCGGCCGCCCTGCGCGTGGAGCGGACAGGCCGGCGGATCGTGCTGCGAGGCTGCTCTCCGTCGCTCCGGCGGGTCATCGCCTTCGGTGGCTGGCGCCGCTTCTTCGCCATGGAGCGCGGGGAGGACCACGGCTGATCTTGCGTCCACCGCTGTGGCGGCCCCGGTGTTGAACCCCTCACAGACCGTTACCCGCCGGTCACTTCGCCCCTAGGGTTCGCCTATGAGCGAACGGGCGGCCGCGTCACCTGCCTCGTCCGCGCGGCGCGACCAGCCCTGGGTGATGCGCACGTACGCCGGCCACAGCTCAGCCGCGGAGTCGAACGCGCTCTACCGACGCAACCTCGCCAAGGGACAGACCGGCCTGTCGGTCGCGTTCGACCTGCCGACCCAGACCGGCTACGACCCGGACTCGCCGCTGGCGCGGGGCGAGGTCGGCAAGGTGGGGGTCCCGATCTTCTCCCTCGGTGAGATGCGCCGGCTGCTCGACGGCATCCCGCTCACCGACATGAACACCTCGATGACCATCAACGCCACCGCCATGTGGCTGCTGGCGCTCTACCAGGTGGTGGCCGAGGAGCAGGCGGGCGTCGCGGCCGGCTCGCCGGACGAGCGGACAGAGGAGATGGAGCGGGTCCACAACCGGCTCGCCGGAACCACGCAGAACGACATCATCAAGGAGTACCTGTCCCGCGGGACCTATGTCTTCCCGCCCGAGCACTCCCTCCGGCTGACCACGGACACGATCGCCTACACGGTCAACCACATCCCTGGCTGGAACCCGATCAACATCTGCAGCTACCACCTCCAGGAGGCCGGTGCCACGCCGGTGCAGGAGCTCGCCTACGCGCTGTGCACGGCGATCGCGGTGCTGGACGCGGTGCGCAACTCGGGGCAGATCGACCCCACGGACCTGCCCAAGGTCGTCGGCAGGGTCTCCTTCTTCGTCAACGCCGGTGTCAGGTTCATCGAGGAGACCTGCAAGGTGAGGGCCTTCGTCGCGCTGTGGGACGCGATCACCCACGAGCGCTACGGCGTCGAGGACGAGCGAATGCGCCGCTTCCGCTACGGCGTGCAGGTGAACTCGCTGGGCCTGACCGAGGCGCAGCCGGAGAACAACGTGCAGCGGATCGTCCTCGAGATGCTGGGCGTGACCCTGTCCAAGAACGCCCGTGCCCGCGCCGTACAGCTGCCGGCCTGGAACGAGGCGCTCGGGCTGCCGCGGCCGTGGGACCAGCAGTGGTCGCTGCGGCTCCAGCAGGTGCTCGCCTTCGAGTCCGACCTCCTCGAGCACGAGGACATCTTCGACGGCTCACACGTCATTCAGGCGAGGGTCGACCAGCTGGTGACCGGTGCTCGCGAGGAGATCGACCGGGTGCTGGCCATGGGCGGGGCCGTGGCGGCGGTGGAGTCCGGCTACATGAAGCAGGCGCTCGTGTCCTCGCACGCGGCGCGGCGCGCTCGCATCGAGGCCGGCGAGGAGGTGGTCGTCGGCGTCAACCGCTTCGAGACCACCGAGCCGTCGCCGCTGACCGCCGACCTCGACGCCGCCGTCCAGGTGGCCGATCCCGAGGCCGAGCGTGCGGCCCTCGCGGCCCTGGCGGAGTGGCGTGCGGGGCGCGACCCCGACGAGGTGGACGCGGCGCTGCGCCGGCTCGCGGGGGATGCGAAGTCCGGAGCCAACCTCATGGAGGCCACCCTGGCCGCCGCTCGTGCCGGGGTGACGACCGGTGAGTGGGCCGGCACGCTCCGTGAGGTGTTCGGGGAGTACCGCGCCCCGACCGGTGTCTCCGGAGCCGTGGGCGTGGCCCCGTCGGTGCGTGGGGCCGGTGACCAGCTGACCGCCGTCCGTGAGCAGGTGCGGCGGACCGGCGAGGAGCTGGGTGGCCGGCTGCGCCTGCTCGTCGGGAAGCCGGGGCTCGACGGGCACTCCAACGGCGCCGAGCAGGTCGCGGTCCGGGCCCGCGACGCCGGGTTCGAGGTCATCTACCAGGGGATCCGGCTGACGCCGGAGCAGATCGTGGCCGCGGCCGTGGCCGAGGACGTGCACTGCGTCGGGCTCTCGATCCTCTCCGGGTCCCACATGGAGCTGGTGCCGGCCGTGCTGGACGGTCTGCGCGCCGAGGGGATGGCCGAGGTCCCGGTCGTGGTGGGCGGGATCATCCCGGCCTCCGACGCGGCGAGGCTCGAGAGCATGGGCGTGGCAGCCGTCTTCACCCCCAAGGACTTCGGCCTCAACGAGATCATGGCCGGCCTGGTGACGGCGATCCGCGTGGCGAACGGCCTCCCCTGATCCCCGTCGGAGCAGCTCTCGCTCACCCGCCCAGCATGCAGGGCGGGTCGACCGGACATGAGGGGCGGCTCGGCAGAGGGTGTCAGAAGAGGCGGGCGGTCGGGTCGTCGAGCCCCCGCAGTGCGTCGTAGTCGACCACCGCGCAGGTGATGCCCCGGTCGCCGGCGAGCACCCGGGCCTGCGGCCTGATCTCCTGGGCCGCGAAGATGCCGCGCACCGGACGCAGCAGCGGGTCCCGGTTGAGCAGCTCGAGGTAACGGGTGAGCTGCTCGACGCCGTCGATGTCCCCTCGGCGCTTGACCTCGACCGCCACCGAGCCGCCGTCGGACGCACGGCACATCAGGTCGACCGGCCCGATCGCTGTCGGGTACTCCCGGCGTACCAGCGTGAGCCCGTCGGCCAGCGTCGCCGGGTGCTCGGCGAGCAGCTCCTGCAGGTGCTTCTCGACCCCGTCCTTCTGCAGCCCCGGGTCGACCCCGAGGTCATGCGTGGCGTCGCTGAGGACCTCCGCGATGACAAGCCGGAGCGTGTCGCCGTCCTTGCCCGTCACGGTCCACTCCCGCTGCCCGTCCTCGGTCACGGCCTCGCGCAGCCGGCACGGCGGTGACATCCAGTTGAGCGGCTTGTAGGAGCCACCGTCGGCGTGGACGAGGACCGACCCGTCGTTCTTCACCATGAGCAGCCTGGTCGCCATGGGCAGGTGCGCGGTCAGCCTGCCTGCGTAGTCGACCTGGCAACGAGCGATGACGAGGCGCACGGGACGGCAATCTACCCGGCGTGAACTGGCTCACCGACGCCCTCCCGTCCCCGTGGCAGGATGCGCCCATGCCCCGGACATTCAGTCGCATCGGCGTGGTCGGACTCGGCACGATGGGCGCCGGGATCGCCGAGACGATCGCCCGCAACGGGTACACCGTCGTGGGCGTCGAGGCCACCGAGGAGTCGCTCGAGCGTGGCCGCCAGCACGTCGCCCACTCCACCGGGCGGGCCGTCTCGCGCGGCAAGCTGACCGAGCAGGAGCAGGCCGACCTCCTCGAGCGCATCACGTTCACCAGCGACGTCTCGGCCGTGGCGCAGTGCGACCTCGTCATCGAGGCGGTGGTCGAGCAGCTGGACGTCAAGAAGGGTGTCCTCCGGCAGGTCGACGAGCTCGTCGCGACCGACGCGGTGATCGCGACGAACACCTCCTCGCTGTCGGTGACCGAGCTGTCCGCGGCCACCTCCCGGCCCGGCCGCGTGGTCGGGTTGCACTTCTTCAACCCGGCGCCGGTGCAGAAGCTCGTCGAGGTGGTCCGGACGGTCGTCACCCAGGCCGACGTCCTCGAGGACATCGCCGCACTCGTCGAGTCGCTCGGAAAGATCCCGGTGGTGTGCGGTGACAAGGCAGGCTTCATCGCCAACACGCTGCTCTTCGGCTACCTCAACCACGCGGTGGCGATGTACGAGGGCAAGTACGCCACGCGTGAGGACATCGACGCGGCCATGCGCCTCGGGTGCCGCTACCCGATGGGTCCACTGGCCCTGCTTGACCTCATCGGCCTGGACACGGCGTACGAGATCCTGGAGACGATGTACCGCCAGGGGCGCGACCGGCTGCACGCGCCGCAACCGCTGCTCAAGCAGATGGTCATCGCCGGACTGCTGGGGCGCAAGACCGGGAAGGGCTTCTACACCTACGAGGCGCCCGACTCCCCGGTTGTCGTCGCCGACGACCGGACGCCCTCCGCCGACGACGAGCCCTCGCTCAAGCGTGCCATCGGGCGCGTCGGTGTCGTCGGCACCGGCACCATGGCGGCCGGGATCGTCGAGGTCTTCGCCACCGCCGGCTACGACGTGACGTACGTCGGTCGCAGCGACGACAAGGTGACCGGTGTGCACTCCACCGTCGAGCGGTCGCTCGACAAGGCGATCCAGCGCGGGAAGCTCGACGAAGGCGCCAAGGCGGACGTGCTCGGCCGGCTCACCGGCACGACGCGCCTCGACGACCTCGACGACGTGGACATCGTCGTCGAGGCGATCGCCGAGGACCGCAAGCTCAAGACCGCGTTGTTCGAGAACCTCGACGAGATCTGCAAGCCGGGGGCGATCCTGGCCACGGCCACCTCGAGCCTGCCGGTCATCTCCCTGGCTACAGCGACGTCTCGGCCGCAGGACGTCGTGGGCATGCACTTCTTCAACCCGGCCCCGGTCATGCGCCTCGTCGAGGTCGTCTCGACCGTCGCCACCGACGACGAGGTCTCCGAGACGGTGCGAGCACTGTGCGCCGAGGTCGGCAAGGTGGCCGTCTCGTGCGGGGACCGCGCCGGGTTCATCGTCAACGGACTGCTGTTCCCCTATCTCAACGACGCGGTCAAGATGCTCGAGGCCCACTACGCGACCGCCGACGACATCGACACCGCGATGAAGCAGGGGTGCGCGTTGCCGATGGGGCCGTTCGAGCTCCTCGACGTGGTGGGCAACGACGTCTCGCTCGCGATCCAGCGCGAGCTCTACGAGGAGTTCCGGGAGCCCGGGTTCGCGCCGGCACCGCTCCTCGAGCACCTCGTGACCGCGGGCTACCTCGGCCGCAAGACCAAGCGCGGCTTCCGCGATCACTCAGCACGCTGAGAACGAGCCTTTACCAGCCCACAAAAATTCGCAGGGTTACGTCCGTCACATCGGGGAACGAACCCCCCGGAACGGCGGACGACCGCCCTCCACCGTGCGCACCCGCGGTCTCCGCCTTCGACTTGGAGGTACCTGGCACATGGCTGTCGAAACCGGACGTATCACGACTGACATTCCCGCCCGCATGGACAGGCTTCCCTGGGCCCGCTGGCACTGGCTGGTCGTCATCGGCCTCGGCACGGTGTGGATCCTCGACGGCATCGAGGTCACCATCGTCGGCTCGATGTCCGAGGCACTGAAGCCGGAGGGGACGGGGCTCGGGCTGTCGAGCGCGGACATCGGCTTCGCCGGTGCGGCGTACGTCGCCGGCGCCTGTGTGGGTGCCCTGTTCTTCGGACAGCTCACCGACCGGTTCGGCCGGAAGAAGCTGTTCCTCATCACCCTCGCGGTCTACACGGTCGCCACGGTGCTCACTGCTTTCTCGATGAACCCGACCTGGTACTTCGCGTGCCGCTTCCTCACCGGCACCGGGATCGGCGGCGAGTACGCAGCCATCAACTCCGCGATCGACGAGCTCATCCCGGCCAAGTACCGCGGTCGCGTCGACATCGCCATCAACGGCTCCTTCTGGGTGGGCGCCGCGATCGGTTCCCTGCTCACCATCCCGCTGCTCGACCCGCAGCTGGTCGACCCGGCGTGGGGCTGGCGGATCGCCTTCGGCCTCGGGGCGATCCTCGCGGTGGGCATCCTCATCGTCCGCCGCAACGTGCCGGAGAGCCCTCGCTGGCTCTTCATCCACGGGCGCGAGGACGAGGGCGAGCGGATCGTCAAGGACATCGAGCACCTCGTCACCGAGGACACCGGCAGGTCGCTCCACGGTGTCCACGACAAGATCACCATCCGTCAGCGCAAGACGATCCCGTTCACGCTGATCGCCAAGACGGTCTTCACGCTGTACCCCAAGCGCACCATCCTGTGCTTCTGTCTCTTCGTCGGCCAGGCGTTCCTCTACAACGCGTTCTTCTTCACCTACGGAGACACGCTCACGACGTTCCTCGGGGTGACGCAGACCGGCTACTACGTCGCGGCGTTCGCGGCCAGCAACTTCCTCGGTGCGGTGCTGCTCAGCCACCTGTTCGACACCGTCGGCCGGGTGCAGATGATCGCCGGGACCTACATCGTGTCGGGACTGCTGCTGGCCGGGGCGGGCTACTTCCTCGGTGACTTCAGCGCCGTGACGCTCACGGTCATGGGAGGTGTGATCTTCTTCTTCGCCTCGGCGGGCGCCAGTGCGGCCTACCTCACGGCGAGCGAGGTCTTCCCCATGGAGACCCGGGCGCTGTGCATCGCGTTCTTCTACGCGATCGGCACCGCGGTCGGCGGTATCTCCGGCCCGCTCCTGTTCGGCCGGCTCATCGAGAACGCGTCCGCCAGCGGGGACATCACCGGCATCGCGATCGGCTACTACATCGGGGCCGCCCTGATGATCATCGGCGGTATTGCCGAGGTCGTCCTCGGAGTGCGCGCCGAGGGTCAGTCGCTGGAGTCGATCGCCCAGCCGCTCACGGCCGAGGACCCGGCCCCGGGCGGGCCGGACGACCGCGACCGGACCCACCAGCCGGTGTGACCGGCTGAGAGGAGGATGACTCGCCATGCCGATGCCGCCACCCAAGCCCTCCACCGAGGGGCCCCGGGACCGTCACGTCTTCCACGAGATGGGCGTGATCGTCCGAGCCCTCGAGGCCAACGGCCCCCTCACGCGTGACCGGCTCGCCGAGGTCACCGGGGGTTCCTACTGGGAGCACCAGAGGTTCGACTACGCCCTCAGCCTCGCGCTCGCCGACGGTCTCGCCTACGTCACGGACGAGGGGACACTGGCCACCCCGTGAGCTGACGGCGGCCAGTCCCACGGCGGCGGGTGCGGCGTCCAGGCGCGGCGTACGGGCGGGGCAGAATGCCTGTCATGGTGAAGATCCGTGGCAGCTCGGTCCTGCCCGCCCGCCGCGAGCCGGTCACGCTGCACACCGCCGACGGCCTCGACCTCGTCGCCGAGCTCGCCCTTCCCCCGGAGAACGACCCGGTGGCCACGCTCGTCTGCCTGCACCCGCTCCCCACCCACGGCGGGATGATGGACAGCCAGGTGTTCCGCAAGGCGGCCCACCGGCTGCCCGCCCTCGCCGACATCGCGGTGCTCCGCTTCAACACCCGCGGCACGTCCAGCGTCCACGGGACGAGCGAGGGAGAGTTCGACCAGGGGGTGGGGGAGCAGCACGACGTGGCGGCGGCGATCGAGTACGCCGAGTTCCACGACCTGCCGTCGATCTGGCTGGTCGGCTGGTCCTTCGGCACCGACCTCACCCTCATGCACGGCCACGACCCCGCGGTGGCGGGCGCGATCCTGCTGAGTCCACCGCTGCGGTTCACCCAGCCGGAGCACCTGGCGGTGTGGGCGGACGGCGGCAAGCCGCTGAAGGTCGTGGTGCCCGAGCACGACGACTATCTCCGGCCGGCCGAGGCCCGCGAGCGGTTCGCCGCGGTGCCGCACGCCGAGGTGGTCGCCGTCGAGGGGGCCAAGCACCTGTGGGTGGGCGACGCCGAGCGGGTGCTCGACGAGATCGTCGGCGCGATCAACCCGGCCGTGCCGCTGCCGCTCCCGACCGAGTGGGACGGCCCCATGGAGGTCGCCGACACCAGTGCCTACGCGGACCGGACCACGGCGGTCTTCCGGGAGACGCCGATGTAGCCGAGTCGGCGCTAGCGGGCCTGCTGTCGGGGGAGGAAGAGCTCGCGCATCAGCAGCAGGATCGCGGCTGCCGTGGGGATCGCCAGCAATGCGCCGATCACGCCGAGCAGGCCGGCGCCGATGAGGGCCGCGATGACCGTGACCTGCCCTGGCACGTTGACCGACCTCTGCATCACCCGGGGGTAGATCAGGTAGTTCTCGACCTGCTGGTAGATCACGTAGAAGATGAGGCAGGCGATGCCCGTGCGCACGTCCGTCGCGAAGCCGATCGCTGTGACGATGACCGCTCCGATCGTCGCCCCGATCATCGGGATGACGTCGAGCAGCGCCACGACGGCGGCGAGCGCGACGGCGTACTCGGCGAGCCCGGCCACGAGCAGGAAGATCAGCGAGCTGATGCCGGCGCACATCGCGACGACGAAGGCGCCGGAGACGTACCCGCCGATGCTGGCGATGATCCGCTCGCCCAGGTCGGCGACCCGCTCACGGCGGCTGGCGGGCGCGAGGGCGTAGATGGCGTCCTTCGTGCGGTTGATCGACGCCAGGAAGTAGAGCGTGAGCACGGTGACGATGAACGCGTTGGCCAGGAACCCGAGCACGGCGACGCCGATCCCGACCACGCCACCGAACAGCCCCGACGCCCAGTCACCGCTCTCGATGAAGTCGCGAGCCTTGCTGATGACGTCGTAGCGTTCGTCCAGCTCCTGGATGCGTTGGTTGCTCTGCAGCTGGTCCAGCCACGTGGGCGCGTTCTGCACCAGCGTCGCGACCTGGTCGGAGATCACGGGAACCAGCGCGACGAAGAACAGGACGAGCGCGAGCAGGACGACCCCGGTCACGATGAGCACAGCCCAGGGCCGCTTGACTCCCCGATCCACGATGAAGTTGACCGACGGGTTGAGCCCGGCGGCGAGGAAGAACGAGACCACGACGAGGGTGATCACGCTGCCCACGCTCAGGAGCAGGGTCCCCAACCAGTACGCGGCGAGGGCACCGGCCGCGTAGAGGAACCCCAGGGCGACGGGGCCGTGTCGCCTGGGCGGAGCCGACACGGCCGAGCCCGGAACGACCGGCGAAGACGTGGGCGGCCCCGAGGGTGCGGGGCTCCCGTCGGTCGCGGACGAGCCCGCAGCCGCCGGCGTCGGCGCCGAGCGCGCCGTCGCCTCCTCTGACCCCTCCGTTGCTGGCTGAGGTGTCCGCTTGTCCCTCACTCGGTGGTGTCGTCCCCGGGGGCTCCCGCGGGCGAGGTCCCCTCGTTGCCGGCCTCGGTGATCGGCGCACCCTCGACGAAGCCGGCCGCCACGTCGCGGAGGGCGCCGAGCTGCGCCACGATCGCGTCGCGGCGCTTCGTCAGCCGGTCGACCTCGACCTGGAGGTCGGCCAGCCGCCGCTCGGCCTCGGCCTGGCCGGAGGCGATGAGGGTCTCGGCCTGCATCTGCGCGCCGGTCACCGTCTGCTCGGCCTCGCGGCGGGCCCGGGAGAGCAGCCGCTCGGCCTCCTCGGCGGCCTGCTGGCGGTGCGTCGTCGAGAGGTTGATGGCCTCGCGAGCGCGCTGCTCGGCGTGGTCGGCGCGAGCCTCCGACTCCTGCAGGAGTGCGGCGGTCTCGGCGACGGCGTTGCTGTGGTGCTCGGCCGCCTCGCGGGTCAGCCGCTCCTTCTCGACCGCGAGCGCCCGGTGCATCTCCTGCACCTCCCGGTTGGTGCTCGCCAGGAGCTGCTCGGCCTCCCGCCGTGCCGACGTGCGGAGTGCGTTGCTCTCCTGCTCGGTGGCGAGTCTGCGCTGCGAGGACTCCCGGTCCGCGGAGGAGAGCAGGTCGTCGGCCTCCGCGTGCGCCATGGCACGCAGCCGCTCGACCTCGCCCATGGCGGAGGTGCGCGCCTCGTCGAGCTCCTTGAGCTGCACCATGCGCATGTCCTCGGCGTCCCGCGCCGCCTGGGTCTTGAGCGCGCTGGCCTCCGCGGTCGCGGTGCGGAGGATCTCGTCGGCACGGGTGCGGGCAGAGGCGAGCACCTCGTGTGCCTGCTCCTCGGCCAGCCGGAGCAGCTCGCTGGCACGCCCGCCGAGGTCGGCGTACGACGGGGAGTAGTCCTCGCTCGAGCGCTCACGGAGCGCCGCAAGCTCGGTCTCGACCTCCACGTTGCGGCGGCGCATCTCCTCCAGGCGCTGCACCAGGGTCGTGCGCTCGCCGCTGAGGGCAGCGATCTTGCGGTCGACGCTCGAGGGGTCGTAGCCGCGTCGGGCGACGGGGAACGCCGGCGTCGTCGGGGCCGAGCCCTGCGCGGGATCGCCGTTGGGCGGAGCGGCGTCGTCGGTGTCGAAGATGGAGATGCCAGGGCGCTCGGTCATCGGCGGGGTCCCTTACTGGTCGTGCGGGGCGGGGAGCGGTCTAGATACGGCGGTCCTAGTGTCACCCCTCCGGGGACGATTGCCATCGTGCGTCCCCCGTGTCTCACGATTTTGGGCTCTGTAATCCGGCCCGGGCGTCACTGCCCCTGGAACGCGGTGATCTGCGTGAGGTGCCTGGCGCGCAGCGCGTCGTCGCGGACGCCCAGCCCCTCGTCCGGCGCCAGGCACAGGACCCCCACCTTCCCCTGGTGGAGGTTGAGGTGGACGTCGAGTGCGGCCTGGCCGACGTCCTCGAGCCGGTAGGTCCGGGAGAGGGTGGGATGGATCATCCCCTTGGCGATCAGCCGGTTGGCCTCCCACGACTCGCGGTAGTTGGCGAAGTGGGAGCCGATGATGCTCTTGAGGTTCATCCACAGGTAGCGGTTGTCGTACTGGTGCAGGTAGCCGCTGGTCGACGCGCAGGTGACGATGACTCCTCCCTTGCGGGCGGCGTACACCGAGGCGCCGAAGGTCTCGCGACCGGGGTGCTCGAAGACGATGTCGACGTCCTCGCCGCCGGTCAGCTCCCGGATCCGCGCCCCGAACCGACGCCACTCCTGCGCATCCTGGGTGTGCTCGTCCTTCCAGAACCGGTAGCCCTCCTCGGACCGGTTGATGACCAGCTCGGCTCCCCTCGACCGGCAGATCTCGGCCTTGTCCTCGCTGGACACCACGCAGACGGGGACCGCACCGCCGTTGAGGGCGTACTGGGTCGCAAAGCCCCCCAGGCCGCCGCTGGCGCCCCACACGAGGACGTTGTCGCCCTGCTTCATGCCGGCGCCGTTGCGGCTGACCAGCTGGCGGTAGGCCGTGGAGTTGACCAGCCCCGGGGAGGCGGCCTCCTCCCAGGTGAGGTGCTCCGCCTTGGGCATCAGCTGGTTCGCCTTGACCAGCGCGATCTCGGCCAGCCCGCCGAAGTTGGTCTCGAAGCCCCAGATCCGCTGCTCCGGGTCGAGCATGGTGTCGTTGTGGCCGTCGGGCGCCTCGAGCTCCACCGACAGGCAGTGCGCGACGACCCGGTCGCCCGGCTTCCAGGTGTGCACGCCGACGCCGGTCTTGAGCACGACGCCGGCGAGGTCCGAGCCCACGACGTGGTACGGCAGGTCGTGGCGCTTGCCGAGCGGGGAGATGCGGCCGTAGCGCTCCAGGAACCCGAACGTCGACACCGGCTCGAAGATCGAGGTCCAGACGGTGTTGTAGTTGATGGCCGAGGCCATCACCGCCACAAAGGCCTCGCCCGGTCCGAGCTCGGGCAGGGGCACCTCCTCGACATGGAGTGACTTGCGCGGGTCCTTCTCCTTGGTGAGCTGGTCGTCGAACATGTCGACCTCGTCCTTGTGGACGGTCACCGCGCGATAGGACTCCGGCAGCGGCAGGGCCGCGAAGTCCTCGCGTGAGGTCGCCTCGCTCATGATCGCGTCGAGGATCTGCTGCACGTCATGCTCCTGTCTCGGACCGTCTCAGGCGGTGGTGGTCGGGGGCGCGGGGGCGGGCTCGACGAGCTCGACGAGGACACCGCCGGTGTCCTTGGGGTGCAGGAAGTTGATCCGGCTGTTCGACGTGCCGCGCTTCGGGGCGTCGTACAGCGTCCGCACTCCTCGCTCCCGCAGGATGCGGGCGGCCTCCTCGACGTCGCTCACCCGGTAGGCGAGCTGCTGCATTCCCGGCCCGGACCGGTCGAGGAACCTGGCGATCGCCGACTCCTCGGTCAGCGGCGCCAGCAGCTGGATGCAGGCGTGCGGGGCGGCCGGGTCGCCGACCGCGACCATGGCCTCGCGCACGCCCTGGTCCTCGTTGGTCTCCTCGTGCACCAGCTGCATGCCGAAGGTGTCGCGGTAGAACGCGATCGCCGTGTCGAGGTCGGGCACCGCGATGCCGACGTGGTCGATGGCCAGGAACAGGTCCGAGGTGGCCGCCAGGCCAGGAACGGGCGTGCTCATGGGGCCATGGTCGTACGGCGGGGCGCGGTGCAGCGAGCGACTGTGACCGGTCCGACACCAGGCGGCCGCTGGTGGCCCTCCCCACCGGACCAGCCGCTGGGTATCGTCGCCGGTACCCGCGGGCCGCCGTCGAGAGGCCCGTGCTGAAGGCATCCGCAGGAGGCGTCCCATGGCCGGCACAACCGCTGGATCCGTCATCGTCGCAGGGGCACGGACCCCCATCGGCCGTCTGCTCGGGGGGCTCAAGGGCAAGTCGGCGGCCGAGCTGGGCGGCGTCGCGATCGCGGGCGCACTAGGGAAGGCCGGTGTGAACGGCGACCAGGTGGAGTACGTGATCATGGGCCAGGTCATCCAGGCCGGCACGGGTCAGATCACCGCGCGTCAGGCTGCGGTCAAGGGCGGCATCCCGATGGATGTCCCGGCGATCACGATCAACAAGGTCTGTCTCTCGGGGATCAACGCGATAGCGCTGGCCGACCAGCTGATCCGTGCCGGCGAGCACGACATCGTCGTGGCCGGCGGCATGGAGTCGATGACCCAGGCGCCGCACCTGCTGCTGAAGTCCCGCGAGGGCTTCAAGTACGGCGACACCAACCTCGTCGACTCGATGGCCTACGACGCTCTCTTCGACCAGTTCACCAGCCAGGCGATGGGTGTGCTGACCGAGGAGCACAACGCCGCGAACGCCAAGCTGACCCGCGAGGAGCAGGACTACTTCGCGGCCCGCAGCCACCAGCTCGCCGCGCAGGCGGCCAAGAACGGCGTCTTCGACGACGAGATCGTCCCCGTGAAGGTCAGGTCACGCGCCGGTGAGACCGAGGTGACGATGGACGAGGGCGTGCGCGCCGACACCAGCGGGGAGTCGCTGGCGAAGCTGCGTGCCGCCTTCTCCGCGGAGGGCACGATCACGGCCGGCTCGTCGTCCCAGATCTCCGACGGCGCCTGTGCGGTCGTCGTGATGAGCAAGGCCAAGGCGCAGGAGCTCGGGCTCGAGTGGCTGGCCGAGATCGGCGCCTCGGGCCAGGTGGCAGGTCCCGACTCGACGCTGCAGCTCCAGCCCTCCGCGGCGATCCGCAAGGCCTGCGAGAAGGAGGGCATCTCCCCGCAGGACATCGACCTGTTCGAGATCAACGAAGCGTTCGCGGCCGTCGGCATCGCCTCCGCCCGGGACCTCGGCGTCGACGACGAGAAGGTCAACGTCAACGGTGGCGCGATCGCGCTGGGCCACCCGGTCGGCATGTCCGGCGCCCGCATCGCGCTGCACCTCGCCCTCGAGCTCAAGCGCCGCGGCGGTGGCACGGGCGTGGCAGCACTCTGCGGCGGTGGCGGGCAGGGTGACGCACTGATCCTCCGGGTGCCCGCCTGAGCGAGCCGGTCGCGACCCTGGTCGAGCAGGCCCGCGCCGGCAGGGCGCGGGCGGTCGGTCGGCTCGTGTCGCTGGTCGAGGACGAGTCCCCGCGGCTCCGTGAGGTGATGGCGGAGCTGGCTCCGCTCGCCGGCAGCGCTCACGTGGTCGGCATCACCGGGCCGCCGGGGGTGGGCAAGTCGACGGCGACGTCGGCGCTGGTCGCGGCCCTTCGCCGCCGCGAGCAGCGAGTCGCCGTGCTCGCCATCGACCCGTCCTCTCCGTTCTCCGGCGGCGCCCTCCTGGGTGACCGGATCCGGATGTCCGAGCACGCCACTGACCCCGGGGTGTTCATCCGGTCGATGGCGTCGCGGGGGCATCTCGGCGGGCTGGCCTGGACGACACCGCAGGCGCTCCGGGTGCTGGACGCCTCCGGCTTCGACGTGGTGCTGGTGGAGACGGTGGGGGTCGGCCAGAACGAGGTGGAGGTCGCCGGGGCGGCCGACACGGTCGTCGTACTGCTGGCGCCGGGAATGGGCGACAGCGTCCAGGCGGCCAAGGCAGGCATCCTCGAGGTGGGCGACCTGTACGTCGTCAACAAGGCCGACCGCGACGGTGCGTCGGCTCTGCGACAGGATCTACGGACCATGCTGTCGCTGGTCGAGCGGCCGGAGGGCGCGTGGCGCCCGCCCGTGCTGCTCACGACGGCGCCGGGCGGCGAAGGGATCGACGACATGGTCGCCGCGCTCGACGAGCACCTGGCCTGGGCGCAGGGGAGCGGCGCCTTGCACCGGCGACGTCTCGGACGGGCGCGCACCGAGGTCGAGGCCGTCGCCCTGACGGCGCTGCGTCGCCGGTGGGCCGGCGTGTCCGATCGGGACCGCCTCGACATGCTTGCCGAGGAGGTCGTCGGCGGCCACCTCGACCCGTACGCTGCCGCGGACCGGTTGCTCGAGGAGGTCGACTGAGTCGTGGCAGGTCCTGAGATCGAGCTGGTGAGGCTCAGCGTCCGGGCGCTGGAGGCGCTCGTCCGAGGTGACCTGGAGGAGGCCTCCGCGGAGGCGGGGGCGCAGCTGACCGACTACCTCGCCTCCGAGGACTGGCTGTGGCGGATCCGGCTCGAGCAGATCGCGTCGGACGCGCGCGCCCTGGACTGGGTCGCGCGAGCGGCTGTCGACCGGTCGTCGGGGAACGTCGTGGGTCACGCGGGCTTCCACGGTCCCCCCGACGAGCGCGGCATGGTGGAGGTGGCCTACTCGGTCGCGCCGGAGTGGCGGAGGCAGGGGTACGCGACCGCGATGCTCGCCTCCGCTCTCGCCTGGGCCTCCTCCGTGGAGCAGGTCACCGTCGTCCGGGCCTCGATCAGCCCGGACAACGCCGCGTCGCTCGCCACCATCCGGAAGTTCGGCTTCGAGCAGGTGGGGGAGCAGTGGGACGAGGAGGACGGGCTGGAGCTCGTCTACGAGCGACCGGTGTGAGGCTGGCCGATCACCGGACCCGCCTCTAGGGTCGCGGCATGGAGAGCACACCGATCGTCCTGGTTCCCGGGTACTGGCTCGGCGCATGGGCGTGGGACGAGGTCGTCGCCGCGCTGCGGGCCGACGGCCATGACGTCACCGCGGTCACGCTTCCCGGTCTCGAGTCGGCCGACGCCGACCGCAGCGGCCTCACGTCGAGCGACCACGTCGACGCCATCTGCTCGGCGGTCGAGTCAGCGGGGGCGTCGGTGGGGGCGTCGGTGGTGCTGGCGGTGCACAGTGGCGCCGGCGTGCCGGGCTACGCAGTGACCGACCGCATCCCGGAGCGCATCGCCGCCGCGGTGTACGTCGACACCGCACCCGGCATCGGCTCCTCGGACCCGTCCGACGACGCGGTCGAGCTGCCGTTCCCCGGCTGGGAGCAGCTTTCGGCCGACGGGGAGAACCTCGACGGGCTCACCGACGACGTCAAGGAGATGGTCGCCGGCCGTGCGGTCCCCCAGCCCAGCGGGCCGACGCGCGCGGGTGACCCGTTGACGAACGACGCCCGGCTCGACGTGCCGTCCACCGTCATCTGCACCAGCTTCACCTCTGAGCAGTTCCAGGAGGCCGCCAAGGAGGGTTATGCGTGGATGGCCGGCCTGCCCGAACTTCGCGACGTCACCTACGTGGATCTGCCGACGAGCCACTGGCCGATGTGGTCGAGGCCGGGCGATCTCGCCGCGATCATCGGCGACGTCGCGAAGCGGCATGCGCCAAGCGCCTGACCCCGGGCGGCTGGGTGCTCCCGCGAGGGCCAGGGGCGCCATGTGGCGATCTCCACATATTCGTATCTGTGTTCGGATAATGTCAGTCCGACGTTCTACCGTGGGTCCATGGCAGTCATCGATCGGACCCCCGTGGGCGACCGGCCGAACCGGGTGCACTGGTTCGCGGGCCGCGTCCACGAGGTGCTCGACGACGTCACGGCCGGCGGCGTCTGCGCAGCTTCGCTGAATGCGGCAGAGACGTCCGAGGCCCTGACGGAGCTGACGCGGGCGTCGAGGCGCATCGACGCGTTGCGGCTCGCGCTACTGACCCACGGCGAGGTCGTCGAGGTCGCCACCGAGGCCGGCGCCACGTCGACCGGCGCGTGGCTCGCCCACGCCACACGCACCGTGCACGGCGAGGCGTTCGCCCTCGTGAAGCTCGCCAACCGGCTCGACGCTGCCGCGTTCGGCCCGGGGACCGACCACGCCGGCTGGGACCACGACTTCGCCGCCACCCGGGACGCAGCCCTTGCCGGCCATGTCGACGTCGACCAGGCACGGGTCGTCGTCGAAGCGGTCGACCGTCTGCCTGGGTTCGTGGACGCCAGTGACCGCGAACGGGCCGAGAAGCATCTGCTCGCCGAGGCCGCGCACCATGACGCGAAGCGGCTACGACGGCTGGCGAGGCACCTGCTCCACGTCATCGACCCCGACGCCGCCGACCAGGAGCTGGCCAAGCAGCTGCAGCTCGAGGAGGCCGAGGCGGCCCGGAAGACCATGCTGACGATGGTCGACGACGGCCAGGGCACCGTGCACGGCAAGTTCCGGCTGCCCTCGGTGCACGGCGCCATGCTCGCTGCTGCTCTCCACGCCCTGGCGTCGCCCAGGCGACCGGACGCGATCGCACGTGAGGAGACCGACGCAGAGGGCAGGTCGCTGCGTCGGGCGTCGCCGCAGGTGCTCGGCGAGGCGTTCTGCCAGCTGCTCGAGCGGTTCCCGACCGGCAACCTGCCCCAGGCAGGCGGAGGACTCCTGACCGTGGTGGCCACCATCCCGGTCAACCTCCTCGAGTCCGGGCTCGGGCTCGCCACGCTCGACAACGGCGGTCAGCTGTCCGCCGGGCAGCTACGGCGCCTCGCGTGCTCGGCGGGCATCATCCCCGCCGTCCTCGGCTCCGGCTCTCGGGTCCTCGACCTGGGCCGACGGGCTCGCTTCGCGACGCCGGCACAGCGGATCGCCCTGGCGGTCCGCCAGTCGACGTGCACGGCCGAGGGATGCGACATCCCGGCGGCCTGGTGCGACGCTCACCACGACAGACCGTGGTCCCAGGGTGGCCGGACGGACCTCGACGACCTACGACTGCTCTGCCCCCGTCACCACCGGCTGGTCCACCGCCCCGACTCGGCGCTCACGGACCTCCCCGGTGGGCGGATCCAGATCACCAACCGCAGGCGGCACTGAAAGGCGGGCGCTTCCAACACGTTCGGTGTGCGGCCTCTTAGGCGTTCCCCGAGCGCGGCTCCAGCGCCGTCGCCATGCGCGCCTCCAGCGCGGTCCCCGAGCGCGCCTCAAGTGCTGTCCGCAAGCGCGCCTTCAGCGCCGAGTGCGCGACTGGTGGTACCAATGTGGCGTGCTGTGCCCATCCCCCACGAGCGCGGTCCACACCTCCTCCCGGACGGAGATCCACCCATGAAGGCAGTGATCGCCGGCGTGCTGGTGCTCTTCCTCGGCTTCTGGATGGTGCAGGCGCCGAATTCTCTCGCCCAGTTCGCCCAGGACGGCGGCGCCTGGCTCTGGGACCTGACGGCGACGATCTTCAGCGCCAGCATCGACTTCCTCAGCGCCCTGTTCGGCTGAGGACCGCCACATGAGCGCCTGGCTGCCGCCGGCCCTGCAGCCGCAGATCCGCAGGCACCTCCTCCGTGAGGAGGGTGAGGTCATCGTCGACGAGGTGGCCCATCACTGGGTGTGCTTCATCAAGCCCGCACTGCTCGGATGCCTCGGGGCGACGATCACGTTCCTCACTCTCTTCGTCGACACCCGGATCGGGTGGGTCTTCCTGCTCGCAGGGGCGGCCGTCCTGCTCGTCGCCGCTTACCTGGCGCTCAGCGTGCACATGGACCGCTTCGTCGTCACGAACATGCGGGTCTTCCGGGTCAAGGGCGTCTTCGCCCAGTCGCTGGCCACGATGCCGATGACCCGGATCCTCGACATCACCGTGAAGAAGCCGCTGATCGGCCGACTGCTGGGCTACGGCGACTTCGTGTTCGAGTCCGCCGCCCAGGAGCAGGGCCTGCGGGAGATCAGCAAGGTCGGTCGCGTCGACGAGCGCGACCTCACCATCCAGCGAGTCGTGCAGCGCGCCGGACTCCGCGGGCCGCGGGTCTCCTGACCCGCACCGAGACCGCATCGAGACGGCATTGAGACGGCGTTGAGACGGCGCTGAGAAGGCGCTGACCAGGCGGACGCACGCACTCCTGCCGGATCACCCTGGGCCGGTGCCACCGCTACGGGGACCGCACGCGGGCCGGCGTGGCGCCAGCTGGCGTGCCCGCACCGACCTCTCGACGGCGGCCGAGGGGCATCGGGGAGGATGTGGGCATGAACATGCCGTTCTCCCGACCTGGTGCGATCGACCTGTCCGGCCTCAAGCGGCCGGCCCCGGCAGCAGCCGGAGGTCCGGCACCGAGCAGCGGCGCGTCGTCGTACGCCGTGGAGGTCGACGAGCAGAACTTCCAGTCGCTGCTCGAGATGTCGATGGCGGCCCCGGTCGTCCTCGTCGTCTACTCCCCGACGCGCATGCCGGCCAGCGCCCAGCTCGCGGACGACCTCAGCACGATCGCGGGCGAGCTCGACGGGCGCATCGCGGTGGGCCGGGTCGACGTCGACGCCCAGCCGGCGATCGCCCAGGCACTCCAGGTCCAGACGATCCCGCTGGTCGCCATGGTGCTGCAGGGCCGGCTCGCCCCGCTGTTGCAGGACGCCCCGCCGCTGGCCGAGCTCCGCACGATCCTCGGGCAGGTGCTCCAGCAGATGGCCTCGCAGGGGCTGACCGGGCAGCACGAGCCGTTCGCCGACGGGGGAGCGACGGCCGGGTCCCCGGGGGACGACCTGGAGGGCGACGAGGTCAGCGACCCCCGCTACGCCCCTGCCGAGGACGCGTTGATGGCCGGTGACCTCGACAAGGCCGTCGCGGAGTACCAGCGGCTGGTCGACGCCAGCCCCGCCGACACAGAGGCGGCGGCCGGCCTCTCGCGGGCCAGGCTCATGCAGCGCACCAGCGGGGTGGATCTGGCCGCCGCACGAGCGGCGGCGGCCGAGGCCCCTGACGACGTGGACCGACAGCTGCTGGTCGCCGACCTCGACCTGCTCGGCGGGCACGTCGACGACGCGTTCGGCCGGCTGCTGGAGCTGATCCGGCGGACCTCCGGGGAGGAGCGGGACCGCGCCCGGGTGCACCTCATCGAGCTGTTCGCCGTGGTCGGCAACGACGACCCCCGCGTCCTGCGCGGCCGGCAGAACCTCGCGTCCGCGTTGTTCTGACACCAGTCGGCCGACCCGGCACATCTCGACCCCCCGGCACATCTCGACCCCCGAGTGGGGTGCCAGGGGTCACCCGCCGTTGGAGAGCGACGACGTAGCACGGTTGCGGCAGGCCATCTCGACCACCGTCCACGAGATCCGCTACCCGGTCACCGTGATCACCGGTGCGGCCGCGATGATGCGGGAGTCGGGCCCAAGATTGTCGGAGTCGCAGCAGGGGACTCTGCTCGCCGCCGTGGTGCGCCAGGCCTCGGTGCTCGACCGGGTCACCGAGGACCTGCTCACCGCAGAGCAGGCGACCGGCGGCTCCCTGCGCCTCGACATCACGTCGGTGCCGATGGCGACGCTGTCGGCCGACGCCACCCGGCTGCGCCAGATGGTCGCCAACCTGCTCGGCAACGCGCTGAGGTACGGCGCGGCGCCGGAGGGCTGATCCCCGCCGGCACCACCGGCCTATGGCGGGACCCCGGTGGACGGTCGCCGGACCACCCGTGCCCAGCCGGATCCAGGCTGCCGCAGCTCAGCGGGGGCGGCCCGACTCGGTGTACGACGAGGAGCCGGAGGCCACCGAGGCGAGGGCCGAGTCGATCCGCCGGGCGGTGAAGTCGGCACAGAGCTGGTGCACCTCCGCCACCGTGCAGAAGCGGGCGGCCCGGATCTCGCGGGCCTGCGGCACGATGCGGTCCGCGATCCGCCGCTCGTGCACACCGCCGTCGAAGACCAGGCACACCGCGTCGTCCCAGCCGCTCCACGGGGGCAGCCAGTCGGTGAGCACCAGACGGCCGGCGGCGATCTCCAGGCCGAGCTCCTCCTCGACCTCTCGGGACACCGCGACGTGCGGGGCCTCGTTGACCTCCACGACGCCGCCGGGAAGGTCCCAGTCCTGCTTGTAGGTCAGGTTGCACAGCAGCACCCGGCCCTCGGTGTCGCGGACCAGCATCTGCGCGATCGCCCGTTTGCGAGGCAGGAACGAGTTGAGCAGGGCCCGGAACCCCGACGACTTGTGGATGGGTGCGTCGGTGTGCAGCCGGGCGAAGACGACGCGGTCGCGCCGCCCGCCCGGCTCCTCGATCGCGCCACGCATGATGCCCTCGCGGTGCAGCCCGGCCCAGGTGGCGATCCGGGCCGCGAGCACGTCGTCGGGGTCGACGAGGGTCTCGACGCGCGCCTGCTTGAGCTCCTCGAGCGCCAGGGTCACATGGTCACGGACGGCCGCGCTCGCCACCTCGAAGCCCTGGTCCTGCAGCTCCCGGCTCCAGCTGACCCGGGAGACGCCGTTTCCCACCGGCTCCAGCACGACGCCCCGCCCGTCGTGCAGGGAGTCGCCCTGGTTCTCGCCCCCGTGGCCGGGTCCGTCGTCGCCGCGCTGGTCCTCAGCCGGCACGTCGGCCATCGATCGCGGGCTCCTCGTCGCCGAGCACGGGCTGAGCGGCCACGACCTCCGTCGCCGGCTCGCTGACGGCGCCGTCGAAGCGCAGCCACACCGCGCCCAGCGGAGGCACCGAGATCGAGGCCGAGGCCGGGAGCCCGTGCGAGGGCGAGTCGGTGGCCTCCACCGCGCCCAGGTTGCCGACGCCGGAGCCGGCGTACACCTCGGCGTCGGTGTTGAGCACCTCGCTCCAGCGTCCGGCGACCGGGAGGCCGATCCGGTAGTCGCGGTGCGGGATCGCCGCGAAGTTGACCACGCAGGCGAGCAGGGAGCCCGCTCCGTCGCTCCGGACGAACGACAGCACGTTGCCCCCGGCGTCGTTGGCGTCGATCCACTGGAAGCCCTCGGGCTCGTCGTCCTTCCGCCACATCGCGGGGGTCGACACGTAGACGGCGTTGAGGTCGCGCACCAGCTGCTGGAGCCCGGCGTGCCCCGGCTGCTCGAGCAGCCACCAGTCCAGCTCGCGCTGCTCGGCCCACTCGGCGTCCTGGCCGAACTCGCACCCCATGAACAGCAGCTGCCGGCCCGGGTGCGCCCACATGAACGCGAAGTAGGAGCGGAGGTTCGCCAGCTGCTGCCAGCGGTCACCGGGCATCTTGCGGAGCAGCGACCCCTTGCCGTGCACCACCTCGTCGTGGCTGAGCGGCAGCACGAAGCGCTCGGAGTAGGCGTACATCAGCGAGAACGTCATCTGGCCGTGGTGGTAGCTGCGGTGCACGGGCTCGTGGTGCAGGTAGTCGAGCGTGTCGTGCATCCACCCCATGTTCCACTTCAGGTCGAACCCCAGGCCGCCGAGATGGGTCGGCCGGGTCACGCCGGGCCAGGAGGTCGACTCCTCGGCGACGGTCACGATGCCGGGCACCCGCTTGGCGCAGGTGGCGTTCATCTCCTGCAGGAACGCCACCGCCTCGAGGTTCTCCCGTCCGCCGTAGGCGTTGGGGGACCACTGCCCGCCGCTGCGGCCGTAGTCGAGGTAGAGCATGCTGGCCACGGCGTCGACCCGGAGCCCGTCGATGTGGAACTCCTCGAGCCAGTAGAGGGCGCTCGCGACGAGGAAGTTGCGCACCTCCTTGCGGCCGAAGTCGAAGACGAGCGTCCCCCACTCGGGGTGCTCGCCGCGCAGCGGGTTGGGGTCCTCGTACAACGGGGTCCCGTCGAAGCGGGCAAGGGCGAACTCATCCTTGGGGAAGTGAGCGGGCACCCAGTCGAGGAGCACCCCGATCCCCGCCTGGTGGAACCGGTCGATGAGGTGGCGCAGGTCGTCGGGGTCGCCGAACCGCGCCGTCGAGGCGAAGTACGACGTGACCTGGTAGCCCCAGGACCCGCCGAAGGGGTGCTCCATGACCGGGAGCAGCTCGACATGGGTGAAGCCCATCTCGGTGACGTAGGCGACGAGCTCGTCGGCGAGCTCGCGATAGCTCAGCTCGTTGCGGCCACCGGGCCGTCTCCACGAGCCGAGGTGGACCTCGTAGACCGACATCGGCCGGTCCACGCCCCCACGCTCGGCGCGCTCCCGGAGCCAGTCGTCGTCCGCCCACTCGTACGTCGACGCGTAGACGATGCTGCTCGTCGCCGGCGGCAGCTCCGTCCGGGCGGCGAGCGGGTCGGCCTTCTCCCGCCACTGGACGTCGGCGCCGAGCACGACGTACTTGTACTTGGTGCCGGCGCCGATGTCGGGGACGAACAGCTCCCAGACCCCGGAGCCGCCCAGGCGGCGCATCGGGTGCTCGCGGCCGTCCCAGCTGTTGAAGTCGCCCTTGATCCGCACGCCTCGCGCGTTGGGCGCCCAGACCGCGAACGAGGTGCCGGTGACCTGCCCGAAGGGCCCGTCGTAGGTGCGCACGTGGGATCCGAGCACCTGCCACAGCTGCTCGTGGCGGCCCTCGTTGATGAGGTGCAGGTCGACCTCACCGACGGTGGGGAGGTAGCGGTACCCGTCGTCGACGACGTGCGGGACGCCGTCGTCGTAGGTCACCTCGAGCCGGTAGTCCGGAGGCTGCTCGCCCGGCAGCGCCCCCGCCCAGACGCCCTCGGTCTCGTGGCTGAGCTCATGGCGCTCGTCGCCGTAGACCACGGCGACCGAGCGGGCGAGCGGCTTCAGGGCCCGGACCGTCACCCCGGTGCCGTCGGGATGTGCTCCGAGGACGGCGTGCGGGTCGGGGAGCCTGCCCTCCACGAGCGCGTGCAGGTCGGCGGAGGCGACGGCGCGGGGGCGCGGCCCCGAGGCGGACGGTGGCACGGGCGGTTCTCCTCAGCTCTCGGCGGGTGGCGCGGGAAGGGGCCCGGTCATCGACTCGGCCGGCTCGTGCCCGCCGGTCCCTGGCAGCGGGCCGGCGACCAGGCGACCGAGCGCGTCCAGCGGGACGGGCAGCCAGCCGGGACGGTTGCGCGCCTCGTAGACCGCCTCGTAGACGGCCTTGTCGGCGGCGTAGGCGGTGAGCAGCGTCTCGTCGATCGACGCGCCGCTGGCCTCCCGGTAGCCGGTGAGGAACGCCCGGACGTTGCGCGCGGCCCAGTCGCGGGCCCGCTGACGATCCTGCTCGTCCGCGTCGCCGGTCGCCTCGGTGTGGTCGATGCGGCTCAGCTCGGCGGCGTAGTCGAACGAGCGCAGCATGCCGGCCACGTCGCGCCAGGGCGAGTCGGATCGCCGGCGCTCGGCGAGCGGCTTCGCCGGCTCGCCCTCGAAGTCGATGATCTTCCAGTTCTTGACCGTGCGCAGGGTCTGGCCGAGGTGCAGGTCGCCGTGCACCCGTTGCGCGACGACCGGCTCGGTGACGTGTCGCACCGCGTCGAAGAGGCCGTGCAGCCCCGGTGCCTGCGGCTCGATGCCCGGTACGACGGAGATCGCGTCCTCCAGGCGCGCTGACATCGCGTCAGCGAGCTCGGCGAGCCGGCCACGGTCCCATGTCTCGACGGGAAACGCGTCGGACATCGTGGTGTGCAGGTCGGCCACGGACACGCCCAGCCGGTGGGCCTCCGCGGCGAAGTCGCCGCCCGCCTGGCCTGGATGCTCCACCGCCTCGGCGTACAGGTTGCGCAGGCTGGCCAGCGCGAGGTCCCAGCCGTCGCTGGCGGTGCGGAGGAACTGCTGGAGGATCCCCAGGTGCAGCACCTCCTCCCCGTGCCCGGCTGGCGCCTCGACCCATCCGAAGAGGGCCGGCACGTGCTCGTTGCCCGCCTCGGTGAGCGCGGCGAGGATCTCGACGTCCGGGTTGACCCCCGGCGTGACCCGGCGGAACAGCTTCATCAGGCTCTCGTCACCGAAGGCGACCGAGGAGTTGCTCTGCTCGCCCGACATCAACGTGCTGCGCTCGGTCGTGTGGAGGTCCGGTTCGCCGACCCGGGTGAACGTCACGTCGCCCACCGGCTCTCCGGCTGCGAAGCCGCGCAGCCACAGCGGTGTGGCGGCGTGGTCGTGCAGCGCGTCGTAGGCCCACACGTGGCCCAGCTCGTCGTCCTCCCAGTGGCCGATCAGCGCGTGGTGCAGCATGATCCGCTCACCGAGGTAGTAGGAGACCGGCACCTGATAGAGCTCGGTCGTCCCGTCGTCGTACCGCAGCGTCACCAGCTCGATCGTCACGGCGCCCAGCGGCGCGGTGGTCTCCGCGTCGGTGTTGCCGGGGAGCTGGAGCCGCCGGCTGCCGGTCACCGCGAAGCCGCGGCCCTTGCCGCCGAACCAGCGTGCTCCGGCGACGAACGCGGTGAGCTGGTCGAGCATCGACCCGCCGTCCGGGGAGGTGCTCCCGGTGCCGTTCTGGAGCCCGCTCACGGGGCCATCACCGTCTCGAGCAGGGCGGTGGCCGGGATCCTGAACCAGTAGAACCCGTAGCCGCTGAGCGTGAGCAGGTAGGGCAGCTCGCCGATCTGGGGGAAGCGGGTCCCTCCCAGCAGCTCCACCGGCATCATCCCTTCCCAGCGGCGCAGGTCGAGCTCGACGGGCTGCGGGAACCGCGACAGGTTGTTGACGCACAGCACGGTGTCGCCCTCGTGCTCGCGGACGTAGGAGAGCACGCTGGGGTTGGAGCCGCCGAGGTCGGTGAACGTGCCGAGGCCGAACGCCGGGTGGTTCTTGCGCACGTGGATCATCCGGCGGGTCCAGTGCAACAGCGAGCTGGTGTTCTCCAGCTCCGCCTCCACGTTGAGCGCCTGGTAGCCGAAGACCGGGTCCTGGATGACCGGCAGGTGCAGCCTGCCCGGGGTGACCGAGGAGAAGCCGGCGTTGCGGTCACCGGTCCACTGCATCGGGGTGCGTACGCCGTCGCGGTCGCCGAGCCAGATGTTGTCGCCCATGCCGATCTCGTCCCCGTAGTAGAGGACCGGCGAGCCCGGGAGCGACAGCAGCATCGCCGTGAACAGCTCCATCTGGTTGATGTCGTTGTCCAGCAGCGGGGCGAGCCGGCGGCGGATCCCGATGTTGGCCTTCATGCGGGGGTCCTTGGCGTACTCGCCCCACATGTAGTCGCGGTCCTCGTCGGAGACCATCTCCAGGGTCAGCTCGTCGTGGTTGCGCAGGAAGATGCCCCACTGGCAGCCCTCAGGGATCTCCGGCGTCTGCTCCATGATCTCGGAGATCGGGAACCGGCTCTCCCGGCGGACGGACATGAAGATGCGCGGCATCACGGGGAAGTGGAAGCACATGTGGCACTCGTCGCCGACCCACGCGCCGGTGTCGGAGTCGGTGCGGCCGCCGTAGTAGTCGACGACGTCGGCCGGCCACTGGTTGGCCTCGGCGAGCAGCACCCGTCCCGGGTAGTTGGTGTCGACGTAGCGACGTACCTTGCGGAGGAACTCGTGGGTCTCGGGCAGGTTCTCGCCGTTGGTGCCGACGCGCTCGTAGAGGTAGGGCACCGCATCGAGACGGAAGCCGTCGATGCCCATGTCCAGCCAGAACGACAGCGCCTCCAGCATGGCGTCGTGCACCGCGGGGTTGTCGAAGTTGAGGTCCGGCTGGTGGCTGTAGAACCGGTGCCAGAAGTACTGCTGGCGGACCGGGTCCCAGGTCCAGTTCGAGCTCTCGGTGTCGACGAAGATGATCCGCGCCTCGGAGTAGAGCTCGTCGTTGTCCGACCACACGTAGAAGTCCCCGTAGGGGCCCTCGGGGTCGCGCCGGGACTCCTGGAACCACGGGTGCTGGTCGCTGGTGTGGTTCATCACGAAGTCGACGATCACGCGGATGTCGCGGCGGTGCGCCTCGTCCAGGAACTCCCGGAAGTCCTCGGTGGTGCCGACCTCGGGCTGGATGGAGACGTAGTCGGCGACGTCGTACCCGCCGTCGCGCAGTGGCGAGGTGAAGAACGGCGGCACCCACAGGCAGTCCACGCCCAGCCACTGCAGGTAGTCGAGCTTCTCGGTGATTCCCTTGAAGTCACCGATCCCGTCCCCGTCGCTGTCTCGGAACGACCGGACGAGCACCTCGTAGAAGACCGCGGTCTTGTACCAGTCCGGCCGCGGCTCCGGCAGTGACGTGCCGGCCGGTGCGGTCGTGGCGCTCGGTGAGGGCGGAGCCGGCGGTGCTGCCGTGGGTGCCGGTGGTGCCGCTGCGCCGAGGACGGCGACGCTGGCTTCGGTCGTCATCGGGCGGTGGTGCTCCTCACGGTCAGGACGTGCGCGGGCTCGTGGTAGGGGTCGAGGCGGACGTAGTTGTGCTCCCCCCAGGTCCAGTCCTCACCGGTGACCTCGTCGTGGACGACGAAACGGTCCTCCCAGTCCAGCCCGAGCGCGAACATGTCGAGGTGCACCGTGGTCTCACGAGTCGAGTGGGGGTCCACGTTGACCACGGCGATCACCGTGTCACCCGGCTTGCCGTCGGGGTGGAAGTGGGTCTTGGAGAAGGCGACGATCGCGTCGTCCTCGGCGTTGTGGACGTGGAGGTTGCGCAGCTCCTGGAGAGCGGGGTGCTCGCGTCGCACCCGGTTGAGCATCGTGATGTACGGCGCCAGCGACCGTCCCTCGGCCTCGGCCTTCTCCCAGTCGCGGATCCGGATCTGGAACTTCTCCGAGTCGAGGTACTCCTCGGAGCCCGGCCGGACCGCGACGTGCTCGAACAGCTCGTAGCCGGCGTACATCCCCCAGGACGGCGAGCCGAGCGTCGCCAGCACGGCACGGATCTTGAACGCCGGCGGGCCGCCGTACTGGAGGTACTCGTGGAGGATGTCGGGGGTGTTGACGAAGAAGTTCGGCCGCAGCACGTGCGCGGACTCGGAGGAGACCTCCCGCAGGTAGGACTCGATCTCGTAGCGGGTGGTGCGCCAGGTGAAGTACGTGTAGCTCTGGTGGAAGCCCACCATGCCGAGGGCGCGCATCATCGCCGGCTTGGTGAAGGCCTCGGACAGGAAGAT
Organism: uncultured Nocardioidaceae bacterium; assembly: GCA_902805845.1. Lineage (GTDB taxonomy): Bacteria > Actinomycetota > Actinomycetes > Propionibacteriales > Nocardioidaceae > Marmoricola_A. The sequence goes on from CADCUI010000002.1 coordinate 131,001, forward strand.
CACGTCGGGGTCGGTCGTGCGGATCTCGCCCAGCAGCCGCTCCCAGAACGCCACCGGCTTGGTGTGCGGGTTGTCGACCCGGAAGATCCGGACGCCGTGAGACATCCAGTGGCGCACCACCCGAAGCACCTCGGCATAGATCCCCTCGGGGTCGTTGTCGAAGTTGATCGGGTAGATGTCCTGGTACTTCTTCGGCGGGTTCTCGGCGTAGGCGATCGTGCCGTCCGCGCGGGTGTTGAAGAACTCGGGGTGCTCGGTCGCCCACGGGTGGTCCGGCGCCGCCTGGAGGGCGAGGTCGAGCGCGACCTCGAGCCCCTCGGCCGTGGCGCGGGCGACGAACGCGTCGAAGTCGTCGATGGTGCCGAGGTCGGGATGGACGGCGTCGTGGCCGCCCTCGGTCGAGCCGATCGCCCACGGTGACCCGACGTCGTCCGCTGCGGCCACCAGGCTGTTGTTGCGGCCCTTGCGGTTGACCCGTCCGATGGGGTGGATCGGCGGCAGGTAGATGACGTCGAAGTTCATCCCCGCGACGGCCGGCAGCCGCTCCGCCGCGGTGCGGAAGGTGCCGCTGACGACCGTGCCGCTGTCGTCGACGTAGGCGCCCTCCGAGCGGGGGAAGAACTCGTACCAGGAGCCGAACAGGGCTCGCGGCCGGTCGGCGAAGAACGGGTACGCGCCCTCGACGGTGACCAGCTCGCGCAGCGGGTGCCGGGTGAGCACCGCGGTGACCTCCGGTGAGACGCCGGCGGCGAGCCGTACGGCGTCGGGGCGCTCGCGGTCGAGCATGCCGGCGGCGCCGTCCAGGAGGGTCTGCGCCTCCTCCAGCGCGAGGTCGTCGGCCAGCTCCTCTGCTGCCCGCTTGAGCAGCAGCGCGCCCTCGGTGAACATCAGCTCGACGTCGATGCCCGCCGGGATCTTGATGCCCGCGTCGTGCCGCCACGTCGCGACCGGGTCGCCCCACGAGTGCACCTCGAAGGACCAGGCACCCTCCTGGTCGGCGACCACGGTCGCCCGCCACAGGTCCACCTGCGCAAGGTCCCGACGCATCAGCTGCGGAGGCCTGCGGCGGCCTGTCGGATCGACGAGGACGACCTCGGCGTTCAGCGCGTCGTGCCCTTCGCGGATCACGGTTGCTGAGATGTCGAACGGCTCACCCACCGCGGCTTTCGCGGGGTGCCCTCCTGCTGCGAGCTGTGGGGTGACGTCGAGGACCGGGATCCGTCCAACCATGTGGGCGAACCTACCCAGCGGCCAGGGGCCGAACCACGGCGGGTCCAGCCCGACCCGCGTCGGACGCAGGAATCTGCAATGGGCCATTGGATCGTTCCATGCCGCTATCCTCCTTCGGTGCGAGCTATCCGGCGTTTCACCGTCCGCCCCGTCCTGCCGTCACCGCTGCACCCGCTCGGTGAGCTGGTCGGCAACCTGAGGTGGTCCTGGCACCCGCCCACCCAGGACCTCTTCGAGGCCGTCGATCCCGAGCTGTGGGAAGCCAGCGGGCACGACCCGGTGTGGCTGCTGGGCCGCGTGCCGCGCGCCAGGCTCACCGAGCTTGCCGACGACCGCGTCTTCCTGGAGCGGCTCGCCACCGCGCGAGCCGACCTCGAGGCGTACCTGACCGAGGACCGCTGGTACCAGTCCCTCGGCGATGCCGCGCCGTCCTCGATCGGCTACTTCTCGCCGGAGTTCGGGATCACGGCGGTGCTGCCCCAGTACAGCGGCGGCCTCGGGATCCTCGCCGGTGACCACCTGAAGGCGGCCAGCGACCTCGGCGTGCCCATCGTCGGGGTGGGACTCCTCTACCGGCACGGCTACTTCCGCCAGTCGCTGTCGCGCGACGGGTGGCAGGAGGAGCACTATCCCGTCCTCGACCCCGACGAGCTCCCCATCTCGGTGCTGCGCGAGGCGGACGGATCCGTCGCCCGGGTGAGCGTAGGCCTGGGCGGTGGCCAGAGCGCCGCGGCTCGGGTCTGGGTGGCCCAGGTCGGCCGGGTGCCGCTCCTGCTGCTCGACTCCGACGTCGAGGAGAACATCGGCGTCCTGCGTGACATCACCGACCGGCTCTACGGGGGCAACACCGAGCACCGGCTCCGCCAGGAGATGCTCCTCGGCATCGGCGGCATGCGCGCCATCCGGCTCTACTCCCGGCTCACCGGCAGTCCTGCCCCCGAGGTCTTCCACACCAACGAGGGCCACGCGGGCTTCCTCGGGCTCGAGCGGATCCGTGAGCTCACCGAGGTCCAGGGACTCGACTTCACCTCCGCGCTCGAGGTCTCCCGCGCCGGCACCGTCTTCACCACCCACACCCCCGTGCCGGCCGGCATCGACCGCTTCCCCCGGGAGCTCATGGAGCAGTACTTCGGCGGTGACAACACCAGCCCCGGCGTGCCGGTCGACAAGGTCCTCGCCCTGGGGTCGGAGGACTTCGAGGGCGGCCATCCGGACGTCTTCAACATGGCCGTCATGGGACTGCGCCTCGCGCAGCGCGCGAACGGCGTCTCCCAGCTGCACGGACAGGTGAGCCGGTCGATGTTCGGCGGGCTCTGGCCGGAGTTCGACGCTCCGGAGCGGCCGATCACCTCGATCACCAACGGCGTGCACGCCCCGACCTGGGTGGCGCGCGAGGTCTTCGACGTGGCCCGTGAGCGCGGGGTCCGCACCGACCCGGGCTTGGGAGCCGACAAGCCCAAGACGGCCTTCGACGTCGTCGACCAGGTGCCGGGCGAGACGATCTGGGCACTGAAGCGCCGGCTGCGCGAGCGGCTGGTGGTCGACGCACGCCGGCGGCTCCGGGCGTCCTGGACCCAGCGCGGAGCGCGGTCCTCGGAGCTGAAGTGGATCGACTCGGCGCTCGACCCCGACGTCCTCACGATCGGGTTCGCCCGCCGCGTCCCGTCGTACAAGCGGCTGACTCTGATGCTGCACGACCAGGACCGGCTCCGCAGCATCCTGCTCCACCCGGAGCGGCCGGTGCAGCTGGTGATCGCGGGCAAGTCCCACCCGGCCGACGACGGCGGCAAGAGGCTGATCCAGGAGATCGCACGGTTCGCCGACGACCCTCGGGTGCGCCACCGCATCGTCTTCCTGCCGAACTACGACATCGGCATGGCGCAGCCGCTCTACCCCGGGTGCGACGTGTGGCTGAACAACCCGCTGCGCCCCTACGAGGCCTGCGGCACGTCGGGGATGAAAGCTGCGCTGAACGGCGGTCTGAACCTCTCCATCCTCGACGGCTGGTGGGACGAGTGGTATGACGGCAACAACGGTTGGGCCATCCCCTCCGCGGACGGCGTGGACGACCCGGACCGGCGTGACCAGCTCGAGTCCGAGTCGCTCTACGACCTGATCGAGAACGAGGTGGCGCCCCGGTTCTACGACGCCGACGAGAACGGCGTGCCCGGCCGGTGGATCGAGATGGTGCGGCACACCCTGAAGTCGCTCGGTCCCAAGGTGCTCGCCGACCGGATGGTCGGTGACTACGTCCGCAAGCTCTACATCCCGGCTGCCGAGTCGTCCCGGGTCCTCGACGCCGACTACGCCGGCGCGCGGGAGCTCGCGGCCTGGAAGCGCCAGGTGGTGGGAGCGTGGCCGGGCGTCCGGATCGACCACGTGGACTCCGGTGGCATCGGCGACTCACCTGAGGTGGGGACGACGATGTCGGTGCACGCGTTCGTCACGCTCGGCGACCTGACGCCCGACGACGTGGACGTCCAGGTCCTGCACGGCCGGGTCCGCGACGAGGTGGACGACCTGACGGACGTCTCGGTCTCCTCGCTGAAGCTGGTCGAGTCCTACGAGGCCAACCGGCACCGCTTCGACGGCGAGGTCAGCCTGACCTCGACCGGACCGTTCGGCTACACGGTCAGGGTCGTGCCCCGCAACTCCCACCTGGCCTCGGTGGCCGAGCTGGGGCTGGTGGCGCTCCCCGCCTAGGTCTGCCCGCCTAGGTCTGCCCGCCTAGGTCTGGCGCAGCAGCACCAGCGACCGAGGGGTCAGCTCGAGCACCGTCCCGGACCGGACCTCCGTCCCGACGGCGTGCGCCGGGTCGGTGGAGAGCACCACCTCGCCCTGGGTGACCCAGTCGTTCTCGGGCAGCTGCACCGGACAGGTCGAGTCGCCGGAGTTGAGCCAGAGCAGGAACGACCGGTCGCGCAGCTGCTCGCCGTGCGGACCGGGGGAGCGCAACGGGTCCCCGGAGACGAACATCCCCAGGACCGTGCGGTTGCCGTCGTGCCAGTCGCCCTCGCTCATCTCCTGGCCGTCGGGTCGCATCCAGGCGACGTCCTTGGGGCCGCCCTCGATCGTCGGGCTGCCGGCGAAGTGGTGGCGCTGGCGGAGCGCGGGATGTGCCTTCCGGAGACTGAGCGCCGCGCGGGTGACCGCATGCACGTCGGACCAGGCGTCCTCGTCGCTCCAGTCCACCCACGAGATCTCGTTGTCCTGGCAGTAGGCGTTGTTGTTGCCGCGCTGGGTGCGCCCCCGCTCGTCGCCGGCGGTGATCATCGGCGCCCCGCTCGACAGGCACAGCGTGACCATGAGGTTCGCGGCCTGCCGCCGCCGGAGGCTTCGCACCTCGAGGTCGTCGGTCTCCCCCTCGACGCCGTGGTTCCACGAGTGGTTGCCGTCGGTGCCGTCCCGGTTGTCCTCACCGTTCGCCTCGTTGTGCTTGCGGTCGTAGGACACCAGGTCCCGCAGCGTGAAGCCGTCGTGCGAGGTCACGAAGTTCACCGAGGCGTACGGCGACCGGCCGTCGTCGGCGTACAGGTCGGAGGAGCCGGCAAGCCGCGACGCCACCTCGCGCACACCGCCCGAGCGGCCTCGCCAGAAGTCGCGCACCGTGTCCCGGTAGCGGTCGTTCCACTCCACCCACGGCGGGGGGAAGGAGCCCACGAGGTAGCCGTCCATGCTGATGTCCCACGGCTCGGCGATCAGCTTCACGTGGCGCAGGACCGGGTCCTGCCCGATGGCGCCGAGGAAGGAGCTGCGGCGGTCGACCTCGTGGCCGGTGCGCGCGAGCGCCGGCGCGAGGTCGAACCGGAAGCCGTCCACGTGCATCTCGGTGGCCCAGTAGCGCAGCGAGTCGAGGATCAGCCGGAGCGCCCCGAGGTTCTGGGAGTCGACGGTGTTGCCGCAGCCGCTGACGTCCCAGTAGGAGTCGGAGAGGCCGGGGGCCCGCTTGTAGAAGTTCGCGTCGTCGAGTCCTCGGAACGAGTACGTCGGTCCGAGGGTCCCGCCCTCCGCGGTGTGGTTGTAGACGACGTCGAGGATGACCTCGATGCCGGCCGCGTGCAGGTTCTTGACCATCTGCTTGAACTCGGTGACCTGCTCGCCGCGGTCGCCGCTGGAGCTGTACGCGGCGTGCGGGGCGAAGAACCCGATGGAGTTGTAGCCCCAGTAGTTGCCGAGCCCGCGATCCTTGACGTCCGGCTCGTCGAGGAAGTGGTGCACCGGCAGCAGCTCGACCGCGGTGACACCGAGGTCGCGCAGGTAGGAGGTCACCGGCTCCGACCCGAGCCCTGCGTAGGTGCCGCGCTGGTGCTCGGGGACCAGCGGGTGCAGCTTGGTGAAGCCCTTGGCGTGCAGCTCGTAGATCACCGTGTCACGCCAGCGGTGGCGGAGGTGGGTGTCCGAGCCCCAGTCGAACTCGTCGATGGTCACGACCGACTTCGGCAGGTGCGGCGCGGAGTCGAGGCCGCTCGGCAGTGCGGGATCGTCCGGGTCGTAGGACAGCAGCTCCGTCCGCCCCCCGACCCGACCGGTGATCGCCCGCGCATAGGGGTCGAGCAGCAGCTTGGCGGGGTTGAACCGGCGACCCCGCTGCGGCGCCCACGGTCCGTCCGCCCGGTAGCCGTACCGCGTCCCCACGTCGACGCCGGGGATCGCGCCGTGCCAGACGCCGAACCTCTGCTCGGTGAGCTGGTGCCGCCGCTCGCCGTCCTCGTCGTCGAAGAGGCAGACCCACATCGCGGTCGCCTCGGGTGCGAAGACGGCGAAGTTCGTGGACTCCGGTGACCACGTCGCTCCGAGCTGCTCGTGCGCGCCGGGCCACACCGGGGCGGTCTCGCCGAGCCGTCGCCAGCTCCAGGTGCTCAGCGCCATGACCGGCTCACCGGGCTCCCACCGCGGTCGGCTCGCCGTCCTCGGCGGGCCGGGCGGCTCCGTCGCCGCCGGCGTCGACGCGGTCGCGGAAGCTTCGCACGACGAAGTTGGCCAGCGTCTCGATCGCTGCCGACGCCACCTCCGCCTCGTCCAGGCCGGGAAGCGGGCGCGCCGCGTCCGGTGGCGTGACCAGCAGCCGGGGGTCACCGTGGATCTGGTAGCCGGCTCCCACCAGCTCGGCGACGCGCTGCTCGTCGAGCTCGCGCACCCAGGGCAGGTGCTCCGGAGGGACCGCCAGGCGCGCGCTCGCCTCACGGGCCAGCACCCGACGCACGAGGACCTTCCGCACGGCGGGGGAGTACTCGCGCTCGTAGTCGAGCAGGCGGTCCCCCAGGGTGAGGTTCAGCCGCCGCAGCACCTCCGCCTCGACGTACCCGAAGGAGGGGTTCACCGCCTGCTGAGGGCGGCGGAGCGCCTGCCCGTCGAACCCC
>CADCUI010000003.1 GCA_902805845.1 uncultured Nocardioidaceae bacterium
CGGTGAAGTTGCAGTGGCTGTAGGTCGGAGACGTCCAGAAGACCTCGAATGCGCCGGGCATCAGCTGCTCACGTCCGATGGCCTCCCAGGTGTTGATGCCGAGGGCCGCGGCGTCGGCCTCGCCGTCGAGGACGGCGCGCAGGGCATCGAGCTCGCTCCGGCCGGTGTCACCGTGCTTTCCGACGTCGCTGTTGATGCGCAGGAGCTCGACCGCGTCGTCGCCGACACCGGCCTGCTGGAGGTAGTGCACGGGCAGGATCGCCGCCTGCGCCGAGTCCTGCGAGCCCAGGGCCAGGCGCTTGCCCTTCAGGCTCTCCAGCCCGGTGAGGTTGCTGCCCGAGCGCGCGACCAGCACCGTCTGGAAGACCGTGTCGGTGTCGCGCATGGCCAGCGCACGGCACTCCCCACCGGTCTGGCCGACGGTGCGGACCCAGGCAAGGTTCGTGTTCCAGGCGAGATCGATGGTCCCTGCGAGCAGGGCGTCCACCTGGCGGCCGTAGTTCGAGAACAGGACGAAGTCGATAGGGGCATCGGTCTCCGCGAAGTAGTCGCGCATCCCTTCCCAGATCGGCACGACGTTCGGGGTGTAGGCGACTGCGCCCACCAACAAGGGCTGGTTCATGCTTCCTCCTGGGTCAGAACAGTGCCTGGCCGGTGATGGCCTTGCCGTAGAAGTCGTAGAGAACGTCGGCCGTGGGAGCCATGACGTGGCCGGCGCGGGCGTCGCGGAAGTAGCGATCGATCTGCAGGTGTTCGGAGAAGGCCGCTCCGCCGCACACCCGCATGGCGGCGTCGGTTATCCGTAGCGCGGCGTCGTTCGCCGCCGCCTTGACGCCGAGCACGTGCAGCACGGTGTCGTCCGAAGGTTCGGCGATCCGGCCTGCCGCCTGGGCCACGTAGGCGCGGGTGGCGGCGAGGTCGATGGACATCTTCGCCAGCTGGGCCCGGATGGTCGGCAGTGCCGACAGGCTCTGGTCCAGGTGCTCCATGCGGGCGGCACTGGTGTGCCTGGTGGCGGCCCCGCTGGCGGCCGCGCTCAGCCCGATCGACACTGCGGCGTTGCCGAGGTTGAACCAGGGCATCACCGTGCCGAGCAGGATCTCGAAGCCACCGCCCGGTGGGCCGACGCGATAGCGGGAGGCGTCCTCGACCTCGAAGGTCATCGGACTGGACGCGTTGCCGCGCAGGCCCATTCCGTGCCATTGACCGGCGACCGCAAGTCCAGGGGTGTCGGCAGGAAAGGCGAAGAGGTCGACCGTGTCCTCGTCGGCGTTTCCTGTCGAGGTGACGTACGTGTCCGCATGTCCTGCAGACGTCACCCAGCTCTTCTTCGCGGTGACCCGGACCTCGCCCGGTCCGGTGTGCTGTGCCTTCGAGACCGGGGCCCAGAAGTGCGAGCGGGAACCCGCCTCGGAGAAGGCCAGCGTGCCGAGGCTCCGGCCGGTCGCCAGGTCGGGCAGCACGTCCGCCAGCTCGGGACTGGGTGCGGCCGCCACCGTCATCGCGGCGCTCACGTGCATCAGGTAGATCATGGCCGTGGAACCGCAGGCGGCTGCCACGGAGCTCACGGCCTCGACCAGCTCTTGCGGTCCACCGCCGAGGCCGCCGACCTCTCGAGGCAGGGTCAGGCCCAGCAGCCCGGACTCTCGAAGGGCTGCAACGGAGTCCGCGGGGAAGATGCCCTCGGCATCCACCTGACGGGCGGACTCGCGGGCAACGGCCAGCACTGGATCAAGACGGCTCTGCAGCTCCATCGCGCCGTGGTTCCTTTCGTGGGGGATTGCTGTTGACGTCGTACGACGACGACAGGTCGGGCGCCAGCGTGACGACCAGCAGGCCGATGCCGACGGCCATCATGATCGAGAACGTCGACCCGTTGCCGCCGAGCCAGTTCGTGGAGCGCCCCAGCTGCGCGAGCTGGATGGTTGCGGCCAGCGCGAACCCGGCGGCGGCCAGGAGCACGATCGGACGTCGTGTGGCCAGCGCACCCAGCACAGCCACGAGACCGAGCAGCGGGATGACCACGAGGCCGAGGTCCTGCATGAGGACGAAGTTGTTGTTCGAGCTGGTCCTCAATGCGAAGAGCGGACTGGCCAGGGCCAAGCCTCCGAGGGCAAGGACCGCGCGCCCGGCCGGCGTGGGGGGACGGATGTTCATGACGACCTCGCGAGCAACCGCGCCGCCCTGCCGGAAGATGCGCGCCAACCCGGGCGCAGCACCCCGTCCAGCCCGAAGTGCCGGCCTGCGGCGGTCGCGAACAGCGCCACGTGCGCCAGAATCATGAGATAGAAGGACCACTCCCACTCATGGGGAGCGTTCAGGACGGAGAGGGTGATCGCCAGCGTCTGCCCGAGTCCGACGAGCGCCCAGAACCGGGTCGCCAGTCCGATCAGCAGGAAGGCGCCGAGAGCCGCCTCCAGCAGCAACGTCATCCAGCCGAAGAGCGTGAAGTAGGGGAGGACGATCTCCTCGATGACCCACGTGAAGGGGGGGAGGACCGGATAGTCGACCGCGTACGTCGTGAACTTGCGCAGCGACGAGAAGTCCGGGGGCCTCTTCCATCCCGAGTTCTCGATCCACAGGAAAGCGACCCCGATGCGGAGGCCGGCGATCAGCCATGAGTCCAGACGCGAGGGATCCGCCACGGACGTCGCATCGCGCTCAGACTGCGCCGTCGCGCTCATCGGGCGCATTCACCCACGCCGCTGGGGCGTCGTCGGGTCACGTCGGCCAGCGGTCCGGACTGCGCGTCAGCTCGGGCCGGGCTGCGAGGCGACACAGGCCGTCATGGATGCGCGTCTTCGCAGTGCCGAGCGGCACCTGCAGCACCTCCGCGACCTGCGAGTAGGTGAGCCCGTGGAAGTAGGCCAGCTCGATGGCCGTCCGTTGCCTCTGGGTCAGTGAGTCCATGGCCAGGGCCACCGTCAAGGACGCCGCGCGAGCGTCCAACTGCTGCAAGACGGTCTCCTCCACCTCGTTGAAGCACCGCGTGGTCGCCTTGCTCGCGCACCGTTCGACTCGCTCCCTGTTCGCTTGCTCCCGTCGGACCATGTCCACCGCACGACGGTGAGCGATGGTCACGACCCAGGCGCGAACGCTGCCTCGTGCGGCATCGAAGGCCCCGGCCCTCAACCACACGACCAACAGGGCTTCCTGGGTGACCTCTTCAGCGAGCGCCGCGTCACCGACGACACGACGGGCCAACCCATGGACGGTGGGAGCCAAGCGGTCGTAGAGCGCAGCGAACGCCTCTCGATCGCCACTCATGGTCCGGCGGAGGAGCTCCTCGTCTGTGTCGGCAGAGACACGGCCACGGAGCCGCTGTTCGACGAAACTCATGCGCCCCCTTCGGCTGTGCTGAGAGTCACCGGGTCCGAGGCCGGGTCACAGCTGGCCGTTTGCGGAATCTAACCCGATATGACCGAGCGGCTCAATACCCCGATGACGCCCTTTACTCCCCAAATCACGGCACCAAATGCGGACTGAAATCGGCCGATAAGAGACGGCCATCGCTCGGCAGCACGGCCATGCGGGCTCTGCTCGTGGGGCGGTGACTGCGACGTACGGTCACCCCATGCGCTTCGGACTGACGATCCTGCCTGAGCTGCCGTGGTCAGAGCTGCGGCCGCGGTGGGAGGCGGCGGAGGCGATGGGCTTCGACCACGCCTGGACCTACGACCACCTCGTGTGGGGCGGGCTACCCGACTCACCGTGGTACGCCACGATGCCGACGCTCACGGCCGCTGCGTTGGTTACCGATCGGATCCGACTCGGGACGTTCGTGTCGTCGCCGAACTTCCGCCACCCGGTCCTGCTGCACCGCGACGTGCAGTCGCTCGACGACATCTCCGGTGGCCGCTTCCTGCTCGGCGTCGGCACGGGCGGGGATCTCGACTCCACGATCCTCGGCGGGGTCGGCTTGAGCACCCGGGAGCGCGTCGACCGGTTCCAGGAGTTCGTCGAGCTGCTGGTGCGGCTGCGGAGCGAGGACCACGTCGACGCCGACGGCCGCTGGTTCTCGGCACGCAACGCTCGCACGCTCCCTCCGCTGGGCGACGTACCTCTGGTGGTCGCGGCCAACGGGCCCCGGTCGCTGCGCCTGGCGGCCCGTACCGGCGACGCCTGGGTCACCACCGGGCCGAAGGTGGGGACGGTCGAGGAGTGGTGGGCCGGGCTCGACCAGGCGCGACAGACGTTGGAGGAGGCGCTGGTTGCCGCCGGACGCGACCCGGAGTCTTTCCCGCGCTACCTCAACCTCGACTCCTCGCCGCAGTTCTCCCTCACCAGCCGCGGGCTCTTCGAGGAGATGGTCGGCCGCGCCGAGGGTCTCGGCTTCACCGACGTGATCACCCACTGGCCGCGCCCCGACGGGCCGTACGCCGGCTCGGTCGCGGTGCTCGAGGATGTCGCCGCTGTGTTGCTCAGCCGCGCGGACTGACCAGCCACGGGTGACGTCGTGCCAGGTCGGGTCACCAGCCGCACGGATCAGGGCCCGTCGGCTGACACTGCTTGGCTACCGTTGAGGGGGTGAGCTGGCAGCAGGCACCCGCACCGGAGCGACGGCGGTCGACCGCAGGGAGCGCCCTGCGGGTGATCCTGCTCTTCGTCGGAAGCCTGTACGTCGTCGAGATGCTGGACCAGCTGTCCGGGAGCCGGCTGCAGGGCGCCGGCGGCCTCGAGCCGCGGGAGACCGACGGCGTGGACGGCATCCTGTTCGCGCCGGTGCTGCACGGGCCCTGGGAGCATCTGCTGGCCAACACGGTGCCGCTCCTCGTGTTCGGGTTTCTGCTCCTGCTGGCCGGGGTGGCTCGCTGGCTCGTGGTGACGGCCGTGGTGTGGCTGGTCGGCGGAGCCGGCGTGTGGCTCACCGGCGGTGCCGGCACCGTCCACATCGGGGCGTCGGTGCTGGTCTTCGGCTGGCTGAGCTACCTGCTGCTGCGCGGGGTCTTCTCCGGGCACGCGGGGCAGCTGGCGATGGGGGTCCTGCTGCTGCTCGTCTACGGCGGGGTGCTGTGGGGCGTGCTGCCGGGGCAGCCGGGCATCTCCTGGCAGGGGCACCTCTTCGGAGCGACCGGTGGCGGGCTTGCTGCATGGTGGCTGGGGCGTGCCGACCGGGCGAGTGGGCAGTCACACGGCTGGCCCTGAGGGCCTGATCGCCCGTGGCGGGTCGCCCGCGTCGCTGCCGCCGCCGAGCGCCTCGTTCCGTTTCCAACCGGACCGAGCGCCAATCCCGGCGAGGATCTGACAAACGCCCAGAGAGAGTCCTGATTGAAATAGTCGCTGCAGGATTTCTTCACTTTCAAGATCGCGTCCTTCTGCAGAAGCCGAAACGGTCGGCCGGGCGATTCCATCTCGGGAGCAGTTATGGAATGGACGCGTCGTCCTTGTGCTGAATGCATGCCTCACGGGAGAGCACTTCTGATGGGCTCGTCACCGGCCATCGCCGCCGTCAACAACAATTCTTGGCTGGCGACGTCGGGTGTCGGCTCCAGCGACGCTGGCGATCTCGGACCATGAGGTCCGATGGTCGGCATGGGAACGGGGTGGGGCTTCAGGGTCCGGTCCGCGCCGTACACCCGTGTAAGGATGCAGCCGTGCTGCACTCGTTGGCCGGGCGGCCCGAAACTCACCTGCAGGCCAGGATGCTGACGAAGCTGCGCGACGTCGGAGCCCTGTCGCGGGCCCAGCTCGGTGAGGAGCTGGCGGTCTCGCGGACAACGGTCGCAGCGGAGGTCACCCGGCTGACCGAGCTCGGCTTGGCCCAGGAGGGAGGACCTGCGGCCTCGCGCGGGGGGCGACGCTCGACGATGGTCGACCTCGCCGAGGATCTGCGCTTCGTCGGCATCTCCGTGGGAGCGACCGGGCTCTCGGTCGCGGTGACCGACGGTCGCCTGGCGGTGCTGGGCGTGCGATCGGTTCCTGCCGACGTGCGACTGGGACCCGAGCGAGTCCTGCAGCTTGCGCTGACCGAGCTGCGCGCCCTGATGGAGTCCCTCGAGGTGACGCGGCTCATCGGGGCCGGCGTGGGGGTTCCCGGGCCGGTGGACTTCCACCGTGGTGTGCCGACGTCACCGCCGATCATGCCCGGCTGGGACGGTTACCCGGTCCGCGACACTCTCGCCCGAGAGCTGTCGTGCGCGGTGGTTCTCGACAATGACGTCAACCTGATGGCCGCGGGGGAGCTGCACGCCGGCGTCGCCAGGCGGGCCTCCGACTTCCTCTTCGTCAAGATCGGCACCGGGATCGGTTGCGGCATCGTCGCCAACGGGCAGCTGTGGCGAGGTGTCGACGGCTGCGCCGGCGACATCGGACACATTCGCGTCGAGGAGTTCGGGCCGACGTGCGCCTGCGGGAACACGGGCTGCCTGGAGGCATTCGCCGGAGGCGCCGCCCTGGCCCGCGAGGCCACCGCCGCTGCACGCTCCGGCCGCTCGCCGGCGCTCGCCGCGCGGCTCGAGGTCACCGGTGAGCTGACCGCAGCCGACATCGCTTCCGCGGTGGCCGAGGGTGACGCGCAGGCCGTCCAGCTCATCCGCGACAGCGGACGGCGGGTCGGCCAGGTGCTCGCCGGCCTCGTGTCGTTCTTCAACCCCGGGCTCGTCGTCGTCGGCGGTCGAGTCACCGGGCTGGGGCATGCCCTCCTCGCCGAGATCCGGGGCGTGACCTACCGTCGCTCATTGCCTCTGGCCACCGGTCATCTGCCGATCGTGCTCAGCGAGCTGGGCGACCGAGCCGGCGTCATCGGCGCAGCGCGTCTCGCGAGCGAGGCGGTGTACACCCCCATCGGAAAGGAACGCACATGACCGACCGACGACTTGTGGCGGGGATCGACTCCTCGACGCAGTCCTGCAAGGTCATGGTGCGCGACGCCACGACCGGGGCCCTGGTCCGGCTGGGGCGGGCTCCCCACCCTGAGGGCACAGAGGTGGACCCCGAGGCCTGGTGGCAGGCCCTGCAGAGGGCAGTCGTCGCGGCCGGTGGGCTCGACGATGTCGCCGCGGTCAGCGTCGGCGGGCAGCAGCACGGCATGGTGTGCTTGGACGAGGACGGGGCGGTGGTGCGTCCCGCGCTGCTGTGGAACGACACCCGCTCGGCCGGGGCCGCCCGCGAGCTCATCGCAGAGCTCGGCGGGGACGCCGGTGGCGACACGGGTGGCGCGGCGGCCTGGGCAGACGCGGTCGGACTGGTGCCCGTCGCGTCCTTCACCATCACGAAGCTGCGCTGGCTCGCCACCCACGAGCCGGAGCATGCACGAGCCACCGCGGCGGTCTGCCTTCCGCACGACTGGTTGACGTGGCGCCTCTCGGGCAGCACCGACCTCGCTGACCTTGTCACCGACCGCAGCGATGCCAGCGGCACCGGCTACTTCTCCGCAGTCACCGGCCAGTACCGACCCGATCTTCTCGAGCGCGCGTTGGGCCACGCCCCGTCGCTCCCACGGGTCCTCGGTCCGCACGAAGTCGCCGGACACACCTCCACCGGCGCGGTGATCGGTCCCGGCGCCGGCGACAACGCCGCCGCGGCGCTCGGGCTGGGGGCCGACGAGGGAGATGTCGTGCTGTCCGTGGGAACGTCCGGAGTGGTCACGGCGGTCACCGCGAAACCGGTCCAGGACCCGACGGGCGCTGTCGCGGGATTCGCCGACGCCACCGACCGGCACCTCCCCCTGGTCGCCACCCTCAACGGTGCGCGCGTGCTCGACGCCGCCGCTCAGGTCCTCGGAGTCGATCACGCCACCCTGTCCACACTCGCGCTCGAGGCGGATCCGGGCTGCGGGGGGCTGGTGCTGCTTCCCTACCTCGAGGGAGAGCGCACGCCCAACCTCCCCGACGCCACCGGCTCCCTCCACGGTTTGACGCTGGCGAGCGCCCGCCCAGCAACCGTGGCTCGCGCCTTCATCGAGGGCGTGATGTGCGGCCTCGCTGACGGACTCGATGCTCTGGTGGCGGTGGGCGTCCGCCCCACCCGGGTGCTGATGGTCGGCGGCGCCACCGCCTCTGAGGCGGTCCGTGCAGTCGCACCGACCGTGCTCGGGCTTCCCGTAGAGGTGCCGGAACCTGGCGAGTACGTCGCTGATGGCGCCTGTCGGCAGGCTGCTTGGGCGCTTGCGGGAACCAGTGAGCCTCCAGCGTGGCAGCTCGGCGCCACTCGTCGCTACGAGTCGGACCCGCATCCTGGCATCAGGGCTCGGTACGCCGAGGCGCGGGGACACCACCTCGCCCGCGTCACGAACTGAGAGCAACCCACAGGCGATCTTTGTCCGACCGGTTTCCAAAGACTGATCCTCGGCTCCGGAAGGGCGGTCTAGTCGGACGGTTGTATGCGTGTTGACAGGTGCGCTGGCGCTTAGTTAGTTTGTTGCTCGGTCAAACTAACTGTGATCGTGGCGCAACCAGCAGGGTGCGCTCATCGTCAAGAACCTGAGGGAGATTCGCCCGCGTGAGCACCCCGAGCTGGCAGCACGGCCCGTCGGCCGCCGCGGACCAGACATCGCTCCGCAGGGCGAACCTCGGCCTGGTGCTCCGCAACCTGCGCGACCGCGGTCCGCGCCCCCGCGCGCGGCTGGCCGCAGACCTGGGGCTCAACAAGGCCACCGTCTCCAGCCTGGTGGCCGAGCTCACCGCGCGCGGCCTGGTCCAGGACGGCGGCGCCGAGCGCGGCGCCGTCGGGCGACCCGCCACCACGGTGGAGATCGACGGCCGCCGGGTGTGTGGTGTGGGGGCCGAGATCAATGTGCACCACGTCGCCACGCTCGCCCTCGACCTTCACGGTGACGTGGCGAGCCAACGGCGCCTGTCCCTCGACGCTGCGGGACAACCACCCGAGGTGGTGATCGGGCGCCTCGCAACGCTGCTGGCCGCAACCATGAACGACCTCGCTGAGCGCGACGCCCTCCCGGTCGGGCTCGTGGTCGGGTCGGCCGGCCTCATCGACAGTGCCACCGGCACGTTGGCCCTGGCGCCCAACCTGGGTTGGCGCGGCGTACCCGTCGCCGCACTCCTGCGCGAGCAGCTGGGTGAGCCCGCGTACCCCATCGAGATCGACAACGAGGCCAACCTGGCCGCGGTCGCTGAGGCCACTCACGGCCACCCACACCAAGGCGACATCCTCGTCATCCACGGCGAGGTCGGCGTCGGCGGCGGCATCATCGCTGACGGCCGCCAGATCCGCGGTCACCGAGGTTATGCCGGCGAGTTCGGTCACATGACCGTCGACGCCCAGGGGCGCCGGTGCGGCTGCGGGCGCCGCGGCTGCTGGGAGACCGTGGTGGGGCTGAGCCGGCTCCTCGACCTGGCGGCAGACCCCGACGACCCCGTGCGGGCGCCGAACCTGGGTCTGGAGGCGCGCCTGGACGAGATCAACCGGCGGGCCGCCCTGGGTGACGACCGGACCCTGGTGGCCCTCCGCGAAGTCGGCCACGGGCTGGGCATCGGCGCCGCCATGCTCGCCAACGCCCTCAACCCCGGCGTGATCGTGCTCAGCGGCTACTTCGCCGAGGTCGGACCGTGGCTGCGCGACGTCGTCGAGGCCGAGCTGGCCGCCGGCGTCCTCGCCGCGGACGCCGGCGGCACCACCGTCGCACTGTCCACGCTGGGCTTCACCGCCGCCGTGCGCGGCGGGGCCGCCGTCGCCGTCGAGCACGTCTTCGACGATCCGACCGTCGTCGACCGCCGCGTTCCCGAGGAGCTGGGAGTCATCTCATGACCGACCACCCGATCACCCCCCGGGCGACCCCCCCGACGACACCCCCGACGACCGTGGAGGCGGGTCCTCTGCTCGAGATGCGGGGCATCGTCAAGCGGTTCCCGGGCGTGCTCGCGCTGGGCGGCGTCGACCTCGACGTCCGCGCGGGCGAGGTCCACTGCCTGCTCGGCCAGAACGGCGCCGGCAAGTCCACGCTGATCAAGGTCCTCTCCGCGAGCTACCAGCCCGATGAGGGCGAGATCCTGTGGGAGGGCCGGCCCGTCGCTCTCCCTACGCCCCAGTCGGCGATGAAGCTCGGCATCTCCACGATCTACCAGGAGCTCGACCTGGTGCCGGGGCTCTCGGTGGCGGAGAACATCTTCCTCGGCCACGAGCTGTCCAAGGGGGGGATGAGCCAGCGCAGCCAGACCAACCGCGCAGCCGCCGCCCTGCTCGACCGCCTGGGGCACGGCGAGATCCCGGTGAGCCGCGAGGTCGGCCGGCTGTCCCCGGCGGCCCAGCAGATCGTCAGCATGGCCCGGGCGCTCTCCCAGGACACCCGCCTCCTCGTGCTCGACGAGCCGTCGGCGGTGCTCGACCAGGGGGAGGTCGACAACCTCTTCCGCGTCATCCGCGAGCTCACGACCCAGGGCGTGGCGGTCGTCTACATCTCCCACCGCCTCGAGGAGATCCGCCAGATCGGTGACCGGATCACCGTGCTCAAGGACGGCAGCACGGTCTCCACCGGCCTCGACGCGCGCACCACGCCCACCTCTGAGCTGATCCGGCTGATGACCGGCCGCTCCATCGAGTACGTCTTCCCTCAGCGTCCCGCACAGGCGCGGTCGTTCACCGAGCCCGTGCTCGACGTGCGCGGCCTGACGCTCCCGGGGGTTTTCGCTGGGGTCGACCTCACCGTCCACGCCGGGGAGATCGTCGGCCTGGCCGGACTCGTCGGCGCGGGCCGCTCGGAGATCGTCGAGACGCTGTACGGCGCCCGGCGAGCCTCCGCAGGCACCGTCCGGGTCGCCGGCCGCACCCTGCGCCGCGGCTCGGTCTCGAGTGCAGTCGCCGCCGGAGTCGGACTGGCCCCCGAGGAGCGGAAGAGCCAGGGACTGCTGCTCGACCAGGCGGTCTACCGCAACATCACGGTGTCCTCACTGCGGCGGTTCTCGCGGCTCGGCATGCTCGACCGCGGCGGAGAGCGACGCCGTGCGCAAGTGCTGACCACCTCCCTCGACGTCCGACCTCACGGCGTCGACCGGATGGTGCGGTTGCTGTCGGGCGGCAACCAGCAGAAGGTGGTGCTGGCGCGGTGGCTGCTGCGCGAGTGCCGGGTGCTGCTCCTGGACGAGCCGACCCGCGGCGTCGATGTCGGCGCCCGCAGCGAGATCTACACCCTTGTCCGCGCGCTCGCCGACTCCGGGGTCGCCGTCGTGGTGGTGTCCAGCGAGGTCGAGGAGGTGCTCGGCCTGGCCGACCGGGTGCTCGTCGTCCGCGAGGGACGCATCGTGCACGAAGGCCCCGCAACGGACATCGACGAGGCACGGGTTCTGGACCTGGTGATGGAAGGAAACGCCGCATGAGCGATCGAGGCACCACCCCCATGGGAACTCCGGCCGAGCCGGTGATCGACCTCGACCGGGTCGGGACTGCCGAGGCGACCGCCGACACCCGGCGAGTCGAGCAGGCCGCCGCCGCGACCGAGGAGAAGGAGAGCGGCCTCAGCGCCCTGCTCAGGTCCAGCGTGGGGCTCAACGCCGGGCTGGTCGTCGCCCTGCTCATCATCTGCGTGGTGGGCGTCTTCACGGCCGGTGACCGGTTCGCCAGCGCAGACAACGTGCTCACCATCCTGCGCCTCGCCGCCACCGTCGGGGTGGTGTCGATCGGCATGACCTTCGTGATCATCGGCGGCGGCATCGACCTGTCCGTCGGCGCGATCCTCGCGCTGTCGTCGGTGTGGTGCACGACCTTCGCCACCCAGACCATGGCCGAGAGCACCCACTGGAGCCTCATGGTCCTCGTCGCCTTCATCGTCGGAGGCGGGTGCGGGCTGGTCAACGGGCTTCTCATCGCCTACGGCCGCGTGGTGGCCTTCATCGCGACACTGGCCATGCTGGCCAGCGCCCGCGGTCTCGCCGAGATCATCTCCGAGCGCCGCACCCAGATCGTCACGATCGACGGCTTCGGGGACTTCTTCAACACCGAGATCCTCGGCATCCCGTTGCTGGTCCTCATCTTCGTGTTCATCGCCGCGGCCGGCTGGGTGCTCCTCAACCGCACGACGTTCGGCCGACGCACCCTGGCGGTCGGCGGCAACCCCGAGGCTGCCCGGCTCGCCGGCATCAACGTCTCCCGACACACCGTCCTCCTCTACGTCCTGCTGGGTCTCTGCTGCGCCCTCGCCGCGCTGATGCTGGTGGCCCGGACGAACACGGGCAGCTCCACCCACGGGCAGCTCTACGAGCTGGACGCCATCGCCGCAGTCGTCATCGGCGGAACCCTTCTCTCCGGCGGACGCGGCACGATCGTCGGCACGGTCTTCGGGGTGCTGATCCTCAACGTCCTGACGAATGTCTTCACCCTCAACAACCAGGACACCTCGACCCAGGCCGTCGCCAAGGGCCTGATCATCGTCGTCGCCGTCCTGCTCCAGCAGCGGCTCGCCCGCCGCAGCACCGCCTAGCCGGGCTCGGCGATCCGCACCCCGACCCGCACGCACAGCACCACCGCACCAACCGGCATCACCGGATCTACCCGGCATCACCCGATGCAAGGACCTTCGAGAACCAGGAGCACCACCACCATGCGATTGCCCACCCTCCTCACCCGCCACCAGACCCGCGGACGCGCTGGGCTCGCGGTCGGAGCCGTCGCCGTCATGGCGCTCACGGCCTGCACCGGCAGCGCCCAGGACGCCGAGAACAACGACAGCGCCGAGAGCTCCGACGCCCCGGCGGCCGCCGCCGGCTCGAACGACGAGGAGGGCGAGACCGTCACCATCGGGTTCTCCGCCCCTGCCGCGGACCACGGCTGGATGGCAGCGATCACCAACAACGTGCGCGACCTCGCCGAGCAGTACCCCGACATCGACCTGCAGGTTGCGGAGGGCACCAACGACGTCAACCTGCAGATCAGCCAGGTCGAGACCTTCATCAACGACGGCGTCGACGCCATCGTGCTGCTGCCCTTCGATGGCGCCGCCATGACGCCGGTCGCCCTCAAGGCCATGGAGGCCGGCATCCCGGTAATCAACGTCGACCGTGAGTTCAACGACCCGAACGCCGCTCGGATCACCGTCCTCGGCGACAACTACGGCATGGGTGTCTCGGCCGGCCAGTACATGTGCCAGGAGCTCGGCGACAACCCCGACGCCGTGGTCGCGGAGATCGCCGGCATCGACTCCTTGCCCCTGACCCAGGACCGTAGCCAGGGGTTCGAGGACGCGCTTTCCGAGTGCGGTCTCGAGGTGTCCAACCGCGTCGCTGCCAACTTCACCGTCGAGGGCGGCGAACAGGCGGCGGCGAACCTGCTGCAGGCGGCACCGAAGATCGACGGCCTGTGGAACCACGAC
>CADCUI010000004.1 GCA_902805845.1 uncultured Nocardioidaceae bacterium
TCGCCTGCATCATCGCCTCGCTCCTGCTCATCATGAACACCGGCCTGGCCGACGGCTCGCGGGCGCTGTACGGCATGAGCACGGAGGGCGCCACGATCAAGCAGTTCGGCGTCCTCAACCGCCACGGCGTCCCGGGGCGCGCGCTGCTGCTGGCGCTCGTCGTCAACGTCGGGGTGCTGCTCTTCGTCTCGAACCCGCTGGCCATCATCGCCACGGGCAACCTCGGCTACCTGGTGGCCCACGTGTTCGCGCTGTCGGCCTTCGTGCTGCTGCGGCGCGACCGCCCGGGCTGGGAGCGGCCGATCCTCCTGCCCAGGGTGTTCGTGCCCCTCGCCGCCGCGCTGGCCGCCTTCATGGCCGTGGTCGTCGTCGTCGGGGCGACGAGCTTCAGCATCACGGGCTACGGCGGGACGAAGGAGCTGCTGATCGCCCTGGCGCTGCTGGCCTCCTCGGTCGCGCTCTACGCCTACCGCCGCCACGTGCAGGACGGCAGCCGCCTCACGCTGCGCGACCCGGCCCGTGACGAGGTGCCCGCGCGCGTCGCGGTCCGGTGACCGGCGCCTCCCTGGGCGGCGACTCGCGCCGCCCAGGGCCGCCGGCCCGCGCGCCGGGGATACTGCGCCCGTGAGCGATCGCAACGTCCTCGGCGGCCCCCTCGACCCGTGCGGCGTCGACCCCCTCACGGGCTTCTACCGGGACGGGTGCTGTCGCACGGGCGCCGACGACCGCGGCAGCCACACCATCTGCGCCGTGGTCACCGAGGAGTTCCTCGCCCACCAGCAGCGGATCGGCAACGACCTCAGCACGCCGATGCCCCACTACGCGTTCCCGGGCCTCGTGCCCGGCGACCGCTGGTGCGTCACGGCCGCGAACTGGCTGCGGGCCCACCGCGACGGCGCGGCCGCCTACGTGGTCCTGGCCTCCACGCACGAGCGCGCGCTGGACCTCGTCCCGCTCGCCGCCCTGCGCGAGCACGCCGTGGACGTGCCCGCCGATCCCGGCTCCCTCGGGAGCTGACCCGCGGCCCTCAGGCGGGCCGGACGCCGTCGGCCCGGTCGCGCGTCGGCTCGCGGTCAGCCGGTGGCGACAGATGCGCAACAGCTCCGCCGCATGGGTCCGCCTCGCGTCGGCCAGCGCGGCACCGGAGCTCGACGCCGACTACTTGGAGCTGATCGCGGCCCTTCGCAAACTGCCCCAGAAGCAGAGGATCGCGATCGTGCTCCACCACCTCGTCGACCTTTCGGTGGAGCAGGTGGCCGCGGAGACGGGCTCGAGCCCGTCGGCGGTGAAGAAGCAGCTGACGCGAGGACGCTCGGCGCTGTCCGTATTGCTGGCCGACAAGGGTCATGTCTCCGCTGACTCGGCCGGCCTCACCCCGCAGAAGGGCACCCGATGACCAGTTCGGTGACGAACCGCCTCCACGCCGGATCTGACCGGGTCCGGCCCTCTCTGCCGCCTCCCCAGGCGGTGCGACGCAGGGCAGAGCGGCGCCGCCGCAGCCGTCGGATCGCGGCCGGGGTGATGACGCCAGCGGTCGTCGGCGCAGTGGTCCTGAGCGTGAGCACGGTGACTCCGCTCCTCGACTCAGAGGCACCGACCGGTAACGCACAACCGGCCCCGGCGGTAGCCGGCCCGCTACTCAGCACCATCCAAGAGCTTCCTCTCCGTGCCGGCGTCCCGCCGACAGCCCTGTCCTCGTGCGTCAGCAGTCCTCTTACCTGGGGCGCCGCCGAGTCCAGTGGAGCCAGTTACGGTGATCCAGAGAAGCCACACGTTGTCTTCAACGAGTTCGTGCTTCGCTTCGACAGCGCTGCTGCTGCCCATCGTGCGGTCACTGACGTGTGGCGTGACTTCTCTCGATGCCCGACTCCGCCGGAGGTGAGCACCGACCCTCTTGATCCTCCGGCACCGCTCCGCGCCTATGACTTCACCGAATGGTTCGCCAACCAGCGCGCGCGATTCGCCACGCGGCAACACCGTGGTCAGTCAGTGTCCATGTACGCCCTCCGAGTCGCGCGTCGCGACAAGGTAGTCGTCGTCATCGAGAACACCGGCGAACCCAACGACAGGGCGGCAATGCTGCTCTCGCAGGCGCTGTTTCGCGCGACCGGCCGCTGACCCCGCGTTCAGTGGTGTTCGACGTAAGAACCTGACATAATGTGCATTATCGGCGGTATGCCGGTGGACGGTGAAGGCGGCTCAGACTGACGAAAGCCGAGCCCGCCCGCTATCCGGCCGGGCCCGGCACCCCCGCTCAGCCCCGCTCAGCCGCCGACGTACGCCGCCAGGTGCTCACCGGTCAGCGTCGCGCCGCCCCCGACGAGCTCGGCGGGCGTGCCCTCGAAGACGACCCGGCCGCCGTCGTGGCCCGCCCCGGGCCCGAGGTCGACGATCCAGTCGGCGTGCGCCATGACCGCCTGGTGGTGCTCGATGACGATGACCGACCTGCCGGAGTCGACGAGCCGGTCGAGCAGGCCGAGCAGCTGCTCGACGTCGGCCAGGTGCAGGCCGGTGGTCGGCTCGTCGAGGACGTAGACGTCGCCCTTCTCGGCCATCTGGGTGGCCAGCTTGAGCCGTTGCCGCTCGCCTCCGGACAGCGTGGTGAGCGGCTGGCCCAGCGTGAGGTAGCCGAGGCCGACGTCGGCGAGCCGGTCGAGGATGCGGTGCGCGGCCGGCGTCGCCGTCTCCCCGTCGCGGAAGAAGCCCTCGGCCTCGGTCACCGACATCGCCAGCACCTCGGCGATGTTGCGGCCGCCGAAGGTGTACTCCAGCACCGCCGCCTGGAACCGCCTGCCCTCGCACTCCTCGCAGGGCGACTCCACGGTCGCCATGACCCCCAGCTCGGTGTAGATGACACCGGCGCCGTTGCAGCCCGGGCAGGCGCCCTCGGAGTTCGAGCTGAACAGCGCCGGCTTCACGCCGTTGGCCTTTGCGAAGGCCTTGCGGATCGGCTCGAGCAGCCCGGTGTACGTCGCCGGGTTGCTGCGCCTGGAGCCCCTGATCGCGCCCTGGTCGACCACCACCACGCCCTCGCGTCCCGCCACCGACCCCTGGATCAGCGAGCTCTTGCCCGACCCGGCGACGCCGGTGATGACGCACAGCACGCCGAGCGGCACGTCGACGTCCACGTCCTTGAGGTTGTGGGTGTCGGCGCCGCGCACCTCCAGCGCTCCTGACGGCTCGCGAACCTCGTCCTTGAGCTTCGCCCGGTCGTCGAGGTGCTGACCCGTGATGGTGTCGCTCCCCCGCAACCCCTCGAGCGTCCCCTCGAACGTCACCGTGCCGCCGTGCGTGCCCGCGCCGGGTCCGAGGTCGACCACGTGGTCGGCGATCGCGATCGTCTCCGGCTTGTGCTCGACCACCAGGACGGTGTTGCCCTTGTCGCGCAGCTGCAGCAGCAGCTGGTTCATCCGCTCGATGTCGTGCGGGTGCAGGCCGATGGTGGGCTCGTCGAACACGTAGGTGACGTCGGTCAGCGAGGAACCCAGGTGGCGGATCATCTTGGTGCGCTGGGACTCGCCGCCCGAGAGCGTGCCGGCCGGCCGCTCCAGGGACAGGTAGCCGAGACCGATCTGGGCGAACGAGTCCAGCAGGTGCTGCAGCTCGCCGAGCAGCGGCGCCACCGAGGGCTGCTCCAGGTCGCGCAGCCACTGGGCCAGGTCGCTGATCTGCATCCTGCACAGGTCGGCGATGTTCTTGCCGTTGATCTTGGAGGACAGCGCTTCTCGGGTGAGCCTGGTGCCGTCGCAGTCCGGGCACGTCGTGAACGTCACCGCTCGCTCGACGAAGCGACGCACGTGCGGCTGCATCGCCTCCAGGTCCTTGGACAGCATCGACTTCTGGACCTTGGTCAGCACCCCTTCATAGGTGAGGTTGACGCCCTCGATGTTGATCTTCGTCGGCTCGCCGTGGAGGAGCTTCTGGAGCTCCTTCTTCGTGAACGTGCCGATGGGCTTGTCCATCGGCAGGCCGGCGCCGCTGAAGATCCGGCCGTACCACCCGTCCATGCTGTAGCCCGGCACCAGCAGCCCGCCCTCGGCGAGCGACTTGGACTCGTCGTAGATCGCGGTGAGGTCGAAGTCGTTGGTCGCGCCCATGCCCTCGCAGCGCGGACACATGCCGCCCTGGTAGACGGCGTTGCGGACGACCGACTTCTCCTCCCGGCCGCCCTTGTCGGTCGTCATCACCCCGCTGGCGGTCCGGGTGGGGACGTTGAAGGCGAACGCCGTGGGCGGGCCGATGTGGGGTTTTCCGATGCGGCTGAAGAGGATCCGGAGCAACGCGTTGGCGTCGGTGGCGGTCCCCACCGTCGATCGCGGGTTCGCACCCATCCGCTCCTGGTCGACGATGATCGCGGTCGTGAGCCCGTCGAGCACGTCGACGTCGGGCCGTGCCAACGAGGGCATGAACCCTTGCACGAAGGCGCTGTAGGTCTCGTTGATCAGCCGCTGGGACTCCGCGGCGATCGTGCCGAACACCAGCGAGCTCTTGCCCGACCCTGACACCCCGGTGAACACCGTCAGCCGACGCTTCGGGAGCTCGACGTGGATGTCCTTGAGGTTGTTCACACGGGCGCCGTGCACGCGGATCAGGTCGTGGCTGTCGGCGACGGGCATGGCGGGTGCTGCTGCATCCGTCCTCGTGGCGATGCTCATCGTGGCTCCCTCTGTCGGATGTCGGATGGCGGATGTGGCCGTCGGTTTCGTGTCGGTGTCGGTGTCGGTGTCGGGCGTCAGGCCAGCCAGCGGCCGTCGCGCATCAGCGTGCGGCCGGCGATCTCGTTGGCCTCGCGCCACGCCTGCACCCGCACCGGTCGCAGCACGCAGAAGACGTAGCCCGCGGCGCCGCGCGGATCCCAGTCGGCCTGCGCGACGTACGCCACCCCCAGGGCCTCGTCGGCCGTGACGTCGACCGCCGTCTCGAGCACGGCATCGATCATCACCACGTCCCGCGTCGGTCCCACCGCGAGCCGGGCGTGGGTCGACCCCGTGAGGTTGCGCGCGGTGACCGACGACCCCTCGACGGCGATCACCGCCCGCTCCTCGACCCAGGCCAGGGACACGGGCACGAGGTACGGCGCTCCCTCGCCCGAGGCCGTGGCGACCCACACGTCGATCCCCGGCGTGGCCAGCATCGCCAGCGTGTCCCTCCTGCGGGTCTCGCGGTCCCGTGGCTCGGTCATCGTCGGCGGCTCAGCGCAGCTCGTCGATGCGGATCAGGTTGCCGGCGGGGTCGCGGAGCGCGCAGTCCCGAACGCCGTACGGCTGCTCGGTCGGCTCCTGGACGACCTCCGCGCCGCTGGCCTGCAGCCGCTCGAAGGTGCCGTCGAGGTCCTCGGTGGCCAGCAGGATCATCGCGTAGGTGCCCTTGGCCATCCTCTCGGCGATGGTGCGGCGCTCCTCCTCGGTGATGCCGGGGTCGGCGGCGGGCGGGCTCGAAGCCGGGGAGGTCGCGATAGAAGGCCAGGGAGTCCTCGGGGTCGTTGTGCGGCAGCATGCTCGCGTGGATGGTGAGGTTCATGCGCTCACGCTAGGTGCGGCTGCTCGGCCGGCGCTTCTCGATTCCTGACCGGTCTGGTGACCTGCCTCGCCACGCACGCGGGGATGCCCGCCGTCGTGCGCGCCGCTTCGCGCTTTGTAGGTGCTGCAGCAGCGCCATCGCGCGCTCGATGCGCCGCGTCATCACGTAGCCGTACGGCGACTCCCCGTACGCGAGCCGGAACTCCCGGCTGAGGTGCCCGGCCGACATGTGCACACCGCGGGCGAGGGCCTCGACGTCCAGCGGCTGCGCGTAGTCGCGGTCGATCCGGTCGCGAACGCGGCGGAGACGGGCAAGGTCGCTCAGGTGCTGCGCTGCCGCGGTCTTGCTGGCCACGTCCGCGATGGTGCCACAGCGGGCCCAGCGGGCCCCGCCCCCCATCGCCCCTCATCGCACTGCCGCGCACCTGCCGAGTACGGCTAGTGCTTCCGCCGACGCAGCCGGGACCTTCCGTCGGGGTCCCGAGCGACCCCGTCCTCGCCCACGGTGACGGTGGCGACCCGCTCCAGGAGAGGCCGGTCGTGCTGGCCGTTGGCCACCAGGCCGCGCCCCCACCACATCTCCAGCCCCTGGTCGGTGACCTCGACGGTCGCGAGGTTGTTGTCGAACCACGGTCCGCGCACCCGCTGCCAGCTGAACGGCGTCGTCGGCACCTTGGCCGAGCGTGCGGCGAGCTGGCCCAGGACGCCGGCGACCCCGTAGGACAGGGCGGCCGTGCCGAGCCGGATGGCCCGCGGCAACGGGTTGCGGATCGGGGAGCAGACCGCCTGCAGGATGGCTCCCGCGTTCAGCCGCTCGACGTGGCCGTTCCGCGCCGCACGGGCTCCGACCTCGGCCTGGGAGACGTAGCTGTGGTGGACGTCGCCGGACAGGAAGGTGACGGTCATCGGAGCCGGGCCGCGGTCACCGCGTGCGACCTCCAGGGCCATCGTCGCCACCTCCCGGAACCCCTTGTCGAAGGCGGCCCAGTGCTCCAGATCGCCGTGGGTCCGTAGCTTCTCGCCGATCGACCGCCCGCGACGTCCCCACGCGCCGTCGGCCATCGCCTCGCTCAACGCCTCGAGGTGGTGCAGCCCCTTCGGCAGCAGGAACGGCAACGACGTGCCCACGAACAGGTGGTCGCACCCCCCGCGCATCTGGTCGTCGAGCCAGGCCATCTCCGTGTCGTCGAGCATCGAGCGGTGCTCCTCGTCCAGCACCCGGGCCGCCCGCGAGTCGACCACGACCAGCCGCGAGTCGCTGATGTCCCTGGCGAAGCTCCATCGGTAGCTGTCCGGCTTGACGTCGACCCGCGCCGCGAACGCGTCGAGCTCGCTGCCCAGGTCCAGCTCGTCCTCCCCGTCGTACATGGCGATCTGCTGCCAGATCTCGTCGCGGGCCCGCTCGGCGGGCGACAGGTTGCCCAGGTGCTGGTAGACCCAGTACGACGCCAGCGCGGCGACGATGCGGTCGTGCCACCACGGCTTCTCGGCCATCTCCCGTCGCCACGCCGCCGAGGTGTTCCAGTCGTCGCGGACGTCGTGGTCGTCGAAGATCATCGCGCTGGGCAGCGTCGAGAGCAGCCAGCGGTTGGCCGGGTCCGACCAGGCCAGCCGGTAGAGGTGGGCGTACTCCTCGTAGTCCTTGAGCTCGTGGCCAGGCGGGTTGTCGGGGTCCCGACGCGAGGCGATGAACTCCTGCATCTCCTCCGAGGTCTCGTCGGCGTAGACCTGGTCACCCAGGAAGAGCACCAGGTCCGGCCACGGCAGCTCCCCGGCGGGCTGGGTGACCTCGGCCATCGCCAGTGCATAGGCCCGGAGAGCGTCCACACCGTGGCTGCGGTTGCCCGCGGCGTCGTGCGGCACGCTGGTGCGGCAGGAACCGAAGGCCATCCGCAGCGGCTTTCCGGGCTTCAGGGTCGCGATCACCGACGGCGGCAGCTCCAGGCCCTCCGTCGCGGTCGGCCAGACACGCTCCTCGTCCACGTCCAGGGTGTACGGCGTGACCGTGCCTGGCTCGATCCCGTCACACTCCACGAGCGCGTAGTGGTGACCGTGCACCGCGAAGGTCCTCGTCGACCACGACCGCTCCCCCGCGGTGACCCGGACGGTCGCCGAGCGGCCCGTCTCCACCCAGATGCTGGCTGACGTCTCGTCGACGTAGCGGAGGAGGGGTCCGAGCACCAAGGCGTCCGCGCTCGTCACAGGCAGGGCCAATCTCTCAAGGCTGCAGCAGGACCTTGATCGCCCGCCGCTCGTCCATCGCACGGTACCCCTCCGCCACCTCGTCGAGGGGCAGCACGAGGTCAAAAACCGGTGAAGGGTCGAGGTCGCCGGCGAGCGTCCGGTCGAGGAGGTCCGGGAGGTACTTGCGGACCGGCGCCATGCCGCCGGCCACCCCGACGTTGCGACCGAACATCGCGTTGACGGGGAGCTCCACGCCGTGAGGAACCCCCACGAAGCCCACGGTTGCGCCCGGGCGGGCCGCTCGCAGCGCTGTGCGCATCGACTCGTTGGTGCCCACGCACTCGAGGACCGCGTCGGCGCCGATGCCGTCGGTGAGCTCGAGGACCGCCTGGGCGCCCTCCTTGCCACGCTCGACCACGATGTCGGTGGCGCCGAACGTGCGGGCGACCGCCTGCCGCGGCTCGTGCCTCGACATCGCGATGATCCGCTCGGCGCCCAGCCGCGCCGCGGCCAGCACCCCGCAGAGCCCGACGGCGCCGTCGCCGACCACGACCACCGAGGCGCCGGGCTCCACCCGTGCGGAGACCGCGGCGTGCCAGCCGGTGGCCATGACGTCCGAGAGCGCCAGGAGGGCAGGGACCTGGGCGGCGTCCGGCGTCTCGGAGGTCTTCACGAGGCTGCCGTCGGCCTGGTTGACCAGCGCGTACTCGCCCTGGCCCCCGACGGTGAACCCGAGGTTCTGGCAGGCGGCCTGCATGCCCTTGCGGCAGACCGGACAGCTGTTGTCGCAGTGGCAGAACGGCGCGATCACGAAGTCCCCTGCTCGGAAGTCGCGCACTTCCGGGCCCACCTCCTCGACCACGCCGACGATCTCGTGCCCGATCGGGGTGCCTGGGGTGATCTCGTTCTCGCCCCGGTAGGACCACAGGTCCGAGCCGCAGATGCAGCTGGCCACCACCCGGACCACCGCGTCCGTCGGCGCCTGGACGCGGGGCTGGGGGCGGTCCTCGAGGCGGACGTCGCCGGGGGCGTGGATCGTCGTGACGCGCATGGGCGCCACCCTAGGACGTGGTGCACGACACGGCGTGTCCGGTTTGTTCTATCTCATATCTGAGATACATTCCTCCGGTGACTGAGGACTATCTCGCCCGCATCGGCAAGCTCATCCGTGACGCCCGGCAGCACCGGGGCTGGACCCAGCAGGAGCTGGCCGACGTCCTGAGCACGAGTCAGAGCGCGGTCAACCGCATCGAGCGGGGCCACCAGAACATCACCCTCGAGATGGTGGCGCGCATCGGGGAGGCGCTCGACTCCGAGATCGTCTCCTTCGGCCCGGGCCCGACCCACCTGCGCGTCACCGGTCCCACCCGGCTGAGCGGCAGCATCGACGTCAAGTCCTCGAAGAACGCCGGGGTCGCGCTGCTGTGCGCCTCGCTCCTCAACCGCGGGCGCACCACGCTCCGCAAGGTCGCGCGCATCGAGGAGGTCAACCGGCTCCTCGAGGTCCTCGAGAGCCTCGGCGCCCGGACCCGCTGGCTCAACGAGGACAACGACCTGGAGATCGTCCCGCCGGCCGACCTCGACCTCACCGGCATCGACGAGGAGGCCGCACGGCGCACCCGCTCGGTGATCATGTTCCTCGGCCCCCTCCTGCACCGCGCCGACACCTTCGAGCTGCCGTACGCCGGAGGCTGCGACCTCGGCACCCGCACCGTCGAGCCGCACATGACCGCCCTCAAGCACTTCGGCCTGGAGGTCAAGGCCAGCGACGGCCTCTACCACGCGATGGTCAGCCCCGACAGGTCGCCGAAGCGGCCGCTGGTGCTGACCGAGCGCGGCGACACGGTGACCGAGAACGCGCTGATGGCGGCCGCCCTGCACGACGGGGTGACGGTGATCCGCAACGCCAGCCCCAACTACATGGTCCAGGACCTCTGCTTCTTCCTCGGACGACTCGGGGTCCGCATCGAGGGCATCGGCACCACCACGCTGACCGTCCACGGCCGCCCGTCCATCGACGTCGACGTCGACTACGCGCCGTCGGAGGACCCGATCGAGGCGATGTCGCTGCTCGCCGCCGCCATCGCCACCTCCTCCGAGATCACGATCCGGAGGGTGCCGATCGAGTTCCTCGAGATCGAGCTCGCGCTGCTCGAGGAGATGGGCTTCCGCTACACCCGCAGCGAGGAGTACGTCGCGGCCAACGGCGAGACCCGGCTGGTGGACCTGACCACGCACGTCTCCACGCTGCACTCCCCCATCGACAAGATCCACCCGATGCCCTTCCCCGGGCTCAACATCGACAACCTTCCGTTCTTCGCCGTCATCGCAGCGGTCGCCGGCGGTCAGACCCTCCTGCACGACTGGGTCTATGAGAACCGGGCGATCTACCTCACCGAGCTCAACCGGCTCGGCGCCCGGGTCCAGCTGCTCGACCCGCACCGGGTGAGCATCGAGGGTCCCACCCGGTGGTCGGGTGCCGAGATCGTCTGCCCGCCGGCCCTGCGCCCTGCTGTGGTGATCCTGCTGGCGATGCTCGCCTCCAAGGGCACCTCGGTGCTGCGCTCGGTCTACGTCATCAACCGCGGCTACGAGGACCTCGCCGAGCGCCTCAACCAGCTCGGCGCCTCGATCGAGACGTTCCGCGACATCTGACCAACCCTCGCAGCCCCCAAGGCCCCGGCCAGTCCCGCATCCAGCCCCGCCCGTGGACCCGCCGCGCACCGGATTCGCCTACCTCGACGAGCCTGCCGAGCGTGGGGCGGTGCTCGCGCTTGCCCACCGGGGCGGTGCCCGGCACCCTGATGTCGTCGGCCTGGAGAACACCATGGCGGCGTTCGACGCCGCGGTGAGCCTGGGGTTCCGCTACCTCGAGACCGACGTGCACGCCACCCGCGACGGCGAGCTGCTGGCGTTCCACGACGACCATCTCGGCCGGCTGACCGACGGCGCGGGCCGTATTCGCGACCACGCGTACGCCGAGGTCTCGGTGCTGCGGGTGGCGGGCCGGGAGCCGATCCCCCGGCTCGCGGAGCTCCTCGAGGCCTTCCCGCAGGCGCGGTTCAACGTGGACCTCAAGTGCCCCGGAGCGATCGATCCGATGGTGGAGCTGGTCACCCGCATGGGCCTCCACGACCGGGTGCTCGTCGGGTCGTTCACCGAGCGCGTCCTGAGGCGGTTCCGGGACCGGATGGCGGCTCGCGGGCCGGCCCGCGTGCCCACCAGCTGCGGAGTCGCGACCGTGGCGATCGCAAAGGCCCTGCCGGGCGGAGCCGGGATGCGCCGGCTCCCGGCGCTGCTGCGGGACACCGGATCCGTATTCCAGGTGCCGCACCGCCACCGGGGGCTGCGCATCGTCGACCGCCGTTTCGTGGCGCAGGCACACGCGGCCGGGCGGCATGTGCACGTCTGGACCGTCGACGACCGTGCTGAGATGGAGCATCTGCTCGACCTCGGGGTGGACGGCCTCATCACCGACCGCCCCGACGTGCTCCGCGACGTGCTCGCGGGGCGCGGGCTGTGGGAGGGGACGACATGACGGCTGCGCCCAGTGGGTCGCCGGGGGGCCTCGCGGACCTGTCGCCGTTGTCGCGCCGCAAGGAGCAGCGCGCCTGGTACTGGTACGACTGGGCGAACTCCGGCTACGTCACCACGGTCGCGACCGTCCTGTTCGCGCCGTACCTCATCACGGTCGCCGAGCGCGCGGCCTGCGGCCGCGTCACCGACGCCGATGCGGGGTTCAAGTGCACGGAGGACCTCGGCGTGCTCGGTCTCTCGGTCTCGCCGGGGTCCTTGGTGTTCTACGTCGTCACGGTGGCCACGATCGTGTCCGCGCTCGTCCTCCCGGTGGTCGGCGCGGCCGCCGACCGTTCCGCCCGCAAGAAGACGCTCATGGCCAGGTTCGCGTGGGTCGGGTCGCTCGCCGCCGGGCTGATGTTCTTCGTCACCGGCAGCAACTGGCAGCTCGGCGCCGGCCTGCTGTTCGTGGCCAACATCTGTCTGGGTTCCAGCCTGGTCGTCTACGACGCGATCCTGTGCGAGATCGCGACCCCGGACGAGCGCGACCGGGTCTCCTCCCGCGGCTGGGCGATGGGCTACCTCGGCGGCGGCCTGCTGCTCGCGGTCAACCTCGCCCTGGTGACGATGCACGACACCGTCGGTCTCGACACCGAGATGGCGGTCCGGATCAGCCTGGTCTCCGCGGCGCTCTGGTGGGCGGGCTTCACGCTCATCCCCTACCTCGGGCTGCGGGACCGCCCGGCGGTGAACCTCGTGCCCCGCAGCGGGGGCCTGGTCAAGGAGAGCTTCGGTCAGCTCGCCGTGACCCTGCGTGATCTCCGGCGCTACCCGGTGACGTTGACGTTCCTGGTGGCCTACCTCTTCTACAACGACGGGATCCAGACCGTCATCGTCTCCGCGTCGGTGTACGGCGAGAAGCAGCTCGGCTTCGCCACCGAGGTGCTGATCGCCACGATCCTCCTCGTCCAGTTCGTCGCCTTCGGAGGGGCACTGCTGTTCGGCCGGGTCGCGCAGCGGTACGGCAGCCGCAAGGTCATCCTGGCCGGGCTGCTGATCTGGATGGCCGTGGTCACCATCGGCATGGTGATCCCCGCCCAGCAGGTGGTCCCCTTCCTGGCACTGGCCGTCGGCATCGGGCTGGTCCTCGGCGGCACCCAGGCCCTGTCCCGCTCGTTCTACAGCCAGCTCGTCCCCCGGGGGCGCGAGGCGGAGTACTTCAGCCTCTACCAGGCCTGCGAGCGGGGCACGAGCTGGCTCGGCACGCTGACGTTCGGGCTGGTCCACCAGCTGACCGACTCCTACCGGCCGGCGATCTTCGCGCTGATCGTCTTCTTCCTCGTCGGCTTCGCGCTGCTGTTCCGGGTCGACCCGGTCAGAGGGATCCGCGAGGCCGGCAACACTCCCCCGTCCGTGGTCTGAGCCGGAGGGGAACCCGCCGGGCACCGGCGGGTGTGCCGAGGCCCGACAGCGGGAACACTTTCCGAAGAGGGCACCGCTGCCGGAACAAATCGGTCCTGCCTCTCGTTGGCAACGGTGAGCAACCACGAGGCACGGAGGATGTGACATGGCGGAGCGGACACTACGAGGCGCCCGACTGGGCGGTCAGAGCTTCGAGGACGAGCGCGGCATCGAGTTCGCGGCCCGGCAGCGCGTTGCCTACGTGTGTGCGAGCGGGCACGAGTTCGAGATCCCGATGGCGGCCGAGGCCGAGGTGCCGCCGCTGTGGGAGTGCCCGCGGTGCGGCTCGGAGGCGCTGGCCCGTGACGGCGAGCGGCCTCAGCCGAAGGTCGAGAAGCCGGCTCGCACCCACTGGGACATGCTGCTCGAGCGGAGGTCGATCAAGGAGCTCGAGGAGATCCTCGCCGAGCGGCTCGAGCTGCTGCGTGGCGGCGAGATCGGTCCCGCCCACCTGCACCGCGGGTCCGGCTCGAAGACCAAGTCGGCCTAGCTGTCGACCACGTCGCCCCGGATCACCTCCTGGTGACCGGGGCGTTGTGCTGTGCGCGCACCGGCGACGGCGAGCCGACGCGCGATCACCCTGGTGAGGAGCCGGCGCGCCATCGGCCGTGTGAACGGCAGGATGCAGAAGAGGCCGACCACGTCGCTGAGGAAGCCCGGCGTCACCAGCAGGGTGCCGCCGACGAGCACGAGGGCGCCGTCGGCAAGCTCGTTCGCCGGCATCCGCCGAGCCGCCAGGGCCGCCTGCAGCGCCCGCCAGGTGCGCCCGCCCTCGCGCTTGACCAGCCACGACCCGAGGACGGCGTCGGCGAGCAGGATGAGGATCGTCCACCACGGCCCGACGACCTGGCCGAGCTGGATGAGCAGGAACAGCTCGGCCAGCGGCACCACCACGAACAGCAGTGCCAGGACCCCCCACGGCAGGCCTCGCCTCAGGTCTCGCCTCATCGTTGGTCTCCCTGCGTGCGGGTCGTGACCGAGCGTCCGTTCGAGCGTACGTCGCGCCGGCGGGCCCGGACTCTTTCCTGGACCCGCTGCCGGAGCTGCTCCCAGCGCTCGACCAGCCCCCAGACGGTGATCCGCCTCAGCGACTCGAGCGCCACGGCCCGGTCCATCTTGGACTCGCCCCGCTCCCGCTCCCGGAACTCGATCGGCACCTCCCTGACCCGGAGTCCGGCTCTGACGGTGCGAAGCGTGAGGTCGGTCTGGAAGCAGTACCCCACCGACTGCACCGCCTCCAGCCCGATCCTGCGCAGGGTGTCGGCGCGGAACAGCCGGAACCCGGCCGTGACGTCGCGCACCGGGATGCCGAGCAGCGTCCGGGCGTACAGGTTGCCGCCGACCGAGAGCCCCCTGCGGAAGCGGCTCCAGTTCACGACGCTGCCGCCGGGCACCCACCGGGACCCGATCACCAGGTCGGCCTCGCGCAGCGCCACCAGGAGCCTGGGGAGCTCCTCCGGCTGGTGCGAGCCGTCGGCGTCCATCTCCCCGACCACGTCGTAGCCACGGTCGAGCGCCACCGCGAACCCGTGGAGGTACGCCGCGCCCAGCCCCACCTTCTGCGTGCGGTGGACGACGTCCACGCGCGGATCGCCCGCCGCGAGGTCGTCGGCGATCCGGCCGGTGCCGTCCGGCGAGCCGTCGTCCACGACGAGGACGTCGGTGTCGGGAATCGTCCTGAGCAGCCGCTCCACCACGCCGGCCAGGTTCTCGGCCTCGTTGTAGGTGGGCACGACCATCACCATGCGGCCGGCCGGCTCACGGGTGGTCACCGCCCGGCCCCGACGGGGACCGGTGCCGGCGGTCCGGACCGGCGGGAGGTACGGCGGGAGGTCCGGCGGTCCACGGCGCTGGCCACCAGCGCCCCGAGGGCTGCCAGGAGCAGGCCGCCCTCGACCCAGCGGGAGTACCGCATCGCCGGGGTCAGCACGGTCCGCAACGGGATGTCGCGCTCGAGGACCGCGGTGGTGCGGGTGGGTGCTCGACGCACGACCGAGCCGTCGGGCGCGATGATCCCCGAGACGCCGTTGGTGGCGACCACCACGACGTAGCGGGAGGTCTCGACGGCGCGCAGCCGGGCGATCGCGAACTGCTGCTCCACCTGGCCGGTGCCCATGTAGGTGGCGTTGTTGGTCTGCACCACGAGGAACCGGGCTCCCCCGTCGACCACGTCGTGCACGAGGTCGTCGTAGGCGACCTCGAAGCAGATGACGTCGCCGATGGTGGTGCCGGCGAGCTCCAGGACGCCCGGCTCGGTGCCCCTCACCATGTCGCGGGGGATCTGGTCGAGCCGCTCGAACAGCCTGGCCAGCGTCGCCCGCATCGGGATGTACTCCCCGAACGGGACGGGGTGGGTCTTGGAGTAGCTGTCGGCGGGCCCGCTGCCGGGTTCCCACACGATGCCCTGGTTGCGCACGTCCACCGGCCCAGGTCCCTGCACCATGGCGCCGACCAGCACCGGCACCGCCACCGCGTCGACGGCGCGCTGGATGTCGGCGTAGACGGACGGGTCGTCGAACGGGTCGATGTCGGTGGAGTTCTCCGGCCACAGCACCGCATCGGGTGGCTCGGTCCCACCCTCGCGGACCGACTCGGCCAGGGTCAGCGTGGCCTGCACGTGGTTGTCGAGAACCGCCCGGCGCTCCGAGAAGGCGTCCATCCCCTCGCCCGGAACGTTGCCCTGCACCGCCGCCACGCGCACGGAGCTGCCGGCGTCGGCCGCCGGCAGTCCCGTCGGCAGCACCGCCGGTGCCACTCCGAGGGCGACCACCGCGGTCGCCGCGCCCGCTGCGACCGGGAGCCGGGGGCGCTCGACGACCAGCCAGGCAAGGGTGGCGCCCAGGAGAGCGACGAGGAAGGTGGTGCCCGACGTCCCCACCCACGACATGGCCGGGGCCACCGGGGTGTCGACGGTCGCAAAGGCCAGACGCCCCCACGGGAAGCCGCCCCAGGGCACCAGGGACCGCAGGACGTCCGCGGCCACCCAGCAGCAGGCCACCCACACCGGCCATCCAGGGAGGCGCACCACCCGGGCTGCCGCGACGCCGAGCGCTCCGAAGAACGAGGCCTCCAGCAGGGACAGGCCGATCCACGCGTCCACGCCGATCACCTGCAGCCAGGGCAGCAGCGCCGCCATGAAGGCTGCACCGAAGGCCAGGCCGACCCCAAAGGCCCGCCTGCCGTGGAGGCCGCGCACCGCGACGACGAGCCCCGCGACCGCCACCAGCAGCAGCGGTGCCCAGCCGAGCGGCTCGAAGGCCGCTGCGGCGGCCAACCCCGCCAGCACAGCGACGACGAGCCGCTGCAGCGTGCCGCCCACGTCGGGTCCTTCCGTCGTACCGCCGTCCAGACCCTCAATCTATCCGCCGCGCCCAGGCACTCCGGCGAGGCTTCGCCTGTGGCGCGGTCCGACGTCACCGCCACACGGGGAGATACGCGGAGGCCCGGCACCCTTCGGACCGACGGTGCTCGCGCCGGCTGCGCGAGTCACCGCCGTTGTCTACTGGGCGCCGGGCCTCCCCGGTTGCCAACCCCGTGCCGGACTCGACCGCCCGGCGGCCGCGCCTGCCCCTGATCGTGGAACCCGACCGGGCGTCGCGGCCCACCTGGGCGACCGGGATCCGGCGCGGCCTGCTCGGTGGACGACGGAAGCCTGCCGAGGGTCTGAGCCTTTCGTCAAGCCACCGATGACCTGCGGGTTCGAGGGAAACCGCAGGTGAACGGCGGGCTGCGATCGGGGGGGCTTTTTCACCCGGACGGCGCGTCATCGAGGACTCGCCGCGCGGGCACCACGACGACACCCCGCGCGGTGGTCGCGAGCAGCGGCTCGGCCAGCAGCTCGGCCGCCGACTCCGAGAGCTCCGGGCGACCCCGCGTGATCACGCTGAGCCGGAAGTCCATGGTCCGCGACCGGGTGCCCGCCGCCACCAGCTCGGCGGTGACCTCGATGCAGTCCCCGGCTCGCACCGGCGCGCGGAACTGCACGTCGGAGTAGGAGGCGAAGAGTCCCTCGTCCCCGTCGGTGCGGATCGACAGCTCGGTCGCGACGTCACCGAAGAGGCCCAGGCCGTAGGCGCCGTCGACGAGGTCGCCGGCGTAGTGCGCGTGCGAGTAGGGCACGTAGCGCCGGTGCGTCACGGTCATCCCCACCCGCGGGTCGGGGGTCGGCTCCGTCATCGCAGTGCCACCTCCTCCATCGCTGATCGTGCGGGCCCCGGCGCCCCGGCGTGCCGGTGCCGGCGCAGGGCCAGCGCGTGCACAAGGTACGACGCGACGTCAGCGGGCGTCGTGCCCCGGGCGAAGATCCGGTCCACCCCCAGCTCCGCGGTCATCCCCTCGTCGAACCGGGGTCCGCCGACGACGAGGACGGGGCGGTCGGCCGCAGGATAGGCCTCCCGGAACGCCGCCGACATCTCCCGGGTGTTGAGCAGGTGGGCGTCACGCTGGGTGACGACCTGCGAGATCAGGACCGCGTCGGCCTTCTCCTGCTGGGTGCGAGCCACCAGCTGCGGCACCGAGACCTGGGCGCCCATGTTGACCACGCGGACCTCGCGGTAGTACTCCAGGCCCTTCTCGCCGGCGAACCCCTTGATGTTGAGGATCGCGTCGATGCCCACGGTGTGCGCGTCGGTGCCGATGCAGGCCCCCACCACGACCATCCGCCGGCGCAGCAGCTTGCGGATCGCGAGGTTGGCCTCCTTGGGCGACAGCAGGGGGTAGTCCCGCTCGACGACCTGGACCTTGTCGAGCTCCACGAGGTGGTGCACGCGCCCGTAGACGACGAAGAACGTGAAGTCGGGGCCCATGGCCTTGGCGTGCACCACCATGGCCGGGTCCATGCCCATCTTGTGCGCCAGCTGCTGGGCGGCTCCCTCGGCGACCTTGGAGTGCGCCCCGCCGTACGGCACGGGGAGCGTGAAGGACATCTGCACCATGCCGTCGCCGGTGGTGTCGCCGTACGGCCGCACCACGCGTCCCGCACCGGCCGCGCCCGTCGCTGTGGTCATGGCGCCTCCAACAGCTCGCTGGCGGGATTGAAGTACGTCGGCGACCGCTCGGCGACGCCCTCCAGGCCTCGACCGCCGTCGGCCGGCCGGCGCATCAGCCCGAAGGTGCCGTCGGCGATGGCGTCGAGCAGCCCACGCTCGTGGTCCAGGATCTGCTCCAGGAGCTCGAGCGACTCCGAGAGCACCTGGTTGGCGCGCTGGGCGATGAACCCGTCGGGCGGTGGCCGGAAGTCCTCGTGGAGCCCACCGGCGGCGTTCAGGACGTAGCGCACGTTCTGCAGCGCCAGGTCCCGGTCGGAGAGCCAGGGCGTCACGACCGCCTCGGTCATCATCCCGACGAGCAGGATGCCCTGGTCGGTCATCGCTCCGGCCAGGTTGAAGAAGGCGTTGAGCAGGTAGCCGCGGAACACGTCGCCGGTCATGTGCCGGGTGGGCGGCATCCACTTCAGCGGCGCGTCGGGGAAGAGCTGTCGCGCCAGCATGGCGTGCGCCAGCTCGAGCCGGAACGAGTCCGGGACGTCGGGGTCGATCTCGAACGCGTGACCGAGCCCGAGCTGCCAGTCGGCCAGGCCGGCTTCCTTGGCGAAGTGCTCGTTGAGGAGCTGGCTGACCGTCACCGTGTGGGCGGCATCCATGGCGTCGGCGGTGGTGAGGTAGTTGTCCTCGCCGGTGTTGATCACGATGCCCGCCCGGGCGTGGACCTGACGGCTGAAGCGCTGGTCGACGAAGGTGCGGACGGGGTTGATGTCGCGGAAGAGGATCCCGTACATCGAGTCGTTCAGCATCATGTCGAGGCGTTCCAGGCCCGCCAGCGTGGCGATCTCCGGCATGCACAGGCCGCTGGCGTAGTTGGTCAGCCGGATGTAGCGGCCCACCTCACGGCTGGTCTCGTCCAGGGCGGCCCGCATCAGCCGGAAGTTCTCCTGGGTCGCGTAGGTGCCGGCGAACCCCTCCCTCGTGGGCCCCTCGGGGACGTAGTCGAGGAGCGACTGCCCGGTCGACCGGATCACCGCGATGATGTCGGCGCCCTCCCGGGCGGCGGCCTGCGCCTGCGGCATGTCCTCGTAGATGTCGCCGGTGGCGACGATGAGGTAGATCCAGGGCTTCTGCTCCGGGTCGCCCCAGCGCTTCACGAGCCGTTCCCGCTCCCGACGTCGGGCGGCGATGCGGCGCAGCCCGGCTCCGACCTGCTTGCGGGCGGCTGTGCGGGCGCGGGTCGCCTCGCGACCCTCGGGCACCTGGAACCGGACGGACCCCGCCGCCGCCTTCTGGGCCAGGGTGGTCAGGTCCTCGGCCTCGCCGCGGAGCAGCGCGTGCCAGACCGGCAGGCTGACTCCGTGCTCGAGACCGACGTCGGCCCGGACCACGTCGAGCAGCCGGTTGACCCACGGGGTGCCCTCCGGGTCGGCGCCGGTGATGCCGCCGAGCCGGAGCGTGGCCCGCTCCACCGAGACGGTCGTGTGCTCCTGGGCGAGCCGGACGATCGGCTCGCCGACGCGTGCGGAGAGCGCGCGGGCCCTGCGTACTGCGGCCTGGTCGAGCATCAGCTTCATGTGCCCAGTCTTGCTCACAGTCGACGCTCGAACAGTCGACGAACTGCCGGCTCGCCGCGGAGCAGCGACAGCGCCTGGTCGGCGTGCCCGGGGAGGTAGCCGTTGCCGATCAGCATCGTCACGTCGGCCACGAGCCCCTCGGCGCTCAACGCCGCCGTGGGGAACGAGGTCGCCATCGAGAAGAAGATCACGGTGCCGCCGTCCCGGGTGGCGAGGATGGCGCCGCCCTCGCAGCCCGGCACGTCCACGCAGACCACGGTGACGTGGGCGCCATCGGGAGCGACCTCGGCCACGGCGTCGCGCAGCACCAGCGGGTCGCGGGCGTCGGCCAGGACGACGTGGTCCGCGAGACCGGCCTGGAGCAGCAGGTCGGCCTCGGCCTGCGAGGGCACTACGCCGATGGTGGACCCGGCGCCGGCACGTCGCGCGGCTGCGAGCGCGAGCGACCCCGACTTGCCGGCGCCGCCGATGACGACAACGACGGGGGGCACCGCGGGGGGCACTGCGGGGCGGCCGCTCCCGCTCGGGGCCGGAGCGCCGGCGTACGCGCGGACGACGCGGTCGGTCAGCGCCGGCGCCCCGCAGACGTCCATCACCGCGAGGGCGAGCTCGGCGGGCAGGTCGTCGGGGAGGCGGGCCACGATCGACCGGCCGAAGAGGATCGCGTAGCCGTCGGTCGGCACCTGCTCGCTGCGGCCGTCCCACTGCGCCAGGCCGTCCTCGAGGACCAGCGGCGTCAGCGTGAGGCTCACCAGGGTGGCGATGCGGTCCCCGACGCGCAGGCCCAGCCCCGACTTGTCCCCGACCTCCTCCACCGTGCCGACGAGCATGCCGCCCGACCCGGTCTCCGGGTTCTGCATCTTGCCGCGCTGCTCGACGATCTCGCGCACCGCGGCGCGGACCCGGGCGCCGTCGCCGCCGCAGGCGCGTTCGAGCTGGCGGAAGGAGGCCGCGTCGAGGTTGAGCCGTTCCACGCGGACGCGGACCTCGTCGGGCCAGAGCTCGCGGCGGGTGTCGAGCCGCGCTGCCGCCTGCGGGAGGACGCCGGGCGGTTCCAGCACCCGGTGGAGCCCGAGAGGGTCGCTCGTCGCCGCGGCCGTGAGGCGGGACATGACAACTCCTCCGTAACACCGTCTGAGACAACAAATCCTCCGGCGCGTCATTGGACAGGCCGAAGATCCTGCACCTACTCTGGCAGAGGCCGCCAGGAAGGCACAACCCGGCCCGCCGCCGACCCGAGGAGCTGTTCCGTGAGCACGACGTTCGACGCCCAGGCCGTTCCTGCTGGTCAGGAGACCGCGGCAGGGCAGCCGTACGCCTACCTGCGCACCGAGCTCGTGGAGCCGGACTGGCGCCGGCTCCCGGGCTGGGCGACCGTGACCGAGGACGAGTGGCGATCCGCGCAGTGGCAGCGGTCCCACTGCGTCAAGAGCCTCAGGCAGCTCCGGCAGCTGATGGGCGACCTGCTGGACGAGCGGTTCTACGCCGACCTCGACCGTGACCAGCGAGAGCGCGCCACGATGTCGATGCTGGTGCCCCCGCAGATGATGAACACGATGGTGCCGCACGGACCGGCGGACGGGGGCGGGCAGCAGTCGTGGACCGAGGCGTTCTACGCCGACCCGGTACGCCGCTACATGATCCCGGTCTTCTCCGACCGGCGCGAGGACTGGCCCTCGCACCCCCTGTCGAGCCGCGACTCCCTGCACGAGCACGACATGTGGGTCGCCGAGGGGCTCACCCACCGCTACCCGACCAAGGTGCTGGCCGAGCTGCTGCCGACCTGCCCGCAGTACTGCGGCCACTGCACGCGCATGGACCTCGTGGGCAACTCCACGCCGGTGGTCGAGAAGCTCAAGTTCGAGCTCAAGCCGGTGGACCGGCTGGACTCGATGATCGGCTACCTCCGTCGTACGCCGTCGGTCCGCGACGTGGTCGTGTCCGGAGGCGACGTCGCGAACCTGCCATGGGCGCGGTTGGAGGACTTCTTGCAGCGGGTCCTCGAGGTCGACAACATCCGCGACATCCGGCTCGCCACGAAGGCGCTCGCCGGACTCCCCCAGCACTGGCTGCAGCCCGAGGTGGTCGAAGGGGTGCACCGGGTGGCGACGGTCGCCCGCGCGCGTGGGGTGTCCCTCGCCATCCACACCCACGTCAATCACGCGAACTCGGTGACTCCGCTGGTCGCCGACGCCACCCGGGCGATGTTCGACGCGGGTGTCCGGGACGTCCGCAACCAGGGGGTCCTGCTCGAAGGTGTCAACGCGGACTCCCACAGCCTGCTCGACCTGTGCTTCGCGCTGCTCGACGGCGCGCAGATCATGCCCTACTACTTCTACATGTGCGACATGATCCCCGCCTCGGAGCACTGGCGGGTCTCGGTCGCCGACGCGCAGCGGCTGCAGCACGACATGATGGGCTACCTGCCCGGCTTCGCGACGCCGCGGATCCTGTGCGACGTGCCGTTCGTCGGGAAGCGGTGGGTTCACCAGCTCGCCGACTACGACCGGGACCGTGGCATCTCCTACTGGACGAAGAACTACCGGACGTCGATCGAGTCCACCGACCCCGAGGCGCTGGCCAGGCGCTACGAGTACTACGACCCGATCCACACGCTGCCGGAGTCCGGTCAGCAGTGGTGGGCCGAGCACGCGCTGACGCACCCCACGCCCTGACCCGCCGAGTCGGCGCTTGTGCACGCGCCGAACTCGCCGAGTCGGCGCTTGTGCACACGTCCAGACCTGCCGAGTCGGCGCTTGTGCACGCCGCTGCGGGGCTCAGGGGGTCGAGAGCGCCGTGAGCGTCTCCACGAGCCGGGCGGTGGGGCTGTCCAGCCCCCAGCGCTGTGACAGCGCCACCAGTGCGTCGGGGTCGACCGGGGTGCGAGGCAGGGTGAGGTCGGGCGAGCCGAGGTCGATGTCGCAGGCGACCCGCACGACCTCCGGAGCCACCGCGAGGTAGTCCTGCGCGTCGATGAGCTTGCGCCGCGGACCGGGCGCCAGCTCCGAGCCCGGGTCCTCGACGGCCGCGAGCAGCCCCGCCATGTCTCCGAACCGGGTGAGCAGGGCAGCCGCGGTCTTGTCCCCCACTCCGGCCACGCCGGGAAGTCCGTCGGAGGCGTCGCCGCGCAGGGTGGCGAAGTCGGCGTACTGACGCGCCGCAACGCCGTACCGCTGCCGCACCCAGGAATTCGTGACCTCCTCGTGGCGGCCGACCCCGCGGGCGACGTACAGCACCCTGACGCCGCGCTCGTCGTCCACCAGCTGGAAGAGGTCACGGTCGCCGGTGACGATGTCGACGGGCGTGGTCGCGCGGGTGGCGAGCGTGCCGATGACGTCGTCCGCCTCGTAGCCGTCGGCGCCGACCACGGCGATCCCGAAGGCGGCGAGCACCTGCTCGATGATCGGCACCTGCACCTCGAGGGCGTCGGGCACCTGCTCGACGTCGGGATCCTGCGCGCGCTCGGCCACGAGCCGGTGCGCCTTGTACGACGGGAGCAGCGCGACCCGCCACGCCGGCCGCCAGTCGTTGTCCCAGCAGCAGGCGAGGTGGGTCGGGCGGTGCTGCGACACCAAGCGGCTGATGAAGTCCAGCAGGCCGCGGACCGCGTTGACCGGCGTGCCGTCCGGGGACGTGATGGTGTCCGGGACGCCGTAGAACGCGCGGAAGTACAGGCTGGCGGTGTCCAGGAGCATGAGCTGGCCGGGGCGCTCGGGCATGTCGGGAAGCCTAGAGGGACGAGCCCCCGCGCGAGCCGCGGCGAGCCGGAAACCCGGCTGACACCACACCGTCGTCCGCCCTAGGCTGCCGGACATGGTGGGTCCGGCAATGGCCGGGGGGTCCGGTC
This sequence comes from uncultured Nocardioidaceae bacterium, assembly GCA_902805845.1. GTDB lineage: Bacteria > Actinomycetota > Actinomycetes > Propionibacteriales > Nocardioidaceae > Marmoricola_A. The sequence goes on from CADCUI010000004.1 coordinate 23,087, forward strand.
GAGCGGCGGCGCTGTGCGTCGCGCTGGCACTGCCGCTCGGTGGCCTCGCGCTGCTCCTGGCGCAGCCGACGTGGGACCTGCACTGGGAGCACCACCCGGCGCACTTCTGGCTGGTGCTGCTCACCGCCGCCGTCTCTGCGCTCCTCGCCTACGGGACCGGCGAGGCCGCCGTCCGCCGGGGGGATGCCCGGGTGCTGCACGTCTCGCTGGCCTTCCTGTCGTCCTCGGGATTCCTGCTGCTGCATGCGCTGGCGACGCCCGGGGTGCTGATCGCGGACCCCAATCCCGGATTCGTGGTCGCCACCCCGGTGGGCGTCGCGCTGGGCTCGCTGTTCGCGCTCCGGTCGACCGTCGAGGTGTCGGGGAACCGGGGCGTGCGGGAGGTGCGGACCGCGAAGCGCGCCAGGGTCGTCCTGGTGGCGGTCATGGTCGGCTGGGCAGTTCTGTCCCTCGCCGGGCTCCCACCGCTCGACGGTGCGCCCGGCGACGCCGAGGCCCTGCCGGCGGTGCTCGCGGCCCCGGCGGTGCTGCTCTACGCGGTGAGCGGCGCGCGCTACGTGATGCTCTGGCGTCGTCAGCGCGCCTTGATCCTGCTCATGGTGCTGTCGGCGTTCGTGCTCCTCTCCGAGGCGATGCTCACGATCGCGCTCGCCCGGAGCTGGCACCTCTCGTGGTGGCAGTGGCACCTGCTCCTGCTCGGCGCCTACGCCCTCGTCGCCTACGGGTCGCGGGTGTCCTGGCGCGACGAACGCTTCGGCGACCTCTACCTCCAGCAGAACCGGGCCGGGCACCGCGACATGAGCGTGCTGTTCGCCGACCTGCAGGGCTTCACGCCGTACTCCGAGCAGCACGCCCCGGAGGAGGTGGCGCGAATGCTGGACACCTACTTCGCGGTCGCGGTGCCGGCGGTCGTCACGCCGTACGGCGGCGAGGTCCACCAGATCATCGGCGACGCGCTGATGGTGACCTTCAACCGGCGCGGTGACCAGCCCGACCACGCGCGGCGGGCAGCCGGCGCAGGGCTCGCGCTCCAGGCGGCCACCCTTCCGGTGGCCGAGCAACACCCGGACTGGCCGCGGTTCCGGGTCGGGATCAACACCGGCGGGGTGTCGCTCAGCGTGCTGGGCACCACCGGCGGCCGGACCCAGGCCATCGTCGGGGACGTGGTGAACACCGCTTCCCGCATCGAGGGGCGTGCGCCCGCGGGCGGGGTCGCGCTCGGGCCCGCCACGGTGGCGCTCCTCCAGGACGCCGAGACGACGCCGCTCGGGCCGCTGGAGCTCAAGGGCAAGGAGCAACCGGTCGAGGCGCACCTGCTGCTGTCCCTGGGACGCGCGCCGACGGGGTGAGGCAGGCATCGGTCGAGGACGGGGTTGACGGCGTCGCGCCGCTAGGGTGACCCGCGTGGAGGACATCGACCAGCGCATCCTGTCGCTGCTGGCCGCGGACGGCCGGATGTCGTTCACCGACCTCGGCAAGGCGACCGGCCTCTCGACGTCGGCAGTGCACCAGCGGGTCAAGCGGCTGGAGAGCCGCGGGGCGATCAGGTCCTACGCCGCTGTGCTCGACTACGAGGCGGTCGGTCTGCCGATCACCGCCTTCGTCTCCATCCGCCCCATCGACGCCTCGCAGCCCGACGACTCCCCGGACCGGATCGCCGACATCCCCGAGATCGAGTCCTGCTGGTCGGTGGCCGGGGACATGTCCTACATCCTCAAGGTGCGGGTCGAGACGCCACGCCATCTCGAGGACCTGCTCGGGAGGATCCGCGCAGCGGCGAACGTCTCCACCCGGACGACGGTGGTGCTGTCCACGCCGTACGAGGGGCGACCGGTCGACCTGGACGTCGACCCGGGCCGCTGACCCGGCACGAGGGGCGGCTCGGGCAGACACGACGGGCGGGTGGGCCAGACATGAAGGGCGGCTCGGCGGGTCAGTCGGTGAGCGAGGAGTAGGCCACCACACCGCGACGCAGGGCGTCGGCCGTTGCCCGCGCCGTCTCACGGAGCGCCGGCCCTCCAGGGCCGGCACCGGCCGCGTCGGCGACCTGGCCTGCCAGGTCGAGCAGCTGCTTCATCCAGCGCACGAAGTCCCCGGCCGCGAGGTCGGTGACCGTCAGCACCTCGTCCAGCCCGGCACCCGAGGCCCACGCCTGAGCCGCCCACGCGAAGCCGAGGTCGGGCTCCCGGAGGAACTCGAGCCGGTGGTCCTTCTCCAGCCGGTCGAGCTCGCCCCACAGCGTCACCATGTCGCGCAGCACCTCGCGCACCGGCCCCTTGGGCAGCCGCGGGGGCGAGGCGTCATCGGCGCGCCGCGACTCGAAGACCAGGATCGACAGCGCCGCCGCCAGGTCGGAGGGGGACAGGCCGTCCCACAGCCCGGCCCGGAGGCACTCCGCGGCGACGAGGTCCATGTCGGTGTAGATCCGCATCAAGGTGCGACCGTTGGTCGTCACCCGGTCGTCCTCGAGGTAGCCCAGCGAGGTCAGCACGTCGCAGACGCGGTCGAACTGCCGGGCGATGGTGTTGGTCCGCGACTCGATGCGCCGCCGCAGTGTCCCGACCTCGCGCGAGAGCTTGTGGTAGCGCTCGGCCCACCGGGCGTGGGACTCGCGGTCAGAGCAGCCGTGGCACGGATGGGCGCGGATCTCGGCGCGGATGCGGGCGATCTCCCCTTCCTCGGGCGCTCCGGCGGGTCCGCCCCGGTCGCCGCGTCCACCCCTCCCCCGGCGCGAGGGCGGCGGCTCGAGGCTGCTGACCCGGGTGCCCAGCACGATGGAGAGCTCACGACGTGCCTGCGGGTTGCGTCCGTTGAAGTTGCGCGGCACCTTCATCCGTGTCAGCGGCGTCGCCGGGCGGTTGAAGTCGACCAGCGACAGCCGGCGTGCATGCCGGTCCTCGGTGAGCACGTAGGGGCGGGGCTCGTGCCGGTCCGACCTGGTGCCCGGGTCGATGACGACCGCCCAGCCGGCGTACTTCCCGGTGGGGACCGCGATGACATCGCCGGGCCGCAGGTCCTCCAGCGACCGCACGATCGCGTCGCGGTGGTCCGCCTTGCGGGCGCGCGCGGCGGCCGCCTCGGCGTCGCTGAGCCGCCGGCGGAGCCCGGAGTACTCCATGAAGTCCCCCAGGTGGCAGGTCGCCGCCTCGGCGTACCCCTCCATCCCCTCCTCGGCCTTGCGCAGCTGGCGGGCCAGGCCCACGACCGCGGCGTCGGCCTGGAACTGCGCGAAGGACGACTCGAGCAGCTCGCGCGCGGTCGTGCGGCCGACCTGGTGGACGAGGTTGACCGCCATGTTGTACGACGGTCGGAAGCTCGACCGGAGCGGGTAGGTCCGGGTCGAGGCGAGCCCGGCGACCGCCTTGGGGTCCACCTCGGGGCTCCACAGCACGACGCCGTGGCCCTCCACGTCAATGCCGCGGCGACCCGCCCGCCCGGTGAGCTGGGTGTACTCCCCCGGCGTGATGTCGGCGTGGGTCTCGCCGTTCCACTTCACGAGCTTCTCGATGACCACCGACCGGGCCGGCATGTTGATGCCCAGGGCCAGGGTCTCGGTGGCGAAGACCACCCGGCAGCGGCCGGCGGCGAACAGCTCCTCGACGCACTCCTTGAAGGTGGGCAGCATCCCGGCGTGGTGGGCCGCGATGCCGCGGGTGAGCCCGTCGACGAAGTCGTGGTAGCCGAGCACGTGGAGGTCCTCGTCGGGGATGTGCCGGCACTTCTCGTCGACGAACTCGCGGATCGCCTCCCGCTCACGCGGTGTCGTGAGCCGCAGGTCGGCCGCCAGGCACTGCTGGACCGCGGCGTCGCAGCCGACCCGGCTGAAGATGAAGTAGATCGCCGGCAGCAGCGCCTCCCGGTCGAGCCGGTCGACGACGTCGAAGCGGCTCGGCACCCCCGTACGGCGCGGCCGTTGCCCGCCGCGCTGGGGTCGCCGGTCGCGGAACCGATCGGCACGACGGTCGTTCTCCGCGATCCGCATCAGCTCGTTGTTGACCTTCGACTCCGGCCCGGCGAAGCCGGTCTCGTCGGCGAACAGGTCGTAGATCCGACGTCCGACCATCACGTGCTGGTAGAGCGGCACCGGACGGCGCTCCTCCACGATGGTCGTCGTCGACCCGCGGACGGTGGACAGCCACTCGCCGAACTCCTCGGCGTTCGAGACCGTGGCGCTCAGGGACACGACTGCGACGGACTCAGGCAGGTGGATGATGACCTCCTCCCAGACCGCCCCGCGCATCCGGTCGGCGAGGTAGTGCACCTCGTCCATGACCACGAACCCCAGGCCGAGCAGGGTCGGTGAGCCGGCGTAGAGCATGTTGCGCAGAACCTCGGTCGTCATCACGACGATCGGTGCCTCGCCGTTGACGGTGTTGTCGCCGGTGAGCAGCCCCACCGAGTCGGGGCCGTAGCGACGGACCAGGTCGGAGTACTTCTGGTTCGACAGTGCCTTGATCGGCGTGGTGTAGAAGCACTTGCGGCCCTGGTCCAGTGCCAGGTGCACCGCGAACTCGCCGACGATGGTCTTCCCCGACCCGGTCGGTGCCGCCACCAGGACGCCGTCTCCCGACTCCAGGGCCTCGCAGGCCTGCACCTGGAAGTCGTCGAGGGGGAAGTCGTAGAGCGCCCGGAAGTCGGCGAGCACCGGCGCCTTCTGCTCGGCGCGGAACTTCGCGTAGCGCTCGGACGGTGTGCTCATGTGCCGACCCGCCCTTCATGTCTGGTCGAGCCGCCCAGCATGGTGGGCGGCTCTGCGACGAGCACCCGCAGAGCCCGCGGTACCGCCGTCACCGTGATCGGCAGCGGGCCCAGCCTCTCGCCGTCGGCGTACGCCACGACTCCCGGGGCCGCGATCCTCACCTCCCGCACCCGGTGGTGCTCGTACGACCGGTGCCGGGTGTGGGTGCCCGAGAGCAGCCTCGGATAGGTACGCACCAGGTCGGCCCTGCCCATCGGGTGGATGAGGACCACGTCGAGGAGCCCGTCGTCGAGGAGCGCGCCCTCGGTGATCCTCAAGCCGCCGCCGTAGGAGGGGCCGTTGCCCACCGCCACCATCATCGCGCTCAGTTGCGTCGGGCGACCGTCGAGCTCGAGCTCGTAGGGCAGGGGCGTGAAGGTCCGCAGCTCGGCGAGCGTGGCCAGGTGGTAGCGCAGCTGCCCCCGAGGTCGCCGCATGCGGTTCGCGCGCTCGTTGACCAGCGCGTCGAAGCCGGCGGAGAGCACGCACAGGAAGTACGTCGGCCCGGCCTGCGCGAGGTCGACCGTGGCGACCCGGCCGGCCACCACCACGTCGGCCGCGGCGGCCGGGTCGTTGCGCGGGATGCCGAAGTAGCGGGCGGCGTCGTTGCCGGTGCCGCTCGGGATGATGCCCAGGGGCGTGGGCCCGTGGGCGAGGACCTGGGCCGCCAGGTGCGTCATGCCGTCACCGCCGGCGACGACCAGGCTCTCGACCCCCTCGGCGACCGCCTGCCGGGCAAGGTCGCGGGCCTCCTCCACGTCACGGCCCTCGAGCCGGCGTACGGCGATGCCGGCCTCCTCCAGGCGGAGGGCGGCGGTCGCCGCGACGCTCCTGGCCCTGCCCCTGCCGGCTCTGGGGTTCGTCAGCAGCGCGATCTCCCTGGCCACATCGGCCAGCCTAGCCGCGGGGGCGGCGTCCCCCGTCGCCGGCGATCACAGCCGCAGCGCGACGGTGAAGCGGTCGGAAGGGGCTCCCACCGCCTTGGCCAGCCGGCGTACCGCCTCGAGGGCAGGTTCCGCAGTCACCTCGGTGCCGGGCATGACCACGGTGAGCCGGCCGTTCAGCTTCACCAGGAGCGCTTCTCCGCGCCACCACGCCTGGTGGACCAGCGAGCGCCACCGCTCGGCCATGACCGGCTCGGGATAGGCCAGGTCGGCGGCGAGCAGGTCGCACCCGCAGCTGCGCGGCGGGCGGCCGTCCTCCGGTCCCGGACCCTCCACGAGTCCGCCGAGCGCGTCGTCGAGCCGCCCCGCGACGTGGTGCCCGCCGAGGCTGCTGACCGCGGTCCAGGTCACCTCCGACTCGCCGAGCCAGTCCGGCAGGTCGAACGGGTCGACGGGGACGATCTCCTCGGCGTCGCCCGGTCGCGGCATCAGTCGTCGTCCTCCGACAGTCGCGAGGGGGTGAACTCCTCGCGGTAGGAGTCCTCGATCTCGGATGCCTCGTCGTCGTCGGCCTCCTCGGCCGTTGCCCGTCTCCGCCGGCGGTCGACGAGCCGGGCGATGACCTCCGAGACCATGAACAGCAGGGTCATCGGTGCCGCGAGCATGATCATCGAGAACGGGTCGGTGGAGGGCGTGGCCGCGGCTGCGAACACGAAGACGCCGATGATGATCCAGGCGCGGTGCTCCCCCAGCGCCCGGCCGGAGACGACCCCGGCGAGGTTGAGCAGGATGACGAACAGCGGGATCTCGAAAGCCACCCCGAAGACCAGCAGCATCCGGGTGAAGAACGAGAAGTACTCGCCGAACTCGACGAGGTTCTCCAGCTGGCTGGGGGTGAAGCCGATCAGCACCTCCAGCCCCCGGGGCAGCACGTAGTAGCCGACGGCCACCCCTGCGATGAACAGCGGACCCGCGACAGCCATGAAGACCCGTGACCAGCGGCGCTCGTGGGAGTGCAGGCCTGGCACGATGAAGGCCCAGATCTGGTACAGCCAGTACGGGCTGGTGCAGACGAGCGCGGCCACCCCGCTCAGCTTCAGCTGGAGGAGCAGCGGGCCGCCCGCGCCCTTGATGTAGGCCTTGGTCTCCACCTCCTCGCCCAGTGCCGTCTTCGCCGCGTTGTACGGCGAGAGCACGGCGTTGAGGAGGTACTCGTAGAAGAACAGCGCGACGATGACGGCGATGAAGAGCACCAGCACCGAGCGCAGCAACCGGGCGCGCAGCTCCCGCAGGTGGTCGACGAGGGCCATCCGGCCGTCGGGGCCTATCGGGTTGACGGGGTCGGTCCGGAAGATCCGGACCACGCTGGCAAGCCTCACGGAGCGTCGGTCACCACGGGTGCGTCGGGGATGCGGCGGACCGCCCGGTCAGCGCTCGGTGTCGTGGTGCGGCTGCGGCTGCGCGACGCCCTGGTCGTACTGGACGTCGGTGCGCGCGGTGGACGCGTTCTGGGCGTCGATCTGACGCTGCTCGGGCGTCTTGTGCTCGTCGTCGTCGTCGATGAGGCCCTTGGTCTCCGCCTTGAAGATCCGCAGCGCGCGGCCGCTGCCGCGGGCGAGCTCAGGCAGCTTCTTGGCGCCGAAGAGCAGCACGAGGACGAGCAGGATGAGGATGATCTCGGTGGGTCCGAGGTTGCCCATGGGGGTCCGCCTTCGTCGTTCGCTCGGGGGGCCGCGTCACGCGGCTTCACTCCATCGTACGCACACGTCAGGGAGCAGTCAGAGATACCGGGCAAGAGCCTGCTCGGCGGTGGCGCTGATCTCTTCGGCCAGCGACGCGGGCGACACCAGCGTCGCCGACCCGCCCAGCCGGAGCATGAGGCGCACGAGCCAGGACGGGTCTCCCACCCGCAGCTCGACGGTCAGGCCGCCGTCGGCCTCCTCCACCGCCGACTCCACCGGGAAGTACTCGCTCACCCACCGGGCAGAGCTCGTCAGCCTGAGAGTGGCCAGCAGCGCGTCCGGCGCAGGCCGGAAGATGCCCTGGGCCAGGTCGAGCGGCGGGAGCTCGGCGTGCTCGGTCACGGCGGTGTCGAGGATCTCGGCGTCGGCGATGCGGTCCAGCCGGAACAGCCGTCGGTCCTCGACGAGCTGGCACCACGCGTCGAGGTAGGTGTGGCCGCCGGAGCCGGTCACCGCGATCGGGTCGACCACCCGGCTCGTGACCTCGTCGCGGACGGCCGAGCGGTGACTCAGCCGCACCTGTCGCCGCTGGGCGACCGCGGTGCCGAGCCGCTCCCGCAGCGCGTGCTCCGCGGCGTCCTCGGGCAGGAGCTCCACCTGGTTGGCGATCCCGGCGGCCTCTCCGGCGGCCTCCTCGACCTTGCGCAGCGTCCGCTCCACGACCTCCCGCTCGGGTGCCCCGCTGCCCTCGAGCAGCGCGCGCAGCCCCACCACCAGGGCGGCGGCCTCGGTGGTGTCGAGCCGCAGCGGGCGGGTCAGGTAGTCGGCGTTCGACAGCCGGATGACGTCCTCGCCCTCGAACGCCTCGAAGTCGATGTCGATGAGGTCACCCATGCCGAGGCCGGGCAGGCCACAGAAGAGCAGCACGTTGATGTCACGCCGGATCGTCCGCGGGCTCACCCCGAAGTCGCGCGCCGCCTCGTCGACCCGGACCGCTCCCCTGCCCTGGAGGTAGGGAACCAGCGCCAGGAGCCGGTTGACCTGGTCGCGGGCGCTGCTCGGCGCGCTCATGCCGCGCCCGCTGCGCCGCTCAGCGTGCCCCGCAGCCGGGCAACCACCCCGTCACGGAGGTCGGCCGGGCTCTCCACCACCACGTCGGGGCCGTAGGACACCAGCTCGTCGACGAGCGTCTCGGTGCGGGCGAACCCGACCTCCAGCCGGTCCCAGCCCGGTTCCACGCCGTGGGTCTGCTGTGCGGCGCGGTGGCGCAGGGCGACGGCCCGCGCCTCGCGGACCCGTACGACGGCGGTGCGCTCGGGGGTCTCTGGGGCCAGCAGACCGGTCAGGGCGCGGATGTCGGTGCCCTCAGGGACCGTGAAGGAGCCTGGTGGACCGGTGAGCTCGACGTCGCCCACCACCCGGGAGAGCCGGAACAGCCGCTGCTCGCCACGGTCGAGGTCGTGCCCCACGGCGTACCACCGTGACCGGTAGGAGACGACCCCCCACGGCTCGAGGCGGCGTACCGCCGGCGTCGCCGCCCTCGTCGAGCGGTAGGAGAAGGAGACCGGTCGGCGTGCGGAGACGGCCTGCCAGAACGCCTCGAACGCCGGCTCGTCGTTCGCCAGCTGCGGCTGGGCGACGTCCAGTGCGGACCGGTCGACCTCGACGCCGGCGGCCCGCAGCTTGCGCAGCGCATCCGTCGTGGCCGAGGCCAGCCCGGCCTGCTGCCACACCCGGGCGGCGAGCCCGATGACCGCCGCCTCGTCGGCCTCGAGGTCGATCTCGGGAAGCTCGAAGGCCGATCGGACGATCCGGTAGCCCTGCTCGTCCTCGAAGAGCGGGTCGAAGCCGCCGACCTCGATGGGTACGCCGAGGGCCCGGAGGTCGTCCTTGTCCCGCTCGAACATCTTCTCGAAGGACTCCTCGGTGGCGGCGTCCCGGTAGTCGGGGATGACCTGTCGCAGGCGGTCCTTCGGCACGTAGCCCCGCGCGACCAGCAAGGTGATGAGCAGGTTGACCAGTCGCTCGCTCTTGCGAGCCGACATCAGCCCTCGGACCCCAGGACGTCGATGACGAAGACGAGGGTGGACCCGCCGGGGATGTCCGGCGGCTGCCCCTGGTCGCCGTACCCCTGCGCGGGCGGGATCACCAGCATGACCCGGCTGCCGACCTTGACCCCGGCGAGCCCCTCCACCCAACCGTCGATGAGCGCGCCCTTGGCGAGCTGGAAGGTGGCCGGCTGCTTGGAGTAGGACTCGTCGAAGGGCTTGTCGCCCTCGCCCCACACGGCTCCGAAGTAGTTGACGCTGACGGAGGCGCCCTCCTTCACCGCGGGACCGGTGCCGTTGATCAGCGGGATGACCTGCAGCTTGGTCGGGGGGTCGGCAGGCGCGTCGGCGAAGTCGATGGCCGTGACGTCACCGTCCTTCTCGACCGCCTTGGGGGCGTCTGCCGGCGGGTCGACCTTCGTGCCCTCGGGCCCTGTCAACGGCGGCGCTGCGGTCTCGAGCAGGTCGATGACCATCACCAGTGCGTCGTCGGGGCCCAGCCCCATCTGGGGGGCCCCCTGCTCACCGGTCAGCTCGCTGGTGGGCATGGCCAGCGCCACCCGGCTGCCGATCGTCTCGCCGGTGACCGCGTCCGCGATCGCGGGGGGCTGCTGGGCGACCACCATCTTCTGGGGCTGGTTCTCCTTGTAGTTGTCCTGGATCTTGTCCCCGGTCTTGCCGTTGACGAGTGAGTAGCGGAAGAGCGCGGCGTCCTCGGCGCCCACCTCGGACCCGTCGCCGTCGATGACGACCGAAGACTCCGGCTCACTGACGGCCAGCTTGTCCACCTTGACGGTGGGAACCGTGCCGAAGTCGCCGGAGACGGTCAGCCCGTCGATGGCGCCCGACCCGGCGGTCGTGTCGGAGTCGGAGTCGGAGCTCGAGTCGGAACCACCACCGCAGGCGGTGGTTCCGGCGAGCAGGGCGGCCACGACGGAGAGTCCGGCGAGACGACGGCGCATGCAACAACCTTCAGATGTCAGGGGGACGGAACAGGCAACAGTAACCGACCGACCCAGGACCGCCGTGCGCCGACCGCCACGGCCGGCGACCGCGTCGTCACATCCCGTCGATGAGCTTCTGGACGCGCTCGTCGGAGGCCCGGAAGGGGTCCTTGCACAGCACCGTGCGCTGCGCCTGGTCGTTGAGCTTCAGGTGCACCCAGTCGACGGTGAAGTCACGGCGGCGCTCCTGGGCACGCTTGATGAACTCACCACGCAGCCGGGCCCGCGTCGTCTGCGGCGGCACGGACTTGGCCTCGAAGATCTGCAGGTCGCTGGTGACACGGGTCACCGCACCGCGTCGCTCCAGGAGGTAGTAGAGCCCCCGGCCGCGGTGGATGTCGTGGTAGGCGAGGTCGAGCTGGGCGATGCGGGCGTGGCTGAGCGGCAACCCGTGCTGGCTGCGGTAGCGGTCGATCAGCTTCCACTTGATGACCCAGTCGATCTCCCGCTCGACCATGCCGAGGTCGCCGGAGTCGACCGCCTTCAGCCCGCGCTCCCACAGGTCGAGCGCCCGGTCGATCACCGGGGTGCGGAGCTCGCGGCGGTCGACGAAGTCCCGGGCCCGGGTGAGGTACTCGGTCTGGATCTCCAGGGCGCTGGCCTCGCGACCGTTGGCCAGCCGCACGCGACGGCGACCCGACATGTCGTGGGAGATCTCGCGGATCGCCCGGATCGGGTTCTCCATCGTGAGGTCGCGCATCACCACGCCCTCCTCGATCATCCGGAGCACCAGGTCGCAGCTGGCCACCTTGAGCATCGTGGTGGTCTCGGACATGTTCGAGTCACCGACGATCACGTGGAGCCGGCGGTAGCGCTCGGCGTCGGCGTGCGGCTCGTCGCGGGTGTTGATGATCGGCCGGCTCCGGGTCGTGGCGCTCGAGACGCCCTCCCAGATGTGCTCGGCACGCTGGGAGACCGAGTAGATCGCCCCCCGTGGCGTCTGGATCACCTTGCCGGCGCCGCAGATGATCTGGCGGGTGACCAGGAACGGGATGAGCACGTCGGCGAGCTTGGCGAACTCGCCGTGGCGGCCGACGAGGTAGTTCTCGTGGCAGCCGTAGGAGTTGCCCGCCGAGTCGGTGTTGTTCTTGAACAGGTAGACGTCTCCGTCGATCCCCTCGTCGCGCAACCGGCGCTCCGCGTCGACGAGCAGCCCCTCGAGCACCCGCTCCCCCGCCTTGTCGTGGGCGACGAGGTCGGCGATGTCGTCGCACTCCGGGGTGGCGTACTCCGGGTGGCTGCCCACGTCGAGGTAGAGCCGGGCGCCGTTGCGGAGGAAGACGTTGCTGCTGCGGCCCCACGAGACGACCTTGCGGAACAGGTAGCGCGCCACCTCGTCCGGTGAGAGCCGCCGCTGACCCTTGAACGTGCAGGTCACGCCGTACTCGTTCTCGATCCCGAAGATCCGGCGGTCCACATGACCACCCTAGGCGCAGCCGGCAACCCGTGGCTGGAGACTCGCGAACTGACGGTTCCGGCGTACGACGCGGCCGGGACCAGCCGGTCAGCCGGTGCTGCCGGGGTCCACCGGCGGAGCGACGGGCGTGTCGTCCGGAGGGGCAACGGGTGCGTCGGACGCTGGGTCGGCCGCCGGGTCGGTCGCTGGGTCGGTCGCTGCTGGGGTCTCCTCCCCGACGTCCTCGCCCCGGTCCTCTCCCAGGATTCCGGCCAGCTCGGGGTCGGTGAACCGCTTGAACTTGCGCTGCTGGGTGCGGGTGCGGTCGAGCACGGCGACCTCGAGGGCCTCCACCGCGATGACCCGTGAGCCGGACTCGTGCCGCCCGAGGGCGTCGACGGCGAGCTGGATCGCCTCGCTCAGCGACATGCCGGTGCGGTAGTGCTCCCGGAGGTGGGTGGTCACGGTCTCGGCCGAACCCCCCATCGCGGCGAAGGAGCGTTCGTCGGCCACCTGGCCGTCGTAGGTGAGCCGGTAGACCTGGTCGGCGGCCGGGGAGTCCCCCACCTCGCCGACGAAGAGCTCGACCTCGTAGGGCTTCTCCCCACCAGAGGAGAAGATCGCGCCCAGGGTCTGCGCGTAGGCGTTGGCCAGGGCACGTCCGGTGACGTCGCGCCGGTCGTAGGAGTAGCCGCGCATGTCGGCGAGCCGGACACCTGCGATCCGCAGGTTCTCGAACTCGTTGTAGCGCCCCACGGCGGCGAACGCGATGCGGTCGTAGATCTCACTGACCTTGTGCAGCGCCGCCGAGGCGTTCTCGGAGACGAAGAGCAGGCCGTCCGCGTAGCGCAGCACAGCCACGCTGCGGCCCCGGGCGATGCCCTTGCGGGCGAAGTCCGCCCGGTCCTTCATCAGCTGCTCGGGCGAGACGTAGAACGGCATGTTCATGGCTTCATCCTCACGTCAGCGCGGCGGCGGGGCCGTCGGGGCGCTCCATGCGGGCGGCGATGACGCGGTCCGCGATCGCGGCGACGTCCTCGTCGCTGACCCTCCGGTAGCCGCGGTCGGTGATGACGCCGACGATCGGGAAGATGCGCCGGGTCAGGTCAGGTCCGCCGGTCGCCGAGTCGTCGTCGGCGGCGTCGTACAGCGCCTGGATGAGCGCGGTGACGCAGCCCTCGGCGTCGAGGTCCTCGCGGTAGAGCTTCTTCAGCGCGCCGCGCGCGAACAGCGAGCCGGAGCCGACGGAGTGGAAGGCGGTCTCCTCGTAGCGGCCGCCGGTGACGTCGTAGGAGAAGATCCGGCCGTGCCCGGTGGCCAGGTCGAAGCCGGCGAACAGCGGCACGACCGCGAGCCCCTGCATCGCCATGCCGAGGTTCGACCGGATCAGGGTGGCGAGTCGGTTGGCCTTGCCGTCCATGGAGAGCGGGCTGCCCTCGATCTTCTCGTAGTGCTCCAGCTCGAGCTGGAACAGCCGCACGATCTCCACCGCGAGGCCGGCGGACCCGGCGATGCCCACGCAGGAGAACTCGTCGGCCGGGTAGACCTTCTCGATGTCCCGCTGGGCGATGACGTTGCCCATGGTGGCCCGCCGGTCGCCGGCCATCACCACGCCACCGGGGAAGGTGGCCGCCACGATCGTCGTCCCGTGCGGGGCCAGGTCGGCGGCACTGCCGGCCGGGGTCGCGCGGCGGGACGGCAACAGCTCGGGCGCCTGGGCGGCGAGGAAGTCGAGGAAGGAGGAGGAGCCGGGCGTGAGGTAGGCCGGAGGGAGGCGCTGCTCGAAGGTCACTGTCCGCCCTTCTGGATGAACGACTTCACGAAGTCCTCGGCGTTGGACTCGAGGACCTCGTCGATCTCGTCGAGGATCGCGTCGATGTCCTCGTCGAGCTGGTCCTTGCGCTCGGCGGACTCGGCCTCGGTCGTCTCCGCGGTCCGGTCCTCGCTGGACCGGCGCGGTTGCTTCTGCTCCTGCGCCATGGTGTGCCTCCCAATCGGCTGCCGCTCGGCTGTGCCAAACCTAGCGCGTCGGGCCGCGCTACAAGGCGTATCCGGCTCGGCGGTCGCGCCCGGCCGGTCACCTCCGACGCCGAGTCGGCGCTTGTGCACGTGCACAAGCGCCGACTCGGCAGTGTCGGGGCGTGCACAAGCGCCGACTCGGCGTCAGGGACGGGTGAGCGCCTCGAACAGCTGCTCGGCGGTCTCGCAGCGGTCGAGCAGCTCACCGACATGGGCCCGGCTACCCCGCAGCGGGTCGATGGTCGGCACCCGCTGCAAGGAGTCACGGCCGGGCAGGTCGAAGATCACCGAGTCCCACGAGGCCGCCGCGATCCGCTCGGCGTACTTCTCCAGGCACCGTCCGCGGAAGTAGGCGCGCGTGTCGGGAGGCGGCTGGTGGACCGCCGCGGCGATCTCCTCGTCGGTCAGCAACCGCTCCACCTGGCCCATCGCGACGAGCTTGTTGTAGAGACCGCGCCCGGGGCGGATGTCGGCGTACTGCAGGTCGACGAGGTGCAGCTTGGCGTCGCTCCACTCCAGCCCGTCGCGGTCGCGGTAGCGGTTGAGCAGCGTCAGCTTGGCGACCCAGTCCAGCTCCCGGGCGCACAGCAACGGGTCGGTCTCGAGCCGGGTCAGCACCGACTCCCACCGCGCCAGCACGTCGCGCGTCTGCTCGTCGGCGTCGGCGCCGTACTTGTCCTCCACGTACTTGCGGGCCAGGTCCAGGTACTCCAGCTGGAGCTGCACCGCCGTCAGCCGCCGGCCGTCGTGGAGGGTGAGCTGGTGCTTGAGCGTCGGGTCGTGGGAGACCGCGCGGAGGCTCCGCACCGGCTGCTCGACGCCGAGCTCACGGGTGATGAAGCCGTCCTCGATCATCGACAGCACCAGCGACGTCGTGCCGACCTTGAGGTAGCCCGAGATCTCGGAGAGGTTCGCGTCGCCGATGATCACGTGCAGCCGCCGGTAGCGCTCGGGGTCGGCGTGCGGCTCGTCGCGAGTGTTGATGATGGGTCGCTTGAGCGTGGTCTCCAGCCCCACCTCGACCTCGAAGTAATCGGCCCGCTGCGAGACCTGGAAGTCGTCCTCCCGCCCGTCCTGCCCCCGCCCGACGCGCCCCGCGCCGGTCACCACCTGCCGGCTGACGAAGAACGGCGTGAGGTGCCGGACGATGTCGCCGAACGGGGTCGAGCGGCGCATGAGGTAGTTCTCGTGGGCGCCGTACGACGCGCCCTTGTTGTCGGTGTTGTTCTTGTAGAGCACGATCGGCGCCGCGCTCGGGACCGCCGCCGCGAACCGGCAGGCGTCCTGCATCACGAGCTCGCCGGCCTTGTCCCAGCGGACGACGTCGCGGGGGTTGGTGCACTCGGGGGTGGAGTACTCCGGGTGCGCATGGTCGACGTAGAGCCGGGCGCCGTTGGTGAGGATGACGTTGGCCAGCCCGAGGTCCTCGTCGGTCAGCTGGGAGGGGTCGGCCACCTCGCGGCTGACGTCGAAGCCGCGGGCGTCGCGCAGGGGCGACTCCTCCTCGAAGTCCCACCGCGCCCGTCGGGCCCGAAGGACCGACAGCGCGTAGGCGTTCACGACCTGCGACGAGGCCACCATGGGGTTGGCCGTGGGCTGGCCCTGGACGGAGATCCCGAACTCGGTCTCCGTGCCCATGACCCGGCGAACGCTCATGACGCGATCGTACGCACGCGTGGGCGCCGTGGCAGGCCGTCGACGCGGCCCGGCGTACGGTCGCCTCATGCCCGGCGGCGACGAGGTGGTGTCCCTGGTGGACGAGCGGGGCACCGTGGTCGGGCGTGCCACCCGCCGGCGGGTACGCCGCGACAACCTCAGGCACGCGGCCACGGCGGTGCTGGTGCGTCGGCTCGACGGTGCGATCTACGTCCATCGGCGCTCCCCCGCAAAGGACTGGTGCCCCTCGTGCCACGACGCGGCGGCGGGGGGCCTCCTGCTCGACGGCGAGCAGCCCGCCGAGTCGGCGGAACGCGAGCTTGCCGAGGAGCTGGGGATCACCGGGGTGGTCCTGCGGCCGCTGCTGACCAACCTCTACGAGGACGACACCACCCGCTGCTTCGAGCACTGCTTCGAGGTGAGGTACGACGGGGCGGTCAGCCACGACGACGGCGAGGTGGTGTGGGGCGACTGGATGCCCCTTCCGGAGCTCGGGAGGTCCCTGGCGCGCGAGGGGTGGCCGTTCGTGCCCGACACCCGTACCTTGCTGGAGCGGCTGTGCCGCGAAGGGGTCGGCGACTATCCCGCGCTGGGACTGGCCTGAAGCCGACCGAGCCCGCCACAGAGACGAGGTCACCGATGGGCTGGTGGGAGCGCCACGGAGTGCCTCGGATGGTCGAGGCGTCTCTCGGCACCGAGCAGGTGCACGAGCTGCGGGCGGAGACCTGCCGACCCCTCGACGGCCGGGTCCTCGAGGTGGGGTTCGGCTCGGGGCTGAACGTCGACCACTACCCGGCTGCGGTCACGGAGGTGGCGGCGGTCGAGCCCAACGAGACCGCCTGGCGACTGGCTGCCCCCCGGCTCGCCAGGTCAGCGGTCCCGGTGCTCCGCTCCGGCCTGGACGGGCAACGGCTCGACGAGCCCGACGACTCCTTCGACCACGTCCTGCTCACGTTCGTCCTGTGCACGGTCCCCGACCAGGTGGGCGCGCTCTCCGAGGCCCGACGCGTCCTCCGCTCCGGTGGTGTCGTCCACTTCCTCGAGCACGGACTGGCGCCCGACGCCCCGGTGCAGCGGTGGCAGCGTCGGCTGGAGCCGGTGCAGAAGCGGATCGGCGGAGGGTGTCACCTGACCCGGGACCCCGTCGCGGACCTCGGTTCCGCGGCGCTCGAGGTCGAGCAGCTCACGACGTTCTATGCGCCGGGGCCGGCGGTGTCGCGCCCGTGGGCGCACGTCTACCAGGGAACGGCGCGGAAGATCGGATGAGCGACGGGCCGTCCCGAGCGCGGGCCGCAGCCGACACCCTCGGGCTGGCCTACGAGGTGACCCGCCACGGACCGGTCCGGTCGCTGGCCGAGGCGGCGGTGGCCGGCGGCGTCGACCCCGCCGCGGTGGTCAAGACGCTCGTGGTGCGCGTGGCCGAAGGCGACTACCGCTTCGTGCTGGTCCCCGGCGACCGGGAGATCTCCTGGCCCAAGCTCCGGGCGCTCCTCGGCGTCAGCCGGATGTCCATGCCGACCGCAGACGTCGCCCGCGAGGTGACCGGCTACGTCAGGGGGACCATCACCCCCCTGGGCAGCACGACGGCCTGGCCGGTGGTCGCTGACGCCTCCCTTGTCGGTGAGGTCTCCATCGGAGGCGGAGACCACGGCGTCGCGATGACGGTCGACGCCGCGTCGCTCGTCGAGGCCCTGGGTGCGACGGTCGCGGACGTCACGGACCCGGCCTGAAGTCGGGCGAGACCTCAGCGGCGGGCCAGCGCAAGCGCATCGGCGTACACGTTCTCGAGCCGCACGATGTCGACCTCCGGGGCGTAGCGGCTCTCGAACGAGCGGCGCGCCCGGTCCCGCAGCGCCCGCGCCAGCGAGGGGTCGGCGACCAGCTCGGAGAGCCGCCGAGCCAGGTCGCCGGCGTCGCCGGTCCGGAAGGACCAGCCGACCCCGTCGGCGACCGCCTCGTTGCTGAGGTTCTCCAAGTCCGAGACGAGCACCGGCGTACCGCAGCCCAGGCTGCGCGAGATGACCAGCGGGGCGCCCTCGTACCACTGTGAGGGCACGACGACGACCTCGGCGGAGCCCATCAGGTCGGTGACCTCGGCCTGACCGATCCAGCCGAGGTACTCGATGGACGGGTCGGAGGCCGCCCGCTCCTCGACCAGCGGCCGCAGCTCTCCGTCACCGGCGATGACCAGCTTCATGCCCGTCGGCACCTGCGACCAGGCGTCGAGCAGGGTCCGCACGCCCTTGAGCTCGATCAGCCGGGCCACGAAGACCACCCGACGTTCCTCGCTCGCCGGCTCAGCCCGGAACCCTGGGTCGGTCACCGAGTTGGGTTTCACCACGATGCGGTCGGCCGGGTAGCCGTCGCGGATGAGGAGCTGGCGTGCGAACTCCGTCAGCGTCAGGTAGCGGGTCACCGCCCGGTGGAAGGTCCCCGCGGCGCGGTGGGCGACCAGCCCCAGCGTCAGCGCGGCGGACGCCGGTCGGCTGTCGTGGTAGCAGCCGTGGACCACGCCGGGAAGCTTCAACCGCTTGCCCACGCAGTCCTCGCAGATGTGACCGTCGCGCACGCACGTGCCGACCACGCAGGAGTAGCGGTAGCTGTGCAGGGTGGTCAGCGCCGGCACGCCCGCGGAGTGCGCGGCGCGGAAGACCGTCGGCGACATCAGCGGGAACGGTGTGTGCACGTGCACGACGTCGGGCTTGAAGCTGTCGATCCGCGAGCGGACGTCACGAGCCGTCTCGACGTTCCACACCGCCTTGCCGCCGGCGCGCAGCGCCGACAGCCCCATGTCCTCGGCGGCCGGGAGGATGAACTGCTCGACGTCGTGCCCTACCGAGGTCAGCAGCTCCCGCTCGTGGTTCAGGACCTCGGTGGCACCGCCCTGTCCGGCCTGCTCGTTGTGCAGCTGCAGGACCCTCATGCGCGGCTGCCCGCTCGGGTCCGGGTGGATGCCGACCGGGCGATCGCCTCGCGGTACGCCGCCTCGAGCCGGCCGGTCACCATGGCCGGGTCGTAGAGCTCCTCCGCCCGCAACCTCGCACCCACCCTCTCGGCGGCGACCTGGTCGGGATCGGCGAGCCGGGCCTGGGCAAGGTCGAGCAGGCCGTCCATGTCCCCCAGGGGCACGACTTCGCCCGCGATCGGCAGCTCGCCCTCACGCAGCGCCTCGTGGGCGCCGTTGACCGCCGTCGAGACGACGGGCAGGCCGGCTGCCATCGCTTCGGCGACCACCATCGGGAACCCTTCGTAGCGGGAGGAGAGGACGAGCACGTCGGCCGCCCACAACCAGGGACGCACGTCGTCGCTGGGCCCGAAGAACCTTACCGACCGGTCGAACTCGGTGGGGGCCAACGAACGGACGGCCTCGGGGTCACCGGGTCCGACCAGGGCGAGCGTCGCACCGGGGAGGGGCCGGCGGTCCCAGACGGGGAGCAGCAGGTCCTGCGCCTTCTGCCAGGTGACACGGCCGAGGCAGAGCACCACGTGCTGCCCGTCGACCCCCAGCTCCTGGCGCACCTGCTGGCGTGTCGCCGCGTCGACGGGATGGAACCGCTCCAGGTCCATCGCCACACCGAGCACGTGAGCAGGGGTCGTCACCCCCAGCGCCCGCCCCGCGTCCACCTCGTCCCGGCAGTTGGCGACCATGAGGTCGGTCTTGTTGCCGCCGAAGCGCTCGGTCGCCGCCACCGCCGCGGAGAGCGACTTCTGCTTGAACAGGTCGGTCGACCACGCGTGCGGCTGGTAGACCATCGGCACCCGGCCGGCCCACGACAACGATCCGGGAAGCCGCCCGACGAGGCCTGCGATGAAGGAGTGCAGGTGGATGACGTCGGGCTGGACGCGCGCGACGGTGCTGCGCAGCTCGCGGATCCAGGTGACCAGGTCGCGGGGCCGGCCCCGGTCCAGGTGCCACTCGTGCATGGTCGCGCCGGGAAGGGTGGGTATCGCCCCGGGGGCCAGCAGGTGGACGTCGTGGCCGGCTTCGTGCTGCGCGGCCACGAAGTACCTGAGCAGCGTGACGACGCCCCCGTAGTGCACCTCGCTGACGTGGAGGATCCGCAAGGGCTCCCCGGACGATGCGTCGGTCAAAGGTACTGACCGGTGTTGGAGACGGTGTCGATCGAGCGGCCGGGCTCGGTGCCCTGCTTGCCCGTGATGAGCGTCCGGATGAAGACGATCCGCTCGCCCTTCTTGCCCGAGATGCGCGCCCAGTCGTCGGGGTTCGTGGTGTTCGGCAGGTCCTCGTTCTCCTTGAACTCGTCGACGCACGCCTGCAGGAGGTGCTGGACCCGGATGCCCTTCTGGTCCAGGTCGAGCAGGTCCTTGATGGCCATCTTCTTCGCCCGGTCGACGATGTTCTGGATCATGGCGCCGGAGTTGAAGTCCTTGAAGTACAGGACCTCCTTGTCGCCGTTGGCGTAGGTCACCTCGAGGAAACGGTTCTCCTCGGTCTCGGTGTACATCCGCTCCACGGTGGCCTGGATCATCCCGCCCACGCAGGCGTCGCGGTCGCCGCCGAACTCCCGGAGGTCGTCGGCGTGCAGCGGCAGGTTGGCGGTGAGGTACTTGCTGAAGATGTCGCGTGCCGACTCGGCGTCGGGCCGCTCGATCTTGATCTTCACGTCCAGCCGCCCCGGACGAAGGATCGCGGGATCGATCATGTCCTCGCGGTTGGAGGCGCCGATGACGATGACGTTCTCCAGCCCCTCCACGCCGTCGATCTCGCTGAGCAGCTGCGGGACGATGGTGTTCTCCACGTCGCTGGAGACCCCGGATCCGCGGGTGCGGAACAGCGAGTCCATCTCGTCGAAGAACACGATCACCGGGGTGCCGTGGCTGGCCTTCTCACGGGCCCGCTGGAACACCAGCCGGATGTGACGCTCGGTCTCGCCGACGTACTTGTTGAGCAGCTCGGGGCCCTTGATGTTGAGGAAGAACGACTTGCCTGCCTTCCCCTCCTCGGACGCGCCCGTCTTCGCCGCGACCTTCTTGGCCAGCGAGTTCGCGACCGCCTTGGCGATCAGGGTCTTGCCGCAGCCGGGCGGCCCGTAGAGCAGTACGCCCTTGGGGGGCTTGAGCTCGTGCTCGAGGAACAGGTCGGGGTGGAGGTAGGGAAGCTCGACGGCGTCGCGGATCTGGTCGATCTGGCCCTTGAGCCCGCCGATGCTCTCGTAGGCGATGTCGGGGACCTCCTCGAGGACCAGCTCCTCGACCTCCGACTTGGGGATGCGCTCGTAGACGTAGCCCGAGCGTGCGTCGTACAGCAGTGTGTCGCCGGCGCGGAGCGGCTCGTCGCGGAGCGGGTCGGCGAGCCTGACGACCCGCTCCTCGTCCGCGTTCGCGATGCACAGCGCCCGGTCGCCGTCGGCGAGCAGCTCCTTGAGCATGACCGTCTCGCCGACCTCCTCGTAGGTCATCGCGGCGACCACGTTGAGGGCCTCGTTGAGCATGACCTCCTGGCCCTTGCGCAGCTCGGCCATCTCGACGGAGGGGCTCACCTGGACCCGGAGCTTGCGGCCACCGGTGAAGACGTCGATGGACTCGTCCTCGTTGCGCTGCAGGAACACGCCGAAGCCCGACGGCGGCTGGGCGAGCCGGTCGACCTCCTCCTTGAGCGTCATGATCTGGTCGCGGGCCTCACGCAGGGTCTGCGCGAGCCGCTCGTTCTGGGCGGTGACCGCCGCGAGTGACCGCTGGCTGTCGGAGAGCCGTTGCTCGAGCATCCGGGAGGAGCCGGGGGTCTCGGCGAGCCGCCGGCGCAGGTCACCGATCTCGTCCTCGAGGAACGAGACCTGGGCCTCCCAGTCCTCCGGTGTCCGACCGGACCCGCTCGAGCTGCTGCCTGACGGGAACATTGGCGCTCACCTCCGCATCGTCCGGGACATCGCCGCCCGTACGAGCGGGTGCCCCGGAGGACTCCAACCTACCTGGGTTCGGAAGCCTGTGCGCCCGCTTTGCGCGCTGTGTCCCCGTGGATTCCTGCCTCCATCCCGGCCTCACAGGGCTCTCCTCAGCCGCGCACCTCGCCCGGCTCCGGTGGGAGGTCGCCGGGGCGAGGACCGGAGTAGTCGTCCCCGTAGGCGCCGGGTGCGGGGCGGCGCCGGCGCAGCGGGGGACGCTCCCCGGCGGCCATCCGGCGGGCGGTGACCAGGAAGCCGGTGTGGCCGTTCATCTTGTGGCTGGGCCGGACGGCGAGCCCCTCGACGTGCCAGTCCCTGACCAGCGACTCCCACGGGTGCGGCTCGGTGAAGCCTCCGTGGGTCCGCAAGGTCTCGACGGTCCGGCCCAGCTGGGTGGTCGTCGCGACGTACGCACACACCATGCCGCCCGGCACCAGGATGTCGGCGACGGCGTCGACGCACTCCCACGGCGCCAGCATGTCGAGCACCACCCGGTCGGCGTGCCTGTCCTCGGGCACCGAGTGCAGCTCCTCGACCAGGTCCCCGACGTGGAGGTGCCAGGCCGGGTGGTCGGCGCCGAAGAACTGCCGGACGTTGCGGCGCGCCACCTCCGCGAACTCCTCACGCCGCTCGTACGACGAGACGCGGCCGGTCGGACCCACCGCCCGCAGCAGGGAGCACGTCAGGGCGCCCGAGCCTGCCCCGGCCTCCACCACCCGTGCGCCGGGGAAGATGTCGGCCATCGTGACCACCTGGGCGGCGTCCTTGGGATAGACGACCGCGGCCCCGCGGGGCATCGAGACCACGAACTCGCTGAGCAGCGGCCGGAAGACGAGGTACTCGCCTCCTCCCGAGGAGGTCACCGTGAACCCCTCCTCCCGACCGATGAGCTCGTCGTGGTCGAGGTGTCCCTTGTTGCTGAAGAACCGCCGGCCGGCCTCCAGGCACAGGTTGTGTCGCCGCCCCTTGCTGTCGGTGAGCCTGACCCACTCCCCTTCCCGCAGCGGGCCGCGGTGCACCCCGGACCATGCCGGGGCGCCTGCGTCGTCGACTGCGTCGTCAGCTTGGTCGTCAGCTTGGTCGTCGGCTCGGTCGTCGGCTGGCGCGTCGGTCGGGGGCAGTGGGTCGCCGGGCATGCGGCGCAGTCTAAGGAGGACGTGCGCCCCGGCGACGGCGGCTCAACCGGCGGACCGAACCGCGCTCTCGCTGCTCAGCCGGTGGCGCTGAAGGCGGCGTCGACGTCCGCGGTGCTCAGGACGCCGAAGATCGCGCCGTCCGCCTCGACGAGGAGGTACTCGGTCGCCGGCTGCTGCTGCATCGCGCGGATGAGGCCTTCTCCCGCGAGGTCGGCCGAGAGGGTGAGCCCGGGGTCGATCCCCCTGCTCACCGCGTCGAGGGTGACCCAGGGGCGCCGCTCGACCGGGATGGCGGCGGCCGCCGTCTCGTTGACCACCCCCCTCGCCTGACCCGACGAGTCGAGGGTCACGATCGCTCCCGCCTGGGCCTCCGTGGCCTGACGCATCCCCTCGGTCACCGGGAGGTCGTCGGGCAAGGTGACGGTCCTGCGGGCGAGCGCTCTGGCCTGGAGCGCCGGCAACCGCGAACGGATCTTGGCCGACACGATGGCCGACGTCGCCGCGGACCAGAGGAACCAGCCGAACACGACTGCCAGGAGGTAGTCCACGAAGTCCAGGGGGACACCGGCTGCCGCGAGCAGGAGGGGCGAGGCGAACATGAGGAGCGCGACGCCGCGTCCGGCCCAGCCGGAGACGGAGGTGGCACGGTGGGGGTTGCCGGTCACCTTCCAGACCGCCGCCCGGAGGACTCGTCCACCATCGAGCGGCAGTCCGGGGACCAGGTTGAGGACCCCGACGACGATGTTGGCACCCGCGAGCCCTCCGACCACCCAGGAGAGGAGTCCGTCGGGCGTCACCTGGTAGAGCCCGAGTGCCGCTCCGCCGATCGCGAGCGAGGTCACCGGCCCCACTGCCGAGATCGCGAACTCCTGCTTGGCGTTCGCCGGCTCGCCGTCGATCGCGGTGACCCCTCCGATGAAGTGGAGGGTGATGGAGCGCACGTGGATCCCGTACCGCTTGGCCATCAGGGCGTGGGAGATCTCGTGGAGGAGCAGGGACAGCGTGAGCAGGACCGCGAACGCCACCCCGGCGACGTACCTCAGCCCGCCGAGCCCGGGCGCCACCTCCTGGAGCTGCGGCGCGACGAGGTAGGCGATGAGCGCGGCCACCAGGAGCCACGACGTCCGGACCATGACGTCGACCCCACCGATCGAGCCGATCCGGACGGCTCCTGGGTCGTTCCGCTCGGCGGGGGCGCCCAGTCCACCGCTCGGCCCGGTTCTCTCCGCCATTCCTCGAACCTACCTGCCGACGCGCGGCGTCCTGGGACGGAGGATGGGCGGCGTTGTCGGTGCGGTGTCCTAGCGTGGAGGCCATGACGCAGCAGGTGGTGGGAGGGCGCCCGATGGAGGGCGCGACCGTGGTCGACGGGGTGGACGTCGTCGGCTCCCTCTCGCCGAGCCGGGCGGGCGACTTCATGACATGTCCCTTGCTCTACCGGTTCCGCACCATCGACAAGCTGCCGGAGTCCTCCTCGCCTGCCGCGGTGCGCGGCACGGTGGTGCACAAGGTGCTCGAGGACCTGTTCGACCTCCCGGCGTCCGAGCGCACCCCGCAGCGGGCGGCCGACCTGCTCGAGCCGGCGTGGGGCTCGGTGCTCGCCGACGACCCGGAGGTCGCCGAGCTCTTCGGCGGGGACGGTCCGGAGATCGGCGCCTGGCTGGTGTCGTGCCGGGAGAGCCTCGAGCGCTACTTCGCGCTGGAGGACCCGCGCCGGCTGGAGCCGGCCGAGCGCGAGATGTACGTGGAGACGTTGCTGGACAGCCGGCTCCTCCTCCGCGGGTTCGTCGACCGCCTCGACGTGGCCCCCACCGGTGAGGTGCGGGTCGTGGACTACAAGACCGGCCGCTCTCCCGGTGAGGCGTTCGAGGGCAAGGCGCTGTTCCAGATGAAGTTCTACGCGCTGGTGCTCTGGCGACTCCGCGGCACCGTCCCCACGCTGCTGCAGCTGATCTACCTCGGCAACGGCGAGGTGCTGCGCTACCGGCCCGACGAGCGCGACCTGCTCGCCGTCGAGCGCAAGGTCAACGCGATCTGGGCAGCGATCTCCCGGGCGGCCGAGACCGGCGACTGGCGGCCCAACCGGTCGCGGCTGTGCGACTGGTGCGCCCACCAGGCGCTCTGCCCGGAGTTCGGCGGCACGCCGCCACCGCTGCCGGTGGTCCCCACCCAGGCCATCGTCGACCCCGGCCTCGCCCCCGAGGACACCGACTGACCTCAGAGCCGCCGACCCGCCCACGATGTCTGGCCGATCCGCCCTTGGTGCTGGTGCGAGCGACGGGCGGGGGCTCAGCTCCCGCCCTGGTCGTCCTCGGACGGTGGCGCCGTCGGCGTCTTGCTGCCCGTGCTGCCGTTCGGCTCGCTGCTGCCGCCTGTGCCGCATCCGACGAGCAGGACGGTGGCCAGCGCCGCGGCACTGATCCGGGCGACGGTCTGGTGGGTGCGCTTCACGGTGTCTCGGTCTCCTCAGGGGCGGGCTCGCGGTGAGGGCGGCCGTCGCCGGAGAGGTACCCACCACGCACCGCCCGACACCTGCGACCCGCAGTCACTCCGAGGACCCGAGGAGCTCCGAGGGGCTGCTCGGCCGGCTCGTGAACATGACGACGTCCTCGGGGCCGGAGCTCCGCGGGGTGATCTTGCCGGCGGCGATCTCCTCGGCCCAGTGGCAGGCGACCCGGTGCCCCCGGTCGAGCTCGCGAAGGGCGGGCCGCTCGGTGTCGCACCGCGTCGGCTGGCGGAACGGGCACCGGGTATGGAACCGGCACCCGCTCGGGGGGTCGGCCGGGGACGGCAGGTCACCTTGGAGGATGATCCGCTCCCGCGTCGCCTCCACGACCGGGTCGGGAACCGGTACGGCGGACATCAGCGCCTTGGTGTACGGGTGCAGCGGCTTGTCGTAGAGGTCGTCCGACTGCGCCTGCTCCACCACGGACCCCAAGTACATGACCGCCACCTCGTCGGAGACGTGCCGGACGACGGCGAGGTCGTGGGCGATCACGAGGTAGGTCAGCCCCAGTGACGTCTGCAGCTCCTCCAGGAGGTTCAGCACCTGGGCCTGGATCGAGACGTCGAGGGCGGACACGGGCTCGTCGGCGATGACCAGCCGCGGCTCGAGCGCGATCGCGCGTGCGATGCCGATGCGCTGTCGCTGCCCACCGGAGAACTCGTGCGGGTACTTCTGGGCGGCCGAGGACGGCAGCCCCACCTGCTCGAGCAGCTCGCGGACCCGGACCTTGCGGTCGAAGGGGATGCCGTGGGCACGCAACGGCTCGGTGAGGAGCGTCTCCACGCTCTGCCGGGGGTTGAGGCTGGCCATCGGGTCCTGGAACACCATCTGCATGTCCTGCCGGATGCTCCGCAGCTTCTCGCCCTTGAGCGAGGCCACGTCGACGCCGTCGAAGAGCACCCGCCCCTCGGTGATCGGCGACAGCCGCAGGATCGCCCGGCCGAGCGTGGACTTGCCGCACCCGGACTCCCCCACCAGCCCCAGGGTCCGGCCCTCCTCGATCTCGAGGTCGACCCCGTCGACCGCGCGCACCGCGCCGACCTGCCGCCCGAGGAGGAGTCCCTGGCGGATCGGGAAGTGGACCTTGAGCCCCTCCACCTTCAGCAGGGCGGTCACCGGCGCGCCTCCGCGGCGGTGCGCGACAACGGGTTGAAGCACCGGAGGTGCCGGTCACCCGCCGGGTCCAGGTCGGGCGTCCTGGCGGTGCACTCCTCGGTCCGGTTGCCGCAGCGCGGCGCGAACGCGCAGCCCTCGCTCCACGGGAGCACCTGCGTCGGTGAGCCGGGGATGGGCCGCAGCGGCGCTCCCCGAGGGGAGTCGAGCTTGGGGATGCTCTCCAGCAGGCCGCCGGTGTAGGGGTGCTGCGGCTGTGCGAAGAGCCGTTCACGGGTTGCCGACTCGACGACGCGACCGGCGTACATCACGTTCACGGTGTCGCAGAGCCCGGCCACGATCCCGAGGTCGTGGGTGATCATGAGAAGCGCGGCGTCGGTGTCGGCGACGAGCTTCTTGAGCACCTCGAGCACCTGCGCCTGGATCGTCACGTCCAGCGCGGTGGTGGGCTCGTCGGCGATGAGGAGGCGCGGCTCGCACGCGAGGGCCATCGCGATCAGAACCCGCTGGCGCATCCCCCCGGAGAGCTGGTGGGGGTACTCCCCCAGCCGGCGACGCGGGTCGGGGATGCCGACGCGCGCGAGCAGCTCCTCGGTGCGCTCCAGGGCCGCGGACTTCGAGGCGTTGAAGTGCCGCTGGATGATCTCCGCGACCTGGATGCCGATCGGGATGACGGGGTTCAGCGACGTCATCGGGTCCTGGAACACCATGGAGATGTCGCGGCCGCGCAGCGCCGACATCTCGCCGCGCGACTTCGAGAGCAGGTTCGTCCCGTCGAACATCACCTCCCCGCTGACCCGTACGCCGCGTCTGGGCAGCAGCCCCATGATCGCCAGCGAGGTGACGGACTTGCCGCTGCCCGACTCCCCGACCAGGCCGACGTGCTGGCCGGCCCGGATGTCGAACGAGACGTCGTCCACGGCCTTGGCCGCATGCTGCCCACGGAGCTGGAAGGTGACGGCGAGGTTGCGCACGGACAGCAGCGGCTGGTCGTTGTCCCGGCGGCCCGCGTTCATGCTCGGATCATCTCCTGTTCCGGGGGTCGAGCGCCTCGCGGAGCGCCTCTCCGAAGAGGGTGAACCCCAGCGCGGTGACGGCGATCGCCGTACCCGGCAGCAGCGCGAGCCGCGGGGCCGCCTCGAACCGGTCCTGGGCGGCCACCAGCATGCGCCCCCACTCCGCGACGGCGGGGTCCGAGGAGCCCAGGCCCAGGAAGGACAGCGCGGCCACCTCGATGATCGCGGTGGCCAGATTCAGGGTCGCCTGCACGATCGTGGGGCCGATCGCGTTGGGCAGCATGTGCCCCATCACGATCCGGCGGCGGCGGATGCCGAGGGCGTTCGCCGCGAGCACGTAGTCGGTGCGCCCCTGGGCCAGCATCGAGCCCCTGAGCAACCGGGCGAAGATCGGCACCTGCGCGGCACCGATCGCGATCATGATCGAGTAGGCGTTCTGGCCGAGGACGGCCGCGATGCTGACTGCCAGCAGCAGGCTGGGCACCGACAGCATGATGTCCACCGCCCGCATGACGGCGGTGTCGACCCAGCCGCCGAGGCCCCCGGCGAGCACGCCCAGCAGCGCCCCGACGCTGAGGCCGATGGCTGTCGACACCACGCCGTAGACCAGGGACTGCCGGGCGCCGAAGAGCAGCTGGGTGTAGAGGTCGGAGCCGAAGCGGTCGAGGCCGAGCAGGTGGTCGTCGTCGGGGCCGGGGACCGTGGTCGGGGTGACGTCGCCCGACCACTGCGCCGAGCCCGGTTCGTAGGGCGCCAGCAGCGGAGCGAACACCGCGACCAGCACGAAGAACGCGATGATGGCAGCACCCATGATCGCCGTCGGGTTGCGTCGCAGTCGCCGCCAGGCCCCCCGCCACAGACCGCCTCCGGGTCCCTCCCCGGGCATCACGGCCGTCTCCGCTGCGGGCACGTCGCTGATCGGCGGCAGGTTGATGCTCATGAGACGCGCACCCTCGGGTCGATGAGTCCGTAGGCGAGGTCGACCAGCAGGTTGATGAGGGCGTAGATCAACGCGATGAACAGGATGAACCCCTGCAGGACCGGGTAGTCGCGTTGCCCGATGGCGTCGAAGAGGTACTCCCCCATGCCGTTGAAGGCGAACACCGTCTCGGTCAGCACGGCCCCGGACAGCAGGAGACCGGCCTGCAGACCGATCGTCGTCACCACCGGGAGGAGTGCGTTGCGCAGCACGTGCCGGCGGCTGATCAGCCGGCGTGTGAGTCCCTTGGACTCGGCGGTGCGCACGTAGTCCTCGTTGAGCACCTCCGCGACCGAGGCGCGGGTGATCCGCGCGATGATCGCGAGCGGGATGGTGCCCAGCGCCAGGCCGGGGAGGACCAGGTGGACCATGGCGTCCCAGGCGGCGTCCCACTCACGGGTCAGCAGGCCGTCGAGCACATAGAAGTTCGTGAGGTGGGTGGCGTCGATGCGGGCGTCCTGGCGCAGGCTCGTCGGCAGCCAGTGCAGCCAGTCGGCGAAGACCAGCTTGAGCAGGATCGCGAGAAAGAACACCGGTGTGGCGACGCCCAGCAGGCTCCCCGACATCACGATGGTGTCGAGGGGTCGGCCTTGGTGACGAGCCGCCAGGTAGCCCACCGGAATGCCCACCAGGACCGCGAAGAGCAGGGCTGCCAGCGCCAGCTCGACCGTCGCGGGGAAGCGCTCGAGGAAGCTCTCGGTCACCGACTGGCCGGTCCTGATCGAGGAGCCGAAGTCCCCGGTGACCAGGGCCCCCAGGTAGCGCAGGTACTGCTCGAGCAACGGCTCGTCGAAGCCGTAGCGCTCGGTGACCCGGGCGATGGACTCGGGGTTCGCACGCTCGCCCAGGAGTGCCCGGGCCGGGTCCCCGGGCAGCGCCCGGACCCAGGCGAAGAGGAGCACCGAGAGGCCGAGGAGGACCGGGACCATGAGGGCGATCCGCTTCAGGACGAACCGCAACAAGGTCCGCTACCTCCTCTCGACAGCGCCGTTGAGCAAGCCGTCCCCGTCCCCGGACTGTCGCCCGGGGACGGGGAACGGACCGTGCTCACTCCTCGATGGTGACGGTGTTGAAGACCTCGTCCTGCACCGGGCTGGGCTGGAACCCCGAGACGCCGGCAGCGAAGGCCAGCGACGGCACCGGGTGGGCCAGCGGGATGCCCGGCAGGTACTCCATGATCTGCTCGTTGATCGCCTCGTACGCCGGGGTCTGCTCCTCGACCGTGGGCAGGGCGCGCGCCTCGTCCAGGGCGGTGAACAGCTCCTTGTTCTCAAAGCCCCACTCAAAGGACTTCTGACCGAAGAACACGCCGAGGAAGTTGTCGGCGTCGTTGTAGTCCCCGGTCCACCCGAGCAGGTGGATGCCGTGCTTCGGCGTGCCCTGGATCTTGGCCAAGTAGTCGGGATCCCAGCGGTCACTGGTCGGCTTGATCGTGAAGCCCGCCGCCTCGAGCTGCGATCGGATCACGTTGAAGGTGTCCTCCGGGGCCGGCATGTACGGACGGCTGACGCCGCTCGGGTAGTTGAACTCGATCGTCGTACCCGTCGCTCCGGCCTCCTCGAGCAGGTCGCGCGCCTTGTCCGGGTCGTACTCGTACTTCGTCACGTCCTCGGTCCAGCCGTTGACGAGGTCCGGCATGAACTCGTCGGCGAGCTTGGTGCCTTCGGGCATCGAGGCGTCAGCGACCTTCTGCTTGTCGATCGCGTGCGCGATCGCCTGCCGGACCCGGATGTCGTCGAGCGGCTTCACCGCCTGGTTGATGCCGAGGTAGAGGATGTTGAACGGGTCCCGGTTGACGATCTGGAAGCCGGCTTCCTCGAGAGGCGCGATGTCGGCCGGGCCGACGAGGTCGAAGCCGTCGACCTCACCGTTCTCCAGCGCGTCCGCCCGGGCCTTCGGCTCGTCGATGGCGACGAACACCAGGGAGTCCAGCGAAGCCTTCTCGCCCCAGTAGTCGGGGTTCGCCTTCAGGGTGACGCTGTCGCCGCGCTCCCACGCGTCCAGCATGAAGGGGCCCGTCCCGGTGGGTTGGGCCGTGGAGTACTCCGTGGTCGTCGGGTTCTCCGCGGCATCGTCCTGGAACTCCTCCAGCGCGCTCGGGCTCTGCATCGAGAAGGCCGGCAGCGACAGTGCGGAGACGAACCCCGCGAACGGCTTGGCGAGCTTGACGGTCGCGGTTCCCTCGGCTGGCGTGCAGGACTCGTAGACGGCTGCGTCCGCGTTGGGGCCGGTGGCGAAGCCACGCATCAGCGACCCGTAGTAGTAGGTCAGGTCGGGAGACTGCGCGGACTCCGGGGCGTTGTACCACCGGTCGAAGTTGGCGCAGACCGCCTCCGCATCGAAGTCCGTCCCGTCATGGAACTTCACGCCGTCCTCGAGCTCGAACTCGTAGGTCAGCGCGTCCTCACTCACCGTCCAGGACTTGGCCAGCAGCGGGGCGGGGTTCGCGGTGCCGGGCTCGGTCCCCACCAGTCCCTCGAAGATCTGCCGGGCGACGCGGAAGCTCTCGCCGTCGGAGGCGAAGAACGGGTCGAGCGTGACCGGCTCGGCAGAGCCGGCGAACACCATCGTCCCGCCGCCGCCCCCGCCCGAGTCGCTGCCGGAGTCGCTGCCCGAGTCGCTGCCGGAGCCGCCGCGGTCGCTCTCCGCACATGCGGTCAGCCCGAGGCACGCGGTCGTCAGTAGGGCGGCTCCGAGCCGCCACCTGCGGTTCTTCGATGTCTTCACCTTGGCTCCTCATCAAGTGCGGGGTCCGACAAGCTGGACCACCATCGCGCCGACGCTACTGCGCTGCTCGCGGCCAGGGCCATGCCTCGCCGCGCCCGGGAAGGTCGCGATAAGGCAACGATTTGCCAGGATCAGCCGTCCGGACGCCGAGCTCGGCGCCCCTTCGACGTTGTCGGCGGCCGGGCAAAACACGTCAAAGCCCGTGGCGCTCCGCCCACAACGCCGCTTGGGTGCGGTCCACGACACCGATGCGCTGGAAGGCGGAGGTGAGGTGCGCCTTGACCGTGCGTTCGCTGATCTCGAGGCGGCGAGCGATCTGCTTGTTCGCCAGCCCTTGTTGCACGAGCCGGAGCACGTCGGTCTCGCGGGCTGTGAGGGACGGGCGCTGGCGCGGCCGGCTGCGTGAGAGCAGCAGCTCCCGTGCGGCCCTCGGGTGGAGGGGCGACTCGCCCCGTGCCACGGCCCGGACGCCGGCGATGATGTCGTCGGGGTCGGCGTCCTTGAGGAGGTAGCCGACCGCTCCCGCGTCGAGCGCGGCGACGATGCGCTCGCTGTCGGAGAACGAGGTCAGCACCAGCACCTCGACGTGAGGCTCCTCCGCGACGAGCAGCTTCGTCGCCGTCACACCGTCCGTTCCGGGCATCTGCAGGTCCATGAGCACGACGTCCGGCCGCACCGACCGGACCAGCTCGAGGACCCCTTGCCCGTCGTCCGCGTCGCCGACCACGTCGATGTCAGGTGCGCTCGCGAGGAGCTCCGCGAGCCCGCGCCGTACGACGCGGCACAGTTCCCGGCCGCCAGGCGGCCCGTGGGGAGAACGACACCAGCCGGGGGCGGTGGCGGGTCGGTCAGAAGACGACCCTGCCGCGGCACACCTCGCCGGATCCCGCGTTCTCCGCCCGGAAGACCAGGACGT
>CADCUI010000005.1 GCA_902805845.1 uncultured Nocardioidaceae bacterium
CCGCCATCCGCGACGTGCATGCCGCGGTCCCGGACATGCACTTCACGATCGAGGATTCCGTCGTCGACGGTGACCGAGTCTGGGTAAGGGTGCGGGGCCGTGGGACGAACACGGGCGCGTTCTTCGGACCGCCGTCAGGTCAGCCGGTGGACATCACCGTGTTCGACCAGGCGCGGGTCGTCGACGGCCAAATCGTCGAGCACTGGGGGGTGCCCGACCGGTTCGCGTTGCTCGCGCAGACCGGTGTGCTCGCGCGTCTGGGTTGAGCGAAACGACGAGCGACGGTGGAATGGTGCTTGCGCCGGGGTGCTCGACGCCGCTCGGCGATCAATGCCTCCATCGAGGCACAGCAGCAGGTTTTCAGCATAGTCATCGCAGCACCCGAATTCATCCGACTCAAGTACGGCCATGACTAGATTCCCGCTCCACCTGGAGGAAGAGGTCGCCCACCTTGGTGGGTTGGGCGACTCTGATCCAGCAAAAGTGGTCAGTCGCTCGGTGGACTGGTCGACCGGGCGGCGTTCTGCCGCCGCGTCTGCCATGCCCGCTTCGCGGCCCGGCTCCGCTTTCGCCGTGCTCGCTCGGCCTCGAGGGACGCACGTTCGAGCGCGCGCTGCTGGCGCAGCACGGCGTTCTCCGCCCTGCGCTGCTCCGCGGCGATGACCGCCTCCGAGCGCACAGGCCAGACGTAGGGCAGGTCGTCGGGCACGCCGGGGAAGATCGGCCGGTAGTACTCCGGGTCCTTGCGCACCAGGGCTGACCGGTGGCTGTGATGGACCGCGTCGTCGCCGAGCCAGGGCGGGAGCGCGCCTGCGGCCGCGAGCTCGGCCTGGGTGCGGACCTGGTCGACGCCGGCGGCTCGCAGGTCGGTCGCGATCGTCGCGGCACACGTGTCGCCGAAGCCGAGCTCGAGCCACACCTCACAGCACGTGAAGCCGTAGCGGCCCAGCGCCTCCTCGAACCCCTTCCACATCATGACGGCAG
Organism: uncultured Nocardioidaceae bacterium; assembly: GCA_902805845.1. Lineage (GTDB taxonomy): Bacteria > Actinomycetota > Actinomycetes > Propionibacteriales > Nocardioidaceae > Marmoricola_A. The sequence continues at coordinate 985 of CADCUI010000005.1, forward strand.
GGTGATTCGCCCACCCGTATCCAGAACGCGTCAGCGCGCGCACGACCTGGATGGTCTCGACGCGCTGCTTGCCGAGCCGCTTGGCGTCGAGCGCGCGAGCCGAGCGCTCGAAGTCGGCGTACGGCAAGAAGGTCTGCACCTCGGCACCATCCCCGGCGCGCCGACTGTCCAACCGCTCGCCCCCGGTGGCCGGGCCAGCCCGGCTGCTCCACCGGATGGAAGTACGCCGTGCGGCTGTCCACCTGTGCGACCGTGACGCGGTCGACCCTTGCAGCGCCCATCACTCGTGCGAGGCGATGGAGGGTGTGGCCTTCCGGCATCTGGCCACCCTCCCGAACTGCGTCAGTGCGGTCAGGGCACGCGGACGACGACCACGGCGATGTCGTCGCGGGCCAGGTGCTCCTGGTACTCGAGCACGTCGTGCAGGACGGCGTCGGCGAGCTCCGCAGCCGGCCCGGCATGGCCGTTGACGACGCGCAGAAGCCCGTGTTCGCCGTACATCTCCCGGCCACGGCGCCCCTCGGTCACCCCGTCGGTGTAGAGGAGCAGCATCTCGCCCGAGCTGAGTAGGAGGTCCGTCTCGGTTCGGGCGACTCCCGGAAACGCTCCCACGAGCGGACCCGGCTCGCCGACCACCTCAGCGGGCTGACCCTGCTTGAGGTGCAAGGGGAGCGGATGGCCGCCGACCGAGAGGGTGGCGTTCCACCCTCGGTCGGTGCGGCGCAGCCGCAGCAGTACGACGGTGCAGAACCGGTCGGTCCCCTGGGCGATGAGGACCTCGTTCAGCCTCGACAGCGCCTCAACCGGATCCGGCGTCTGCACCGAGACGGCACGAACGGTGTAACGGACCAGCGCCGTGACGACCGCCGCCTCCACACCCTTGCCGCAGATGTCGCCCAGGATCACGACCCAGTCGTCCTCGGCCACCTGGAAGACGTCGTAGAAGTCACCACCCACCTCCTCGCCGGTGCCGGCGGGCCGGTAGACCCCCGCCACGTCGAGCCCCGGCACGTGGGGTGGTGTGGGCGGGATCAGCGTCTGCTGGAGGGTCTGTGCCAGCGCTCGAGCACGCGCCTCGGACTGCTCGGCGCGGTGCTTCTCGCGGAGCAGTTCCCGTTCGTACTCGCGTCGGTCGGTCGCGTCGAACAGCGCCACCCGCACCACTCGGGGTTCCCCGTGAGGGTCACGTTCCAGGACGGCGTTGACGAGCACCGGCAGCCGGCGCCCGTCCGCGGTGACGACGTCGAGTGCCAGCTCCCGGGCGGAGCCCTGCATACGCAACATCGGTGCGTAGTGGGTCTCGTGGTAGATCCGCCCTCCCACGCTGAGAAGCTGGGCGAACGTGCGGCGTCCGACGAGCCCTTCTCGCCGGAAGCCGGTCCAGGACAGGAACGTCTGGTTGACCTTGACGATGGTGCCGTCGGGGGCGGTGGAGAGGTAGCCGCAGGGAGCCCGGTCGTACAGCAGCTCGGGGTCGTCCTCGAGCAGCGCCTCCTGGAAGGCCTCCTGAGCCGGCCCGGCTCCGGTCACGCGGTCAGGCTCCTACGAACTGGCGGATGACCGCCGTCGTCTCGTCCGGTGCGCTGAGGTTCGGGCAGTGACCCGTGGCAGTCAGCGTCACGAGCCTGCTGCCGGCGATGCGCTGGTGCACGAACTCACCCACGGAGTCCGGTGCGATCACGTCCTTGCTGCACTGGAGGACGAGGGTCGGGACCCTGACCCGGGCAAGGTCGTCCCGGTTGTCGCTGAGGAACGTCACCTCGGCGAACCGCTTGGCGATCGCAGGATCTGCGCGGCAGAAGCTCTCGGTGAGCTCCTGCCCGAGCTCCGGCCGCTCGGTGTTGCCCATGATCACCGGCGCCATCGCCGTCGACCAGCCGAGGTAGTTGCTGTCCAGCGACTCCAGCAGCTCTGTGATGTCTGCCTCCGAGAACCCCCCCACGTAGCCGTCGTCGTCGATGTAGCGGGGCGAGGGACCCACCATGACCAGCTTGGCGAACCGGTCCGGCTCGCGCAGTGCGGCCAGCATCCCGATCATCGAGGACACGGAGTGACCGACGAAAATGACGTCCCTGAGGTCGAGTGCCTCGCAGATCTCGAGTACGTCGGTCGCGTAGCCGTCGAGCGATGAGTACTTGGCGACGTCGTACGCCGACTGGTCCGAGCCTCCGGCGCCGACGTGATCGAACAGGGCGACGCGGAAGCGGTCCTCGAACTCGGGCGCGACGAACCGCCACATGTGCTGGTCGCAGCCGAAGCCGTGCGAGAAGAGCATCGGCTGTCCGTCAACACCGCCGAAGAGCCTGACGTTGTTCCGGGCCAAGGGATCCATGGCCGGCAGACTACGCCGAACGCTGACCAAACACCTCCCGCACGATCACGCTTCACGACTCGCTCCCCGGGCAGCAGCGGCGCCGGATGACCGGCGTTGTCCAGCAGCCGAATGGGTAAGAAGCCCCGTCGGAGTCCGAGCATGCCCAATCGCGACCGAGGACCGGAAGGAGCGGGCAGGAGAAGGAGCACACATGCGCGTGGTCTACAACAGTTTCAACGGTCGCTACAGCGACAGCCCGCGCGCCGTCTACGAAGCGGTCACCCGGCGTGGGGCTGCTCAAGACGCAGTCTGGCTCGTCGACCGCGAGTTCGCCAGCACCTTCCCGGCCGACGTCGCCACGGTGCCCATCTACACCGATGCCGCGGTCGAGGCGCTCGAGTCCGCCGACCTCGTGGTCTCCAATGGGCACCTCGAGATGGCCTGGATCAAGAAGCCCGGCGCAACATATGTCCAGATGTGGCACGGTACGCCGCTCAAGCGGATTCACGCCGACGCGCTGGGTGGTCCACCGGGTCTCCTGGAGCATCTCTCGCTCGACGTCGACCGGTGGGATGTGCTGCTCTCGCCCAACCCCTACAGCACCGAGACGATGCGCCGGGCCTTCCGCTGGTCGGGGGAGATCTTGGAGACCGGCTATCCCCGCAACGACATCCTCCGCTCCGCGCAGGCCGGGGAGGTCCGCGAGCGGCTCCGACGCAAGCTGCACATCGAGGACGGGCGCACGGCGGTGCTGTACACGCCCACCTGGCGTGACGACGCTTTCTGGGACGAGTCCCCCGACCGGGGTGCCCTGGCCCTCGACGTCGAACGGTTCACCGCCGACCTCGGCGACGACCACGTCCTGCTGGCGCGCCTGCACTACAAGATCACCGGCATGATGCGAGGCGTCGACCATCCGGCAGTCGTCGACGTATCCGCCTACCCCGACGTGGCCGACCTCTACCTGGCCGCCGACGCCCTGGTGACCGACTACTCCTCGACGATGTTCGACTTCGCGGTCACGGGGAAGCCCGAGCTGTTCTACGCCTACGACCTGGATCGCTACCGCGACCAGCTACGCGGGTTCTACTTCGACCTGTCGGTCGACCCGCCCGGACCGTTGTCTACGACCACCGAGGCCCTCATCGCCGACATCCGGCGGCTCCCGGAGGTCCGAGCGGAGCACCAGCAGGCGTACGCGCGGTTCCAGGACAAGTTCTGCCCGCTCGACGACGGTCATGCCACTGATCGCTTTCTGGAACGCTTCTTCGGGGCCTCGTCTTCAGGGTCCCCTCGTCCGGCGACGCCAGACTCCGCCAAACTTCCGTGGCAGCGCAGGAGGGTCGAGCGCGTGACCCGAGGAGACGACCCGGTGGTTGCCAAACCGATTTGATCCGTCCGATCGTCCGTCCACGTGCTCGTTGGCGAATCCCCGTGGCCTGAGGCCGTCGCTCAGAAGAGCAAGAGAATCGGCACGAACGAGGCCAGGGCGGCGACACCGGTGGCGTACGTCGCCAGGACCAACGCCCGACGCTCCACCCGCCTGAGCGCGGCAATTGTGACCGTCATGCCGAGGCCGAACATCGCCGCGCCCAGAGCAAGCACGGCGACCTTGTCGGCACCGCTGATCACGACGCTGGGCACCAGGCCGGTGCTGCGGACGGCGACGGCGGCCAGGAAGCCCCACACGAACCAGGGCACGACGGGGGCGCCCACGGTTTCCGCGTCGTCCCCACCACCCAGGCGTCGCGCGGCGACGAACACCGCCCCCAGGAGGGCCACCCGGGCAAGCTTGACGGTCGTCGCCGCAGCCAGGGCCGACGGGCCGAGCAGGGCTGCTGACGCGACCACCTGGGCCACCTCGTGGATCGACGCCCCTGCCCACACCCCGGCTTGCACGTCGTCGAGCCCCAGCAGCCCGGAGGCGAGCGGCAGCAGGGGAATCATGGCGGTGCCGAAGACGGTCACCAGGGCGATCGCGATGACGACGTCCGCGGATCGACGGCGTACGCCGGACTCGACCGCTGCGATCGCCGCCGCACCACAGACGGAGAAACCGGCCGCGATCAGGAGGACCAGTCCCGGCTCCAGACCCATCCGACGGCCGACCAGCCAGGTGGCGGTGAAGGTCACGGCGACGGCGACGGCAGCGACGACGGCCCCGCGCAACCCCACCTCGCCGAGGTCGGCGAGCGAGAGGCGGAGCCCGAGCAGCACGATGCCTGCCCGCAGGACGGTCCTGGTGAGCCGGGCGTCGTGCCAGCTGCTCGTCCGCTCGGCGCCCCCGACGTTGATGACGAGGATGCCCAGCACCAGGGCGACCAGGAGCGGGCTGGCGAGCGGCACCACCGTCCCGACGCCGACGGCCACGACGGCGGCCACCGAGCACGCCAGGACGGCGTTTCGCGATGGCTGGCGACGGGTGTCGACGAGGGTGGTCACGGACCCACGATCTCCGGTGGTCGCGGTCGGGAGAAGGGACCAATATGGGCGTGCGACATAAGGTCGGCTTATGACCCGCGTCGAGGTGGATGCGCTCCGGCTCCTCGTGGCCATCCGCGATGCGGGCAGCATCGCCGGGGCCGCTCACCGGCTGGGCGTGACCCAGCCGGCCGCCTCCTCCCGGCTGCGGGCCATGGAGAACCGGCTCGGTCTCACGCTGGTCAGCCGTCGTGCGGCGGGGTCACAGCTGACCGAAGCCGGCCACGCGCTGTGCGGATGGGCCGAACCCGTCTTCGATGCGCTCCACAGGGTCGAGCTCGGGGTCGACGCCCTCGTCGGCGGCACGAGCAGCGACATGGCCGTGGCCGCTTCCCGCACCATCGCCGAGCACCTTCTGCCCGCCTGGATCTCCGCGCTGCGCCGGCGCCGGGCGGAGCTCACCTTGCACCTGTCCGTCACGAACAGCCGCGGGGTGCTGGACGCCGTACGGACCGGTCGGGCGCAGATCGGGTTCATCGAGACACCGGGGTCGCCGCGGGGCGTCGAGTCGCTGGTGGTGGGCTGGGACGACCTGGCGCTGGTCGCCCCGCCCGCGCACCCGTGGGCCAAGCGCCGCGCGCCCGTCAGTCGGGCAGAGCTGCGGGGAGAAGCACTGATCGTCCGCGAGGTCGGCAGCGGCACCCGGGAGACCCTGGAGCGGCACGTCGGCGGAGAGCTGACCGCCATCGCGATGCAGACCGACTCGACCAGCGCGATCATCGGCGCCGCGCTCGGAGGCCTGGCCCCTGCAGTGGTCTCGTCCCGGGCAGTCGCTGCCCAGGTCGAAGCGGGAACGCTCGTCGAGGTGCCCATCGAGGGGGCCCTGCGACGCCCGTTCCGTGCTGTGTGGCGGGCCGGGGAGCGACCTCGCCCTCCGGCCACCGACCTCTTGGCCTGCATCAGCGGATGACAACGCGCAAGCGTGCGTCGGGCGACCCCTGATCAGTAGCGGTTTCGACACGGTCGAGGGCGAGCGGGCAGCCACAGGCGACGAGGCGACTCACCCGCGCACGGCGTTGACGACGAGTACCACCGCGGTGACCACCAGGCCGATGAGCACCGTCCTGCGGAAGACGTCGGTGGGCAGCCGCCTCGAGAGTCGGTGGCCCAAGGGCAGCACGACGGCGATGGGGACGAGAGCGAGGAGGCTGTCCAGAAGGCGGTCAGCGGTGTAGAGCCCCAGCCCGGCGATCGTCACAACCTGGACCGTCGCGAAGACGAGCAACAGCACCGACACGGAGAAGACATAGGCGGGTGGAGCGAGGGCGAACCCGTGCAGATAGGTCGTCAGCAGCGGCCCGGAAACGCCTGTGGCGCCGTGCAGACCGCCGGCCATCATGCCCACGGGCGGTGACGTCCATCGGGTGAGCCGGGGGGGCAGGGAGAGGTGTGGACGGCGCACGACGACGAGGACGTATCCCAGGATCACCAGGGCAAGGGCAACCGAGAGCAGGCGGCCGTTGACGGCGGTCAGGACGATGGTGCCCGCGACGGCGCCGACGATCCCGGTGGCAGTCAGGACGCGGAGATCCCTGGTTGCCGCCGCTGCGTCACGGTTCGCCCAGACAAGCCAGGCGTTCGACGCGATGCCAGGGATCGCCATGATGACGACTGCTCGCTCCACGCCCAGGATGGCGGCCATGATCGGGATGGCGATCTGGGGAAGGCCGGTGCCTGTGACTCCCTTGACGAAGGCACCCACGGCGATCGCCGCGACGATGACAACGATATCCATGCAACCCTCAGCTGCCCGTCGTCATCTCATCGCCTCTCGTCCTGAGGGCCGTCGCGTCGCTAGTCCTCTGCCCAGCCGAACGTCGAGGAGGCCCGGTCGGGACCGGTGTAGGGGCGGCCCGTGACGATCTCGAAGATGGACTCGACCGGCAGCTTCGGCGTCCCGTCGGCGAAGAGGAGACCGTTGGTCTCCTGGCCGGTGTCCATGAACTGCGTGTAGCAGAACCCGACGATCTCCGTGCTGGCCCGGAGCGCGTCGAAGAGTCCGGTGAGCAGGTCGGCGTACTCCTCCGTCGAGGTCACCTGCTCGTAGCCCCAGGTCTCCTGCTCGTGCGACAAGGAGACGCCACCGAACTCGGTGATCATGAGCGGCGCCCGGCCGTCGAGGAACCGCTCCACCTGTGCGTCGTTCAAGATCGGGCGCCGCCGTTGCGGGCCGAACCCCACCAGGGCCGCGTCGCGGGCCGACTGCTGGTCGAGGTAGCGGGCGCGCAGCCGTTCGGGGTCGACGGTGTAGTCGTGCAGGCCCAGGATGTCGCTGTCCACGTGCTCCCAGCCCTCGTTGGAGACGGCCGGACGGCTGGGGTCGAGGGCGCGGGTCAGGCTGACGAGCGACTGGGCGAACTGCTGCTCGGCGTCGACCGTCGCGATGTCCTGCACACCCCAGCTCTCGTTGACCGGGACCCAGACGACGACGGAGGGGTGGCTTCGGTAGCGCCGGACGATCTCCATCCACTCCGTGGTGAGCAGGGTGATGGCCTCTGTGGAGAACTCGTAGGCTCCGGCGGTCTCACCCCACACCAGAAGTCCCAGCCGGTCGGCCCAGTAGAGGAACCGGGGGTCCTCGGCCTTCTGGTGGACGCGGACGGCGTTGAACCCCATCGCCTTGATGAGCTCGACCTCGGCGCGCAGCTCCTCGCTGCCCCGAGAGGCGAGATGGGTCTCCGGGCGGTACCCCTGGTTGAGCACCGACCGCGTGTAGTAGGGCTGGCCGTTCAGGGCGAACCAGCCGCCGCCCACCGACACGTCACGCAGCCCCAGGTAGCTGGCGACTCGGTCGACCTGGTCTCCCGACTCCTGGTCCCGGAGCACGACGTCCGCGTCGACGAGGTTGGGAGCCTCGGGGGACCACACGAGGCGGGCCCGGTCCTGGCCGTTCCGCAGTGCGGGGATGGCGATGTCCACCTGGTTCACCTGCCGCCGGACGACGCAGGAGACCTCCGCCAGCACCTCCTCGCCGAGGGTCAGGGCCATTTCCACCACCAGCGGCTGTGCGGGAGTGGAGGCGAGCGTGAGGTCACACCGCACCACCGAGGACGACGCGTGCAGGGTCCAGGCGACGTCCACGACGTGCTGCGACGGGACGACCTCGAACCAGACGGACTGCCAGATCCCGGTGGTGCGCTCGTACCAGATGCCGTGCGGCTTCTCCCGCCAGTCCTGCTTGCCGCGGGGTTGGTGCAGTGCCTGCGGGTCGTCCTGTGCCCGCACCACCAGCACGTGCCCGTCCTCGTGGGCCGGCTGCCCGGCCATCGCGTCGGTGACGTCGGCGGTGAAGGGCGTCTGGCCCCCCACGTGGTCGGCGACCAGCTGGCCGTCGAACCAGACCTGAGCACGGTGGTCGACGGCGCCGAAGTGGATGAGCACTCGGCTCAGGTCGTCACCGGGGTTGGCGAGGTCGTCATGGGCGATGGTGCGGCGGTACCAGACGACGCGATGGAACCCGCGTTCCCCGATTCCGGAGGCGGGCGACTCCGGGGGGTAGGGAACCTCGATGCGCTGGTCGAAGGCTGCGTCGCTGGACGGGTCGAACCAGTGGTCGGCGAGCCCGGCGTCGGAGTCGTCGTGCGCGAACTGCCAGGGGCCGTCGAGACTGGTCCAGACCTCTCGGACCATCATCGGTCGCGGGTGCGTGCCGTCTTGCTGGGCAGCCTTCACGGAGCGCCCTCTCTCTCTTGCGGTTTATGCGGCCGACGAGGCCATTGTGTCGGTGGTGAGGGCGCACCTTGGACGCCAGGGGGGTGGTCCCGCGACGACACTCCCTGTGCTCCAAGGCCTCGTTGCCCCGGCGAGACCGCCATGAAACAGTCGGTGTCATGAACGTCACATCAACGCATAAGTCAGTGACCTTCTCGTCATGACCGGTTTGTCACGCCGCCAGTTCCTGGCGGCCGGAGGAGGCTTGACCGTAGCGGGTGCGCTGTCCGCGTGTGGCTCCCCAGTAGTCAGCAGTCTCACCGGCGCCCAGCCGCAGACCGCCGACGTCATCTACTGGCACCTCTTCGGAGGTGGCGACGGTGCCAACATGGCCACGATGGTCGACCAGTTCCAGAAGTCGGGCACCCGGTCGATCGAGTCGACCCTGCTGTCTTGGGGCAACCCCTACTACACCAAGCTGTCCCTCTCGGCGTCGAGCGGGCGTCCACCCGACGTCGCCATCGCGCACCTGTCACGGCTCCCCCTGCTCGCCGAGGCGGGGCTGCTCGAGCCCATCGGGGACCAGTTCACCGAGGCGGGGGTCACCGAGGACAAGTTCACGCCGGCGGCCTGGGAGAAGGCGACGGTGGGCGGCACCACCTATGCAGTGCCGCTGGACACCCATCCGTTCGTGTTGTTCTACAACGTCGCGGTCGCCAAGAAGGCCGGGCTGTTGAACGAGGCGGGCGACAACCTCAAGCCCATCGAAGGTGCGGACCAGTTCCTCGACGCGGTCAAGGCCATGAAGGACGCTGCGGGCGGCGACTTCGGGGCCGTCGCGTCGATCACGGCCGACCCGTCGACCTGCTGGCGCTTCTTCACGATGATCTACTCCGGCGTGGCCGGACCGATGGTGTCCGACCTGGGCACCAAGGTGACCATCGACCGCGGTGCCATGGAGGAGACCTTCGCCTTCATGCAGGAGCTCACGCAGGGTCAGAAGCTGATGCCGGCCAACTCCACGGCCACAACTTCCTCAACGCTGTTCAGCCAATCGCGGGTCGGGTTCCTGTTCGACGGCGTGTGGCAGATCCCGACGTACCGCGACGTGGAGGACCTCGAGTTCAACGTGGTCCCGTTTCCCCCGCTCCTCGGAGAGAAGCCGGCCGCCTACGCCGATTCCCACGCGCTGGTGCTCCCTACCAGCTCGGCTCGGTCGGGCACCCGGACGAGCGACGCCGTGCGCTTCGTCAAGGGTTTGCTGGACCAAAGCGAGACCTGGGCCGACGGCGGTCACGTCCCCGCATGGCTTCCGTCGCAGAACAGCAGCGAGTTCAAGAAGATGGACCCCCAGAGCAATTACACGGAGGCGGCCTTCAACGCGGTCTACGACCCGGCTGCCTGGTACACCGGGGCGGGGTCTGACTTCCAGGTCGCCATGGGTTCGGTGATCGCCAGCGTGCTCACCGGGGGGACGGACCCCAAAGGCGGTGTCGAGAACATGACGAGCAGCCTGGAGCAGTTCTCGACCGCTCGACCTCCCGTGTGATCCGGAAAGCTTCCTCAGCAGAGAGGCCAAGATGACCACGAGCGCCATGGCCCTGCCAGCCAGGGACGTCGACACCACCACCAGCGCGCCGCCGAAAGACGGATCAACGCGAGGGGGTCAGAACAAGGCGGGTTGGATCTTCGCCACGCCGTTCCTCGTTCTCTACCTCGCCTTCCTGATCGGTCCCGTGCTCATCGGCATCGTGATCAGCCTGTTCAACACCACCACGGTGCAATCGGGGCTGGGCAGCTTCGTGGGGCTGTCCAACTACGCCGATGTGCTCACCAGCGGGGACTTCTGGGCCTCGATGTGGCACTCGGTTCTGTTCACGCTGCTCACCGCGCCGCTCCTGGTGCTGTTGCCGCTGGTGTTCGCGATCCTGGCCTCCCGGATGGCCCGTGCCCAGTGGTTCTACCGGCTCGCCTTCTTCGCGCCGTACGTCGTGCCCTCGTCGGCGGTCTGCCTGATCTTCGCATTCATGTACACACCCGAGACAGGGCTCATCACCAACGCCTTTGGCTGGGTAGGCCTGACCGCCCCCGACTTCTTCGGCTCCACGTCCGGTGCCTGGTTCGCCGTGGTCCTGTTGACCGTGTGGTGGACCTTCGGCTTCAACTTCATCCTCTACACCGCGGCGATCCAGGAGATCTCGGAGGAGGTGTACGAGGCGGCGGCCATCGACGGCGCCGGACCGTGGCAGCAGATCAAGGCGATCACCGTCCCGCTGTTGCGGCCGACAATGAGCCTGGTGCTGATCCTGACGGTGCTCGCCTCGCTCAAGGTCTTCGACCAGATCTTCATCCTGCTCGCCGGCGGCCCCAACTACTCGACGCGTCCGGTCATCCAGTACATCTACGACACCGGATTCACCTCCTACCGCGGCGGCTACGCCGCAGCGGCGACGATGGTCTACTTCGTGACCCTGGTGCTGGTGTCCGTCGTGTGGCTCCTGGCGCGCAGACGATTCAACACCAACCCCGCGAACGCCTGAAGGGAAGGCTCTCGACATGGCTACCACCGAGACAGCACCCGCGGCTCCCAAGGGCAGGGCGGCAGCACAGGACCGCTCCGACGGCGGCACAAAGGCGTTCAACCGGCTTGCCGCGACCTGCGTGACGCTCTTCGCGTTGATCTGGCTGGTCCCCTTCCTGTGGGCACTGATCACCTCGCTGCGACCCAACGAGGAGATCGCGGCCAACCCGACCACTCCGTGGTCCGACAACTGGAACTTCGACGCCTACAGCTACGCCTGGAACTCCAGCCCCATGGGCTGGTGGTACGTCAACAGCTTCATCATCTCCACGCTCGCCGTCATCTTCGCCGTGGTGGTCTGCTCCATGGTCGCGTTCGCGCTGGTGAACCTGAACTTCCGCGGAAAGTACGTGGTCTTTGCGGTGATCCTGGCCGGTCTGATGCTGCCCACCGAAGCACTCGTCCTGCCGCAGTTCATGGAGTTCCGGGCGCTCAACCTGCTGGGCACCTACTGGGCAGTCATCCTGCCCGGCGTGGCGCTGCCCGTCGCCGTCTTCGTCTTCCACTCGTTCATCAAGGCCATCCCGGATTCCCTCATCGAGGCGGCGCGGCTTGATGGGGCCAGCTGGGCTCGCATCTACTACCAGGTCGTCATGCCGCTGTGCCGGCCGGCGATCTCCGCGGTCGCGATCCTCACCTTCATCACCTCGTGGAATGCCTTTCTCTGGCCCCTCCTGGTCCTGACCCAGACCAAGTCGCAGACCATCCCCGTGGGGCTCCAGGGCCTCATCGGCGGCGCCGCGATCCAGTACGCCGAGACGATGGCGTCCGCGGTCCTGGGCATCCTGCCCCTGCTTGCCGTGTTCCTGATCCTGCAGCGCCAGATCGCCCAAGGCGTCGCCAACACCGGCATCAAGTAGCGCCTCGCCCCGTCCACGGGTCCGACCGCCGCAGCGCCGCATGGCGGTAGCCTCGGCACGGTCCGGTCGGGCGCATCGGCAGGAGGAGGAGCGTCCAATGGCCGGAGCAGCAACGAGTGCAGTCACGCAGCGTGCCATCGCCATCGCGGTCCTGCTGGTCGCAGGCCTCCTCAGCCTTCCGCTCGCGGCCGGCCTCCTGGACGGTGAGTCGACCGAGAACTACATCGTTCCCGCGCAGATCGCGGTGATGGCAGTCCTCGGCGCGGTGGTCGGCTACCTCCTGCCCGGTGTCGCGGGCGCCGGTTCCAGCAGCACCCGGGGAGCCGGGATCGGCGCCGTGCTCGGTGTCGCGGCCGCGCTCGTGGCCGTCGTCGTGTTCTTCCTGCTGGTGAGCGGCTTCTCCGGCGCCTGAGCCTTACGAAAAGGGGCCACTCGTCCCTACTCGCGCGCGGGTCCCGGCACCTACATTCGTAGGTCCCGAAGCAAGGAGTGAAGGGTGACCGACGTCACACAGCTGACGGTGCCTGTCCAACGGTGGATCGCCCGGCGTCGGAGGCACGACGTGGAGCGGCACCTCGGACCCGGCGCCGGCTCCACTCCGTCCGACGTGAGGATCCGGGGCCGCCGGTCGCACGACCTGGCGGCCGCGGCGCGGCTGCTGGGACTGGTGGTGGCCGAGGGTCAGTACCCGCTGCCTCGGCCCGAGTCCCGCAGGGCGTGGCTCACCGGCCCCGGGATCCAGGACGCCTGGATTGCCGAGCGGGACGGCGAGCTCCTGGGCCACATCGCTCTCAGCCGGGTGGGGCTGGACGCCGTGTCAGCGATGCGTTGGCGGGAGGTGACCGGCCGAGCCACCGCCGACCTGGCCGGGGTGTCACGCTTCTTCGTGCGCTCCCGGGTCCGCGGTCAGGGGATCGGGACCTCGCTGCTCCAGGCCGCCGTCACCGAGGCGCGGGCGCGCGGCCTGGTGCCGGTCGCGGAGATGATGAGCGCGAGCCGGGACGGCATCCGGCTCTACGAGAAGCAGGGATGGCGGCTGGCCGCGATGTACCCGTGCGGTCCGAGGTCGGCCAGCCTCGAGGCGTACATGTACGTCCTTGCCGCACCGAAGACCCGGTAACGGGTACGGCTCGCGGTGTGAGCGAACGCCCCGCCTTCGTGCTCCACGACCACCGCAAGCCCCGACCGCACTTCGACCTCCGGCTCGAGGAGCGAGGTGTGCTGCGTTCCTGGGCCGTCCCACGCGGCCTCCCCCCGACCCCGAGCGAGGACCGGCTCGCGATCGCCGTGCCGGACCACGACCTCGACCACCTCACCTACACCGACGCCGACAAGGACATCGCCGACATCGGATGGTGGGAGGACCTCGGCAGCAACGACCGGCGGCTGCTCTTCGTCCTTCACGGCCGCACGGGCAGCGTGCGCTACGCGCTCATCGACACCGGCTCCGACTGGTTGTTGCACCGCACCAAGCAGCAGCCCTGAGGGTGACCACCTCGCCGGCCGGGTGGGCGTCGGAGCATCACGTGGTCGCCCACAAACGCGCGGCGACCAGCTCCGCCACCAGGACCTCGGCGAGCAGGCGTACGTCGTCGTCGTCGTCGTACGGGTAGCGCACGGTGTACCGCGCGTCGGGGAAGGCCCCACCCACCGAGACGACGGTCGTGTCACGTGGGCCGGTCCACTCGACGATGCCCCTGTCCCATGGCGAACCAGGCAGCACCAGCAACCGGTAGTCGGTGTTCTTCGTCAGGTAGACGTCGACGTGCGCCCAGTCGCCGGCCTCACAGGCGACCGCGGATCGACGCGGTCCTTCGCGCAGCATGAGCGCGGATTGTTGTGCTGAGGACAACCGCCGGGCTGGAGCGGCGATGTGCGTCCCGGCCGGTCCGTCCAGCAGCTCCGTCACCGCCTCCAGCCACTCACCCGACGTCCTCAGCAGGTGCGCCGATGCCTCGGCGGTCCGCTCCAGCGTCGAGACCAGTCCGTCGAGCGGCTCGTGCGACAGATGGGCCTCCAGCGCGAGCAGCAGGGCGAGCGTGTGCTGGTAGCTACGACACGCCACCCCACCGTCCTCAGGGCCGGCGCCCATCAGGACCACCTCGTCGCACCGTCGGGTGAGCGCCGAGGCCGGAGTGTTGGTCAGCGCCACGGTCCTCGGCCGGCCGCGGAGCCGGTCCACGGAGTCAAGGGTCTCCTTCGATGCCCCCGACGCCGAGATCGCGACCGCCAGCGTCCCGGGGCCCCAGTCCGGGAGCAGGTCGCTGCTGGCCAGCTCGGCTACCGCGACGACTCCTCGGGCGCGCAGCCGAGCGGCGGCGACCGCAGCGGCGTACATCGACGAGCCCATGCCGAGGAGCACCACGCGTGCGGGCCGCTCCTCCAGCACCGACCACGGGTCGCCCTGCCGGAGCAGGGCCGCGAGCGAGGTGAGCGCGGCCGGCTTGCGGTACAGGTCGGCGAGGAAGCCCGAGGGGTTCACCGGCCGGCCTCCTGGAGCAGAGCGGGCAGAGCCGCCTCGGGGACGTAGGACCACCGGGGCAGATGGGTGGCCGCGTAGGTGAACTCCCGGCACACCTGCCGCAGCCGGAAGGGCCGCACCAGCCGGGCGTCGAACAGAGCGCCCTGGTCGGCGTCGGCGAGCCCGCTCCGGTAGCTCTCGAGGAAGGAGCCGCTCAGCACCGACTCCATCGCGTCGACCGTCACGGGGTCGGCTCCGGGGTGGTGCTTGCGGAGCACGAGGGCGACGTGGCGCAGGGACTGGAGCATGCCGGCGACGTCTGCCGCAGCGGGCTGCTCCTGCAGCCGTTCCGCGGGCGGCACGACGGGGTTGCCGTCGAAGTCGGTGACCCAGTAGCCGTCGGGGGAACGCAGCACCTGACCGACGTGGAGGTCACCGTGCACCCGCATCACGGCGGTCCCGGCGCCCGTCAGCGCGGTGAGTGCGGTGCGCACCTCCGCACCGTGCTCGTCGAGCACCGATCGGCTCCGGCCGCCGGCGACGGCGAGGGCGCGGTCGAGGTCGGCCACGGCCTCGGCCTCCCACCGGGCCGCCTCGGCCCATGAGGCGGGCCGGGCGGTCTCGCGAAGAGCGATGTGGAAGTCGGCCAGCAGCCGGCCGAGCGCCGTCCCGGCTCGGCGCACTGCCTCCGGCTCGACCGTGGTGACCGCAGTGCGGAGGTCGTCGACCGCCCAGCTCCAGCCGTCCGACGCTCCCGGGACCAACGCCACGATCGACGCGACCAGGCGCGGCGCTCCGGCGAGGGGCTGCCACTCGACCACGCCCCACGGCCGCGGGGTCCCGGCGAACCCGGTGCGCTCGAGCTCGCTGAGCAGCGACGGAGCAGGATGCGGACCGTCCTCGGCCCGGAACGCCCACTTGAGGACCGCACGGTCGCCCACGACGAGCGACTCGTTGGTCTGGTCCACGTCGATGGAACGTTCCCCGGCCACCGGTTCGGAGTGCCAGCAGGTGAGCCGGAAGGCCCCCGACTCCTCCGCCGATGCCAGCCGAGCGACCAGCGCCTCGCCGGTCCCCTCCCCGGCCAGTGATCGGCGTACGCCGTCCGCGCCCGTCCTCAGGGGAACCGGGTGGACGCGCCCGATCTCGTCGGCGACGAGCACCAGCCAGTGCTCGCCACCGAGATGCAACGCGTCGACGGGCCTGGGCTCCCCGATCGGCTGGTCGTCACCCATGCAGCGGTGCGCGGGCAGCAACGCGGACCACCCTGCCTCGACGACCGCGTCGCGCAGAGCCCACGTCAGAGCCGGGGCAGGTGGGATCACGTCGAGGGGGACCCCTGCCGATGGGTGTGCCCCACCTGCTCGATGATGTCGGCGCCCTTGCGCAGCCCGTCCCGGGCACGGATGCGCGCTCCCATCGCGTGCATCCGCTCCCGGAGGTCGGTGTCGGCCAGCAGCTTCTCGATGGCGCCGTTGAGCTCGTCTGGCGTGTGGGCGTACGTCGCCAGCCGGATGCCGAAGCCGAGCTCGTGCATCCGCTGAGCGTTGTCGTACTGGTCCCAGAACAGCGGCAGGAGCACCATCGGCTTGCCGAAGTGCAGGGCCTCGGTGGTGGTGTTGTTGCCCCCGTGCGTGATGACGAGGTCGACCTGCGGGATGACCTTCGTCTGCGGGAGGGTCTGCTCGCCCACCATGTTGTCGGCCAACGAGATGCGGTCGGCCTGTGGGCCCTTGCTGACGATGAACCGGTGGCGGCTGTCGGCCAGCGAGTCGGCCAGCGTCTGCATCAGCTCCACGTCGGCGCCGCCGAGCGACCCGAGCGAGAGGTAGATGAGTGCGCTGCCCTGCGGGCGGTCGGCCACCTGGTCCGGCACGACGTACTCGTCGTCGGTCAGCCGCACGCTGGAGTCGATGCGGTGCCAGCTCGGGTCCAGTGGACGCGCGGCGACGTAGTCCGCCTCCTCGGGGTAGACGTAGATGTTGGCGGCGTTGTCGCGCGGCATGAACTCCAGGTGAGGCAGTGGTGAGCCGCCTTGCTCCTGCACCCAGGCGTCGAACTCCTCCCACAGCCCCTGGTGGGTCTGCTCGAACTCCTTGCGGAACGAGGCCCACGACCCGGGGTCGTCCTGGGGGAGCCCCGAGAGTGCGGGCGCGACCCCCTCGCCCGGCACCTCCAGCGGGTTGCACGACACGATGCGCACGAAAGGCGCGCCGCTCGTCGTGAGGGCCGGGAACAACACCACGTTGTCCTCCACCAGCACGTCGGGGCGGACCTCCTCGATGATCCGCTTGAGTGCGGGCTCGGCGTGCTTGGCGCCGTCGATGAGCGCCTGGTACGTCGGCTTGATGAACGTCTCGAGCTGCTCGGTGGTCGACTTGCGGAACTCCGGGGCGGTCTCGGCGATGAAGTCGGTCCAGAACTGGCCCGCATCCTCCGCGCCGGCGTCCGGGTCCGGCTCCGCCAGGTCCACCAGCCGCTCCTCGAAGCCGAGCGGCGACAGCCTTCCGGCCCACGAGGCCTCCGAGGCGAAGACGACGCGATGGCCCCGTTGCAGCAAGAGGTTGCCCAGGCCGATGCACTGGTTCGTGGGCCCGTAGGCCGACTCAGGCAGGAACAGGACGGTCAGCTGGTCCGACACAGGGATCTCCTAGGCGAGTGCGACGAGCTTGTCGAGCGGATGGGACGTGGCGAGGCGGGCGTAGTCGAGGATCAGCTCGGTGGCGACCTCATGGCCGATGGTCGCGTGCCGGGCGACCATGCGGTACCCGTAGGCGTCCTCCAGCGCGACGATGTTGCGCCCGATGGTCTCCGAGAGCTGGGACAACGTGAAGACGCCGGAAGCGGCGCCCGCCTCGAGGATGATCTGGTACATCGCCACCTGGCGGTCGTACAGCGCGGTGAGCATCGCTGCGTAGACGGGGTAGCGCGAGGCGGCCCCGCCCAGCGCGCACAGGAGCTTGACGTCCTCGTCGTCGGAGTCACGCGGCAGGCCCGAGGCGATCGTGACGGTGAGCTTCTCACCGGGACAAGAAAGCCCCTGTATCGCGCGGAGGCGGTTGTCGTAGAAGCGCTCCATCACGGCGCGGTTGGCCTCGACGAGCAGCGACTGCACGTCGGGGAAGTGGTAGAGGATCGCCCCCGACGTCAGCCCGGCCATGTCGGCGACGTCCTTGAGCCGGACGTCGGCACCGTGAATGACGACGGCCCGCTGGGCGGCCTTCAGCAGCTTCTCGCGGCGCTGCTGACGTCCGTTCGACATGGAGCTCCTCGGCGACGGGTTTCATGTGGAGGTCACTGTCCCAGACCCCTGTCAGGATTTGAAGACCCATTCAGTAGTTGTCACCAACCCCGCTCTCAGCAGGCACTTTGCCCCTTGCAATTTCTGAACGTTACTGCAATCTTCAGTCGCTAGCGGCGTCGTGGGGCGCCGTGCCTCGTGTCCCACCTCCGGGGGAGAGAAGCGGAGATCAACATGCGAACCACGTCCGTTCGACGCCGTACCGGTGCCGCGACTTTCCTCAGCTCGAGCATCGTGCTCGCCCTCTCGGCGTGCGGAGGTGGAGGGGACGACAGCTCCCAGGAGCCGGCGGCGATCGATACCGAGGCCGACCTGAGCGGCCAGTCGATCGTGGTCTCGAACTGGGCGGACTACATGCCGGAGAACATCGGCAAGCTGGTCAAGAAGGAGACCGGTGCGACCGTCAAGATCACCAACCACGCGACGAACGAGGAGCTGGTCGCAAAGGTGACCGGCTCCGGCGGTGAGGGGTTGGACGTGATCTTCGGGTCCCAGCCCTTCCTCCAGGCGTTCGCCGAGGAGGGCCTGCTCGAGCCTCTGGACCCGCAGTACCTCGAGAACTGGGACCAGCTGGACCCCGAGGCCCAGCAGCTTGCGGAGGTCGACGGCCAGCCGTACTTCGCGCCGTACACCTGGGGCACGACGGGCATCTGCTATCGCGAGGACCTCGTCGACGAGGCGCCGACCAGCTGGAACGACCTGCTCCAGCCCGAGGACCAGTACAAGAACAAGGTCACGATGATGGGCACGGAGCGCTGGGCCGTGCTCCCGGCGCAGAAGGCGCTCGGCTACTCGGTGAACACCACCGACGAGCAGGAGATGGCCGACGTCAAGGAGCTGATGATCAAGGCCAAGCCGGACCTGCTCGCCTACGACGACACCACGTTCTACGAGCGGCTCATCAGCGGCGAGGCCGTGATGGTGCAGGCGTGGGACGGCTGGTGCAACTACGGCACCGCAGAGAACCCCGACATCAAGTTCGTCGTCCCGGAAGAGGGTTCCGACCTGTGGGTCGACGGCATGGCCGTCCTGAAGTCGTCGGAGTCAAAGGAGGCCGCCTACGCCTTCATCGACACCATCCTCGAGGCCCGGAACCACGCCTGGACCGCGGAGAACATCCTCTACATCGTCCCCAACGACGCCGCGCTCGAGCAGCTGCCGGAGGGCCTCCTCGAGCAGTACGACACCCTGGGCGCGCGCCGGGAGGAGATGCTCCAGGGCGAGAACATGGTCGACATCGGCAACGCGGCGTCCATGTACAACCGCATCATCACCGAGGTCACCGCCTCCTGATGTCGGCCGAGGTGACACCGGTCCGGGGCGGCAGGTCCCGCCGCCTTGGCCGGTTCATCGAGCCGCTGGTGCTTCTGACACCAGGGTTCGCGTTCTATGCGGTGCTCGTGGCGGCCCCGGTGCTCCTGGTCAGCTCCTACGCCTTTGCGACCCGGGGGCGGTTCGGCGGTGTCGAGTGGACCTGGGACCTCTCCAACTTCGAGAGGGCACTCGAGCCGATCTACCTCGAGGTCCTGCGCAGCTCGGTCGTCCTGGCCGGGATCGCGACGCTCGTGGCGCTGCTGCTGGGCTATCCGACCGCGTACGCGATCACGAAGCTGCCGCCGCGCTGGCGCACCGTGGCCCTGGTGCTCGTGGTCGTCCCCTTCTGGACGAACTTCCTGATCCGCATGTACGCCTGGATCGTCCTGCTGAACACCCAAGGGGTCCTCAACGACGCACTGGTCGCCACAGGGCTTGTCGAGGACCGGGTCTCCATGTTGTACACCCCGGCCGCGGTGGTGGTCGGTTTCGTGTACGCCTACCTACCGTTGATGATCCTGCCGCTCTACGCCTCCCTCGAGAAGATCGACTCCGAGCTGCTCGAGGCCTCCGCCAACCTCGGTGCGAGCCGGATCCGCACGCTGTGGAGCGTGATGGTGCCTCTCACCCTCCCGGGGATCATCACCGGATCCATCCTCGTCTTCGTGCCGAGCCTCGGGAACTTCGTCGTTCCGGAGCTGCTCGGGGGCGGCAAGACGGTGATGGTCGGCAACCTGATCCGCGACCAGTTCCTCAAGGCCCAGGACTGGCCGTTCGGGTCCGTCCTGGCGATGGTGGTCGTCGTCGCGCTCGTGGTGCTCTTCACCGCCCAGGCATGGGTCACCCGACGGGTCGAGGGCGAGCCGCGCCATGGCTAGCCGCGCCGGTGCCAGCGGGTCCGGCACACGCAGGGCAGGGCTCGGCATGCTGTGGCTGCCGCTGCTCCTGTGTGGCGCGTTCCTCTACGTGCCGATCCTCGTGATCGTGGGGATGTCCTTCAACGACGGCGGCTCGGCGTACTCCTGGGACGGCTTCGGCTTCCGCTGGTACGGCGAGCTCGCCGGCAACGGTCGGCTGAGGTCGGCCGTGGCCACCTCGCTGGTCGTGGCAGCCGGCGCCACCCTCCTCGCCACCGTCCTCGGCACCCTGCTGGCGGTCGGCCTGGCGCGGCACACCCGCTCGCGGCTGCTGGAGGCCAGCGCGATGGCACCGGCCATCCTTCCCGACCTGCTGCTGGCGATCGGGTTGCTGGCGTTCTTCCACGCCGCGTCGATCTCCAAGAGCGCCAGCACGATCCTGCTGGCGCACGCCGCGTTCGGCACCGCGTTCGTGGTGGCGGTGGTGCGCGCCCGGCTCGCCGGTATGGACGTGGCACAGGAGGAGGCCTCACGCGACCTGGGCGCCGGGGCGGTGGCGACGTTCCTGCGGGTGACCCTGCCGTCGATCGCCCCGGCGGTGGTCGCGGGAGCGCTGCTGGTCTTCACTCTCTCGCTCGACGAGTTCGTCATCGCCTACTTCACGGCCGGGCCGACGACGCAGACGCTGCCGATCGCCGTCTACTCGATGGTCCGTGTCGGTGTGACTCCCGAGATCAACGCGCTGGCGACCGTGCTCGTCGTCGTCAGTGTCGCGGTCGTCGTGGTCGCCGCCCGCGCGGTCCGCAGAACGGAGAAAGCATGATGACCGACGCCTTGCCGACCGTCCTCGAGGCGCCGCCCCGGGCGCCGCTGGTAGAGGTGATCGAGCTCAGCCGTGCCTTCGGGGACGTGGTCGCCCTCGACCGCGTGTCGCTCACCATCGCCGAGAACGAGTTCTTCGCCCTGCTCGGTCCCTCCGGGTGCGGGAAGACCACGCTGCTGCGGTCGATCGCCGGCTTCGAGCAGCCCGACCACGGCCGCATCCTGCTGGGTGGTGACGACCTGCTGACACGTCCGCCGAACCGCCGCCCCGTCAACCTGATGTTCCAGTCCTACGCGCTGTTCCCCCACATGACCGTCGCCAAGAACGTCGCGTACGGGCTCGAACGTGAACGTCTCCCGAAGCGGGAGGTCACCGAGCGCGTCCAGGGAGTGCTCGAGATCGTCGGGCTGACCGCACTGGCCAAGCGTCGCCCGAACCAGCTCTCCGGAGGGCAACGACAGCGGGTCGCCCTCGCGCGCGCCATCGTCAAGCGGCCCCGGCTCCTGCTCCTGGACGAGCCGCTGTCGGCGCTGGACCGGAAGGTCCGCGCTGAGATGCAGCTCGAGCTCAAGAGGCTCCAGCACGAGGTCGGCATCACCTTCGTGGTCGTGACGCATGACCAGGAGGAGGCCATGTCGCTCGCCGACCGGATCGCGGTCATGGCCAACGGAAGGGTGCAGCAGGTGGCGCCTCCGGTGGAGCTCTACCAGCGGCCGGCCAACCTGTTCGTCGCCGACTTCGTGGGCACCAGCAACATCGTCACCGGCCACGTGGTCGACCAGATGTTCGTGTCGAAGCCCCTCGGGCCGCTTCCCGTCGCCGTGCCGCCGGGGACGGCCGCCGGCGCTGCCCACCTCGTCGTACGCCCCGAGAACGTGCGGATCATCCTGCCGGGTGACTCCTCCGCCGGTGTCGTCGACGGTGTGGTGGCCGATGCCCAGTTCCACGGTGGGGTCTGGACTCTCGCCGTCGACGTGGGCGGCTTCGATCGGCCGTTCCTGGTGACCGTACCGGGGCTGGCGCCGGCGAGCCGCGGGGACCGCGTGCGTCTCGGCTGGGACTCCGCAGCGCTGGTCCAGGACGAGCTCGTATGAGTCACGTGGAGGCCGGCCTGGCAGGAGCCCGGCCGGTCCCGGTGTGGTGGGAGGGGCACGACGTCGGGGCCGTCACGGAGCCCCTGACCGGTGACCGGACGGCGGACCTCGTGGTCGTGGGCGCGGGACTGACCGGTCTCTGGGCGGCCATCACGGCACTGGAGAGCGACCCCGGACGCACGGTGGTGCTTCTCGAGGCGGCGCACGTCGCGTCCGGCGCCTCAGGGCGCAACGGCGGCTTCGTCTCCGAGTCCCTCACGCACGGGCTTGCCCACGGCCATGCGATGTGGCCCGACGAGCTCGCGACGCTGCAGCGGCTGGGACGCGAGAACGTCCAGGAGATCGACGACTTCGTCGCGGCCGAGAAGATCGACGCCGACCTGAGGCTGTGCGGGAAGACCACGATGGCGACCAGGGGCCATGAGGTCGAGGCGCTGCGAAGCATGCACGAGCTGCACCAGAGGCACGGCGAGCGCTCCGTGCTCCTCTCCGGCGAGCAGGCGCGCGCCGACGTCCGCTCGCCCACCTACCTCGCGGGGCTGCGCACGCACAGCGGCGGGCTCGTCGACCCGCTGGCGTTGACCACCGGCCTCCGCGACGCGGCGGTACGCCGGGGGGCGGTGCTGCACGAGGAGACGCCCGTCGTCGACCTTCAGCGGGCGGGGAACCGCGTGCTCTGCCGCACCCCACGGGGCTCGGTCCGCGCCGACCAGGTCGTCCTGGCCACGAACGCCTTCCCGCCGCTGCTGCGACGGATCCGGGCCTTCGTGCTGCCGGTGTGGGACCACGTGCTGGCCACGGAGCCGCTGACCTCCACGCAGCTCGAGAGCATCGGGTGGAGTGACAGGCAGGGACTCACCGACGCCGGGAACCAGTTCCACTACTACCGGAGAACCGCTGACGACCGGATCGTGTGGGGTGGGTACGACGCGATCTACTACTTCGGCAACGACACCAGCGCCGGGCGGGGGCAGCGTGAGGCGTCGTACCGCCTGCTGGCCGAGCAGTTCTACGCCACCTTCCCGCAGCTCGACGAGGTCTCGATGACCCATCGCTGGGCGGGGGTCATCGACACCACCTCCCGGTTCACCCCCGTGTTCGGCACCGCGCACGGCGGCCGGGTGGCGTACGCCGTCGGCTACACCGGACTGGGGGTGGCGTCCTCGAGGTTCGGGGCACGGATCGCCCTGGACCTGCTGGGCGGGCTGGACACCGAGCGCACGGACCTGTCGATGGTCCGGAGGCGCCCGGTGCCGTTCCCCCCGGAGCCGGTGCGCTGGGCTGCGGTGCAGACGACGCGCGCCGCCCTGGCACGTCAGGACATCAGCGGCCGACGCGGCGGGCTGCTGCGGACCATGGACCGCTTCGGTGTCGGGTTCAACAGCTGACAGGAGAGGTCACGTGGACCACGGAACGCATGTGCAGGGAACCAGCCGCCGGGGCACCGGCTCGCCGGTGACGCTGGTCGACCCCGCCACCGGCGAGCCCGTCGCCACGGTTGCCCAGTCCTCGCTCGATGACGTGGACGTCGCCGTCGGCTCCGCGGCCCAGGCGTTCCCGGCCTGGTCCACGACGACGGCGGGCCAGCGAGCGCGGAGCCTGCTGCGGCTGGCTGACCTGATGGAGCAGGACGCCGAGCGGCTCACCGAGCTGGAGGTCGCCGAGACCGGCAAGCCCGTGCCGGTGTTCCGCGACGGCGAGCTGCCGTTCGCGGCCGACAACCTGCGCTTCTTCGCCGGCTCCGCCCGGTCGCTGGAGGGCACCGGTGCCGGCGTGCTGAGCGAGGGCTTCACCTCGATGATGATCCGCCGCCCCCTCGGGGTGGTGGCCGGCATCGCGCCCTGGAACTTCCCCCTCGTGATGGCGGTGTGGAAGCTCGGGCCGGCCCTGGCGGCAGGCAACACGATGGTTCTCAAGCCGGCGCCGACGACCCCACGATCGGCCCTGCGGCTCGCCGAGCTCGCCCGGCAGGCCGGCCTCCCGGCGGGGGTGCTCAACGTGGTGACCGGGGACGCGGGGATCGGTCAGGCGCTGGTGCGGGACCCGCGCGTGGCGATGGTCTCCGTGACCGGCTCGCCCGGCGCCGGCCGCGCGGTCATGGAAGCCGCGGCCGGCGCCACCAAGCGGGTGCACCTCGAGCTCGGTGGCAAGGCACCTGCGGTGGTGTTCGCGGACGCGGACCTCGATGCCGCCGCCGCCTCGCTCGCCCTGGCGTCGACGTACAACTCCGGGCAGGACTGCACCGCCGCGACGCGGGTCTACGTGGAGAGCGCGGTCGCCGACGACCTGAGCGATCGCCTGGCCGAGCGGCTGGCGGCGATCAAGGTCGGCGACCCCCGGGACCCTGCGAGCGACATCGGCCCCCTGGCGTCGACCGAGCACCGCCAGCGGGTGCACGGTTTCGTGACCAGGGCGGTGGCCGACGGCGCGCAGCTCGTGACCGGTGGAACGGTCCCGGAGGGCCCGGGCGCCTACTACCCCCCGACCCTCGTCCGCGGCGCCGGGCAGCGGTCCGAGATCGTGCAGCAGGAGGTGTTCGGCCCGGTGCTGGTCCTCGGCACCTTCGACGGTGAGGACGAGGCCGTGGCGCTGGCCAACGACAGCGCCTACGGGCTCGCGTCGTCGGTGTGGACCCGCGACGTCGGCAAGGCGCTGCGGGTCTGCCACCGCCTGGACGTGGGGGTCACCTGGGTCAACGACCACCTGCCGATCGCCTCCGAGGCGCCGCACGGCGGGGTGAAGGGCAGCGGCTTCGGCAAGGACATGAGCCATGAGGCGGTGCTGGAGTACAGCTCCACCCACCACGTGATGATCAAGCACGCCGTCCGGGAGGCGCACGAGTCCTTCCGCCCCGCCTGAGACCTCGTCGACCCCGTCGATGCGACGGTGAGTCGTGTCAGGAAGGAGGCGCGGTGTCCCGGCGGGCGTCCCGCTCCTCGTGCTCGTGGACCACCCGGTGCGCCGACTCGAGCGTCGGGCTGTGACCGGTCACGGCGGTCAGGAAGGACTCACGGTCGAGCCGGTAGGCGGTCACCGGCGAGGAGGCGACCGCGGTCGCGGTGCGGGGCACCGATCGCAGCAGCGCGATCTCCCCGAGGCCGTCGGCCCTGCCCAGGGTGCGGATGAATCGGTCGTGCTGGGTCACCTCGACGCTGCCCTCAGCGATCGCGTAGTAGTGGTCCCCCGGCTCGCCCTCGCGCATGAGGGCGTCCCCCTGCGCGAAGGTCACGCGCTCGAGGGAGTGCGCGAGCGCCTCGATGCCCTCACCGGGCAGCACCCGGAAGAGCGAGATCTGCCGGAGCAGGGAGATCTCGACGACCGGGACCCGGGCGTGCTCATCGATGCGCAGGAGCAGCCGGAAAGCCGCCAGCACGAGCAGCGGCAGCACCACCGCCGTGCCGATGATGGCCGTCGGCGGTCCTCCCGCCACCTCGAGCACAGGCACCAGGAGTGACCCCACGGCGAGGCCCAGCATGCTCAGCCCTTCTGCAGCGCCGAACGCGGCCGCGATCCGGTCCGGTGGGACGGCACGCTGCAGCAGCACCCGGACTGCGATGTCGAACAGCGCCCGGCAGCCACCCACGATCGCGATCACCACGACGACGGTGGGGAGGTTCGGCAGCACGGCCGCGCTGAGCGCCGCGCCGAGAACGAACGCCGTCAGGGCGATGACGGGCCCGAGGCGCTTCCCGACGAGCACGCCTGCGACGGCGGCCAGCACCAGCGAACCGGCGCCGTAGGACGTGTTGAGGTAGCCGGCCCACTCCTCTCCGGCCCTCAGGACGTCCACCGCCATCACGACGAAGAGCAGGTGAAGTGCGCCGACCACGAGGTGCTCGGCGCCCAACAGGCCGACGAGGAGACGCGTGGGGCGGTCCCTCCAGACCCGGACCAGGTCGGCGACGGACTCACCGCCCGCCCCCTCGCCCTCCACCACCCGGGCCCCGAGCTTCAGCCGGCGCAGGGGGGACTGCAGCAGCAGGGCACCGCCGGCGAGCAGGGCGGCACCGGCATAAGCGTGTCCGGGATTGCCGAACTCCAGCGCCACGCCGACACCGATGCCGGACAGCAGCAGCCCCAGGTTGTACACCCAGCCCAGGGCCACGTTGGTGGCCAGCAGCTGCTCCGCCTCGGTGGTGATCGCCGGGATGAGCGCGGACTGCGACGGCCGGGTCGTCGACATGGCCATCTGGGTGACGATGGCTCCCAGGTAGACGAACCAGGAGCTCGAGTCGGTGAGGATCAGCACGGCCGTGGCTCCCGCGCCGAGCGCGTGCACGGCGTAGCCCCCGAGCAGGACCACGACCGGGGAGGACCGCTCGACGAGAGCGGCCACGGAGAGCGCCACCACGGCGGAGGGCAGCTGCTGGGCGGCGCCGACGAGACCGGCGGTGGCCGCACCACCCTGCTCGTAGGCGTACACCAGCATCGCCATCCACAAGCCGAACTCGGAGATGATGAAGCCGGCGTAGGCGACCACGATCCGTAGGACGTCGCGGTTGTGGCTCAGGGTGCTGAAGACCCCACCGCGCGAACCGGCCTCGGTACTGATGGTCGTCCCCTCACGTCACGGGCAATGACCGGAGCCTAGGGGAGCCGGGCGTCAGGGTTAACCCTCATCGCGGACCTGAAAGACCAGGGTCAGCACGCTGGACCGGCTCACGGGCTCGGAGGAACATCCTTGGCATGAGCATCACCGCCCTGGTAGTCGACGATCACGCCGGCTTCCGGACCTCCGCGCGTTTTCTCCTCGAGATGGAGGGGTTCGAGGTCGTCGGCGAGGCGAGTGACGGAGCCGCGGCGGTGAGTGCCGCAGAGCTCCTCCGCCCCGAGTTCGTGCTGCTCGACGTGCAGCTGCCGGACGGGCAGGGGTTCGACGTCGCTCGGGAGATCCTTCGCCGCGGGCTCCGTCCGAGGATCGTGCTGGTGTCGAGCCGCGACGAGGCGGACTACGGGGACAGCATCCGGTCCTCGGGTGCGGTCGGGTTCGTGCCCAAGGCCGAGCTCTCGGGGGAGCGGATCAGGGCGCTGCTCGAGGAAGGCTCGTCATGCACCTGACCGAGCCGGTCGCGAGGCGGCTGGCCTGGACCACCTTTCTCCTCTGTTGCGGTGGCTACCTGCTGGAGGCTGCGGTCGGCCTGCTGACGCGCGTCGGGTCCGGCGCCGAGCAGAGCGGCCAGACGAGCTGGGCGGACGCCGTGCTGTTCGTGCTGACGTTCGCCTTCCCCCTGGCCGGGGTCCTGGTGGCGAACCGGCAGCCCCGCAACCCGATCGGCTGGGTCATGCTGGCCGTCGGATGCATCGTCGCGGCGCCGCTGACGGTGTACGCCGAGTACGGGCTGCACATCGAGCCCGGCTCGTTGCCGGCTGCGGACCTTGCCGCCGCCTTGATCGTCGCGAACTGGGCGCTTGTCCTCGGTCTGGTCGGGACCTACCTGATCCTGCTCTTCCCCGACGGGCACCTGCCCTCACCGCGCTGGCGTCCCGTCGGGTGGTTCGCGGGCCTGTCCGTGGCCTGGGTCTACGTGCTGATCACGATCTTCCCGGGGGACATGGGGGAGTCCGGGTACCCGGGCGTGGACAACCCGCTCGGTGTCCCCCTCGTCGGAGACCTGGAGTCGGCCCTGCTCCCGACGATCATCGTGCTGCCGCTGAGCTTCCTGCTCTGCGCAGCGGGCCTCGTCACCCGGTTCCGCAGGTCGTCAGGGATCGAGAGGCAACAGCTCAAGTGGCTGACGACAGCCGGCGCCACGGTCGCGCTGCTCTACCTGGTGGGGATGATCGCGAGCCTGGCGCTCGGCACCACCTCCGAGACGGGCCAGGACCCCTTCTGGCTGTCGGTCGTCCAGACCCTCGCCGTGTACTGCTTCGTCCTGGTCCCGGTGGCGATCGGCATCGCGATCCTCAAGCACGGTCTCTACGAGATCGACGTCGTCATCAACAAGGCGCTGGTGCTGGGGTGCCTGGCGTCCTTCATCACCGCCGTGTACGTCGGCATCGTGGTCGGCGTGGGCCGGCTGGCCGGTGGTGGCGACCGGCCGAACCTGGCGTTGTCGATCGCGGCCACGGCGGTGGTGGCGATCGCGTTCCAGCCGGTGCGGGAGCGGGTGCAGCGGTGGGCGAACCGGCTGGTCTACGGGCAGCGGGCCACGCCGTACGAGGTGCTCTCCGACTTCGCGGACCGCATGGGCGGGACCTACGACGCAGCGGACCTCTTGCCCAGGCTGGCACGGACGGTGGCGCAGGGCGTGGGCGCCGAGAGGGTCGACGTGTGGCTGGCGACCGGGGCCGGGCTGGTGCGTGAGTCGAGCTGGCCATCTGCACCGGCCGCGTCCCTCGACCCCGTCGGAACGTTGGAGGACCTGGCTGGTGACCGGGTGGTCGAGGTGCGGCACCACGGTGAGCTGCTGGGCGCGTTCGCCGTGGCCAAGCCGCTGGGGGAGCAGCTGACGCCCGCCGAGGACAAGCTGCTCGACGACGTGGCGGCACAGGCCGGCTTGGTGCTGCGCAACGTGCGGCTGATCGAGGACCTCCGCAGCTCGAGGCAGCGGCTGGTGACCACCGCGGACGAGGAGCGGCGCCGTCTGGAGCGCAACCTGCACGACGGGGCGCAGCAGAGCCTGGTGTCGGTAGCGCTGATGATCAACACTGCGAGAGCACGCCTGGGGACGAGCTCGCAGGACCTGGGGCCGGCGCTGGAGCAGGCGGCTTCGCAGCTGCGGGCAGCCATCGACGAGCTCCGCGAGCTCGCCCGCGGCATCCACCCGGCGATTCTGACCGAGCGGGGACTTGGCCCCGCGCTGCGGTCGCTGGCCGAGCGTTCCCCGGTGCCGGTGACCACCGCCTACCGGCTGGACCAGCGGCCCGCTGCAGCCGTCGAGGCAACCGCCTACTTCGTGGTCTCAGAGGCGTTGACCAACATCGCCAAGTACGCCCATGCCACCCAGGCCACCGTGACGGTGGACCAGGTAGGGGAGGGGCTCAGGGTGGAGGTCTCGGACGACGGCATCGGGGGCGCGGACGAGGCCCGAGGGTCGGGGCTTCGCGGTCTGGCCGACCGGGTTGCGGCCGTCGACGGCACCATCGATGTCGACAGCCCACCTGGGCGCGGCACGCGCCTCACCTGCACCATCCCGCTGCCCACCGTCAACGCCGCGGGGACTCCCCAACGCTCCCTTTCGGGCAGCCTCTGATGCCCACCGACAGCACAAC
The DNA here is from genome assembly GCA_902805845.1 of uncultured Nocardioidaceae bacterium. Classification (GTDB taxonomy): domain Bacteria; phylum Actinomycetota; class Actinomycetes; order Propionibacteriales; family Nocardioidaceae; genus Marmoricola_A. Next base: position 29,934 of record CADCUI010000005.1, read on the forward strand.
TCTCCGGCGAAGCGCCGTCGCGCTCTTCACACTCTGCCTCGTCCTGGTCGTGGGCAGCTTCGTCCTCTACGCCATCGCCCGGATCCAGCACCTTCCGCTGGGCTCCGGTGGCGAGAGCCTCGCCACCGGACTGGCATTCGTCCTGGCTGACCTCACCTTCGCCGCGATCGGCGCGCTCATCGCCGTCCGGCAGCCGCGCAACACGATGGGCTGGCTCCTGCTGGCCATCGCGGTCTCCTTGGCCGTCACCTTGTGGTCGGGCAGCTACGCGGACTTCGGGCTCAACGCACGTCCCGGCTCCCTGCCCGCACCGGCGCTGGTCAACGCGCTGGGAGGCTGGATGTGGATGCCGGCGGTCGGCCTGATGGCGACCTTCGTCGTCCTGCTCTTCCCCGACGGACGGCTGCCGTCCCGCGGCTGGGTGTGGGTGGCGGGAGTCTCGGCCGGCGTGATCGCGGTCCTGTCGTTCGCCTTCATGGTCGACCCGAGGGCGTTCGACAACAGCTCGCTCGAGGGGGTCGCGAATCCTCTGGCGGTCGACCTTCCAACCTGGATCCAAGAAGGCAGCTACGTGGTCTTCGGCGCACTGTTCCCGCTGTGCATGGGCGCCTGCGCCGTGGCGGCGGTGGTCCGGTTCCGTCGTGCCCGAGGTGTCGAGCGGCAACAGCTGAAGTGGCTGGCCGCTGCCGGCTCGGTCTTCGCCACCTTCTTCGGGAGCATGGCGCTGATCGACCTGATCTTCCCTGCCATCTCCGACGACTCGACGGCTACTGCTGTCGTCGAGTTCATGCTGCCCCTGACCTTCTGCTTGGTTCCCCTCGCGATCGGTGCGGCCGTCCTCCGCTACCGGCTCTACGAGATCGACCTCGTGATCAACAAGGCTGTGGTCTTCGGGACCTTGGCGTTCTTCATCACCGCTGTGTACGTGGGCATCGTGGTGGGGGTCGGTCGCCTGGCCGGTGGAGGCGACCGACCGAACCTGGCGTTGTCGATCGCAGCGACGGCGGTGGTGGCGGTGGCGTTCCAGCCGGTCCGCGAGCGCGTTCAACGGCTGGCGAACCGATTGGTCTACGGGCAGCGCGCCACGCCGTACGAGGTGCTCTCCGAGTTCGCCGATCGCGTCGGGCACAGCTACCAGGCCACTGAACTGCTTCCCGTGATGGCGCGAACCGTGGCGCAGGGCGTCGGCGCGACCCGCGCAGAAGTCTGGCTCGCCACGGGTGGGGAGCTGGTGAGGGAGGCGACGTGGCCGACGAGCGACGGGGAGCTACATCAGGTGACGAAGGTCCGGGGAATCGGCGACCTTCCGGGGGATCGCGTGGTGGAGGTGCGCCACCAGGGTGAGCTGCTAGGTGCGTTGGTGCTGGCGAAGGCGCCTGGGGAGCCCCTGACCCGGACGGAGGAGGCGCTGATCGACGACGTGGCGGCTCAAGCCGGATTGGTGCTGCGCAACGTCCGGTTGATCGAGGAGCTGCGCAGCTCGCGCGAGCGGTTGGTCACCACGCAGGACCAGGAACGCCGTCGGCTCGAACGCAACCTGCACGACGGGGCGCAGCAGAGCCTGGTGTCGGTGGCGCTGATGATCCAGACGGTGAGGGGGCGACTGGGTCCGGACGCGGAGGCCTCGCCGGCGCTCGAGCAGGCCGCCGAGCAGCTGCGGGCCGCGATCACCGAGCTGAGGGAGCTGGCCCGCGGGATCCATCCGGCGATCCTGACCGAGCGTGGGCTGGGTCCCGCGTTGCGTTCGCTGGCCGAGCGGTCCCCGGTGCCCGTGGTCGTCGAGTCCTCGCTGGACCAGCGGCTGCCGGCCACGGTCGAGGCAACCGTCTACTTCGTGGTCGCCGAGGCGCTGACCAACGTGGCCAAGTACGCCCATGCCACCCAGGTTCACGTCGGCGTGGCCCGCGCCAGCGGTCGGTTGGTCGTGACGGTCTCTGACGACGGGATCGGCGGCGCCGACGACACCGTGGGCTCGGGGCTGCGCGGCCTGGCTGACCGGCTCGCTGTCGTCGACGGGACGCTGGCGGTCGACAGCCCGCCTGGAGCCGGCACCACCCTGACCGGCACCATCCCTGACCCTGCATCGCTCGTGACCGTCGCCGCAGCACTCACCGGTGCCGAGGCGACCTCCACGCTGGAGGCGTCGCGATGAGTGACGGGGCGATGAGTGACGGGGCACTGAGACGCGCTGCCTATGTCGTCATGGTCTTGTGCTTCTGCCTCTACGCCGTTGGACTGGTGCTCGAGCTGCTCAATCCCAAGGCGGCGACGTCCTGGGGCACCGGTGCGGCAGCCCCCCTCATCGCCTTCGTGCTCGCGAACATGTCCTTCGCCGTGGTCGGTGCGCTGATCCTCCACAGGGCCCCGCGCAACAGGATCGGCTGGCTGATGCTGGGGATCGGCGCGGTCTGGGCCTGGTCGGCGGCGTCGGAGGGCTACATCCTCTACGCCGAGGTCACCCGGCCCGGGGCCCTGCCGAGGCCGGATCTGGTGGCCGCCCTGTCCAGCTGGCTCTGGGTTCCGGCCATCGGGCTGATGGGGGTGTTCCTCGTGCTCCTCTTCCCCGACGGGCGCCTGCCCTCGCCCCGGTGGCGGCCCGTGGCCTGGGTGGCCACGGCGGCGATCGTGGCGGGGTCGGCCCGGGGGCTGTTCCTTCCCGGAGTCATCGAGGACACGAGCGTCGAAGGGCTTCGGAACCCGTTGGGTGTGACGTCTGTCCAGCCGCTTCTCGAGGCCGCGACCGTCGCCTTCTTCGCCCTTCCCGTCTGTGTCCTTCTCAGCGCAGCCGGACTCATCGTCCGGTTCCGCAGGTCGCATGGCGTCGAGCGGCTGCAGGTGAAGTGGCTGGCAAGCGCCGGAGCCCTGGTTGCCCTCGTCTATGCCGTCGCAGTCCTCGCCACCCTGCTCTCCCCCACCTCCGGCACGACGCCGGACTGGGTCCTGGCCATGCAGGACGCCGGGCTGGCGTCCTTCATCGTGATCCCCGTGGCGGTCGGCATCGCCATCCTCAAGCACCGGCTCTACGGCATCGACGTCGTGATCAACAAGTCGGTCGTGTTCGCCGCCCTGGCCACCTTCATCACGACGGTCTACGTGGTCATCGTGGTCGGTGTGGGCAGCCTTCTCGACCGCGCGGACCGGCCCAACCTCGCCCTCTCCGTCGCCGCCACTGCGGTCGTCGCCGTGGCCTTCGAGCCGGTCCGCGACCGGGTGCAGCAACTCGCGAACCGACTGGTCTACGGCACGCGCGCCACGCCGTACGAGGTGCTATCGGACTTCGCCGACCGGATGGGCGGGACGTACGCCGCGGAGGAGCTCCTCCCCATGATGGCCAGGACCGTCGGGGAAGGGGTAGGCGCCAGCCGCGCCGCAGTGTGGCTGGCCACGGCGACCGGTCTCGAGCTCGAGGCCGCGTGGCCCCCGGAGTCCCTTGCGACCGGCTCCCGCGCGGTCGGCGAGCTCGCCCAGGTCCCGGGTGATCGGGTGGTGGCGGTCCGCCATCGCGGCGAGCTGCTCGGCGCGATCGCCGTCCTCAAGCCGCCCGGCGAAGCCGTGACTCCCGCCGAGCAGAAGCTCCTGGACGACGTGGCCGCTCAAGCCGGGCTGGTGCTGCGCAACGTCAGGCTGGTCGAGGACCTGAGGTCATCGCGGCAGAGGCTGGTGCGCGCCCAGGACGAGGAACGTCGGCGTCTCGAGCGGAACCTGCACGACGGCGCCCAGCAGAGCATCGTCGCGGTGGCACTGATGATCCGGATGGTCCGCGCACGGCTGGACGCGGAGTCGCTGCCGGTCGCGGAGACCTTGGATCAGGCCGCGGACCAGCTCGGCTCGGCCATCGAGCAGCTCCGAGCCCTCGCGCGTGGGATCCATCCGGTGGTGCTCACTGAGCGAGGTCTCGGTCCGGCCCTCAGATCGATGGCCGAGCGCTCCCCGGTTCCGGTGCTCGTCGACGACCGGCTGGACGAGCGGCTCCCGGCAGAGCTCGAGGGCACCCTCTACTACGTCGTCGCGGAGGCACTGACGAACGTCGCCAAGCACGCCCACGCCTCCGCCGTCGAGGTGCACGTCTCGGCCACCGCGACGCAGGTGGCGCTGGAGGTCGTCGACGACGGTGTGGGCGGCGGCGACGCCGGCAAGGGGACCGGGCTCCTCGGCCTTGCCGACCGCGTCTCCGTGGTCCACGGCACCCTGCTCCTGGACAGCCCACCCGGAGGCGGCACCCGGCTGCTCTGCACCGTCCCCCTCACCCCCTTCCCCCGCTCGACCGACGTCGCACCCGGCCGGCAGAGAACCACCCAACCGCTAGGAGCGGGTCAGTGACAGATCGAACGCAGGAGGTGACCGGGGACATCAACACGTTCCTGATCGCCGACATCCGTGGTTACACCTCCTTCACCCAGGAGCATGGAGACGCCGCAGCCGCAGTGCTCGCCGGCACCTTCGCGGGGCTCTGTCGGGACGTCGTCGAGGCGCATGGTGGTTCCCTGCTCGAGCTGCGGGGCGACGAGGCCTTGTGTCTCTTCCGGTCGGCGCGTGCCGCCATCGCTGCCGCGGTGGAGCTGCAGGACGACTTCGTCAAGAGGGCGGTGGCCGACCCCGACACGCCCCTGTTCGTCGGCATCGGCCTCGACGTGGGGGAGGCCATGCCGGTCGAGGGTGGCTACCGGGGCGGCGCCCTCAACCTGGCCGCGCGGTTGTGCAGCCAGGCGGGCCCCGGCGAGATCCTCTCGAGTGGCACGGTGGTGCACCTGGCGGGAAGCCAGTCCGGCATCACCTACACCGACCGTGGCGTGGTGCGGCTCAAGGGGCTCCGCGAGCCTGTCCAGGTGGTCCGGGTGACCGGCAGCGACGACGCGATGGGCAAGCTGGCCGGGGCGACCGAGGGCCGGGGAGCGATGCGGGTCGCGCTGGCCGACGACTCGGTCCTGCTGCGGGAGGGGATCGCCCGGCTGCTGATCGAGGCGGGGTTCAAGATCACCAGCGCGGCCGGCGACGCCGACGAGCTGCTGGCACAGGTGCGCGCCGACCCTCCGGACGTGGCGATCGTCGACATCCGCATGCCGCCCACCTTCACCGACGAGGGGCTGCGGGCGGCTCACACCATCCGCGCGGAGCTGCCGGACGTCGCGGTGCTGCTCCTGTCCCAGCACGTCGAGACCGAGTTCGCGGTGGAGCTCGTCTCCGGGGGCGCCGGGAGCCTGGGGTACATGCTCAAGGACCGGGTCTCGAACCTCCAGGAGTTCACCGACGCAGTACGTCGGGTCGGGGCCGGCGGCTCGGTGATCGACCCGGAGGTGGTGTCCCGCCTGGTCGGCCGGGCCCGGAAGGACAACCCGCTCGACCAGCTCACCGAGCGGGAGCGAGAGGTGCTGAGCCTGATGGCCGAGGGCCGGTCCAACCAGGCGATCTCCAAGAAAATGAATTTGTCGTCGAAGTCGATCGAGGGCCACGTCCGTAATATCTTCACCAAGCTGAACCTCATGACCACCCCTGACGACCATCGTCGGGTTCTCGCGGTCCTGACGTATCTACACACATGACAAGGTGGCCGCGTGGAGGTCGTGCTGCACGGAGTGCGTGGCTCCCGCGCCGCTCCCGGTCCCGATTTCCTGCGCGTGGGTGGCAACACCTCCAGCCTGGCGGTGACGCCTGCCGGGTCCGACACGCCGACGCTGCTGCTCGACGCGGGCACCGGGCTGTCCTCGGTCGGGAGTCACCTGAACGGCACGCCGTACCGTGGCGAGATCCTGCTGACGCACCTGCACTGGGACCACGTGCAGGGGCTGCCGTTCTTCGGGCCCGGTGACCGGGACGATGCCGAGGTGACACTCCGGCTGCCGGCGCAGGGTGGGGCGACTCCGGACGTGCCGGGCTCGGCGGCCGCGCTGCTCGCGAGGGGCATGTCGCCGCCGCACTTCCCGATCGGTCCCGACGGGCTGCGTGGGCGGTGGAGCTTCGAGGCCCTCGAGGAGGGACGCTTCGAGGCCGGGGGTTGCACCGTGACGGCCTTGGAGGTTCCGCACAAGGGCGGTCGGACCTTCGGCTTCCGGGTCGAGGCGGACGGCGCTGTGCTCGCCTACCTTCCGGACCACCTCCCGGTCGCCGACGACCGGCCGGGAGTCGCGTTGGCCAAGGGCGCCGACGTCCTCTGCCACGGCGCGATGTTCGCCGACGTCGACCGTGCCCTGGCCCACGCCTACGGTCACGCCACCCTGGGCGAGGTGGGCAGGCTGGCGGACGAGGCAGGAGTCGGCAAGCTCGTGCTCATCCACCATGCGCCCGCACGCACCGACGACCAGGTCGAGGCGCTGGCGCGCGAGCTGGCGGCCCAGTGCTCGACCACCGTGGTCGTCGGCCGTGAGGGCGACGAGGTCATGGGAGGTCATGGGCGGCTCGGCCTGATGTCCAGCTAGGGGTCCTGGCCCGCCCCGTCGAGGACGTCGCGCAGCCCGTAGCTCGTCGCGTGCTCCAGGGACATGCCGCGTCCCTCGGCCTGCATCGCCTCGAACTCGTCGGAGGAGAGGTTCGCCCTGGCCTCGTCCACCCAGCCCTCGAAGTGCGCACGGTCCGCAGGGGACCCCGGCAGCCCGAGACTCAGCCGCGTCGCGTCGGACGCACCGCCGAGCCGCGCCGCTGCCCGCCAGTCCTGGCGTGCGGCTGCGACCCCGACCACGGCCTCCAGCGTCTCCAGCAGGGCGTCCCGGTCTCCGAGCTCGACGAAGCTCACGAGCGCCTCTCTCAGCTGCTGGGTGGCCCTGTCGACCTGGTTCCCCACCAGGTGGGCGACCGCCAGGTTCAGCGTGCAGCACGCCACCCCCCAGTCGTCGTCGGCGGCGCGGTCCCGTTCCAAGGTGTCGGTGAGGACCTCGATGGCCTCGCGCCAGGCGCCTCGGTCCAGCAGGAGGATGCCGAGGTTGTTCAGGGAGTTCGCCGCGCCGGCGGGATCGTGGAGCTCCTCCCGGATGCCCACCGCGGCCCGGAGCAGGAGCTCGGCATCGGCAGGCCGGCCGGCGGAGCGGTCGACGACCGCCAGACTGTTGAGAGTGCGCGCCTCCCCGGAACGGTCACCGAGCTTCTGGTAGAGCGCTCTCGCCTGAGTCAGCAGCTCCCGGGCCCGGTCCAGGTCCTGCCGGCTCTCGCTCATGACCCCGAGCATGCGCAGCGCGTCGGCCTTGAGGTCCTCGGACGGGTCGGCGGCGGCCGCGAGCGCGCGCTCCAGCCACCCGAAGCCCTCGGCCGACTCCCCGTGCCTGTACCAGTACGTGCTCATCGCCCGGGCGATCCGCAGCGCCTTGTCGCCGGCGCCCGGCCGGGTGGACGCCTGCGCGAGCATGAACTCCAGCGCCGCACGCACGTTGTCGTGGTCGCGCCGGATCAGGTGTCGCTCGGGCTGGGTCGCGGACAGCATGAGGTCCTCGACCACCTGCAGGAAGTGGTCGGCGTGCGCGGCCTGCAGGGTGTGCCTGCGCGGCTGGTCCTCGCTGAGCAGCTCGCAGGCGTAGTCGCGAATCGTCTGCAGCATGAGGAAGCGGGGCTCCCCGTCGGGATCCTCGCGGTTCATCACGAGACTGTGGTTGACCAGTGCGCTCAGCGGCTCGAGCACGTCTGTCTCCGGCTGCAGCACCGCCTCGATGCTCTCCAGCCGAGCACCGCCGTGGAAGACCGACAGCTCCAGGAAGCAGCGACGCTCCTCCTCGGTCAGGAGCGCGTAGCTCCAGTCGATCGTGGCGCGCAGCGTGCGGTGCCGCTCGGGCAGGTCGCGGGCACCACCGGTGAGCAGCTGCAGCCGGCCGCCCAGTCGCGCCAGGAGCTTCTGGGGCGTGAACAGCTTGACCCGGGCGGCCGCGAGCTCGATCGCGAGGGGCAGTCCGTCGAGCAGCGTGCAGATGCGGGCAACCGCCCCGGCGTTGTCCAAGGTGAGCCGGAAGCCGTGCCGTGCCTTGCAGGCGCGTTCGACGAACAGCTTCGCCGCGTCAGAGATGCGCACCTCGTCCAGCGACGGGCCCCGTGGCAGCCCGAGCGGGGGCAGGACGTACTCGAACTCGTCCTCCAGGTCCAGCAGGATCCTGCTGGTGGCGATCACCCGCAGGTTCGGGCACGCCTTGAGGAGCATGGACAGCGGCAGGGCCCCGTCGACCACCTGCTCGAAGTTGTCCAGCACCAGCAGCATCCGTTCCTCGCCGATGTGCGCGGCAAGGATCTTCGCGGGGTGCTGGTCGCCTTCCAGGGGGACGCGGAGCACGGAGCCGATCGCTGTGAGGACGTCGGGTCCGTCGCGCACGTGGGTCAGGTCGACGAAGTAGACGCCGTACGGGAACTGGTCGCGCAGCTCCAGCGCGACTGCCGCGGACAACCGGGTCTTGCCCGCGCCGCCCGGGCCGGTCACGGTCACCAGCCGTACGTCGGGACGGGCCAGGAGCTCCTTGAGGTCGGAGCGCTCCTGCCGGCGACCGACGAGCTCCGCGGCGTGCTGCGGCACGTTGGTCTCGGGCTCGAGCGACCGCAGCGCCGGGAAGTCGCCGCTCAGTCCCTCGATGTCGACCTGCAGCAGGTGCTCGGGTCTCGCGAGGTCCTTGAGCCGGTGCTCCCCGAGGTCACGCAGGTGCACGCCCGCGGGCAGCCGGTCGCCCACCAGCTCACCGAGCCGGGCGGAGATGACGACCTGGCCGCCGTGCGCGGCGCTGCAGATGCGGGAGCCCCGGTGGACGTCGATCCCGACGTACTTGCCGTCGACGAGCAGCGGGTCGCCGGTGTGCAGGCCCATCCGGACCCGCACCGGACCGCCGTGCGACCAGGCGTGACCGTGCAGCGATCGCTGGGCGGCGACCGCGGCCGCCACCGCGTCGCGTGGGGAGGAGAAGGCCACGAAGAACGCGTCGCCCTCGGTGTCCACCTCCGAGCCGTTGTTCGCGGCGAAGCACTCGCGCATCAAGCGGTGATGGGTGAGCAGCACCTCGGCGTAGTCGTCACCGAGCTGGTTGAGCAGCTTGGTGGAACCCTCGATGTCACTGAACAGAAAGGTGACGACGCCCGTAGGCAGGACCCGCTCGGGCGCGCTCGACACGCTGTCGACCGTCACCTGTCCACCATAGGGAATCGCCCGGCCCCAACTCCACCTCCGGCAGTCACCGGTGCCGGCCGGTGCCGGAAGGTGGAACCGCCGGGAGCCGCGGGACGCGGTGCATGGCCGCGCGCGCAGCGGGTACGGGAGGCGCACACCGCTCACCGCACCTTCCAAGGAGGCACCACCCATGGCAACAGGCGAGACAGGCTTCGACGACGTCACCTATGACCTGATCTCCGTCCAGTACTTCGCACTCAAGGGCGGCCACGACTACGGCCAGTACGTGCGGGACGCCGAGAACGCGAACCAGCAGGAGATCGCCGACTTCTTCCGTCAGGTGATGTCCGAGGACTCAGCCCGGGCACAGAAGTGCCACGAGTTCCTGCGTCAGCTCGGGGGCACGGACAACACGAGCCCGCAGGGCTCCTGACCCTCACGTCGGGGTGACGACCCGCCTCCTGCTGCTGGCAGACACCCACGTGCCAAAACGCGCGCGGGTGCTGCCGGCGCAGGTGTGGCGGGCCGTCGACGAGGCCGACGTGGTGCTGCACGCCGGCGACTGGGTGGATGTCACGCTGCTGGACGAGCTCGAGCACCGTGCGCACCGGCTGGTCGCCGTGCACGGCAACAACGACGGCCACGACCTGCGCCGCCGCCTGCCACTGGTGGCGCGTGCCGAGGTCGAGGGAGTCCGCCTCGCGCTCGTCCACGAGACCGGCGCGGCGCAGGGCCGGGAGGGCCGCTGCGCCGCGGAGTACCCGGAGGACGACGTCCTCGTCTTCGGGCACAGCCACATCCCGTGGGACACCACTGCGGACACCGGGCTGCGGCTGCTCAACCCCGGCTCTCCCACCGACCGCAGGCGGGAACCTTTCTGCACCTACATGACGGCCACGGTGGACGCCGGCCGGTTGCACGACGTCGTCCTGCACCGGCTGCCGCCGCGAGCACCCCGGCCCGTGGCCAGGGCGGTCTGAATCAGCCGTCGCCCAGCCGCGGGGACTGGTTCTGGAGCTCGTCGATCAGCTTCGAGGCGTCGGCCTTGCTCAGCTGCTCGGGCACGTCGGTGCCGCTGTCCTGGGCGAGGGTCTGGAGGTAGGACAGCTGGGAGCCGGTGGCCGGCTCCTCCCCGGTGACCCAGTCGGAGGGGTCCTTGGCGGCGGAGCGGCCGGTGGTCTGGTCGTTGGTGTCGTCGCTCATGTGTTCGAATTACCCAGCCGCTCACGGCGTACACACCGCTCCTCCCGGTTGCTCGCCGTAGGGCTGGGTACAGACCCGGAAGCGTCGATGACGGCCCTTCGACCGATGGACGAAGCAGCACACCGCTCGACGCGCTGACCGTGACGACCGACTCTCGAGAGGTACCCCGGTGACTGACGCTCCCTCCCGTGACGAGCTTCCGCTTCCCGACTACGACCACCTGCCGATCGGTTCGCTCGAGGGGCGCATCAGGAGCCTCGACATCGCCGGCCTGATGGCGGTGCTGGCCTACGAGCAGGCCCACGGCAACCGGTTGCCCGTGGTGCAGGTGCTCGAGCGCCGACTGGCCGCGCTGCGCGAGGGTGCTCCGGTCTCCGGCGGCTCGCCGACCGCGCCGGCGCCCGAGGTGCAGAACGCCCCGGGCGGGGGCTCGAAGGCCAGCCCGGCGACGGAGGGTCCCCCGATCAACCCGCCGTCCCACGGCGACCCGACCAACCCCGCTCAGCCGCGCGGCTGAGCCCACAGCTCCCTCGCAGGGCCGAGTCCATTCGCAGGGCCAGGCCCCCGCGCGGGCGATCAGCCCACGGAGTCCGGACGCACGTCGCTGCCCTCCGCGGCCTGGTCCCAGCGGAGGAGCGCGGCGACCGGGCTGCCGCCGAGGACGGCCCGGGGAGCGGCGGCCACGTCTGCGGCGGTCAGCACAGCCGCCGCGAGCAGCGCCTGGTCCGCGCGCAGCTCGCCCTCCGCGCCGACGGCGAGGCCTGGGTGCTGGGCGGTGTCGAGGGTGAGCTCGGCCGCATCCGCCGGGTCGAGCAGCAGCGTCTCGACCTGGCCTCGCACGAAGGCGTCGGCGACATCGCGCACCCCGGTGGCGACCGCGTAGCCACGTCCCAGCCGGTCCGTGAGCTCGTGGCTGAGCGCGAGGCGTCGCTGGACCGCCTGGTCCATCAACGCCTCGCGGACCGCCTGTTGCAACGCCTCATCGCCCCCGTCGGCGTTGCGCGTGCCGCTCTCCAGCTCGACCACCGTGGCGCCGGCGTCCGCCAGCTTCTCGAGGACCGTGGGACGCGACTGCGGGTCACCGGCGAGCAGGACCAGGTCGTGGCCCTCGCCCAGGTGGCCGAGAACGGCCTCGGCGACCTGCGCCGCGTTCTGCGCCCAGACGTTCTCCGTGACGTGCTGGTAGCGCAGCGCCGACCAACCACCGACAGGCACCTTGTGCGCGTGGAGGGTCTCGCCCTGGAGGCTCTCCTCCTCGACCGGGTCGGGGATGTCGGACTCGTAGACCGCGACGTCGCCGCCGACGTGGTCGACGACCGCCAGCACGAAGCTGCGCGTGTTGTCCCGGTGCGCCACCCAGGCGGACAGGTCCGGGAGCGGCCCGTAGGTGGCGATCGGCTGGTCGAGACGGATCGCTGTGACCTCGTCGAGGAGCACCCCCTTGGCCGCGTCGGCCACGACGAGCCGACCCACCGGGGACGGCCGGTGAACCAGCTCCTCGAGCCGCTCACGGATTGCTTCCACGAGCGCCTCGTCGGCGCCCTGCTCGCTCAGCCTCTCGCAGGCGGCGCGAACCCGCAGCTCGTGCTCGTGCTCGGCGTTCTCGCTGGAATGGCTGACATCGACCAGCACGGTCGCGAAGGGGCCTTCGGCGGAGTAGACGGGCGAGAGGGTGGTCGTGTCCATGGCCCTGCGGTTACCAGGGTCGGCTTGGAGGAAACCGGGCGCCAGGGCTGGTGAGGTCAGGCGGCGGGGCCCCGGCTGCGGACGTCGTCCAGGCCGACCATGGCCTCGCGTAGCTGTGCGAGCCAGTCGCTCTCGTGCTGGGCCACCAGCCGCACGCACCACCCGAGCGCCTCGGAGCGTGAGCGGGCGACGCCGGCGTCGACGAGAGTCTCGAGCACCAGCCTCTCGGGCTGCCGCAGCCGGGTCATGACCGGGACCGCGAGGTGGGTGAAGAGCTCGCGATGTGCTGACTCGCCCTCTCCCACGACGACGCCCCAGGAGACCTTGGTGCGGAACCGGTGCTCCGCCTCCTGCGCGATCGTCATCCGACGCTCGCGGGTCTCCTCGCGGAACGCCTTGGCGCGTCCGGCCCGGGCCTCGGCGGCCTGTGCGGGCGAGGCGTCCGGCAGGTCGACGTCGGGGATCGTGACCGTGACCGTGATCTCCTCGCGGTCGGCCACCACCTCCGCCGGCTGCACCTGCCACTCGTCGGGGAGCCGCCCGGCGAACCAGCCGTGCAGCCGCTCATCTGTCTCTGATGTAATCATGATTACATCATTACGCAGCCGTGCGGAACACTCAAGAGTGCGCGTCACTCCCCGCAACCTCTGAGGCCGTGGCATAGGCGCGACTCAGCCGATTCATCACATGCTCGGGCGCGAAAAGACGAACGCCACGGCGCCGCGCCTTTTCGGACTCACGACTGAGCAGAGCCGGTGTGTCCAGGCGCCGACGCACCTCTCGCAGAAGGGCATCCGTGTCGTTCTGCCGAACGACGGCGCCGGCGGGTCCCTCTGGCCCGTCCTCAATGGCTTCGCGGGCTCCGTTCACGTCGAACATCACGACCGGGACGCCGGCGCACAAGGACTCCGCAACGGCTACCGCCATGCCCTCATAGCGGCTCGCCAGGACGGTGACGTCAGCCGCATGGAGCCAGGGCCTCACGTCGTCCTGGTGCCCGGTCGCCAGGATGGAACGTCCCCACTCGGTCGGAGCGGCCACGCGCAGCGCTTCTGCCCCTTGTCGCCTCAGGTAGGGACCATGTGACCCGCCGACCAGCACCAGCACAGCGTTCGGCACTGGGTCGCGCTCCCAGGCGGTCACGAGCCGGTCCTGACCCTTCTGCCAGCACAGGGCGCCGATGCAGACCACGACTCGGCGTCCGGCGAGACCGAGCCGATCTGAAGTGGCTGCCCGCTGAGCCTGGCTGGCCGGGACGAAGCGGCCGACGTCCACCGGAAGTCCCACCACCATCGGCTCCGGTCGGATGCCGTGGTCGCCGGCTTCTCGCGCTTCGTCGTCACAGTTTACGACTATGGCGTCGGTGCGCCTGGCTGCAAGCCTTTCCCACGTGTTCAGGGCGGCGTGAGCCGCTCGGTTCGGCGCCGCCGCGTGGTTCCAGCTGTGCGGCTGGTAGACGACGGCGACCCGCGGGGACAGAAAGCCCGAGGGGACCCGCCCGAGGAAGCCGGCGAAGAACGAGTGAAGGTGCACCACGTCGGGCTCAATGAGGCGTACTTGCTGGCGAAGCTGTCGGATGGCGCCCGGGAAAGTCGATGGCCGCTTGCGGTGCACCTGCCACTGCTCGTGGCGGCCAGGGTCGGTCCCCACCGGAGACGGGCACAGCAGGTAGGGCTCGTCACCCTGTGCGGCCTGAGCTCCGGTGAAAGAACGAAGCAGCGCGGCGACCCCTCCGGTGGCGACCTCCGACACGTGGAGCACCCGCATGCCTCACCTCACATGAACTGGCGTTGGACGGCGAAGGTCTCGGCGTACCGCACGCCGATCTCGGCTCCACGCACCTGCATCCTCCGCCTGAGGTCCTCAGGCGTCCGTCCTGGCGCCGACTCTGTCGAATAACACCCCATGGCTTCCACCTTCACCTCGGCCTGCTCCTCCTCGAGAACGACGTACATGTGGGGGACAAAGGCGGGCCCGAACGCCTGGTCCGTCGACGTGGGCACCTCGAAGCTGTACACGTTGCGACGTCGGCGGAACGGCCGCGTTGCGATCTCGACAGAGCGGGCCACGGTGCGATGCACCTGGTGCACGTCTCCGGGCCAGTGCGTCAACACGGTGTCGGCCCACTCGACGTGGGGGAGGACCACGTCGTGCAGCTCGCGGACCCCGGCGTCGGCAACGCGCTCCTCGACCATCGGCTGGCTCACGACTGGTTCAAAGCCGATCACCTCAGCCGCGCGGTGGAAGTCCTGCAAGATCGTGCCCCAGTACTCGACGCCGCGAGGGTCGCTGCGGCGGAGAGCAAGCAGGACTCGCACCGGATGGCCTTCGGCCACCAGCCGGACCATCGTGCCGCCACAGCCCAGAGTCTCGTCGTCCGGGTGGGCGATGACGCAGAGAATCTTCACGGTGACGTCGCCTCCTTCTCCAGCCGGTGCCCCACGGCGGTCCCGCTCACATGCGTACTAGTACCTTGACCGCCTGCCGCGTGTCCATGGCCTGGTAGCCCTCGGCGACCGCGTCGAGAGTCACCTCGCGGTCGAGGACGCGCCCGGGTTCAATGCGTCCGGAGAGGACCATCTCGGCCAGGTGTGGCAGGTACCTTTGGACGGGAGCGATTCCCCCGCGGACGCCGACGTTCCGCCGGAACATTTCGGTGATCGGCAGCTCGACGCCGTGAGGAATTCCCACGAAGCCCACCGTCGCGCCTGGTCGAGCCATCTGGAGTGCGGCCTCCATGGCGTCGCCCGTGCCCACGCATTCCAACACTGCATGGGCTCCGACGCCTTCGGTCAAGCGGCGTACCGTACGGACGGCGTCCTGGCCCCGTGACCCCACGCACTGCGTGGCGCCGAACGCCGAAGCAAGTCCTTGACGGGGCTCCCGACCGGACAGCGCAATCACTGGGTCAGCGCCGAGGATGCTGGCAGCGAGCACCCCACACAGCCCCACGGCGCCGTCCCCGACGACCACCGCCGACCGCCCCGCGGCGACCCCGGCACATCTGGCCGCGTGCCAGCCTGTGGCAAGCACGTCCGTCAGTGTCAGCAAGGACCGCAGGAGTAGGTCGTCGGCGGGTGGGTCTGCGACGAACAGGCAGGCGTCGGCATGGGCAACACGCACGTACTCGCCTTGGCCTCCGACGGTCGAACCGAGCTCCAAGCACGCCGATTGCACGCCACCCCGGCATGCGACACACGTGCCATCAGCATGACAAAAAGGAACGACGACGAAGTCACCTGGTTTCACCCGGGTCACGGCTGATCCCGTCGTCTCCACCACACCGACAACCTCGTGGCCCATGAGCCTGCGCGTGGGGAGCGGGTTGAGGCCGCGGTACCACCAGAGATCGGAGCCGCAGACACCCCCAGCCACGACCTTCACCACGGCATCGGTGGACTCCGAGACAATGGGCAAGGGATGTTCCTCGATACGCAGGTCTCGAGCGCCGTGGAGGGTCGTCACACGCATGAGGTCAGATTAGGGCGGCTGCGCCTGTGGTCAGGACCGTTGTCCCTGTTGCCGGTGATTCCGACGACATACGTTCGCGTCAAGGTACCGGTGACACCCCGTGGGAGGGCGTCATCTCATGGTGCAAGAGGGGGTGGGGAATGCGTGCTGTAGTCGTGGGTGGGGCGGGATTCCTCGGCGGCGCCATCGCCGAGGAGCTGCTGCGTCGAGGGGACAGTGTCGTGGTCTTCGACGAGCTGGTCTCGACGGAGCGGTGCGCGGCGGTCTTCGGGCCCGGGGCGGTCGAGATCGCGGCAGCGGACATGCTCGACGCCGCCGCGCTGAGCGATGCCTTCAGTGGGGCGGATGAGGTGTACCACCTGGCCGGGATCCTGGGGACCTCGGAGCTTGAGGAGCGGGTGCAGGACGCCATCATCAGCAACATCGCCGGTGCGGTGGGGGTCTTCGAGGCCGCGATCGAGTGTCGGGTGCCGCGGGTGTTCTTTCCGGCCAAGCCGAACGTGTGGCGCAACACCTACACGATCACGAAGTACGCAGCAGAGCAGTTCGCCCAGATGTACGCAGCGACGGGGCAGGTCGCCATCCCGACCCTGCGGTACTTCAACGGTTACGGGCCCCGCCAGTGTTTGGGTCCGGTGCGCAAGCTCGTTCCCACCTTCGTCGCGCAGGCCTTGTCCGGACTTCCTCTCACGGTGTACGGCGACGGCCAGCAGACCGTGGACATGATCTACTCCCGTGACCTCGCCAGGCACACGGTGGATTTCACCCGCTCCGGCTACATCGGTGAGCCCGTCGACCTGGGACGCGGTGTCGAGATGAGTGTCCTCGACGTCGCCAGTGCGGTCAATCGAGTGGTGGGCAGTGATGCGGGCATCGTCCACCTGCCGATGCGGCGGGGGGAGACACCGTCGACGCATCTGGTGGCAGACAACCGGCCGTTGGAGCGCCTGCTGGGGCCGCTGCACTTCACCGACTTCACGACGTCCTTGGAGGAGACGGTGGTGTGGTACGCGAGACTGCCGCGCGACGACATCCGCGGCGCCGTCGAGGCGCTCGAGGCCGCTTGATGGGCCGGTCATGGTCTCACGTGCTCCTCATCGGCCGAGCCCGCTGACGCTGGCCCTCAAGCGCACCCTCGACCTGCTGGTCGCGACGGTGATCGGCCTCACCCTGCTGCCCCTCCTGGTGGCGGCGGTCGTGGCGCTGCAGCTCGCGAGTCCGGGGCCCGTTCTCTTCGCCCAGCAGCGCGTCGGTCGGGGAGGTCGGCCTTTCCGCATGTACAAGCTGCGCTCCATGCACGTGGGGGCCGACGAGGCGCTGTCCACGCTCGTCGCAGGGAGCGAGGAGTTGCGGGGCGAGTGGGGACGCTACGGCAGGCTTGCCCGCGACCCGCGTGTCGTTCCTGGCATCGGGACACTGGTACGACGGACGAGCGTGGACGAGCTGCCCCAGATCTGGAACGTCCTGCGAGGTGACATGTCGCTGGTCGGTCCGCGACCCCTTCAGCCGGCATTGTTGGATGCGCTTCCGGCAGGGCTCGTCCGCTGCCGGATGGCGGTTCGTCCTGGCCTGACCGGACTGTGGCAGGTGTCGGGTCGGAGCGAGCTGAGCCTCGAGGACATGCTTGCCATGGATGCCGTGTACGTCCGTGGATGGACCATGCGCCAGGACCTACGCATCCTGTCCCGGACGCCGGGTGCGGTCTTGCGTCGCAGGGGCGCCTACTAGTGCGAGTCGTTCCGGCCACACCCTCCGTGGGAACAGCGGGGGTCTGGTTCGTGCTGTCCTACGGAGCCGCCGTGGTCGGGTACGTCGCGGTCAGCGCCCTCGCCTCGAGGCTGCTCCACCACGATTTCGGCTACTTCCACATCGCGATGAGCGCGTCTCTGGACGCGGCTCTGCTCGCGCTCTTCGGTGCTCACCGCGGCGCGCTGCGGCAGGCGGCCCGCTTGGACCCGGCAGACGACGCGGGGCTCGTGGGTCTTCGCCGAGACGTACGCGCGATCTCGCTCTTCACGCTTCCCGCGGCCGCCGCCGCAGGCGCCGTCGGCGCCTGGCTCCTGTCCGGCGGGCAGGAGCGCACGACGCGCCTGGTGCTCGCCGCGTCGGTGGGGGCCGTCATCTGGCTCAGCGGGCGGCAGAAGCTCATCGCGAACGTCCTGCGAGGGTTAGGGTCCGTCCGCTTCGCGGGCCTCGTCGAAGGACGCTCTGGAGGGGCTCTGGTCGCGGCCTGCCAATGCGTGGCCGTCGGCGCTGTCATCCTTCTCGTGCCCGCACCGAGTGTCGCGGTCGTCTTGGGAGCGGTCGCCGTGGGCTTCGCCGGTCCGGTGCTCTTCGCTCACCTCCTGCTCCGCAGGCGCTGGAGCCACGTGAAGATGGCAAGACCCCGCTTGGCCGATGCCCAGGCGGCGATGTCGCAGAACAGACACTTCGCCAGCAACCTGGTCGCCGCTGCCCTCAACACCAACATCGACCTGTGGCTGGCGGGTCTCCTTCTCACCGCCTACGAGACGTCGCTCTTCAGCGCAGCCGAACGGGTATCCACGCTGTTACCGGTCGTCACGATGTCGCTGGGGGTGGTGGCCAGCCCCCTGGTCTCCCGCAGCGTCGGCCACCGGAGCGACGAGCTCGAGTCGTTGCTGCGGACCGGGGCCACTGTGGCCGCTGGCCTCACGTTGCTGCTCTGGTTACCCATGCTCCTGGCCCCGGGCGCCGTGTTGCGCCTGATTTTCGGTGACGCGTTCGGTCCGGCGGCCGTCATCCTGGTGATCCTCACGCTCGGGGGGATGAGCAACGTCCTCACCGGCGCTTGCTCGGTCGCCTTGTCGATGTCGGGCCATGAGGCCATCGTCTCGCGTGTCCAGTGGGCGGCTGTGGCGCTGCGCTCCGCCCTCGGCCTGGTGCTCGTGTCGATGTTCGGCGTGACGGGGCTGGCCATCAGCGCTTCGGGCGTCACTGCGCTCATGTGGTGTGCCTTGTGGTGGTTCTCGCTGCGGCGTACCGGGATCAGAACGCATCCGACGTCTCGTCCTGACGTCATGCTCCTCCGCCGGGTCCCCGCCTGACAAGGCGGCGGTCGCCCAGGCCGAAAGCTGCCCCCGAGGGGAGGCGGCTTCCCGTGGTCATGGTGCGCGACGCGGCGGCGTCAGTACGGGTCGACGCGGCGCTCCTCGACGTGCTTGGTGCGCGACCGCTGCTGGTTCATCAGGAGGCCGAGTGCGATGGCGAGCACGCCGGCCCCGAGGAGGATCCAGCCGAGCGTCGCGAGGTCGATGAGGCTGGGGTCGGCGTTGATGACGCCGCTGACCAGGATCAGCCCGACCACGATGAGAAAGATGCCCAGTCCCAGGCCCATGGTTGTTCCCTTCCCGTGCTCTGTGGGTGCCGCCGACCTGTCGGCCGCCGTGACACCGCCCGTCCGCTGCAGTCTTCCCGACTGGTGCCCCGGAAAACCGCATCGCACAGGTTCGTCATATTTTGTCTGTTTCCAGCCATCTCGGGACTATTGGCGCCACTATGAGGACTACCGATCCAGATCCGTTGGGTCGGCATGACGAAACTGGGAGGGGTCGATGGCCTCGGTCGGACTCGCGACTCGTGTGCTCACCGGCAGGGCTGGACGTCGGCTCCGCCGGTACCGGACCGCTTCCTACGACCAGACACCCGTGCCCACCAGCCGGGAGCGACACATGCTGTCGCGCATGGGCTGCGGCTTCTCGGTGGGTTCCTTCGCGGCGATGCGGGCGGCCGGCGGGGAGCTCGCATGGTTCGAGCAGCAGCTGCAACCGGAGTCGGTGACCGAGAGCGCCGTGGCGCAGCAGGTGTCCGACTGGTTCCCGCGGCTCCAGGACGCTCCGACGCTGATCTTCCACAACGACGACACCGAGGTGCACCGCACCTGGCACTACGCCCGAGACCTGGCCAACTACTCGGTGCTGCGCCGGATCTACTCCAACCGCACGGTCCTGGAGTCGATGGTCGAGCTCTGGAGCAACCACCTCCACGTCAACACTCGCCACTTCCCGGGATTCACGCAGCGTCCGGCGTACGACGCCATGATCCGCCGGCACGCGCTCGGCACCTTCGAGGAGCTCCTCGTGGCGGCGACCCTGCACCCGGCGATGCTGATGTTCCTCGACAACTGGAAGTCGGTGAGGGGCAACCCGAACGAGAACCACGGCCGCGAGCTGCTGGAGCTGCACACCGTGGGTCGCGCCGACCACACCGAGGACATGGTCAAGCAGGCGGCGAAGATCCTCTCCGGCTGGACCCTGAACCACGGTGAGTGGGCGGCGTTCTACGACCCGACCCGCCACACCACCGGCGCGGTGGACCTGCTCGGCTTCCAGAGCACCAACGCGGTAGCCAACGACCCCGAGCTCGCCCGGCGGTTCCTCCGGGTCCTGGCGCACCACCCGGCGACCGCCCAGCGCATCGCCCGGAAGCTGGCCGTGCGGTTCGTCTCCGACGACCCCCCGCAGCCCCTCGTCGACCGGCTGGCACAGGTGTTCCTCGACTCCGGGACCGACATCAAGGCGACCCTGCGCGCCCTGGTCACGAGCGAGGAGTTCTGGGCGTCGGCGGGGCAGAAGGTGCGTACGCCGATCGACGACGTGGTCGCCACCTGCCGGGCGCTCCAGGTGACGGCGCAGGCGCCGATCAACGACGACTCCTTCGCGAGCCGCATCTGCTACGCGGTCAAGAGCGTCCAGGTGTTCCAGTGGCCGCGCCCCGACGGTCCCCCGGACCATGCGGTGTCGTGGGCCACCACGACCCGGATGCTCAACTCGTGGCAGGCGCACTGGGGGTTGGCCGGCGGTTGGTACCCGAAGGGCCAGGTCGAGTACCGCGCACCGGCGTACTTCCTGCCCGACGACTTCCCCGCGACCGGCGTCCCGTTCGCCCGTCTGGTCGACCACCTGAGCCGGGTGGTGCTGGGCCGCACCTCGACCACTCGGATCCTGCGCGCCGCCTGCGAGGGCTGCGACATCGAGCCGACCGAGGTGATCACCGGCTCGCACGCCTTGATGCGCTACAAGTTCCACCGGCTCCTGGCGGTGCTGCTGGACTCGCCCGCCCACATGACCCGTTGACGCTCGGCCACTCCCGGAGGATCCCATGAGCCACCAGCAGCAGTGCTGCGACGAGTTCGCCCGTGCGACCGCACTGTCGCGGCGCCGCTTCCTCGGCGGAGTGGCCGCCGCCGGTACGACGGCGATGGCGACCAACGTCTTCGGCGGTGCCGTCCGCCAGGCCTCGTTCGGGAACACCTCGGGCGGCAACGTCATGGTGGTGCTCAGCTTCCGCGGCGGCGTCGACGGTCTGGGGATCGTCGTCCCGCACGGCGACCCCGCCTACTACGCGGCGCGGCCGACGATCGCCGTACCTCGCACGCAGGTGCTGGCGGCCGACCCGATGTTCGGGCTGCACCCGGCCATGGGGCCGCTGAAGTGGCTGTGGGACAGCGGGGAGCTGGGGGCCGTGCAGGCCGTCGGCATGCCGCAGCCCAACCGCTCGCACTTCGCCTCCATGGAGCTGATCGAGGACGCCGCTCCCGGGTCGTCGCTCCGCCAGGGCTGGGTGAACCGGATGGTGGGGCTCGACACCGACACCGCCGCCACCGAAGCGGTCCACCTCGGCGGCGCGACCCCACCCACGATGATCGAGGGGCCGGTCCCCACGGTCGCCACCTCCCGGCTCTCCGACATCCGGCTCGCCGGCGCCGAGGGCACGTGGGGGGCACGCCGGCGTACGCAGCTCGGCACGATGTGGCGGAACAACCCCAGCCCGTTGGCGGTGGCGGCCCGCTCGGCGCTGGCCACCGAGCAGACGCTGGCGCCGGTCGGCGCGCAGACCTACCGCTCCGTGGTGCCCTACCCGACGGCGTGGCCGGCGACGGATCTCTCGGCCGCGCTCAAGGACACCGCGCAGCTGATCAAGGCCGACCTCGGCACCGAGGTGGTCTCCGTGGACTTCGGCAGCTGGGACCTGCACGACGGCTACGGCACGCTCTCCAGCGGCGAGATGGTGAAGATGGTGCGCGCCTTCGCCGACTGCGTCGACGCGTTCATGCGCGACCTGGGGTCGCTGCGCTCGCGGGTGACCCTGGTGACGATCAGCGAGTTCGGACGGCGGGTCAGCCAGAACGGCAACAAGGGCCTCGACCACGGCTGGGGCAACATGATGCTCGTCATGGGCGGCGGCGTCCGTGGCGGTCGGTACTACGGCCAGTGGCCGGGGCTGGCCAGCGGCTCGCTCCTCGAGGGCGACCTGCGCGTGACGACCGACTACCGGCAGGTGCTGGGCGAGGTCGTCCACAAGCGGTTCCCCCTCAAGGACGTCACCCAGGTGTTCCCGGGGCTCAGCTACGCCCCCCTCGGCGTTCTCGGTTCTGCCGCCTGACGTCCTTCCCACCTGCCGACCCGCCCACGATGTCTGCTCGACCCGCCCTTCATGCAGGCGTCCGCCTGCATGAAGGGCGGGTCGGCCGGACATGGAGGGCGGGTCGGCCGGACATGGAGGGCGCGCGTGCTGCTCAGCAGCCACCTGGAGTCGCGTTCAGCGGGGCTTCCAGGCTCGCACCCAGTCGACACGCACCCGTGACTTGGGGGCGAGGACCGCCGTCTGCCCGCTGAACAGACCGTGATTGAACACCAGGCTGTGCGGAGTGCCGGGGTCGTTCGCGGGCAACGTCTTGACCAGTCGGCCATCGAAGTAGTAGTCGATCGAGCTTGCTTTGCGGTGTGCGCCGTAGACGTGGTACGCGTTCGACCACGAGCCCGGGATGACGGACCCGATGTGCCGATTGGGCCCGTGGTAGTTGGCACTCACCGGATTGCCGGTGTCCTCCCATGGTGAGGCCTCTGCGATGTCGATCTCTCCCAGTGACGGCCAGTTGTCGCTGCCGACGGTCCACCATGCAGTCCAGTTGTACAGGTGCTTGCCTGGCCCTGGTCCAGGCCCGGGAAAGCGCACCCGCGCCTCGACGTACTCGCCCTCGGACAGCTGGAAGTGGTTCGACCCGATGCCGTCCACGGGGCCGGAGTACAGCATTGCCCCGGTCGTCGTGGACGAGAGGTTGAGGACCGCCTTGCCCCTGTTGACCCACACGTTCGACCGAATGTTCCTCACGCCGTTCTGCCTCTTGCCGCCGTTGTTCCACTTGTTCAGGTCCAAGGTGCTCGCGTTGAACTCGTCGCTGAACACCAAGCCCCAGGTCCCGGGAGGACCGACCGGGGCGGAGTGGGCGGGGAAGGTGAAAGCACCGCTGAGCACAACGAGCAGGAGGCCAGTGAGAACGGCGACAATCTTGGTTCTCATGTCGGAACACTTCCAATAGCGGGTCTGGTAGCAGGTGCCGGACAGCTGCGGAGTCTGTGGGAACGTATCCGAAGGATCCACCCGGCGTCACAAGAACCGGCTCGGCGAGTCAGGCAGAGCGTGGTTCGGACGCTCAGCCTGCGGGCGGAGCTGCCGCTGGGCCCGTTGCTGTGGGGGTCGGCGCCGCCGAGGACGCAGCGGTCGACGACACGGGTACGGCGGGGATGGCGGCCGGCTTCGCGGTATGGCCGTTCGACGACACCGGATCAGGGGGGTGTCCGACGAGCGCCCCGAGCATCGAGAGGCCCACCCACGCCAGCGCCAGCGCGACACCGAGCCGAACCAGCGCCGTCTGCAACGACATGGACCCGTCCACGAGAGCGGCCCACAGGGCCGGCGAGCCGAGGACGACGCCGCTGGCGATCACCCAGCCGGACAACGGGTTCGCCATCTCAGAACGACACCGCCGCCAGGCGGCCCGTCACCACACCGAGCGAGCGCACCTGCGCGCTGCCCGAGAGCTCTCGGTAGGAGAGCACCGGCATCCGGCCGAGTGACGGTTGCACCATCCGGCGTACCGCCGACCGCAGCTGCGGGGCGCACACCACGACCGGGTTGAGGTTCTGGTTCTCCGCCTCGAGCATGAAGCGGGCGAGCTCGGTGAGCACGACCTGGCCGGTCTCCATGTCGAAGGCGACGACGCTGCCCTCCTCTGTCGGCCGCAGAGCCTCGAGCATCCGCTGCTCCAGCTGGGGATCGAAGCTGATGACGTGCACGGCGCACTCGCTGACATAGGGCTGCATGATGGCTGGGCCGAGCGCGGCCCGCGCCACCTCGACGAGCTGCTCGGGGTCCTTCGTCTCGCGGGCCCGGAGGGACAGCGCCTCGAAGATCCGCACGAGATCACGGATCGCCACGTGCTCGTCGAGCAGCCCCTGCAGCACCCGCTGGATCTCGCCGAGGCTCAGCTGCGACGGCGTCAGCTCGTCGACGACCACGGGGTGGGTGCGCTTGACGACGTCGGTGAGCACCTTGACGTCCTCCCGGCCGAGGAGCCGGCCCGCGTGCTGGCGTACGACGTCGGCGAGGTGGGTGGTGACCACGGAGGCCCGATCGACCACGGTGATGCCGCTGACCTCGGCCTGGGCCCGGAGCTCGGCGGGGATCCACTTGGCGTCGAGCCCGAACACCGGTTCCTTGACCGGCGTACCGGGCAGCGTCGAGAGGAACTCGCCGATCGCCAGCACGGTGCCGGGTGGTGCCTCGCCGCGGGCGACCTCGACGCCGAAGAGCTTGATGGCGTAGGTCCGTAGGGGGAGCTCGAGGTTGTCGCGGGTCCGCACGGGGGGCATGACGATGCCGACGTCGGCCGCCACCTTCTTGCGCAGCGCCTTGACGCGGTCGAGCAGGTCACCACCGGAGGTCGGGTCGACGAGGTCGATGAGGTCGGCCGAGAGCTCCAGGCCGATGGGGTCGACCTGGATCTCGGCGACCATCATCTCGGGGGTGTCGGTCGGGGCGGGTCCGCCTTCGGCAGGTGCCTCGGTGCCCACGACGGCCTGCTCGTCGACCACTCGCGCGGAGGCCAGCAGCATGGCGCCACCCACGAGGAGGAACGGCAGCTTCGGCAGGCCGGGGATGAGGCACATCGCGATCGCACCCGCACCGGACACCCGCAGGGGAGTCCGGTGCCGCCCGAGCTGGCGGATGATGTCGGTGCCCATGTCCTCGTCGGCGGTGGACCGCGTGACGACGAGACCGGTGGCGACCGACAGCAGCAGTGCCGGGATCTGGGAGACCAGGCCGTCGCCGATGCTGAGCAGGCTGTAGGTGTGGATCGCGTCGCTGAGGCTCATGCCCTTCTGCGCGACCCCGACGGCGAAGCCACCGATCAGGTTCACGAGCGTGATGATGATCGCCGCGATCGCGTCGCCCTTGACGAACTTCGAGCCACCGTCCATCGCGCCGTAGAAGTCCGCCTCCGCCGCGACCTCGCGCCGACGCCGGCGCGCCTCGTCGTCGTCGATTAGGCCGGCGTTGAGGTCGGCGTCGATCGAC
>CADCUI010000006.1 GCA_902805845.1 uncultured Nocardioidaceae bacterium
CGAGCGTCCACCAAGCGCTGATGGTGGCCCCGGATGTCGGCGACACCGGAAAGCACGCGATGCGCGAGGACCAGCCTTGGCCGTTCCTTCATGGCTACAGCACACTGAGAGCCAAGACCACCACGAGGGCGTGGCCAGCCTGGCCTCAGGAGTGAGCGCGTGCAAACGAGTCCAAGACATCGCCCCCCAGGGGACGGGGTGTAAGTAGCGCGCGCGAAAACAAGCGAGTACGCCTGTGAGCGGGGCCTGGTAACCAGCTACGACGAGGGAGCAAATCCGACATGTCATCCCTGCCGACCGACGTCTCCTGCACGTGCGGATATCCCAGTCCTTCGTCCTTGCCGAGTCGTTCTTCGGAGGTGTTCAGTGGTGTGATCGACACCGAGAGGTCGGACTCATGTACGGGACCACACCTCAACGACAGGAAGCACGACCGGAGCGCGATGGAGCCGACCAGCCCCAGCTGCCCCGCCTGAGCCGCTGGCTCCAGCCCGCCGTCGACCTCATCGCACGCATCCCAACCGGCATCCACCGCAAGCTGCTCCTCGGCTTCCTCGGAGGCGCAGGCATGCTGCTGGCGATGGGGCTCCTCAGCCTGCTCGTCATCGGTCGGATGGACGAGCGCATCGACGACCTCAACCGGCACGAGGTGAAGGTCAGCCGCGCGCAGGAGATGTTGTACGCCGTCACGGCCCAGAGCCACTACCGGGCGATGGCGCTGCTCCTCTATGGCACGGACCGTTCCGAGGCCGATCGCTATGACCAGAAGATCGAGCCGGCGAAGCAGGACTTCGCGAGGCTTCTCGGTGCCATGGAGCGCGACGATCCGGATGGGGCCGCGACCTACGCGAGGTTGCGGTCCGCAAACTCCGACTACGCCGTCTCCAGCCGCCTGGTGGAGGAGAGCTACCAACAAGGAGAGGTTGACGACGCCATCCGGCTCCACATCGCCCGGGAGCACACGCAGTCCCACGTGCTCGAGGACGAGCTGAACCCCCTCATCGAACGCACGACTCTGCAGATGGTCGCTGCCCGGGACGGGCTGGCGAGCGACCGACGGCTGCTCACCGGAGTGGTGCTGGCGTTCTCGGGAGTGAGCGTGCTGGCGGCCCTGCTGGTGGGGTTCCTGCTGTCCTGGGCCATCATCCTGCCGGTCAAGAGGATCGACCATGCCTTCGGTCGGATCACTCATGGCGACTTCACCGGCCGTGTCAGCGTCCCCAACCGGGACGAGCTCGGCCGGCTCGCAGACAACCTCAACCGGACAAGTGACCGGCTCGCGCAGCTCTTCGACACCCAGCGCCAGCTGAGCGCGCGGCTCTCCGAGACGAACGCCTCGCTCGAGCAGGCGAGCGAGGCCAAGTCGCGCTTCCTCGCGAGCGTCAGCCACGAGCTGCGAACCCCGATGAACGCGATCGTGGGGTTCACCGACGCGCTGCTCGCCGGGCTCGATGGTCCCTTGAACCCCGAGCAGCGGACATCGCTCGAGTGGGTCCAGCGGGGCGGACGAGACCTGTTGGTGCTGATCAACGAGATCCTCGACCTCTCTCGGGTCGAAGCGGGCAAGCTGACGCTGCAGCCGGCCCCGCTCGCGCCGGGGGACGTCGTGTCCTCCGTGGTGGCGCAGCTGCGGCCGTTGGCGGAGCAGAAGGAGCTCCGGCTGCGCTGCGCGGCGTCGGCCGCCCCTCCCGAGGCCGTGCTCGACGAGCAGCGACTGCGGCAGATCGTGGGGAACCTCATCGGCAACGCGATCAAGTTCACGGACCAGGGCGAGGTCGTGGTCGACGTCGGCACCACCGGTGCGAGGGAGCTGCACGTCGCCGTGCATGACACCGGACCTGGCATCCCGGCCGAGAAGCAGGAGGCGATCTTCGACGAGTTCGCGCAGGGAGACGACAGGGTGGCCGGCACGGGACTGGGGCTCGCCATCAGCCGTCGGCTGGCTCACGCCATGGGAGGCGACGTCACCGTGGACAGTGGACCCGGTCCAGGGGCGACCTTCCACCTGATCGTGCCGATGGACGCCCGCGCGCCCATGACTGCAGCCCATGGGGACCCTCCAGCCGTCCCGGGCCCCGAACGGGTGCTGCTCAGCATCGACGACGACCCCGCCATGGCCCCGCTGCTGCAGAAGATGCTCGCCGACACCGGGTACCGCGTGGTGGCGGCCCAGCACCCGGGCGAGGCCGTGGCCGAGGTCCGCAGGCTGCGCGCCGACACGGTGCTGCTGGACCTGCTCATGCCGGAACGTGATGGTCACGAGGTGCTCGCTGAGCTCCGCCGTGACCCGGACACCCGCTCGGTACCGGTCTTGGTGCTCTCCGTGGTGGATCCCACGAACGGCTCGGGGCTGGCCGACGGCTGGCTCACCAAGCCGGTCGACAAGCAGCAGCTGCTCTCCGCGCTCGACAGGATCGCGGCGCAACGGACGGCGCGGTGATGGCGCGCATCCTGTTGGTCGAGGACATGCCGGCGAACCAGGCGCTGGTCGACAAGCTGCTGCGCCGCGACGGGCACGAGGTCCTGATCGCTGAGACGGGGGCACGCGGCATCGAGCTCGCGCACGAGGGGCGCCCCGACCTTGTCCTCATGGACATCGCGCTGCCCGACATGGACGGTTGGCGCGCGCTCGACGTCCTTCGGGGCGAAGCAGGGACCGCATCCCTGCGCGTCGTCGCCTTCACCGCTCACGCGATGCTGGGTGACCGGTCTCGTGCGCTGTCCGCCGGCTTCGACGGCTACCTCCCGAAACCCGTGGACGTCGCGACCTTCGCCACCACCGTGAGGGAGCTGCTCCCATGAGTCGCGATCGAGCTCTGGTTCTCGCGGTCGACGACGAGCCGGCGAACCTGGCCCTCCTACACAAGCTGCTGTCCCACCAGGGCTACGACGTCGTCGAGGCTCACAACGGTCGGTCCGCCCTCGCTGCCGTGGCCGATCATGCACCGGACCTCGTGTGCCTGGACGTCCTGATGCCTGAGATGGACGGCATCGAGGTCTGTCAGCGGCTGCGCGCGCAACCGGCGTACGTCGGTCTGCCGATCTTGCTGGTGACGGCCCTGAACCGTTCGCAGGACAAGGTCCGCGGGCTCGAGGCCGGCGCGAACGACTTCCTCACGAAGCCGTTCGACGAGAGTGAGCTCAAGGCACGGGTCCGCTCATTGCTGCGAGTCAAGGCGCTTCAGGACCGGCTCGCCGATCTGCTGGGCCGCTACGTGAGCGACAGCATTGCCGCCGAAGTCCTTCGCGCGCCGTTCGGTGTGCAGCTGGGTGGGGACCGGCGGCACGTGACGACGCTCTTCGCCGACATCCGCGGTTATACCGCTCTCGCGGCTGAACACGAACCTGAGCAGGCGCTCGACCTGCTGAACTGCTACCTCGAGGTCACCAGTGACGCCGTGGAGCGGTTCGGCGGAACGGTCGCAGATCTGCTCGGTGACGGCGTCTTCGCGTTCTTCGGCGCGCCGGTCATGCACGCGGACGACCCCTGGCGCACGGTTCGGGCGGCATTGGAGATCCAGTCGGCCATCAGGCAGCTGGAGATTCCTTCGCTGCCCGAGGTGCGCCTCCAAGCGGGCGTCGGGATCACCACCGGGGAGGTGATCGCCGGCAACGTAGGTTCAGCGCGGCGCATGCACTATGCCGTCGTGGGCGACGCGGTCAACGTGGCCGCTCGGCTTCAGGCCACTGCGGGCCCGGGTCAGATCCTCGTGGACGCCTCCACGCACGCAGCCGTCGACGGCTCGGTGGTCTCCCAGGATCTGGGAACCGTGCGTCTCGCGGGGAAGGGCGAGTGGATTCCGGTCTTCAGCATCCTCGGCGAACGCAGTTGACCCGCAGTGGTCCCTGACCGCCGGGGAAGTGCTTCCGCGGAGCTCGACCAGCGCACTCCGTGAGTCATAGGAAGGTGTGGCACGACGCGCTCACAAGGTTCCAACGGATCGGTCACCGCTGGTGAGGCACTCGTGGTCTAACCTGACGCGGAGTCTGGGACGGTTCCTGCGAGAGCAGATCGATAGATCGAGGTTGTCATGCTGCAGCTGCGCAAGAAGATCGCCGGAGCCGCACTGGTGGTTCTCGGGACGGCCTTTCTCACTGCATGTGATTCGGGTGAGAGCGTCGACGTCGACGGTTCCGGGTCGGACAGCGGGAGCCAGAGCCAGTCGGGAGGCGTGCTCACTGCTGCGATCGCCGGCGAGCCGGACAACCTCGACCCGCACAACACGTCGGCCTACTTCAGCTTCCAGGTGCTCGAGAACGTCTACGACACCCTGGTCGAGCCGGACGAGAACCTGGAGATGCAGCCCTCGATCGCCGAGGAGTGGGAGACCAGCGAGGACCAGCTGACCTGGACCTTCACGATCCGTCAGGACGTGAAGTTCTCCGACGGATCAGACCTCACCGCGGAGGACGTCGCCTACAGCTACAACCGGATCATCGACGAGGAGCTGTCGTCCTCCTACAAGTTCGCCGAGGTCAAGTCGATCAAGGCGCTCGACCCGCAGACTCTGGAGATTGCGCTCAAGCAGCCCCAGCCCAACCTCCTCGCTGCGGTCGGCGGCTACAAGGGCATGGCGATCGTCTCCAAGAAGAACGTCACGTCCGGCGACGTCAAGACGAACCCGGTGGGAAGCGGCCCGTTCAAGCTGGACAGCTTCCGCAGCGGTGACCGCATCGAGCTGGTGCGCAACGAGGAGTACTGGGGCGAGAAGCCCGCTCTGAGCGGCGTCACCTTCACCTTCGTCAAGGACCCGACCGTCGCCTTGCAGAACCTCGAGGGTGGCGAGGTGCAGTGGACCGACAACCTGCCCCCGCAGCAGGTCTCCACACTCGAGGAGAGCGACGAGGTCGTGGTGGAGTCCGAGCCGACCAGCGACTACTGGTACCTGGCTCTCAACCAGAATCGCGAGCCGTTCAACGACGAGAACGTCCGTCGCGCCATCGCCTTCGCCATCGACCGCGAGGCGATCGTCAAGGCCGCGAAGTTCGGCAACGCGACGGTCAACCAGACGGCGATCCCCGAGGCCAGCTCCTGGTACCACGAGTACGCGCCGTACAGCCATGACCCCGACCAGGCCCAGCAGCTGCTCGACGACGCCGGCGTCAGCGACCTCACCATGGACCTGATGGTGACCAGCGACTACCCGGAGACCGTCAGCGCGGCGCAGGTGATTGCCGACCAGCTGTCCGAGGTCGGCATCGAGGTGGAGATCCGCGAGCTCGACTTCAGCACCTGGCTCGCCGAGCAGGGCAAGGGCAACTTCGACATGTTCATGCTCAGCTGGCTCGGCAACATCGACCCCGACGAGTTCTACTACGCCCAGCACCACTCCAAGGGTCAGTTCAACTTCCACGGCTACAGCAACCCGGAGGTGGACACGCTGCTCGACGAGGCGAAGGTCGAGACCGACACCGAGCAGCGCAAGCAGATGTACGACGACGTCTCGGAGCTGATCGTCGACGACGCCAGCTACATCTACCTCTACAACCCCGACATCGCGCAGGGCTGGATGCCGGAGGTCGAGGGCTACGAGGTGAGGGCCGACCGGGCCACCCGGTTCAAGTCCGTAAGTCTGTCGGAGTAGCTCGACCGGAGGCACCGAGCCGATGACCCGCTTCGTCCTGACCCGCCTCGCCCAGTCGGCCGTGGTGCTGCTGGGGGTGACGCTCGTGGTCTTCCTCCTGCTGCAGCTCGTGCCCGGCGACCCGGTACGGGTCGCCCTGGGCACACGGTTCGACCAGGAGACGTACGACGCGCTGCGCGAGCGGGCGGGCCTCAACCGGCCACTGCCGATCCAGTACCTCGACTACGTCGGCAGCGCACTCGTCGGCGACCTGGGGGTCAGCTTCCGCAGCGGCGAACCCGTCACCCAGATCGTGATCGAGCGGCTCCCGGCCACCGCCGCACTTGCTCTCTTCGCGGTCGTCTTCGCCCTGCTGGTCGCCTTCCCGCTGGGGCTGATCTCCGCGGTGAAGAACGGCTCGCCCGTCGACCACGCGACCCGCGTGTTCAGCCAGTTCGGCGTCTCGGTGCCCGACTTCTGGATGGGAATCATGGGGATCATCGTGTTCGCCGGCATGCTCGGGTGGCTGCCGCCGTCGGGATACACCAGCTTCGGTGAGGACCCCTGGGAGTGGTTCCTGCATCTCCTCATGCCCAGCGTCACCGTGGGACTCGTGACGGCCGCGATCCTCACGCGCTTCATCCGCTCCTCGGTGCTCGAGGCGATGTCCCAGGACTACGTCCGCACCGCGGAGGGCAAGGGGCTGATGCCGCGCCGGGTGGTGACGCGACACGTGCTTCGCAACGCGCTCATCCCGGTCGTGACCGTGGCCGCCGTCCAGCTGGCCAGCCTCCTGGGCGGCGTGATCGTCATCGAGGTGCTGTTCGCCTGGCCGGGGCTCGGCCGACTGACCTACGACGCGGTGCAGGCGCGCGACTACCCCGTCCTCCAGGGCGCGGTGCTCCTCGTCGCGGCGCTCTTCCTGCTGGTCAACCTGCTCGTGGACGTCCTCTACGCCAAGCTCGACCCGAGGATCTCGGTCACGTGAGCAGCCACGACCTGGGTCCGACAGCAGCCGAGACCGACCACAGCCACGGCGAGCCGCTTCCCGCCGACCGCAACCGCGTCTGGACCGCTCTGCGGAGCAACATCCCGGCCGCGGTCGGCATGGTGATCCTGGCCGTCCTCGTCGTCGTCGGTGTCCTGGGGGACCTCATCGCCCCCTACGGCGTCAACGAGGTCAACGTCGACCAGATGCTGCAGGCCCCCACCTGGAGCCACCCCTTCGGCACCGACGAGCTGGGGCGTGACGTGCTCAGCCGCGTCATGGTGGCTGCTCGGGTGTCGCTGATGGTGGGTGCGGTCAGCGTCGGGCTCGCGCTGCTCGCCGGGGTGACCCTCGGCCTGGTCGCGGGCTACTACGGCGGCATCGTCGACAACGTCCTCATGCGATGCATGGACGTGCTCTTCGCCTTCCCGGTGCTCCTGCTGGCCGTGGCGATCGTGGCGGTCCTCGGCCCCGGGCTCGTGACGGCGATGGTGGCGATCGGGGTCGTGTACGCGCCGATCTTCGCGCGCGTGACCCGCGCCAGCGTGCTGTCGGTGCGCGAGCAGGTCTTCGTGCAGGCGGCGGTGTCCGTCGGCGCGTCGGACGGCCGGATCATGCGGCGTCACGTGCTGCCGAACATCGCGGCGCCGCTCATCGTGCAGACCTCCCTCTCCCTGGCGTTTGCGATCCTGTCCGAAGCCGCGCTTTCGTTCCTCGGGCTGGGGATCCAGCCACCGAAGCCGTCCTGGGGCCGGATGCTCTACGACGGCCGCGGGTTCGTGCAGGACGCCTGGTGGCTGGGGCTCTTCCCGGGGCTGGCGATCTTCGTGACCGTGCTGGCCTTCAACGTCGTCGGCGACGCGCTCCGCGACGTCCTCGACCCGCGGCAGCTGAGCCAGGACGAAGCGAGAAGGGCGTCATGAGCGAGCCGGTGCTGAGCATCGAGAACCTCTCGGTGAGCTTCTCCTCCCGGCGGGGAGTTGCTCGCGTCGTCGACGGCGTCGACTGGGAGGTGCACCCGGGTCAGACGCTCGCCGTGGTCGGGGAGTCGGGCAGTGGCAAGAGCATGACCGTCCTGGCGGCGACAGGACTCTCTCCGCGCGGCGCCAAGGTGGGAGGCACCGTGCGCCTCCGTGGCGAGGACCTCGGCGCGATGTCCGAGGTGGAGCGGCGGCGCGCGCGGGGGCGGCACGTCGGGTTCGTCTACCAGGACCCGATGACCTCGCTGAACCCGGTGATGCCCGTAGGCCGGCAGGTGACCGAGGCCTCGGAGGAGCACCTGGGCCTTCGCGGCGACGACGCGCGCAGCCGGGCAGTCGAGCTCCTCGACATGGTGGGGATCCCGTCTCCGGAGCAGCGCGTCGACAACTACCCGCACCAGTTCTCCGGAGGCATGCGCCAGCGTGTCGTCATCGCGATGGCTCTTGCCAACGACCCCGAGCTGCTCATCGCCGACGAGGCGACCACGGCGCTGGACGTCACCACGCAGGCGCAGATCCTGGAGCTCGTCGAGTCGCTCCAGGAGCGGCTCGGCACCGCGGTCGTCTGGATCACCCACGACCTCGGCGTCGTCGCCGGGATCGCCGACCAGGTCGCCGTCATGTACGGCGGCCGCATCCTCGAGCACGGCACGGTCGACCACATCTTCGGCTCCCCCGGGCATCCCTACACGCAGGCGCTGCTGGCCGCCCGGCCGCAGCCCGGCGTACGGGCGGACCGCCTGGCCACCATCCCCGGGGCGCCACCGGTGCCGCATCAGCTGCCACCGGGCTGCGCCTTCTATCCGAGGTGCCCGGTGCGCGGGGACGAGCGCTGCCGGACCGAGGAGCCGCCGCTGACGGAGATCGCTCCGGGGCACCGTGTCCGCACCTTCTACCGAGCGCCCCACTCCGGCATCGAACGGCCGGCCTCATGACCACCGAGCACGGTGCGGTCAAGACCGGGGACGTGGTCGCCCGGGTCGAGGACCTGCACGTCCACTTCTCGGTGAGCCGGAGCGCGCCGGTGCGGGCGGTGGACGGGGTGAGCCTCGAGGTGCGGCGCGGCGAGACGCTCGGCCTGGTCGGGGAGTCGGGGAGCGGCAAGTCGACCACCGGGCTCGCGCTGCTGCGACTGGTGGACGCCACCGGCGGTCGCGTCGAGGTAGGCGGTCAGGACGTGACCGACTGGTCCCGCCGCCGGGTGCGGTCGTTGCGGCGCAGGGTCTCCATGGTGTTCCAGGACCCCGCTGCCTCGCTCGACCCCCGGCTCACCGTGGGGGCGAGCATCACAGAACCACTGATCGTCCACGACCTGGCGGCGTCGCGGGACGCCCGACGCAGCCGGGTCGCCGAGCTCCTCGAGATGGTGGGGCTGCGGGCGGACATGGCCGATCGGCGTCCCCATGAGATGTCCGGGGGTCAGAAGCAGCGCGTGGGCATCGCCCGGGCGCTGGCCGGAGAGCCGGACCTCATCGTCCTCGATGAGCCGATCGCCTCGCTCGACCTGTCGGTCCAGGCACAGATCATGAACCTCCTCAGGGGGCTGCAGGAGCAGCTCGGGCTCACGTACCTGTTCATCTCCCACGACCTCGCGGCCGTCGAGCACATGAGCGACCGGGTGGCCGTGATGTACCTCGGGCGGATCGTGGAGACGGGCACCCCCGAGCAGATCTACCGCAACCCGGCGCACCCCTACACCGCAGCGCTGCTCTCCGCTGTCCCGACCGCTGATCCCGAGGCCGAACGGCGGAGACGTCGGATCACCTTGCACGGTGACGTGCCCAGCCCCGTGAACCCACCGTCGGGATGCCGGTTCCGGACGCGGTGCCCCGCCGCCCGCGACAACTGCGCCACGACGGATCCTGAGCTCTACGAGGTCGAGCCCGGTCATCGTGCGGCCTGCCTCTACGCCGTGGAGGCCGTCGAGGAGATGCGCGCCGGCGCCGCGACGACGCCCTGACTGCGAGGTGCGCCGACGTGGTCTGTGACTACGCCGGCCCTGCAGGAGACGAGAAGCGGGTGTGCCTCGACGTCGGTGCCATCTCTGAGGTGGGCGACACCCGCACCTTCACCCGCGACGCCCCTGAGGTTGTGGCAGATGGCCTCGCTGGAGGAGAGCCTGACCTTGCTGGTGTCGGAGATGGTCACCAACGCCCTCATCCACACCGACGGCGCGGCCACTCTGGAGCTGAGACGGGACCGCGGACGCGTCCGGGTGATGGTCACCGACACGCACACGCGGGTCCCACGGCCGCAGGAGGAGAACATCGAGGCGACCGGTGGTCGAGGCGTGATGCTTGTCGAGGTGCTGGCCGACGCCTGGGGCGTCGAGCCGTCGGGCAGCGGCAAGACCGTGTGGGCTGACGTCAGCGCCGGCTGACCGCCACCGGTGACCCCCCGTCAGCCGACGTACAGCTCCCGCAAGGGGCTGCCGCCGTCGACCAGGAGCCTGCCCCCGGGCACCAGAACGGCCCGGAGCTGTTCGAGCGCCCGCTTGCCGGCTTCGGGGTGCCGGCCGTCGAGGGCGCCGACGCGTACGGCGAAGGCGAGGTCGAAGGGTGGCTCCGCCGGTTGCAGGACGAAGTCCTCCGCCGAGCAGCAACGGAAGCTGAGGATCCCCGCTGAGATCTCGGCGGCCGAGCCGGCCACGGCCTGGGCGATCGCGGCGGGCGAGCGGTCGATGCCCAGGACATGACCCGAGCCGACACGGCGGGCGACCTCGCGCGCGGCCGCCCCGGGCCCGCACCCGATCTCCAGCACGCGGATGCCCTCCCGCAGGGGCAGAGCATCCACGACCGCTTGAAGTCGGTTCGAGAGTTCCGGCATTCGAGGCTCCGAGCCCCTCTCTCGCTCCTGGTCAGAATCACCCAGTACGACGCGGCACCGCAAATCGGCAGAACCAGGACATTCAGGGTAAAGGCCTGCCTATAGTCCTGTATGCCCCGAATCACCCCGCGACTCGGTTCCACGCTCCTGGCCGTCTGCGCCCTCACGGGTGCCGCCCTGGCCGGGACCCAGGTGGGCCACCCTGCCACGGGCGTCGTCGAGGACGACTACCGCCTCGTCCTCGAGGACAAGCCCACCAACGCCGGCAAGGTGTTCGGGTGGGGCCTGTCGGCCTGGGAGGACGAGTTCCGACCCGAGGTGCGGTTCGACGGCGGGCGCTGGAAGAGCAACGTCGACGGTCGCGTCGGCCAGCAGATCGGCATGCTCACCCTGCAGGCCGGCACCGAGCCGATGACCTTGCAGACCACCGCGATGGACCACTTCGCCAGGTACGGCCGCTGGGAGGCGCGGGTGCGGACCCGCGTCTTCGACCGCGGCAACGCGCCGTACCGCGTCTTCTTCGAGCTGGTCCCGGTCGGCGAGTACCGCTGCGGCGCCAAGAGCCTCGTCATCGGGTCCTACCAGCCCGGCCGCCCCATGGTGGAGGGCTACGTCCGGACCCGGCCGAACAACGAGTTCCACTATCAGGTCGACCCGGAGGCGACGACCGAGGAGTTCCACACCTTCGCCATCGAGGTGGCGCCCGACCACGTCACGTGGTTCGTCGACAAGAACGTGATCATGACCGAGCGGCGGCCGGAGGCGCTGTCCGGCGTGCGCTACCGGGTCCGCTTCCGGATGGAGGGGAGCCGGGCCCCGCACGAGACCATGAACGAGTCGTGGCTGCAGATGGACTGGGTCCGCTACTACACCCTCGAGCGCGCCAACGCCCGGCCGATCACCGCGCCGCCGGCGCAGAGGACGACCTACGACGGTGGGTGCTGGCCCGCGAGCTGAGGGGCCGGCAGACCCACTCAGGCCTCCCGGCGTGCGCTCCGGCGCGCTCAGGACAACCCGGAACGGCCCGGGGACGGCCTGGAGACGGCCTGGAGACGGCCTGGTCGACCTCCACACGGTCACGGCGCTTGGATCGATCATATGATCGATCTAATCTGGAGGGAGCGCCGGGAGTGTTCTGCCCGGCTCAGCACCTTGCCACCACGCCACGACCATGTTCGAGGAACACAATGTTGTGTACCCACTCCCCGCAGTGCCCTGAGGCCGACGACCCGCACTGCTGCAGCGCACACGTCGCCTACGACCGGTCCGACCAGGGCTGGTGCCGGCTCTGCAACGGGGTGATCCTGTTCGACGACGGGCTCTACCTGGCCCCCGACGGCCACGTGGAGACCGTCCCGCTGCTGAGCGCCTGACCTACCCCGCTCCCGCACGGCGGCGCGGGCGGTTGGATCCGTGCGGGAGACTCGCACGGTGAGCCAGCGAGGCATCGCCGACGTCGTCTCGGCTCTCGAGGACCGGCTCGACGGTCTGCCCGTGGCGCTGGCGCACCGCCGTACCTTCATCGCGACCTACCTGCGGACCACCCGAGCCGTGGGCCGGGCCGTGGACGTCGGCCTCTTCGAGGACGGCGACTGGGTCGCGCGGTGGGACGTGGTGTTCGCCGAGCTCTACCTGGTCGCTCACGATGCCGAGACCGCAGGCGAGGTCGTCCCCCGACCGTGGCGGGAGACCTTCAACGCCTCACCGCAGCTTCACCCGTTGCAGCACGTCCTGCTGGGGATCAA
This sequence comes from uncultured Nocardioidaceae bacterium, assembly GCA_902805845.1. GTDB lineage: Bacteria > Actinomycetota > Actinomycetes > Propionibacteriales > Nocardioidaceae > Marmoricola_A. Next base: position 12,104 of record CADCUI010000006.1, read on the forward strand.
CGCGCACATCAACTACGACCTGCCGCAGTCGCTGGTCTCGGTGATCCCCGCGGCGGAGTTCGCCGATCCGGCTGTGCTCGAGCGGCGGCGGCGGGACCACGAGCGCATCGACGCTGTCCTCGCCTCGCGAGTCGCGGCTGAGGACGCCGAGCTCCGGACCCTCACCCACGTCGCTCTCGCCGACCGGCTGCTGACCCCCGTCAACCGCCTCGCCTCGCGTCGACTGCTCCGCGAGTCCCGACGCAAGGTCTGGCACAACACGTTCGCGTTGCACGACGCCCGGAACACCAGTGCCGAGCTCTACGACGAGCGGCTTCGCGAGCTCGAGGTGCTCAGCGCGTCGCGGATCAGCGACCTGCTCGAACCCGGGCCCGTGCTCCTCAGGCTCGCAGCCGGCGGGTTCGGGGTCCGGCTGCCGCCGCCCGCCTGACCCGGAGGCAGCACTGGACGGGAATAGTTGTGGGTACAACCTTGGTTGAGCCCCACGTGACCGCACTGACACTCACCCCCGACGCCCAGGACCTGCTCTTCCGCGAGGCCCGCACCGCCAACCGCTTCACCGACGAGCCGGTGACCGAGGAGCAGGTGCGCGCCGTCCACGACCTGGTGAAGTACGCGCCCACCGCGATGAACGCCCAGCCGCTGCGCATGGTGCTCGTGCGCGACGGCGAGGAGCGCGAGCGGCTGCTGTCCCACATGTCGCCCGGCAACCGCGACAAGACGGCAGGTGCACCACTGGTCGCGATCCTCGCGGCCGACCTCGACTTCCACGAGCAGCTGCCGCGCACCTTCCCGCACTTCCCCGGGGCCAGGGCCGCCTTCGCCGACGACGAGGCCCGCGCCCAGGCGGCCGTGTTCAACGCGACCCTGCAGGCGGCGTACTTCCTCCTCGGCGTCCGCGCTGCCGGACTCGCCGCCGGCCCGATGGGCGGCTTCGACGCCGAGGGCATCGACGCGGAGTTCTTCGCCGACCGCCCCTGGCACGCGATCATGGTCGTCAACATCGGCACGCCGGCACCCGAGGGCGCATGGTTCGACCGGCTCCCCCGGCTGGAGTACGACGACGTGGCGGTGGAGGCCGCCGACCTCCTCGCCGGCCGGAGGGCGTCCGACCGCGCCGCCTGACGAGCGACCGACCTGACGGTCGACGACCGGCAGTGGACGATCGCACTGGCCGCCACGCTCCGTGACACCTCGGGCCGTCGGGTGTAAGCCTGGAACCCAGGCCCAGCGGAGGAGACCGTCGATGGCGCAGCAGCTGGAGTACTACAGCGGGAACCGCAAACAGCGCGTGACGGTGCAGGGGCTGTTCAGCTCACGTCAGAGCAGCAGGAGCCGGACCGGCGAGGTCCAGCCGATGGCCTTCCGGGTCCGCCCGCAGTCCGAGGGCCGACAGGTGCTGCGACTGCTGGCCGCCCAACCGAGCTCGGTGCTCTCCAGGTTCGCCGTGGTCTCGGAGACCACGACCATGATCCAACCGGTGCAGCCGGGAGACACGACGGTGATCCCGACCGACACGATCGCGGTGCTCGGCGCCAAGACCGCCGAGCTGACCTGGGCTCGTCGCGAGTACGGGCTCACCGTCGTGCAGGAGGGCAGCAACGGCAAGGTCCTCCTCGCCGTGCCCGGCGACGCCGACAGCCCGCCCCTCGTGGGGGCGGAAGCCGCTCGACGGCTCGTCGAGCGCGGCTCGGTCGAGGGTGCGCACCCGAACTTCCTGCGGCTCGTCCAGCGGCCCGGGCCCGGAACCACGGCAGAGACCGACCAATGGGGCCTGGACAACGACGGTACGCCGGGCGTGGCCGGCGCCGACGTCGCCGCCGAGGCGGCGTGGACGATCTCGACCGGCGACCCGGCGGTCAAGGTCGCCGTGCTCGACGAGGGGGTGGACACCACGCACCGCTATCTCCAGGCCGCCGTGAGCGCCGAGCGCGACTTCGTCGACGGCAACCCGACAGCCCAGCCGGACGGCGACGACGCCCACGGCACGGCCTGTGCCGGCATCATCTGCTCGCGCGGGTCCACGGTGCGAGGGCTGGCGCCTGGCGTCGGGCTCGTCGCGGCGCGCATCGCCAAGAGCGACGGCGGCGACGGCTGGATCTTCGATGACTTCAACACCGCCGACGCCATCGACTGGTGCTGGCGGGAAGGGGCGGCCGACGTGCTGTCCAACAGCTGGGGCGGCGGCCCGCCGGTCGACGTGATGACCGCCGCCTTCCGACGCGCACGCACCCGGGGTCGTGGCGGCAAGGGCGCCGTCGTGGTGATCGCCGCCGGCAACCAGCAGGGCCCGGTCTCGTATCCCGGGACCTTGCCGGAGACCCTCACCGTCGGCGCCTCCAACCAGTGGGACCAGCGGAAGACGACGTCGTCCAAGGACGGCGAGAGCTGGTGGGGCAGCAACGTCGGCGAGGGGCTCGACGTGATGGCCCCCGGGGTGAGCATCGTGACCACGGACATCTCCGGACGCCGCGGCTACAGCCCTCGGCAGACCACCCCGAGCTTCAACGGCACCTCGTCGGCCACCCCCTTCGCCGCCGCGGCGGCAGCCCTGGTGCTCTCGGTGCGTCCGGACCTGACCGAGGCGGAGGTGCGAGAGGTCATCGTCTCCACGACCGACCACATCGGCACCGGCAAGCCCGGGTGGTCGAAGTTCGTCGGGCACGGACGGCTCAACGCCTTCGCCGCGATGCGGGCAGCACGGCGGCGGTAGGGCCGATGAGCCCTGACGGCGCCTACTACTGGGCCGGCGGCCGCAGGATCCCCCTCGAGCCGGCCGGCGACGTCGTGGTCGACCTGGAGTCCGACGCCGCTGTGAAGGCGGCGTCGACGACGCCGTCCCTCCGCGCCGAGGGCAAGGCTCTCAGCACGTCGATGGTGATGGTCTCGAGGGCTGCGGCCGACCGGGCCCTCGGCGAGGCCGCCGCCTCCGCGGCCGGCGTCCACCCCGTCTATCGCGCCGAGGACGGCACCCTGATCGCCGTCCTCCCCGAGGTTCGCGTGGAGGGCGACGCGCGGAGCCTGGAGCAGATCCGGCAGTCGCTCGGCGCCGCCCACGTCACCGAGCGGACCGACGAGCGGCTCGTGCTCGCTCCCGACAGCGGCCGCGGCGAGGACGCGCTGGCGCTCGCGAACCGGATCGCCGAGACCGGGACGGCCGACGTGGCGCAGGCCCGGTTCATCCGGGTCCTCGCCCGCCCCGAACCCTGAGGTCAGCAGGCCCCGGCGTACGAACCTCGGCGTGCCTGCGGCGCAGCGACCGACCGGGCGTTGGGACGCTCGAGCGTGTAGTAGCGCACCCAGTCCATCTGCATCCGGGACGGGTTCATCCGGGCGCCCTTCGCGCCGGCGAGTCGGAAGCGCATCTTGAACCGGGTGCCGGAAAGGGCCGCGTCGCGGCGCTCGGTCATGACCACGCGGGTGTCGACGAACCAGGAGATGCGCTTCTTGGTGACCTCGACCGCGTACGTGTGCCAGGCGTAGTTGCCGAGGTTGCGCGCCTTGCTGGCGACGAACTGCCGCCGCGGCGCGGTGCGGATGTAGCTGTTCGCCCGCCCTGATCCCACGGTGAAGTCGGAGATGACGATGCTGCGGCCCCCGCAGCGGTAGTCACCGGCCGGCACCAGCTCCCAGATGACGTGGTACGGCCGGTGGCCACGACCCCACTGCTGGCCCCGGACACGTGCCTCCCACCGGCCGTAGCGGTGTGCCCGTCCCTTGACGGTGGCGGTCACGGTGCCGCTCCTGGCGGTCCCGTCGAGGGTCAGCATGCCGTTCTGGTTGCGCACCAGCTTGCGGTGGTTCACCGCCCAGGCCCGCGAGAGCCGCGGCCGGAACTCGTCCTTCCAGGCGGCGAGCCCCCAGCGGTAGACCTTGCCCGCGTTCGTCGGCGACGAGCTCGAGACCAGGCGCTGCTGGTTTTCGGACACGGTCGAGGGCCGCTCGACGGCGGTCAGGGCGCCCACCAGGAGGGCGACGATGGTCAGAGCGACGGCGCTGCGTGCATGTCGAAGCGGGGGCATGCAGGCCACCGTAAGCACGCGAAGCATGACAAGTCGGCAGATTCCGGATTTCCGGGTCCGTGGTCCAGACGGCCCAAGGTACGTCGCCCGCCCCGGCACTCCGGCGTCACCCCCTCACCGGCACCCGCCGGAGACCTCCCCGTAGCGGGGGCAGGACGGCTCGCCATCCGTGCGGAGACTCAAACGTGCGTTCCGCGGGCCGTGCACCTGGGTAGGCGTGCTCCGACCGGCACGAGCCCTGCCCGGCACCCTCTCGCCCTAGGACGGAACAGATGCGACAGCGACGAATCGGCAACCGCAGTGTCGGGGAGATCGGCCTGGGCGCCATGCCCATGTCGGTGCGGGAGCACAACGACGAGGAGTCCGCGATCGCGACGGTCAAGGCCGCGCTGGAGGCCGAGGTCACGCTGATCGACACCGCGGATGCCTACAGCCCCGACGAGTCGACCTTCGGTCACAACGAGCTCCTGGTCGCCAAGGCGATGCGCCAGGCCGGCGTCACCCAGGGCGAGGTGCTGGTCGCCACCAAGGGCGGACACACCCGCAAGGGCACCGACTGGGAGCTGGACGGGCGACCGGAGTACCTGCGCCAGGCCTGCGTAGCCTCGCTCGAGCGGCTGGACGTGGAGCAGATCGACCTCTACCAGCACCACCGTCCCGACCCCGCGGTCCCCTACGCCGAGACCATCGGAGGGCTGAAGGCGCTCCTCGACGAGGGGCTCATCGCCGCGGCCGGTCTCTCCAACGCAGACCCGGACCAGATCCGCGAGGCCCACGGCATCCTCGGCGACGGGCTGGTGTCGGTGCAGAACCAGTTCTCGCCCGCCTTCCGGAGCTCGCTGCCCGAGATCGAGCTCTGCGCCGAGCTCGGGCTGGCGTTCCTGGCCTGGAGTCCCCTCGGCGGGATGTCCGACGCCGCGGAGCTCGGCGCCAGGTGGAGCGCCTTCGCGGAGGTGGCCCGCAAGCATGGAGTCACCCCGCAGCAGGTGTGCCTCGCCTGGGAGCTCTCCCTCTCCGAGGCCGTCGTACCGATTCCCGGCGCCAGCCGACCGCAGTCGATCACCGACTCCGTTCAGGCCTCCGAGCTGAGGCTCGACGAGGAGGACCTGGCCGCGCTCGGCTGACGCGCGTTCGATTCGAGCCGCGTCTCATCGCCTCGGCTGTGGCCGCCTCAGCTCGTCCCTCAGCTTGTCCCTCAGCTTGTCGTGGTGTGCGAGGGACAGTCCGGGTTGGGGCAGAAGTCGACCGCCGCCATCTCGCCCGGCCGCAGCTCGGGCCGGTCGGCCTTCGCCTCGTCGAAGTCGATCGTCGCCGACTGCAGCTCGGTCCCGCACTCAGGACAGGTCCTCGACCACTCCTGCTCACCCTGCACATCCGTCATGGGCCCCACCGTAGAGGCCGGCTGGCAGGATGCCTGTCGTGGAGTCGTCGCACGGGCGCGTCGCGCAGCTGTACCGCTACCCGGTCAAGTCGCTGGCCGGCGAGCGGCTCGACCGCGTCGACATCGATGCCCGAGGGGTCGTGGGCGACCGGCTGTGGTCCGTGCGTGACCCCGACGGCCGGTTCGGCAGCGGCAAGACCACCCGCCGGTTCCGCCGGATGGACGGGCTGCTGGCCCTGCGGTCGACGTACGACGGGGAGACGCCGGTCGTGGCCTTCCCCGACGGGCGCGCGGTCCGAGGCGACGACGCCGCCGTCCACGACACGCTCAGCCGCCACGTGGGACGGCCGGTGATGCTGGCGCGCGAGGACGGCGAGTCGCACTTCGACGAGGGACCGCTCCACCTGGTGACCGCCGCGTCGCTGCGCTCCGCGGCCACCGCTCACGGCCGCCCCGTCGACGCCCTGCGGCTGCGGCCCAACATCGTCGTCGACACCGGCGAGGACGAGGGCTGTCCGGAGCAGGGGTGGGCCGGGCGGCGGCTCGCCCTCGGACCGCAGGTCGTGCTCGAGGTCGTGGCCGCGATGCCACGGTGCGTGATGCTCGACCTGCCCCAGGCCGACCTGCCGCCGGACCGAGGCCTGCTGCGCACCGTCTCGCGCGCGTACGACGGGGAGCTGGGGGTGGTGGCCGACGTGGTGCGGTCCGGCACCGTGTCGGTCGGCGACGTCGTCGCCCTCACCGGCTGACCCGCCGCTAGCTGCCGATCGCGGTGCGCACGGCGTACAGCTCGGGGAAGAAGGTCAGCTCCAGGGCCCTGCGGAGGAACGGGGCGCCGCTCGAGCCCCCGGTCCCGGACTTCATCCCGATGATGCGCTCGACCGTCTTGAGGTGTCGGAACCGCCACTGCTGGAAGTTCTCCTCGAGGTCCACGAGCTCCTCGCAGGTCTCGTAGACCGCCCAGTGCTTGGCCGGCTCCTCGTAGACCGCGCGGAACACCGGCACCAGCGAGGGTGTGAACGTCCAGGCCTGGGTGACGTCGCGCTCCAGCACCTCCTGCGGCACGGGGTGGCCGAGGCGGGCGAGATAGCGGAGGAACTCGTCGTAGAGCGAGGGCTGCTCGAGCGCCCGCCGTACGACGGCGGCGGCCTCGGGGTCGGAGTCGAACACCTGGAGCACCCGGGCGTTCTTGTTGCCCAGCACGAACTCCACGGCGCGGTACTGCCAGGACTGGAAGCCACTGGCGTTTCCCAGCACCCCCCGGAACTCGGCGTACTCGGACGGGGTCAGCGTCGCCAGCACCGACCACTGCTCGGTCAGCGTCCGCTGGACGTGCTTGACCCTGGCGACCCCCTTGAGGGCCGGGGCGAGGTCGTCGTTGCGGATCAGGGCGCAGGCGCCCTCCAGCTCATGGAGGACGAGCTTGAGCCACAGCTCGGTGGTCTGGTGCTGCACGATGAAGAGCAGCTCGTCGTGGTGCTCGGGCCGGCTGATGGGCCGCTGCGCGGACAGCAACGTGGGCAGGTCGAGGTAGCCGCTGTAGCTCATCCGGTCGCTGAAGTCGGTGACCACCCCGGCCTCGACGTCCCGGGTGTTGTCCCGGACCTCCTGTCCCGTCATCCGGTCAGCCTAGGCACTCCCGCGATCGGTACCCCCGGATGACACCGATCCGGGGACTGCCGCCTTGTGCACAGGCTGGGGCGTGCCTGCACCGTTGCGCGCCGAGGCACGGCATCGTCCGCCCATGGAGCTCCGAGACGCCCGTGACCTGCTCGACCGGCAGGCTGGCGTCGTGGGCCGCCGGCAGCTCCTCGAGCGCGGTGCGTCGACGGCCGACCTGCGCCGGTGGCTCCGACGACGAGAGCTGGTGACCGTCCATCCCGGTGTCTACGTCAACCACACGGGCCCGCTCACGTGGGCCAACCGGGCCTGGGCCGGGGTCGTCCTCCACTGGCCGGCGGCCCTGAGCCACGAGTCGGCGGTGCACCTCGCCGGCGAGGTGGTCCACGTCGCCGTGGACGCCAGCCGCACGCCGGTGCTCCGTCGCGGGATCATGCTGCATCTCCTGGCCGATCTCGAGGGCCGCGTGCTGTGGAACCTCGGCCCGCCGAGGCTGCGGTTCGAGGACGCGCTCATCTCGTTGTGCGCCCAGGCACCGGGTCGCACGGCAGCGCTCGCCCTGGCTTCCGAGGCCTGCCGGCGCCGGCGTACGACGCCGCAGCGGCTGCTCGGCGAGCTCGAGCACCGTCGCAACGTGCGCCACCGGCGTTGGCTGCGCGACGTGTTCTGCGAGACCGCGGAGGGGATCCAGTCCGCGTTGGAGAGCTCGTACCTGCGGAGGGTCGAACGTTCCCACGGGCTGCCCCGACCGCAGCGCCAGCTCCGCGAGCACACCGGTGGAGGGGCCGTGGTCTACCGGGACGTCAGCTACGAGCGGTACCGACTGGTCGTGGAGCTCGACGGCCGCATCGGCCACGAGCTCGACGCGGACCGGTGGCGTGACATGGACCGCGACCTGGACGTGGCGCTCGAGGGCCGGATGACGATCCGCATCGGCTGGCGCCACACCGAGGACCGTCCCTGCGAGACGGCTGACCGGCTCGGTCGGGTGCTGCAGCTGCGTGGCTGGCAGGGACGCGTACGCCGTTGCGGCCCCGGCTGCCGCATCGGTCCCCCGATCGGTGCCACGGGATGACACCGATCCGGGGACTGCCTGGCCGTGGGCGGTCTATCGAGCGCCCGCGATCCCGTGCGACTCCACGAGCAGCTCCTCGAGCACCTCGTCGGACACCCGGTCCAGCCTCACGAGCACCAGCAACGGTGACCGGTCGTGGTGGGGCGTCCAGAAGAACGTCTCGGGGTCGGAGCCGGCCAGGACGTCCCGCTCGCGGCTCTTGACGGTGAGGACCCCGTCCTCCCACATCCGAGCCATGAGCGTCGTGGCGAACCACGCCGGCTGACCCCAGCTCGGCCGCTCGGTCACGCCAGGCAGTGAGAGGCAGATGCGGCGTACGTCGTCCTCGGTCGGCATCCCCCTAGAACTACCCTCCGAGGACCGCCCGGTCCAGCGTGGGCTGACCGTCAGCGACGGGCGAGGACAGCGGCGGCGCCTCGTCGTCGCCCTTGACCTTGATGGTCCGCTCGGGGACGTCGTCGCGCACGACGATGAGCGAGGCGGCGTACGACGCGGCCAGCCAGCCGTTGACGACCCACCACTTGGTGTCGAGCTGCGACTGCATGGCCCACGCCAGGTCGGCAGCGACGACGTACGGCGCCACGCAGAAGGGGCACTCGGCCAGCACCGACCACTCGGTGCCCTCGGTCAGCTCGACGTACTTGTTGCGGACAAAGGCCATCGGAGGCCAGTGGTCCTTGGTCACCAGGCGGGTGAGCCGGGCCGCGGCCACCACTCCCACCGACGCGGCAGCGGCGACGACGACATCTCTCGGCATGGGTGCCTTCTTCCTCGAAACGGACCCTGTCGAGATACCCGCGATCCGCGCGGCATAACCCGACCCGGGTCAGGGAGCGGTGGGACCGGTCGCGGCCGGCGGCAGGCGGTCGTAGCGCTCCACGAGGGTCCGGACCCGAGCCGCCAGGTCGTCGTCGAAGTCGCTGGTCCCGGTCTGCCAGAGCCAGTTGCCCTCCGCCGTACCGGGCGTGTTCATGCGGCTCTCGCTGCCGAGCGCCAGCAGGTCCTGGGCGGGTACGACGGCGAGCTGCGCGCTCGAGGCCATGGCCAGCCGGACGAGTGCCCACGGCATCAGCTCATCGGGCACCGCGAGGTGCTCGGCGACCTGCTCGCGGGTGTCGTCGTCGAGCTGCGACCACCAGCCGACGGTGGTGTCGTTGTCGTGGGTGCCGGTGTACACCACGCTGAGGGGCTCGTGGTTCTCGGGCAGGTAGGCGTTGTCCGCCTCGCCATCGAACGCGAAGTGCAGCACCTTCATGCCGGGCAGGCCGAACCGCAGGCGCAGGTCGTCCACCTCGGCGGTGATCAACCCGAGGTCCTCGGCCACGAGGGTCCCCGCACCGGAGGTCTCGACGAGGGCGGCCAGCACCTCCGCACCCGGGGTCTTCACCCACTCGCCGTCGATCGCCGTGGGCGCGTCGGCGGGCACGTGCCAGGAGGACTCGAACCCCCGGAAGTGGTCGATGCGCACCAGGTCGAACAGCTCACGCTGCCGGGCCACGCGGCCGCGCCACCAGGCGAAGCCGTCACGGGCCATCGCCTTCCAGTCGTAGTGGGGGTTGTTCCACCGCTGCCCCTCCGCGGAGAAGTAGTCCGGCGGCACCCCGGTGACGGACGTCGGCCGGCCCTCCTCGTCGAGGAGGAAGAGGTCAGGCGAGCTCCACACGTCGGCGCTGTCGTAGGAGACGAAGATCGGCAGATCGCCGAAGAGGAGGACGCCGTGGTCGTGGGCGTACCGGTGCACTGCGTCCCACTGCGTGGCGAACAGCCACTGCTCGACCTGGACGGCCGTGAGCTCGTCCTGCAGGGGCGCGAGCGCCTGCGCGAGGGCCTCTGGTTCGCGGTCCCGGAGCTCCTTCGGCCACGTCGACCAGCCGGTGTTCCCGAGCGAGCGGCGGAGCACCACGAACGTGGCGTAGTCCTCGAGCCACGCCTGCTCCGCACACCAGGTCTGCAGCTCACGGCGCGCGTCGGGGTCGGCGTCGGTGCGGGCGAGGACGCGCTCGACTGCCTTCGTCCGGGCCTCGGCCCTGCTCAACCCGTCCGCCGCCACCGCCACCAGCTCGTCGTCGGTGAGCAGCCCCTGCGCCACGAGCTCGTCGAGGCTGACCAGCTCCGGGTTGCCCGCCATGGCCGAGGTCGCGTTGTACGGAGAGCCGTCACCTGGGTGCGTCGGGACGAGCGGCAGCACCTGCCACACGGTGCATCCGGCCGCGGCCAGGAAGTCGACGAAGCGGTAGGCGGCCGGGCCCAGGTCGCCGACGCCGTACGGCGAGGGGAGCGAGGTCGGATGCAGCAGCACGCCGGCGCGCCGCGTGTCGAGAGGAGCCGTCCCGGTCGGAGGACTCGCGGCAGCGCACATGCCCCACGGTGCCACGTCAGCGTGCCGGGCAAACGTCGTCGACCCCCCGCCGAGTCGGCGCTTGTGCACGCCAGAACCCCGTCCGGTCGGCGCTTGTGCACACCCAAGACCCCCGAGTCGGCGCTTGTGCACGCCGAACCGGACCTGGCCGCTGCTCAGACGCCGGAGATCGAGGCGTTGGTGTTGCTGCCGCCGACCTCGGCGCCCACCTTGTCCCGGTTGTGGCCGCGCTCGCCGGAGTCGGTGAGCCGCGACTCCTCGGCCGCCCGCGCCTCGAGCTCGGCGCGGACGTCACCCCACTCCTCGCGCGGGGAGACGAACTCGGTGGCGCCGTGCTCCAGCCGTTCGAGCGCGAGCCGCCCGAAGATCTGCTGCTGGGTGGCGACCCGCTCCGAGCGACCGGTGCCGATGAACGTGACCGCCCAGTGGAGGAGCGTGGTGATGCGGTTCTTGAACCCGGTGAGGTAGACGAGGTGCACGCCGAGCCACATCAACCAGGCGATGAACCCGGTCAGCCGGATCCGGCCGATGAGGGCGACGGCGCTGAACCGGGAGATGGTGGCCATGCTGCCCTTGTCGAAGTACTTGAAGGGCTTCTGCGGCGGCTTGTTGTCCAGCCGGCGACTGATCTCCTTGCCGGCGTACTTCGCGCCCTGGATGGCGACCTGCGCGACGCCCGGGAGGTTGTCGAGCGCGATCATGTCGCCCACGACGAACACCTCGGGGTGCCCCGGCAGCGTGAGGTCGGGGTTGACGCCGATGCGGCCGGCCCGATCCAGCGGCGCGCCGCTCTGCTCGGCGAGTGTCCGGCCGAGCGGGTTGGCCTGGACGCCCGCTGCCCACACCTTCGTGACGGCCTCGATGCGGGTGCTGGTGCCGTCCTTCTTCTGGACCACGAGCCCGCGCTCGTCGACGTCGGTCACCATCTCACCGACACGGATCTCCACGCCCCGCTTCTCCAGTGACTTCGCGGCGCTCGCGCCCAGCTTCGCCCCGAACGGCGCCAGCACCTGCGGAGCCGCGTCGAGGAGGATCACGCGCGCCTCGCGCGTGCAGATCTTGCTGAAGTCCTTGCTGAGCGTGCGGTGCGCCAGCTCGGCGATCTGGCCGGCCATCTCGACGCCGGTCGGGCCGGCGCCCACGACCACGAAGGTCAGCAGCCGCTCGACCTCCTCCTCGGTCTCCGCCAGCTCCGCCAGCTCGAAGGCCCCGAAGATGCGCCCCCGCAGCTCCAGGGCGTCGTCGATGCTCTTCATCCCGGGCGCGTAGTCCGCGAACTGGTCGTTGCCGAAGTAGGACTGACCTGAGCCGGCGGCGACGATGAGCGAGTCGTACGGCGTGACGGTGCGGCGGCCGAGCACCTTCGAGACGACGAGCTTGCGCTCGAGGTCGATGTCAGTGACCTCGCCGAGGAGCACCCGTGCGTTGTCCTGGTCCGCGAGGATCTCGCGCGTCGGAGGCGCGATCTCACCCTGCGACAGGATGCCGGTCGCCACTTGGTAGAGAAGCGGCTGGAAGAGGTGGTGGGTCGTCTTGGCCACCACGGTCACATCAGCGTCGGCGCGCCTCAGCGCCTTGGCCCCGAAGAGCCCGCCGAAGCCCGAGCCGATGACGACGACCTGGTGCCGCTGCCCCTCTGCCATGCCCTTCACCTCTCTGCCCGGACCACCGTGCGCGGCCCGCCTGTTGTGTCCTTCGTGGGTAGAACACCGGCGCCGTTCGGACCATGCCCGGCCGCGCCATGCTCTCGCTCACACGCGTCCGCGGGCCACCAGGCAAGGGTTACCCCGAGCGCCCCGGTTCACGCCGTCGTTGCCCTCGCACGGCCGGCCCCACGGATCGAGGACGCGACGACCGGGCGCCCGGGCGCAAGGACCGCCCTAGGCTGAGGGCCGTGAGCACCGCCCCACTGCGCATGTCGGCGCTCGCGGTCGTCTCCCTCGGCGGTGCAGCCGGAGCGTGCCTGCGGTGGGCCCTGGAAACGACGTACGCCGGTGACGCCGGGTCGTTCCCGTGGACGACGTTCGGGATCAACGTCGCGGGCTCGGCGGTCCTCGCCCTGCTCCTGGCCGCCTCTGCGGTGCGTCGTCATCCGTTGCTGGCGCCGGCCCTGGGCACGGGCGTCCTCGGTGGCTTCACGACCTTGTCGGCCTACTCCGAGGAGGCCCGGCTCCTCCTCGCCGAGGGTCGGGTCGGCCTTGCATCGGCGTACCTCACCGGCACTCTCGCCGCCTGTCTTGCCGGGGTCGCGCTCGCCGACGTGCTCACCCGCGGTCGTCGCCGAGGCGCCGTCGGAGGCCAGGACGGAGCTCGATGACCCCCGTGTACGTCGCCCTCGGCGCGGCGCTCGGCGCCCCGCTGCGCTACCTGGTGGCCCACTACCTCGACGGCGGGCTGTCCGGCGGCACGGTCCTGGTCAACGTCGTCGGCTCGTTCCTGCTCGGTCTGGCCACCGGCCTCGGCCTCGGCGGCACCGCCGCCGCCTTCGTCGGGACCGGCTTCTGCGGAGCACTCACGACGTACTCGGCCTTCGCGGTGCAGACCTTCGACCACGGCGTCCGCCGTGGCGTCGTGATCGTGCTGATGACCATCCCGCCCGCGCTCCTCGCGTGCAGCGCCGGCTACTCCCTCGGGAGCTGAGCGCGTCAGCCGTATCCCAGCTCGTGCAGCCGGTCGTCGTCGATCCCGAAGTGGTGCGCGATCTCGTGCACGACCGTGATCCTGACCTCTTCGACGACGTCGGCCTCGGTCTCGCAGATCTCGAGGATCGGGCGGCGGAAGATCGTGACCTGGTCCGGCAGCGCCATCGTGTAACCGCTGTCGCGCTCGGTGAGGGGCGTCCCCAGGTAGAGACCCAGAAGGTGCGGGTCGTCCGGAGGCGGCTCGTCGTCGATCAGCACGACGCAGTTGTCGACGTGCGCGGCGAGCTGCGGTGGCAGTGAGTCCAGGGCGTCTCGCACGAGGTCCTGGAACCGCTCGACGTCCATCGAGATCACCGGGTCATCACGGTCCCATCCTGCCGGTTGCCGCCAGCCCTCACTCGGGATGCGGTCGCCGCTCCAGGGTGTGGTGCCCTGATATCGTCCGGTGACTCAGCCGATCAGGCCCCCATCGTCTAGCGGCCCAGGACCCCGCCCTTTCACGGCGGTAGCACGGGTTCGAATCCCGTTGGGGGTGCCCGGCGGGGCTAGGCTGCGACCAGGCGCCAGTTTTCCTGGACCTACCCCGCAGCGTCCCCTCCCACCTCGTGTGGGAGGGGACGCCTTCGGTTTCGGATCGGGCAGGGGAGGCTGTTAGAGTTCCCCCGCTGACGCTGTTGCGGCGTCGTTCAGCATGGCCCCGTAGCGCAGTTGGTTAGCGCGCCGCCCTGTCACGGCGGAGGCCGCGGGTTCGAGTCCCGTCGGGGTCGCCAGCCGGCAGTTCGCTGCCGGCATCGGCCAGGTAGCTCAGTTGGTACGAGCGACCGACTGAAAATCGGTAGGTCGGCGGTTCGACCCCGCCCCTGGCCACCAGCCAGCCGCAGGTCGCGCCCACGGCGCGACCTGCGGCTGTCGGCGTCTGCTCCGTCCGATCACCGTGTTCAGCAGGCCGCTTCACACCGGCGAAGTTCAGCCGATGGCTTGACTCAACCCGAGCGCCGCGACGCCGGCCAGCGCGAGCATCCAGCTGGCGAAGGAGCCGATGAGGAAGTACTCCGTCACGTCGCTGGCGCCCCGGACCTCACGCTGGAGCTCAGGGAAGCGGAGCAGCCCCTTCGCCGCGACGACCACCGACGCCGCGGTGAAATGGCCACTGGCCCCGAGGCCCACGATCACGAGCCGTTCCATCGGCCCGAGGACGCGGCCACCCTTGAGCTGCTTCTCGTGCGGAGTCGCGGGCACGCCGACCGCGTCGAGGAGCAGACGCACGACGACGTTGCCGGTGGCGAGCTGCGCGAGCAGCACGCCCAGCAGCAGGGTCGCCTCCTCGACGCCGAACCGGCCGAGTGGTCCCGGCAGGTGCCGGGTCAGGGGGCCCACCACGTCGGAGCCCAGCAAGCCGAAGGCCAGCCCTCCCCCCATGCCGACGAAGGCGAGCGTGCGTGCTCCGGACCCGCCGCCGCCCAGCGCCGCCGCCGAGCCCAGCAGCCACAGCAGGAAGCAGCTTCCCCAGCCGAGCAGGAGGAGGAAGGTCCGGGCCGCCGTGACCTCGACGGCGAGAGCCCCGGCCAGCAGCAGGAGCCCGCCGCCGGTGGCGATGAGTGCCCGACGTCTCACCGAGGTGATGTCCCGGGCAGCGCGGACGAGGTCGCACACGCCGATCACTGCCAGCCACACCGCCAGCTCGATCATCCGTCACCTCTCCCCTCTGTCTGCACGAGGAGCGCCTGCGCGTCCCGCACCGCGGCGATGCCACGTGCGAACTGCTGGGACACCGCTGACTTGGTCACGCCCTCTGCCTCCGCGATGCGCTGCTGCGACTCGCCCTGCAGGGACAGGCGTAGCATCCGCCACCCCCGTTCTCCGAGCCGGTCGACCAAGGCGTCCCGACAGAGAAGGTGGGCGTTGGCGACCGCAGCGCCCGGACCGACGAACCACGTGCGAAGCCGGGAGCGGCGCGGGGCGGCCAGCCACTCGAGCGCCTCACGCGCTGCCCACCACGCCGGCCCGTCCTGCAGCAAGGGCCGTCGGGCCGCGTCGAACACATCGGCCTCCCCGTGCCCGATGCCGATGCGCACGTCCACCTCTGGCAGCAGGCCGAGCCTCACCAGCAGTGCCGCGCCGCTTGCCTCACCGAGGGTCGAGAAGGCACCCTGGAACTCGTCGCCGACGGTGACCTCGAGCCTTTGCACACCGTGGGACCGCTGCTCGACATCGGCGAGGACCGCGTCGACACGTCGCTGAGCGGCCGCCCGGTCAGCCAGCCGGCGGGATCCGACGAGGTCGCCGATGAGCGCGTACACGTTCAGATCATAGCTGAACTCGGCCGTAGTGAAGTCCTGGCCTGAACTTTCCGGCTTCCGAGCAGTCCCGATCCGGCCATGGATGGCCTCTCCCGCGCACCTGCTTGAGTACGTGCACTCACGTCGGTTGAGTCCTGACTCGCTCTTCCGCCACCTCCCGCTGTGGCTTGATGAGCACATGAGGCGATTCGCGGATCCGCAACGCTGCCCCGACTGCACCTCCCCGTTGCCTGCAGGCGCGAGTCAGTGCCACAGCTGCGGCCTGCTCCTGGCCGGACCGCTCGGCCGGGAGCTGTTCGCCACACTGACCCGGGCCGACGACCTGCTGCGGCGCATGCGGGAGGCATCTCACGTGCCCCTCACCTCGCCTCTCACCCCGCCCACACCAGTGCCGACGGCGACGGCGACGGCGACCTCCCGGCCCAGCTCGGTGCCGAAGATCCTGCTGGCGCTGGGCGCGACGTGCCTTCTCGTCGCCGCGCTGGTCTTCCTCGCCGTCACCTGGTCGAGCCTCGGCATCGCGGGACGCACCCTCACCCTCGTCCTGCTGACCGTCGCGATGGGTGGGATCACCGCCTGGGTGGCGGCCCGGGACCTGCGGGGGGCGACCGAGGCCCTCGGGCTGGTGACCGTGGGACTGGTCGCCCTTGACCTTGCCGGCGCACGTACGGCCGGATGGCTCGGCGACCCGTCCGAGCCCACCTTTCTCCTGATCCTGGGGGCACTGCTCCTCACCGGCGGCACAGCCGCGGCGCGGCTGCTGGGACGGACTCCGGTCGGAGCCTTCACCGGTGGCGAGGCGGCCGCCGTCCTCGGCGCCGCTCTCCTTGCCGTCGGCCTCGCGACGCAGGACTGGGGGAACGCCGGCGCGAGGCTCGCGGTGGCGACCCTCGTCATCGTCGGAGCCGCCGCCGCGGCATGGACGCTGGCCGGCGCGAGCACCCGTCTCTTCCGGGTCACCGCCTGGGGCACGTCGATCGTCGCCTGCGGGACCTGGTTGTGCCTGCTCCTCGCAGGCGTCGACCACCTCAGCCTCCACCCCTCGGTCCGGTCGTCCTGGGGGGGTCTCGAGGTGTGGCCGGTCCTCGCCGCAGCGGCCATCGCACTCGCCCTGGCCGGCGTACCGAAGCTCCACATCACAGTTCGCGTGGCCTGGGCAGGCGCCGGACTGGTCGCCGTCACGGCCGCGATCATCGCTCCCGCGCTCGACGAGGGGCCGAACACGTCGACCGGCGCCGTCCTGGTCGCTGTCGCTGCGGCCGCCGCCCTGACGCTGCTGACCCGTCGTCCCTGGGCCGCGGCGGGGCTGGGGGTCACCCTGCTGGGCTCGCTCCACCTCGGCATCCAGGTGCTGGTTCTCGGTGGCGCGGCCGCCGAGCGGTACGTCGATGCCGCGGCCGCCGCCTGGGCAGGCGACCCCGGCGGCCGCTTCGGTGAGTACGTCGCCTCCCCGGACATCGCCGACCCGTGGCTGCTCCCCGTCTGCGTCGCCGTCCTCGCGGCCGCCGGAGCAGCCATGTCACGGCTGACCGACGGCGGCCGCACGCAACCGGTGACCGTCCTCGCCGTTCCGGCCGGTGCGGTGCTCGGCGTCGTGGCGGTCACGACTCTCGTTCTGCATCCGGTGCCGGTGTCGCTGGCGGTCGGCTCGCTCCTCGCGGTCGCGGTCCTGTTCGCCGTGCCCGCGTTGCGGCGCGACGATCCGCTGACTGGCCCGCTCGCCGGCGTGTTCCTGGCCGGCGCCCTGGTCCTCGGCGGCTACGACGAGTCCACCACGCTGGCCGCGGTGGTGGTCTCGCTGGTGCTGGCGGCGCTCGTGCACCTGCGCACCCGCCGCGTGACGACGGCGGTCGGCTCCGGCATCGCCGTGCCGCCACTGGTGGCCGCGCTGGCGTGGACGGCCGGGGCGCTGATCGACGTGCCGGGCACGTGGGCTGCGTTCGCCGGGCTGCTCGTTCTCGTCGTGGTCGCCCTGACCCGGGTCTCCGTGCCGACCGCGGGAGGCTCGGCAGCTGCCCGTCTCAGTGTCGAGGCGACAGCGCTGATCACGGCCGTGCCCCTGGCGGTGGTCGGCGTGGACGCGGCCGCCGCTCCGCGGGAGGCGACGTGGGCCGCTCTCTACCTCACCGTCGTGGGCGCTGCGGCCAGCGCGATGGCGCTGCTGCGCCGGGACCGGCGAGAAGCCGGCTGGCTGGGCGGGCTCCTGCTCGCCGCCGCGACCTGGGTGCGGCTGTACGACCTGGGCGTCGAGGCGCCCGAACCCTACACGCTCCCCAGCGCCCTGGCGCTGCTCGTGATCGGGTGGCGGCACGTGCGAGGCGACGACCAGTCGTCGACCCACCTGGCCCTGGGCCCGGGGCTGGGGCTGGCGCTCGTGCCGTCGGCGCTGTGGGTGCTCGAGGATCCGCTCAGCCTCAGGGCGCTGCTGCTCGGCGCGGCCTGCCTGGCGCTGGTGGTCGGCGGTGTGCAGGCACGGTGGTCGGCGCCGCTCGCCTACGGCGCGGTGGTAGGAGCCGTCGTGGTGCTGCGGGAGGCCGGCCCGTACGTCGGCGACGCGGTCCCCCGCTGGGCGCTCATCGGCGCAGCCGGTGTGCTTCTCATCGTCATGGGCGTGACCTGGGAACAGCGCCTCCAGCAGGCGCGATCGGCGGCGCGCTACGTGGGCCGACTCCGCTGAGCGGGCCGACAGGCGTGGTCGCCAGGGTCAGCCGAGTTCCTCGCCGCGGCGCTGCTCGGGCAGCATGCCGCTGAGCAGCTCGCGAACCTCCGACTCCCGGTAGCGACGGTGGCCGCCCAGCGTGCGGATGGAGCTCAGCTTGCCGGCCTTGGCCCAACGGGTCACGGTCTTCGGATCGACACGGAACATCGACGCGACTTCGGCAGGCGTGAGCAGCGCCTCTGACTCAGGTGGTCGCGCGTTCATGGCGAACCTCCGATGTGTATGTGATCCCCAAGTACGTCGCAGCAGCTCCCCCACGACGCCTTGACAATAGTAGGACAGAACGGCAATCCCCGACAATGGTCCGGTTAGGGACTGATGGGTAAGACAGGACTTAAGCCCCGCGAACCGAACGAAAGTTCCCGGTCCAGTCCTGACCTCCGCCCCCCCGCGGGCCGGATCGCTAGCCTGTGAGCAGGCCCCCACCACCCCGAGGTCCGACCGTCAGCCCGCACCACCCCCGCGGGTCGTCCTACCGAGAGGGTCACCCCCGTGACCGTAGCGTCGTCGGCGTCCCCCGAACCAGCACCGGGACCAGCAGCAGGACCGGGCGTCTTCTCCCGCATCGCCGGCCACGAGCAGGTCGTGCACTGCTCCGACGAGAGCACCGGCCTCCGGGCGATCATCGCGATCCACTCCACCGCGCTCGGCCCGGCCCTGGGCGGCACTCGCTTCTACCCCTATGCCGACGAGCAGGCGGCGCTCGACGACGTGCTCGCGCTGTCGCGGGGCATGTCCTACAAGGCTGCCGCCGCCGGCCTCGACCTGGGCGGGGGCAAGGCGGTGATCATCGGCGATCCCGCGACGGTGAAGACCGACGTGCTGCTCCGCGCCTACGGCCGGTTCGTGCAGAGCCTCGGCGGGCGCTACTACACCGCCTGCGACGTCGGCACCTTCAGCACCGACATGGACGTGGTCGCCCGCGAGTGCCGGTTCGTGACCGGTCGTACGACGGGCGCCGGCGGTGCCGGCGACAGCGCCGTGCTGACGGCGTACGGCGTGTTCCAGGGCATGCGCGCCGCCGCGCAGGTGGCCTGGGGGCAGCCAAGCCTGCGCGGCCGGACGGTCGGGGTCGCCGGGGTCGGCAAGGTCGGGCGGCACCTCGTGCGCCACCTCGTCGACGACGGCGCCGCCGTGGTCGTCAGCGACGTGAGCGCCGACGCGGTCGCCGCAGTCCGTGGAGAGCACCCGACGGTGCGGTCCGTGACGTCGAGCGACGACCTGGTCGGGGCGGACCTCGACGTCTATGCACCGTGCGCCCTCGGCGGCGCGCTCGACGACGCGGTGGTCGCCGCGCTCCGCGCCCGGATCGTCTGCGGCGCCGCCAACAACCAGCTCGCGCACCCTGGGCTCGACAAGGTGCTCGCCGACCGGGGCGTGCTCTACGCGCCCGACTACGTGGTCAACGCCGGCGGGCTGATCCAGGTCGCCGACGAGCTGCAGGGCTTCTCGTTCGAGCGGGCCCGTGACCGGGTCACCCTCATCTACGACTCCACGCTCGAGGTGTTCCGGATCGCCGACGCCGACGGGGTGCCGCCGGCGGCGGCCGCCGACCGGTTGGCTGAGCACCGGATGGCTCAGGTCGGTCGGGGCCGGGGCATCTGGCTCGGCTGACCCACCTCGCGTCCGGTGAGGCGCAGTCGGGCGCGGTCACTCGCGCTCTGCGGTGTCCACCCCGTCGTCGTCGTCGACCACGGGGTCCTCGTTCGGGGGTGGGGGGCTGCCCGACCCTCCGTGCAGCTCCTGCGCCAACGCCCCGAAGTCCGTCTCGTGAGTGCGGTACTTCAGGTCGCGGGCGACCTTGGTCTGCTTAGCCTTCGCACGGCCGCGCCCCATAGGGTCGACCCCCTCGCACACTTGGCCGGCGTCAGGAAACCTCGGCCACCCGCCTGTGGATCGAGCGTGGTGCCGAGGAGACATGCGTCCGGTCTGACCAATGATTTGTCTCGTGCGGGCAAGGCTACCTGCCGCTCTCGGCTCGCGCACACCAAGTCCGGGCGTCGGCGGTGCGAGCCGGCGGTCAGTCGGCGTACGTGCCCTGCAGCAGCACCGACGCCGGCTCCCGGCCGGTGGCCTCCACCAGGGACACCTCGCCGCAGACCCACGCGGTCACCTCGTGCTCACCCAGCGTGGCCAGCACCCGCCCGAGGTCCTCGGCGTCGACGACCGCGACCATGCCGACGCCCATGTTGAGGGTGCGCTCGAGATCCGGGAGGGCAACTCCGCCCACGTCCTGCACCAGCCGGAAGACCGGCTGAGGGGCCCACGTGGAGCGGTCGATGGTCACCGCCACCTCCTCGGGGAGCACGCGGGCGAGGTTCGCCGCCAAGCCACCACCGGTGACGTGCGACATCGCATGGGTGCGGGTCTCGCGTGCCAGCGCGAGGCAGGCCTTGGCGTAGACCCGGGTGGGCTCGAGCAGCTCCTCGCCGAGAGTCCGGCCGAGCTCGTCGACGTGGCGTTCCAGCGACCATCCCGCGCCCTGACCGCCGGCGCCCTCCAGCAGCACGTGCCGCACCAGCGAGTAGCCGTTGCTGTGGAGCCCGCTGCTGCGCATCGCCACGACGAGGTCCCCGGGCCGGACGCGGCCAGGTCCCAGCAGCCGGGTCGCCTCCACGACACCGGTCGTCGAGCCGGCGAGGTCGTACTCGTCGGGGCCGAGCAGACCTGGATGCTCCGCGGTCTCGCCTCCGAGCAGCGCGCAGCCGGCCTGCACGCACGCCTCGGCGATGCCCTGCACGATCGCCGCCACCCGCTCGGGCACCACGCGACCGGTGGCGATGTAGTCGGTGAGGAACAACGGCTCGGCCCCGCAGACGACGAGGTCGTCGACGAGCATGCCCACCAGGTCGAAGCCGATGGTGTGGTGGACGTCCATGGCCTGCGCGATCGCCACCTTGGTGCCGACGCCGTCCGCGCTCGTCGCGAGCAGCGGACGGTCGAAGCGCTTCAGGTCGCTGGCGTCGAACAGTCCGGCGAAGCCGCCGATGCCGCCGAGGACCTCCGGCCGCCGGGCCTTCTCGACCCAGACCCGCATGAGCTCCACGGCCCGGTCCCCGGCGTCGATCGACACCCCGGCCTGCTCGTAGGAGGTCACGGCGTGCTCAGGGCCGGCTCAGGGCGTCCGCGGCGCCGCCGCCGATCCCCACCGGCACACCTTCGACATCGCGGCGTGCCTGAGGAAGGGGCACACGGGTCACCTCGGTGAGCGGCAGGGTGCGCTCGAGCAGGTGCTTGTCGACGCCCGCCTCCTCGGTCAGCGGGATCGGGTAGGACCCGTTGAAGCAGGCCCGGCAGAGCCGCTCCGCGGGCTGACCGGTCGCCTCGATCATGTCGTCCTCCGCCAGGTAGCCGAGGCTGTCGGCGCCGATGCTCGCGCGGATCTCCTCGACCCCGAGACCGTTCGCGATCAGCTCGGCCCGGGTGGCGAAGTCGATGCCGTAGAAGCACGGCCACTTCACCGGGGGCGCCGAGATCCGGACGTGCACCTCCCGGGCACCTGCTTCGCGCAGCATCCGCACCTGCGCGCGCTGGGTGTTGCCCCGGACGATGGTGTCGTCCACCACGACGAGCTTCTTGCCCTTGATGACGTGCTCGAGCGGGTTGAGCTTGAGCCGGATGCCGAGCTGCCGCAGGGTCTGCGACGGCTGGATGAAGGTGCGCCCGACGTAGGCGTTCTTGACGAACCCCTGTCCGTAGGGGATGCCGCTGGCCTCGGCGTACCCGATGGCGGCGGGGGTGCCGGACTCGGGCACCGGGATGACCAGGTCGGCCTCCACCGGGTAGGCGTGCGCGAGCCGTCGGCCCATGTCGACACGCGCCTCGTGCACGCTGCGCCCGGCGATCGTGGCGTCGGGGCGAGCGAGGTAGACGTACTCGAAGACGCAGCCCTTGGGCGCCGCCGGTGCGAACCGGTGCGTCCGCAGCCCGTCGCCGTCGATGACCACGAGCTCCCCGGGCTCGACCTCGCGGACCACCCGGGCGCCCACGGTCGCGAGCGCGGCGTCCTCGCTGGCCACCACCCAGCCGTTCTCGAGCCGGCCGAGGACCAGGGGACGGATGCCCTGCGGGTCGCGGGCGGCGTACAGCGTGCCCTCGTCCATGAAGACGAACGAGAAGGCCCCGCGCACGCTGGGCAGCAGCTCGAGCGCCGACTCCTCGATCGTGCGGTCGGGGTCGGCCGCGAGCAGGGTCGTCACCAGGCTGGTGTCGTTGGTCGGGATGACGTGGTTGCTGCGCCGTGCCGGGATGTCGAGCTCGCCGGCGACGGACTGCAGCTCGTCCACCCGCTGCGCGAGGTCGCGGGTGTTGGTCAGGTTGCCGTTGTGGGCCAGCGCGATGGAGCCGTTGGCCGTCGGGCGGAACGTCGGCTGGGCGTTGTGCCAGGTGCTGGCCCCGGTCGTGGAGTAGCGCGTGTGCCCGAGCGCCACGTGCCCCTTGAGCGACTCCAGCGTCGACTCGTCAAAGGCCTGGGACACGAGCCCCATTTCCTTGTAGACCAGGATCTGGCGGCCGTTGCTCACCGCGATCCCGGCGGACTCCTGGCCACGATGCTGCAGCGCGTAGAGGCCGAAGTAGGTCAGCTTGGCGACGTCCTCACCGGGCGCCCACACGCCGAAGACGCCACAGGCGTCCTGGGGTCCCCGCTCCTGCGGATCGAGGTCGTGGGTCAGACGGCCGTCACCGGGACGAGTACGAGGCACCCGTCGAGTCTACGGGCGAGCACCCGCACCGCCGAATCCTGGACGGCGCGCCGCGGGACCCGATTCGGGTCAGCCCGCGAGGTTGCGCAGCAGCAGCGCCTCGGCGTGGCAGACCCGGGCGAACTCACCGAGGTGCAACCCCTCGTTGGCGCCGTGTGCCCGGGTGTCGGGATCCTCGACACCGGTCACCAGCACGGCCGCCTCGGGGAACGCCTCGCGGAACGCCGCGATGAACGGGATCGAGCCCCCCACGCCCATGTCCACCGGGGTCGTGCCGCCCCACGCGTCACGGAAGGCGGCTCGCGCCGCGTCGTACGCCGGACCGGTCGCGTCGATCCTGGTCGGCTCGCCGTGGTCGCCCTCCGTGACCGTCACCTGAGCGCCCCACGGGGCGTGCGTCTCGAGATGACGCCTCAAGCACGCCATGGCGTTCTCCGTGGTGTCACCCGGCGCGATCCTTCCGGACACCTTCGCCCGGGCGACGGGGACCAAGGTGTTGCTCGCGTCGTGGATCGACGTCGCGTCCAGGCCGATGACCGCGATCGCCGGCCGGGTCCAGAGCCGCTCCACGAACGAGCCGTCCCCGATGAGCTCCACACCGTCCAGGACGCCCGCCTCGGCCCGCAGCCGGTCCTCGGGGTAGTCGACGTCGGCGGCCGGCGCTGAGATCAGCCCCTCGACGGCGACGTTGCCGTCGGCGTCGTGGAGCGTGGCGAGCAGCCGGCACAGCGCCGTCACCGCGTCGGGCACGACACCGCCCCACATCCCCGAGTGCACCCCGTGCCGGAGCGTGCGCACCTCGACGACGCAGTCGACGAGGCCACGGAGGCTGGTGGTCAGCGCAGGGGTCCCGATGTCCCAGTTCGCGCTGTCGGCGATGACGATGACGTCCGCGCGGAGCCGCTCGCGGTGGGCGTCGAGGAAGGACTCGAGCGTCGGCGACCCGATCTCCTCCTCGCCCTCGACGAGCACGGTCACCCCGAGGGGAAGGTCACCGTCGAACGCCCTGACCGCCGCCAGGTGGGCGGCGATGCCGGCCTTGTCGTCCGCCGCTCCCCGGGCGAAGAGCCGCTCGCCGCGCTCGGTGGGCGCGAACGGCTCCGACTCCCAGTCGGCAAGGTCGCCGACCGGCTGCACGTCGTGGTGGGCGTAGAGCAGCACCGTGGGTGCGCCGGCCGGTCCGGCCCTCGTCGCCAGCACCGCGGGGGCACCGCCGTCGACGGTGAGGATCTCCACCTCGAAACCCTCGGCGGCGAACAGCTCCGCGGTCAGCTGGGCGGACCGGCGTACGTCGTCGGCGTGGTCGGGCAGTGCGCTCACGGACGGGATGCGCACCAGCCGCTCGAGGTCGGCGCGGACGGAGGGCAGGACGTCGGTCACCCGCTGTCGGAGATCCATCCGACCAGCCTAGGAGCCCGACTCTGCAGGCGGTCGAAGCGGGAGGTGGGGGGAGAGGTCGGAGCGCTCGCCCGAGGCGACCAGCCGTCCCGATCGCTCGGCCTCCGACCACGAGAGGTCCCCGAGAGCCAGGGCGACCCAGGTGGGGCCGTCCAGCTCCACCACCGCCGGCGGGGTCCCGCGGCGGTGCGTCGTACCTCCGACCGCCTGGACCGCGGCGTACGGCGGGACGCGGATCTCGACTGCGGCCCCCGGAGCGACAGCCGTCAGCACGGCCAGGAAGTGCTTCGTCAGCAGTCGCAGGTCACCGGTGTCGGCGGTGCCGTCGCGGAACCGGTCCACCGCCGGCGCCACGACGGCCACGGGCGCGGTGCGGAGTCGGACGGGCACCCGGCCATTATCCGACCCGGCCCCAGCCGACTCACTCCCCCGGTCGTCGTGAGGTCGGGACCGGAGAGTCACGATTGGGTTGCGGCCCTTGTGACTCCTGTGACTGGTGTGACTACGGTGCCCGATGCTTCTCTCGGTCCCCGGACCCGCCGGGTCGTCCCGCCGCGCCCTCGTCGGGTGCCTCGGGCTGGTCGCCGCCGTGCTGGCGCTCGTCCTCCCGCTGCTCACCCCCGCCCACGCCAGGGCGGACACCAGGGTGATGCCGGGGAGCTTCACCGGCTACGCCTTCGACACCTGCGACGCGCCCAGCCAGCGGCAGATGGACGCCTGGCGACGGCACTCGAAGTTCTGGGGCGTGGGCGTCTACATCACCGGGATGAACCGCGCCTGCTCCACCCAGAAGCACCTGACCCGGCGCTGGGTCGCCACCCAGTCGCGCAAGGGCTGGCGGATCCTGCCCCTCGTGGTCGGACGTCAGGCGTCGTGCTCCCCCCAGGGCTACTACCGGGGCCGTCGGATCTCCGCCGACCCCCGGCACGGCTACGCCAAGGCAAGGACGCAGGGGCGCCGGGCGGCCGAGGCGGGCGTCGCTGCGGCTCGCCGGCTCGGCATCGCCCGGGGCAGTGTGCTGTGGTTCGACCTCGAGCACTTCGACAGCGGACGCCGACACTGCCGCCGCTCCGCGATCGCGTTCACGGCGGCCTGGACGAACCGGCTGCACCGGCTGCACCACCGCTCCGGCTTCTACTCCAGCGCCTCCTCCGGCATCGCCGTGATGGACGACGTACGCCGGCGCGGCACGCACACCGTTCCCGACTACCTCTGGATCGCCGAGTGGAACGGCCGGGACACCGTGAAGTCGGCGTACCTCCCCCGAGCCGGCTGGTGGCCGCACCGCCGGGTCCACCAGTACCGCGGCGGCCACACCGAGCGTCACGGCGGCGTCCGCCTCAACATCGACAGCAACGTGATGTCCACCGGGCGGGGCACCGTGGCGGGCAAGGCGTCCCGGCCCTGCGGCGTCCGGCTGAGCTTCACCTCCTATCCCCGGCTGACCAGGGGCGACCGCGGCGACCGGGTCCGGGCGGCGCAGTGCCTGCTCCGGCTGCAGAAGCGGTTTCCCGGCAAGATCACCGGACAGTTCGACCGGCGCACCGAGGGGGCGGTCCGGTCGTTCCAGCGGCACCGCGACACGCTGCCGACCACCGGCGCCCTCAACACCCGCACCTGGACGGCGCTGCTCAGCGCCGGTCGGCGGCCGCTGCTCAAGTTCGGCGCCGGGGGCAACGCGGTACGCCGGCTGCAACGAGCGCTCGACGGGGCCAGCAACGCCGGGATCCGCGCCGACGGCACCTTCGGCACCCGGGAGACGAGCCTGGTCCGGCAGCTGCAGCGGCGCCACGGCCACCCCCGGACCGGCGTCGTCACCCCGAAGACCTGGCGGCTGCTGCAACGGGGCCAGGCCCTCGGGCGGGTCGACCGGTCGCGGCTCCAGCCCGGGCTGCGCGGACGGGCGCCTGCCGGGGAGATCCCGTTCGGCATCGGCGTCGAACGGCCCTGACGCGGTCTGCCCACCGCGCGACCACTACCCGGCCACCACTCGCCCACAGCTCGGCCACCATGCGGCCACGGCCCGGCGTCAGTCTCGTGGTTCCCGGGACACCAGTGTGACTGCTGTGCTTAGAGTGACGTCCCGTTCTTCGAGGAGGCTTCCCCATGTCCCGTGATCCCGGCCTGCCCCGGCGTACCGCACTCCGGCGCCTCGCCCGCGGCGCGGGCGTCGCCCTCGCCACCGCCGGGCTCGTTGCCTCCACGACCGTCGCCGCCGGCGCCGCGAACCCGGACACCCCCGGCGACTTCACCGGCTACGGCTTCGACCAGTGCCTGGCCCCGACGCAGAAGGCCATGGACGCCTGGCTCACGAGCTCGCCGTACTGGGCGGTCGGCATCTACATCTCCGGCGACTCCCGAGGCTGCCGCAGCCAACCGAACCTCACCCCGGAGTGGGTCCGCACCCAGCTGGCCCGAGGCTGGCGGCTGATCCCCATCACCCTCGGTCCGCAGGCCTCGTGCAACCCGAAGTTCCCCCGCTACGGCAACGACGAGCGCATCGACCCCAGGTCCTCCGACCGCTACCGAGCGGCGCGGCGGCAGGGACGGGCGGAGGCCGAGGACGCCGTCCGGGTGGCGAAGTCGCTGGGCATCGTCCCCGGCAGCACGCTGTGGTACGACCTCGAGGCCTACAACATCGGCATCACCTCCTGCCGGGAGTCGGCGCTGGCCTTCACCTCCGGGTGGACGCGGCGGCTCCACGGTCTCGACTACGTCTCGGGCGTCTACTCCAGCGCCGCCTCCGGCATCAAGGCGATGGATGACGCGCGCGTCAACCGGCCCAAGGCCTACACGTTGCCGGACCGGATCTGGATCGCCGACTGGGACCAGGAGGCCAGCACCAGCTCGGAGTACCTCCGCAGCGACGGCTGGCGGCCGGGTGGACGGATGAAGCAGTACCGGGGCGGCCACAACGAGACCCACGGCGGCGTGACGATCAACATCGACACGAACTGGCTCAACCTGGGTCGCGGGTCGACGCCCGGTGCGGAGCCGGATCGCTGCGGCGGCGTCGACCTCAGCTACCGGGACTACCCCACCGTGTCCCGGGGCGACACCGACCCGCAGGTCTCCGCCCTCCAGTGCCTGCTCATCGGCCAGGGGTACCTCGACGGCGAGGTCACCGGGGTCTTCAACAACCGCACCGAGGAGGCGGTCCGGGCCCTGCGTGACCGGCGTGGCATCGATCCCGGGCGCGCGGCGGGTCCGCGGGTGTGGACCTCGGTGCTCTCGATGGGGTCCAGCCGCCTCATCAAGTACGGCGCCGCGAGTGAACGTGTCCGCCGGCTGCAGCGGGCCCTCAACGCGGCCACCGACCGGCAGCTGCGGGTCAACGGCATCTTCGAGGGCGACACCACCGCCGCGGTGAAGCGCTACCAGTCGATGCGGGGGTACTCGACCACCGGCGTGGTGACGCGCGGCCTCTGGCGGCAGCTCAAGCGCGGCAAGCTCTAGCCGAGTCGGCGCTTGTGCACGCCGAAACCCCGCCGAGTCGGCGCTTGTGCACGGCCGACGGGGCTGGCGCGCGTGCACAAGCGCCGACTCGGCACAGGGGTCAGGCGAAGGCGGCGGGGAGCGTCCCTGACCAGGACTCGCGGAGCTCGCCGAGAGGCACCTCGAACTGCCCCTCGACCACCAGCGCTGCGTCCTCGCCCCGGCCATGCGTCGTGCCGATGCCAGTGACGGGCACGGACCGGCCGGCGCACAGCTCGGCGAAGCGTTCCTCGTGCTCGGGGCCGACCGCGACCACCGCCCGGCCGGCCGACTCGGCGAACAGCCACGTGAAGGGGTCCTCTCCGGCCGGCACCGCGACGCGCGCGCCGACGCCCCGACGCAGGCAGCCCTCGACCAGTGCCTGACCGAGGCCGCCGTCGGAGAGGTCGTGGGCCGCGGCCAGCACGCCTTCCTGTGACGCCTCCACGAGCACGTCGCCCAGCGCCCGCTCGGCCACCAGGTCCACGTGTGGCGGGAGACCGCCCAGGTGGCCGTGCACGACGTTGGCCCACTCCGAGCCCGACAGCTCCTCCCGGGTGGTGCCGAGGAGGAACAGCCGCAGGCCCTCGTCCTGCCATCCCACCGGTGTACGCCGCGTCACGTCGTCGATGACGCCCAGCACCGCCACCACCGGCGTCGGGAGCACTGCGGTGTCGCCGGTCTGGTTGTAGAGGCTGACGTTGCCGCCGGTCACCGGGACGCCGAGCTCACGGCAGCCGTCCGCCAGCCCCCGCACCGCCTCCGCGAACTGCCACATCACCTCGGGGTCCTCGGGCGAGCCGAAGTTGAGGCAGTCGCTGACCGCGAGCGGCCGGGCGCCGGTCGCCGCCACGTTGCGGTAGGCCTCTGCCAGCGCGAGCTGGGCCCCGGCGTACGGGTCGAGCCTGGCGAACCGCCCGTTGCAGTCGGTCGCCAGCGCCACTCCGAGTCCGGTCTCCTCGTCCACCCGCACCATCCCAGCGTCCTCGGGCTGGGCGAGCACGGTGTTGCCGAGCACGTACCGGTCGTACTGGTCGGTGATCCACGACCGGTCGCACAGGTTCGGGCTTCCGGACAGCCGGAGCAGCGTCGCGCGCAGGTCTTCGCCAGTCACGGGTCGAGGCAGCTTCTCGGCCAGGTCAGCCTGCAGGTCGTCCTGCTCCGGGGGTCGCGCGTACGGCCGCTCGTAGACCGGGCCGTCGTGCGCCACCGTCCGGGGCGGTACGTCGACCACCACCTCGCCCTGCCACTCCACCAGGAGCCGCCCGCCACGCGCCCGCTCGGCCTCGGTGACCTCGGTGACCTCACCGACGACGGTGGCGTCGACCTCCCACTTGCCGCACACGCCCAGGAACCGCTCGACGTGCTGCGGCTCGACGATCGCCATCATGCGTTCCTGCGACTCGCTCATGAGGATCTCCTCCGGCGACAGCGTCGAGTCACGAAGCGGCACGCGGTCCAGCCAGACCCGCATCCCACCGTCACCGGCCGAGGCCAGCTCGCTGGTCGCGCAGGAGAGCCCCGCGCCACCGAGGTCCTGGATGCCGGCGACGAGCCCCTCGGCGAAGACCTCGAGCGTGCACTCGATGAGCAGCTTCTCCATGAACGGGTCGCCGACCTGCACGCTCGGCCGCTTCGCCGGCCCCCCGGTGCCGTCAGCCGCGCCGTCGAACGTCTCGCTGGCCAGCACCGAGACACCGCCGATGCCGTCGCCACCGGTGCGCGCGCCGTACAGGATCACCTTGTTGCCGACGCCGGACGCCTTCGCCAGGTGCAGCTGCTCGTGGCGCATCACCCCGACGCACAGGGCATTCACCAGTGGATTGCCGAGGTACGTCGCGTCGAACACCGCCTCGCCGCCGATGTTGGGCAGCCCCAGGCAGTTGCCGTAGCCACCGACTCCCGCCACGATCCCCGGCAGC
The DNA here is from genome assembly GCA_902805845.1 of uncultured Nocardioidaceae bacterium. Lineage (GTDB taxonomy): Bacteria > Actinomycetota > Actinomycetes > Propionibacteriales > Nocardioidaceae > Marmoricola_A. Next base: position 41,719 of record CADCUI010000006.1, read on the forward strand.
ACCCGGCGGGTGTCGGGTGCGTCGAGCGGCCCGAACCGCAACGGGTCCATCACGGCGACCGGCCGCGCGCCCATCGAGAGGATGTCCCGCACGATGCCCCCGACCCCCGTCGCCGCGCCCTGATAGGGCTCGACGTACGACGGGTGGTTGTGCGACTCGACCTTGAAGGTGACCGCGTAGCCCTGGCCGATGTCCACCACGCCGGCGTTCTCGCCCATGCCCACCATGAGGTGCTCGCGCATCTCCTCGGTGACCTTCTCGCCGAACTGGCGCAGGTGGACCTTGGAGGACTTGTAGGAGCAGTGCTCGCTCCACATCACCGAGTACATCGCCAGCTCCGAGCTGGTCGGGCGCCGGCCGAGGATCTCGCGGATGCGGGCGTACTCGTCGGTCCTCAGACCCAGCTCGGACCAGGGCTGCTCCCGGTCTGGGTCAGCGACGGCGTGCGCAACGGTGTCGAGTGCAGGGACCACGGCGCTCAATCTACGTTGCCGTCGCCGGCCGCCGGACTGCGCGCCGGCGTGCACAGGCGCCGACTCGGCACGATCCCGGCGTGCACAAGCGCCGACTCGGCACGATCTGGGTGGAGGGCGTGGCAGCATGGCGGTCACCCGGGCAGGGGAGCGCAGGAGGAGAACCATGCTGCATCGCCGTACCGTGCTGTCCTCGGGCCTGGCTGGAGGCCTTGCTGCGGGAGCCACGTCGACCGCCACGCTGCTCGCGACCGAGGCGTCCGCCGTCACGGTGGGCAAGACCCTCGCCCGTGGCCTCGTCGTGCCGTGGGGCCTTGCCTTCCTTCCCAACGGCGACGCGCTGGTCACCGAGCGCAGGAGCGGACACGTGCACCGGGTCTTCCGCGAGGGTGGCCGCCGGCAGGTCGGGACCATCGACGCCGCCGTCGACTTCGGGGAAGGCGGCCTGCTGGGCGTTGCCGTCGCCCCGACGTTCGCCCGCGACCGCTGGGTGTACTTCTACCTGACCACCGCGCGCGACAACCGCATCGTCCGCAAGCGGTTCGTCCGGGGCGAGCTCGGCCGCACGCAGGTGCTCCTCAGCGGCATCGCGCGGTCCAACGGTCAGGGAAGCGACAACCACCACGGTGGCCGGCTGGCCTTCGGCCCGTCGGGACACCTGTTCGCCACCACCGGTGACGCCGCGCTGTCCTCCCGCTCGCAGGACAACAGCTCGCCCAACGGCAAGATCCTGAGGCTCAACGCCGACGGCTCCATCCCGGGAGACAACCCGATCCGCGGCAACCCGATGTGGACCAAGGGCCACCGCAACGTGCAGGGCCTGGCATGGGACGGCCGGGGGCGGATGTGGGCCACCGAGCTGGGCCAGGGCACGCGCGACGAGCTGAACATCATCCGGAGGGGACGCAACTACGGCTGGCCCGACGTCGAGGGTGGCGACGGGTCGGGGCCCTACAACGACCCCTTCGTGGTCTGGAGTCCGACCTCCACCTGCTCGCCCAGCGGCCTGGCGATCGCCAAGGGGCGCGCGTGGGTCGGTGCGCTGGCCGGCGAGGCGCTGTTCTCGGTCCGGATCTCCGGGACGCGGTCCCGTCGCAAGGCCCGCCACTTCCACCAGCGGTTCGGTCGCATCCGCACCGTCGAGCAGGCACCCGACGGCGCGCTGTGGATCACGACCAGCAACGGCAGCGACGACCGGGTGGTCCGGCTGCTGGTCTGACCGTTCGCCCGGGAGCCGGCGCCCACCGCTTCGGCGTCAGGCGGTGACGAACGAGCGGATCACCGAGGTGAAGAAGGGCAGCCCGTCGGTGCCCGCACCGGTCAGCTCCTCCACGGCGTGCTCGGGGTGGGGCATCAGACCCACGACGTTGCCGCGCTCGTTGGCGATCCCGGCGATGTTCCTCGCGGAACCGTTCGGGTTGCCCCCCAGGTAGCGCGCCACCACTTGCCCCTCGCCCTCGAGCCGGTCGAGGGTCGGCTCGTCCGCGACGAAACCGCCCTCGCCGTTCTTGAGGACGATGGTGACCTCGGCTCCCGCGGCGTACCCACTGGTCCAGGCGGTGCTGGTGCTCTCGATGCGCAGCCGCTGGTCGCGGCAGATGAACCGCCGCTCCTCGTTGCGGATCAGCGCGCCGGGCAGCAGGTGCGCCTCGCACAGGATCTGGAAGCCGTTGCAGATGCCCAGCACCGGCATGCCCTCGAGCGCACCGGCGACGACCTCGGTCATGACCGGAGCGAAGCTGGCGATCGCGCCGCAGCGGAGGTAGTCGCCGTAGGAGAACCCGCCGGGCAGGATGACGGCGTCGACGCCCTGCAGCGAGTGGTCCGCGTGCCAGAGCGGGACCGGGTCACCGCCGGCGAGCCGCACCGCCCGGGCGGCGTCGACGTCGTCGAGCGAGCCCGGGAAGGTGACGACACCGATCCTCATCGAGGAGCCCCGGTGGTCGCGGCAGGCTCGGCCGCGGACGGGGTCTCGACCGGGTCCACCGACACCGCGTAGTTCTCGATGACCGGGTTCGACAGGAGCCGCTCGGCCAGGTCGTGGATCTCGGCGAGCCGCGAGTCCGTCACCTCGCCGTCGACCTCGAGCTCGAACCGCTTGCCCTGGCGTACGTCGGTCACGCCGGTGACGCCGAGCCGGGCCAGGGCGCCGTGGACGGCCTTGCCCTGCGGGTCCAGGATCTCCGGCTTGGGCATGACGCTGACGACGACGCGGGGCACGGGCCCGATCCTAGCGAGCGCCGCCGGCGGGGCATGGCAGGCCCGGGCGGTCGAGGGTGAACGCCCCGACGCGGGCGGCTACTGGTGCAGCTGGTAGAAGCGGAAGAAGCCGAAGTCCTCGATCGGCAGCACGTCGAGGTGGTCGTAGCCGGCCCTGCGGGCATAACCCTCGAGCACCGACGGACGCATGACCGTGCCGGTGCCCGAGCTCCCCGGCGACGACATGCCGTCGGGCAGGCACACCGCCAGGCTGAAGCCGTACATCATCCGCTCCAGCTCGTCCCCGGGCGCCGTGAACGTCTCCTTGACCGCCTCGTCCATCACCACCACCGGCGCGCCCGGCCTGGCCGCGCGTCGCATGGCTGCGAGCACCTCGACGGGGTGCGGCATGTCGTGCACGCACTCGAAGGCGAAGACCGCGTCGTACGCCGCCTGCTCCCCGATCTCCGCCCCACCGACGAGGTGGAAGGAGACGCGGTCGGTGACACCGGCGGCCTCCGCGTTGCGCGTCGCCATCTCCACCGACGCGGCGTCCACCTCGAAGCCGTCGACGCGGAGGCCGGGGTAGGTGCGGGCGATGCTGATCGACGCCCAGCCGCCGCCGAAGCCGACCTCGGCCACGCGCGCCCCCCGGCCGCTGAGTGCCCGGTCGAGGTGCGGGGTCCCCTGCAGGGCGGCGGGGAGGCGCTGCTCGAACCAGGGCCGGTTCATGGCAGCCTGCGCCTCGCCGGCGGCGAGCCCGAGCTGCTCCCAGCTCACGCCCCCACCCGTCCGGTAGGCGTCCAGGAGTGCGGAAGGGTTGGCGCACGCGGCGACGAGCATCCGGCCGGCCGGCGCCATGAACGCCAGGCTCGACTCGTCGGTGAGCACCTCGGCCACCGCCTCAGGGAGGGTGAACCGGCGCCCCCACGCGTCAGCGCCCTCGGCGAGGAGGATCCCCGACACCGCCTGCTGCTCGAGCCACTCCCGGGCGTAGCGCTCGTGGGTGCCGGTCGCGGCCGCCAGCTCCGTCGAGGTCATCGGCCCCTGGGCCCGCAGGGCGGCGTACCAGCCGAGCCGGTCACCGAGGTAGACGCCGAAGACCTCCATGAACCCGAGGACCGACCCGAGCATCCGCTCGGCGAACTCCTCGGCCGTGAGCGCTTTCGGCTTCCCGACGACCGTCGTGCTCATGTGACCACCTCGTTGCAGCGCTGCACCTGCCGGACGATCCGACTCCGCCACGCTCCTCGTCGCCCGGTGGCGGGGCAAGGGACCTTCGACCGCGTGCCGCCGGAGGTTCAGACCAGCTCGCGCTTGAGGATCTTGCCGGTGGCGGTCATCGGCAGCGAGTCGCGGAACTCCACGACGCGCGGGTACTTGTAGGAGGCCATGGTGTCGCGGGACCACGCCACCAGCTCGTCCTCGGTGACGTCGGCCCCCTCGTTCCTGATCACGTAGGCCTTGACCTCCTCGCCGAGCGACTCGTGCGGCACACCGACCACCGCGACCAGCGACACCGCCTCATGGGTCAGGAGGACCTCCTCGACCTCGCGCGGGTACACGTTGAAGCCGCCGCGGATGATCATGTCCTTGGCCCGGTCGACGATGTAGTAGTAGCCGTCGCTGTCACGCCGTGCGAGGTCCCCGGAGCGGAACCAGCCGTCGCGCATCACCTCGGCGGTCGCGTCCGGACGGTTGTAGTAGCCCTTCATGACGTTGTGGCCGCGGATCGCGATCTCGCCGACCGTGTCCGGGTCGTCCCCGCCGCCCACCTCGTTCCACTGGTCGTCGATGAGCTTCACCTCGACACCCCAGATCGGGTAGCCGATGGACCCTGCCTTGGCCGGCCGGTCCTGCTGGTTGAAGGTCGCGACCGGCGAGGTCTCCGAGAGGCCGTAGCCCTCGAGGATGCCGACCCCGAACCGGGACTTGAACTCCTTGATGATCTCCACCGGCAGGCTCGCGCCACCGGCGACCGCGATGCGCAGGGTGGCCGCGATCCGCTGCACGTCCACCGTGTCGGTGAGCGCACCCAGCAGCCCCCAGTACATCGTCGGCACCCCCGCGAAGAAGGTGATGTCCTCGTTCTGCAGCAGGTCGACGGCCACCTGGGGGTCGAAGCGGGGCACCAGGAAGAGCGTCGAGCCGCCGGCGAAGCCGGCGTTCATCTGCACGGTGGAGCCGAAGGAGTGGAAGAGCGGCAGCGTGAGCAGGTGGCGCTCACCGGTGGGCGAGGCACCGAGCATCCGGTTCGACTCCAGTGCGTTGAGCACCAGGTTGGCGTGGCTGAGCTCGGCACCCTTCGGCTGTCCCGTCGTACCGCTGGTGTAGAGGATGACGGCTGAGTCGGTCTCGGCCGTGATCGCCGAGGAGTACGTCGGAGCCTGGTCCTTCATGGCCGCCGCCATCGTCTCGGTGCCTTCGACCGGCGAGGCAGCGGTCGGGTCCGCGGTGATCATGAGGAAGTGCTCGCAGCCCGGGGTGGCCTCGAACCCGGCGTACCCCTCGGTGCCCATCGGCAGCTCGGGGGTGCCCTGGAAGCAGAAGTAGGCCTTCGCCTCGCAGTCGTCGAGGTGGTAGGCGATCTCGCGGCCCTTGAGCAGCACGTTGAGCGGCACCACGACAGCACCGGTCTTGAGGATGCCGTAGTAGACGATCGGGAAGTACGGCACGTTGGGGCACGTCAGCGCCACCGCGTCGCCCTTGCCGATCCCGCGGGCGCTGAGCGCGTTGGCGACCTGGTTGGCGGCGCCGTTCACCTGCGCGTAGGTGAGCCGCGTCTCGCCGAGCACGACCGCGTCGCGGGTCGGGTGCTTGCGGGCACCGTCCTCGAGCAGCACGGACAGATTCAGCACGGGCACCTCCGGGGTCGACGACGAGCGGACCGGGTGCGGCACAACCTACGCCCCGGCGTCGGCCGGGCGAGGGAGAGATCGCGGACCCGTCAGCGCCCTTCGAGCGCCCGGACGATCTTCGGGGAGTCCAGCCGCACCAGCGTCGCCATCAGGCCGGTGGCCGCCCAGCCGAGCGGCTTGGCCGCCTTGGTGCCGCGCACCCGGGCGACGATGCGCACGCAGGTGCCGTCGACCCCGTCGCGGACCTCGTCGTCGAAGAACAGGGTCACGAACGCCCGGAACGGTCCGACCGTGCCCATCTCCGCCCAGAGCTGGCCGGGCTCCATGCCGATGATCTGCAGCTCGAACGCCGGACCCACCCGCACGTGGTCGATCCACCGCATCCCGACCCGGGGCTCGCCCTCGTCGAGGAGCTCGACCCTCTCGAGACTGGCCTGCCACTCCGGCCGGTTGCGCGGGTCCGCCAGGTAGTCGTAGACGTCGGCCCTCGGCGCGGCGACGAAGACAGCGGGGTCCAGGCGGGTCGGCACGACGGCGCCGTAGCTCTCGCTCACGGGGCGAACTCCTCCCCCGTCAGCCGCTCGTAGGCCTCGACGTAGCGCTCCCGGGTCCGCTCGGCCACCTCGGGCGGCAGCGGCGGCGGCGGCTCCCCGGAGCCGCGGTCCCAGCCGCTGGCGGGCGACGTCAGCCAGTCGCGGACGTACTGCTTGTCGTACGACGGCTGCTGCCGCCCCGGCGTCCACTCGTCGGCCGGCCAGAACCGGGAGGAGTCCGGGGTGAGCACCTCGTCGCCCAGCACCGTGGTGCCGTCCCGCCGGGCGCCGAACTCCAGCTTGGTGTCGGCCAGGACGATGCCGCGGTCGCGGGCGACCGCCTCCGCCCGTCGGTAGACGGCCAGCGTCAGGTCGCGCAGCTCCGCGGCGCGGGGCTCGCCGATCCCGGCGGCCACCTCGGCGTAGGAGACGTTCTCGTCGTGGTCACCGAGCGCGGCCTTGGTCGCCGGGGTGAAGATCGGGGAGTCGAGCCGGCTGCCGTCCTCCAGCCCCACGGGCAGGGGTACGCCGCAGACCCGGCCGGTCGCCCGGTAGTCGGTGAGGCCGGAACCGGTGAGGTATCCGCGGGCCACGCACTCGACCGGATACATGTCGAGCGGCTCGCACACCACGGCCCTGCCGCGCAGCTCGCGAGGCAACCCCACGGGAAGCTCTCCGGACACCACGTGGTGGGGCACGAGGTCGGCGAGCCGCTCGAACCACCACAGGGACAGCCGGGTGAGGATCCGGCCCTTGTCCGGGATCGGCGTCTCGAGGACGAAGTCGAACGCCGAGATGCGGTCGCTGGCCACCATGAGCAGGGACCCGTCGCCGAGACGGTAGAGGTCCCGCACCTTGCCGGAGTGCACATGGGTCGCGCCGTCGATCGTGGGCGCGGTGGGGATCTGGACTCCGGGAGCCATGCCGGGAGCCTACGTCCAGCGCTGGGCGATCAGCGCTGGACGCCCGGGGGTTCTACTGGTCCAGACCGGTTGGAGTGGTTTCAGGCCGCCCAGGGTCCGTCACTGCGTGAACCGTTGCGACGGCACCCGGCCACCGAGGCTCTCGCGCGCGTCGCCGAGCAGGTCAAGCATCGCCTGCATCTCGCCGAGCCCCTCGGCCTCCGGCGCGGGGCGCTGCCGGCCGACCCGGAGCAGGGCGTACTCCTCGGGGAGCCGCACCCCGAGATGCACCAGGTAGCGCGGGGGCGCCTGGCCGTCCTGCTCGTCGACCACGGTGCCGGCGAAGTACTCGCCGGTCTGGTCGCGGAGCACCACCTTCTGGCCCGGCACGAGGACCGCCGCGTCGGGCAGTTCTCCCCGCTCGACGAAAGCCGCGCGGTTGCGACGCTGCAAGGCGGTCAGCCTGACGTCCAGCAGTTCCATGCAGTCCTCCGTCACCCGAGTGGGCTGGTGAAGTCACGACTGATGCGACGATCCCCGAACGCATCACCTCAAGGGTAGGCGAACCGGACACCCGATCCGGCTTCGGATTTCGTCGTCTTGGAAAGACTCAGGTGCGGCCCCGACCTGCCGATGGATGGGGTTGCGGCATGCTGCGGGCATGACCGCTGAGGCGCTGGAGGTCCGGTTGCGGCCGGTCGAGGAAGCAGACCTGCAGGCGGTCTCCGCCCTCAACGAGGCGCACGTGCCCGAGGTCGCGGCGGCGGACGCGGAGCGGATGTCCTACCTGCGCCGGCTGGCCGACCGCTTCGACGTCATCGAGGTCGACGCGGCGGTGGCCGGGCTCGTGGTCACGTTCACCGCCGGGGCGCCGTACGACTCGGCCAACTACCGGTGGTTCTCCGAGCGGTACGGCGACGCCCTGTACTACCTCGACCGGGTCGTCGTCGACGCCTCCGTGCGGCGGCGCGGGGTTGCCGGTCGGGTCTACGACGAGCTCGAGTCGGTCGCTGCGCCGTACGGCCGGATGGCACTGGAGGTCAACCTCGTGCCCCGCAACGACGGTTCACTGGCCTTCCACGCCCAGCGCGGGTACGAAGAGGTGGGCCGGCTCGGTGACCCCGACCACCTCGTCAGCCTCATGGTCAAGGAGCTGGCATGACCTGAGCCGGCCTTGGCTGCTAGTACCGGAGCGCGGTGGCGGGGCGCTCGAGCAGCGCGGCGACGTCGGCGAGGAACTGCGAGCCCTTGGCGCCGTCGATGAAGCGGTGGTCGAAGGACAGCGCCAGGGTCGTCACGTCGCGGGGCCGGATCTTGCCCTTGTGCACCCACGGCTGCTTGCGGACGGCCCCGAACGCCAGGATCGCCGACTCCCCCGGGTTGATGATCGGTGTGCCGGCGTCGATGCCGAAGACGCCCACGTTGGTGATCGTGAAGGTCCCCCCGGCCATCTCGGCGGGCTGCGTGCGCCCTTCCCGCGCGGTGGCGGTGAGCCGTCCGAGCTCCCCGGCCAGCTCCACGAGCGAGAGCCGGGCGGCGTCCTTGACGTTGGGAACCACCAGGCCCCGGGGGGTCGCCGCCGCGATGCCGATGTTCACCGACCCCGAGTAGACGACCTCCTGCGCCTCGTCGTCCCAGTGGGCGTTGACCTCCGGCGTACGACGCATCGCGAGGCACACTGCCCGGGCGAGCACCAGCAGCGGGGAGACCTTGACGTCCATGAACTCCCGGTCCTGCCGCAGCGAGTCGACCAGCTTCATCGTCCGGGTGACATCGACGGTGATCCACTCGGTCACGTGCGGGATGGTGAAGGCCGACTCGACCATCGCCTGGCCCATCATCTTCCGCACGCCCTTGATCGGCTCACGGCGATCGGTCAGCCCGGTCGGCCCGGTCGGCGCTGGTGCCAGCCCAGTCGGCGCTTGTGCACGCTCCGCCCGCCCAGTCGGCGCTTGTGCACGCGCAAGATCTGCCGAGTCGGCGCTTGTGCGCGCTCCTGCGTGGGACTCGACGTCCTCCTTCGTCACGACCCCGCCCGGACCGGACGGCGTCACCGTGGCGAGGTCGACGCCGAGGTCGCGGGCGAGCTTGCGGACGGGCGGCTTCGCGAGGACTGCGCCGACCGACCATGCTCCACCGACCCGCTCCGCGCGCCGGGACGACTCCTCGGGGGTCCCGGCGGTGGGGTCGGCGGTGGGCTGGGAAGTCGGCTCACGTGCTGGGACGGCCGGGACGGGTTCCTCGTCGGCCGGCACGACCTCGCTGGTGTCGACCCGTCCGGGCGCGAAGGAGCCCTGCACCTGCATCTGGGCGGCCGACCCGGCCATCGTGGGTGCGGTCGCCGGGCCTCGACGCGCCCGCCGCCTCGCGGCTCCCGACCGGGGTCCGTACCCGACGAGCGTCTGGTTCTCCCCCCCGCCCGTGGCCGCCGGGTTCGAGAGGTCCATCGCGTGCACTGGCGCCGACTCGGCGGGGGGTGCGGCGTGCGTTGGCGCCGACTCGGCGGGGGGTGCGGCGTGCGTTGGCGCCGACTCGGCGGGGGTTCCGTCGTTGACGGAGATGATCGGGGTGCCGACCGGGACGGTCTCGCCCTCGGGCACCAGGATCGCCTCGATGGTCCCGGCGTACGGCGACGGCAGCTCGACCAGCGACTTCGCGGTCTCGATCTCCACCACGACGTCGTTGACCTTGATGACGTCTCCGACCTTCACCCGCCAGATGACGATCTCGGCCTCGGTGAGCCCCTCGCCGGGGTCGGGGAGCCTGTACTCGTTGACAGCCACGGGATACCTCTCAGAGCCGGTCGGTTCGGAAGACGGGGCGGTGCGGGGTCAGAAGGCCAGTGACCGATCGACCGCGTCGAGCACACGGTCGAGGTCCGGCAGCCACTCCTCCTCCACCCGCGCCGGGGGATACGGGGTGTCGAAGCCGCCGACCCGCAGCACCGGGGCCTCGAGGGAGTAGAAGCACTCCTCGGTGATCCGGGCGGCCAGCTCGGCGCCGATGCCGAGGTTCACGTGCGCCTCGTGGGCGACGACGGCTCGACCGGTCCGGCGTACCGAGTCCAGGACCAGACCCATGTCCAGGGGCGACAGCGTGCGCAGGTCGATCACCTCGATGCTGCGGCCCTCACCGGCCGCCGCCTCCGCGGAGGCCAGGCACACCTTGACCATCGGACCGTAGGCCAGCAGCGTCAGCTCGTTGCCGGCGCGGACGACGCGGGAGGCGAACAGCGGGTAGACCGCCGAGCTGTCGGCCGCCTCGTCGATCTCGGCCTTGTCGGCGTGGTACTGCCGCTTCGGCTCGAGGAAGATCACCGGGTCGTCGGCGGCGATGGCCTGCTGGATCATCCAGTAGCCGTCGATCGGGTTCGAGCACACGACGACCTTGAGCCCCGGTGTGTGCGCGAACTGCGCCTCCGGGGACTCGCTGTGGTGCTCGACCGCGCCGATGCCGCCGCCGAACGGGATCCGGATGACCATCGGCATCCGCACCTTGCCCTGACTGCGGAAGTGCAGCTTCGCGACCTGGCTGACGATCTGGTCGTACGCCGGGTAGACGAACCCGTCGAACTGGATCTCGCAGACCGGCCGGTAGCCGCGGATCGCCAGTCCCACGGCGGTGCCGATGATCCCCGACTCCGCCAGCGGCGAGTCGATGACGCGGTCCTCGCCGAAGTCCTTCTGCAGCCCGTCGGTGATCCGGAAGACACCGCCGAGCTTGCCGACGTCCTCGCCCATGATCAGGACCTTGGCGTCGTCCTCCATCGCCCGTCGGAGCCCCGCGTTGAGCGCCTTGGCCAGCGTCATCTTCGTCATCGGGACCCCTCCGCGTTCTCCAGCGCACCCGTCGAGGCCGCCGCTGCGGCGTCCTCGAAGCTGTCCAGGTAGTCGGCGTAGGACGACCGCTGGTCGGCCAGCTCGGGGGTCTGCTCGGCGTACACCGCGTCGAAGACGTCGAGGATGTGCGGGTCGGGCATCGACCGGCAGCCGGCTCGCAGCCGCTCGCCGAGCTCCTCGGCCTCCGCGTCGACGGCCTCGAGGAACTGCTGGTCGACCAGGCCATTTCTTGTCAGATACACCTTGACGCGCTGGATCGGGTCCTTGAGCTTCCAGTTCTCGAGGTCCGAGGAGAGCCGGTAGCGGGTCGGGTCGTCAGTGGTGGTGTGGGCACCCATCCGGTAGGTGTAGGCCTCCACGAACGTCGGTCCCTGCCCCTCACGGGCGCGCTGGAGCGCAGCCTGGGTGACGGCGTAGGTGGCCAGCACGTCGTTGCCGTCGACGCGTACGCCGGGAAAGCCGAAGCCGAGCGCCCTTTGGTAGAGCGGGATCCTCGACTGTCGCTCGATCGGCTCGGAGATCGCCCACTGGTTGTTCTGGCACAAGAACACCACGGGTGCGTTGTAGGAGGCGGCGAAGATGAACGCCTCGTTGACGTCGCCCTGGCTGCTGGCCCCGTCCCCGAAGTAGGCGACGACCGCGGCGTCGCGGTCGGGGTCGCCGGTGCCCACGCTGCCGTCGCGCTGCACCCCCATCGCGTAGCCGGTCGCGTGCAGCGTCTGGGCGCCGATGACGATCGTGTAGAGGCCGAAGTTGTGCTCGTGCGGGTCCCAGGAGCCTTGGTCCACACCACGGAACAGCCCGATCAGCTGCAACGGGTCGAGCCCCCGGCACCAGGCCACCCCGTGCTCGCGGTAGGTCGGGAACACGAAGTCCTGCGGCCGGAGCGCGCGGCCCGAGCCGATCTGGGCGGCCTCCTGTCCGAGAAGCTGCGCCCAGATGCCCAGCTCACCGTGGCGCTGCAGCGCGGTGGCCTCGACGTCGATGCGCCTGGTCAGCACCATGTCGCGGTAGAAGCCCCGGACGAGCGCCGCCTCCTCGTCGGGGGACATGCCCTCTCCGAACGAGAAGGAGCCGTGCTCGACGCGCTCCCCCTCCGGCGTCAGCAGCTGCACGAGCTCGGGGCCACCGTCGGCGTCCGACCGCTGCGAGCCCTGCACCAGCTGGGGCCCGAACTGGCTCGCGATGACGTCACTGCTCACCCTGCACTCCTCGGTTCGGTCGACGACCGGGATCTCCGGCACCGGCTGGTGGAGCCCTGCCCGGCGACCGGCGCGGGGGTGGTGCGCGGGCTCACGAGCAGTGTGACCGCTGCCACAGCACCGGCCGCTCACACGGTACCGGAGCGCGGACGAATGCCGCGAGCCGGGCAACGTCCCCGTCGAGGGCGTGGGAACGACCAGAGGCTGCCCTCGGGCGGCCGCTGCAGAGCGGGCGGCTAGCTCCCGTGCAGGGTCATGAACGCCTCGAGGCGGTCGGCCGACGGCTTCCGCTGGCCGCCGAGCGTGTAGAGCCCGAAGTTGTCGTTGCGGATGTTGCCGTTGTTCTCGTCGCGCACCTGGTAGACGGCCATCCGTTCGACGTAGGGGTAGCGCCGCATCGTCATCGTGATCATGTCGACGAGGTACGTCGCCTGCTCCTCGTTCGTGACCCCGATCTGGCTGCCGCTGATGCCGGCGAAGTTGTCATGGGTCGACCAGCCGTACTCGGTGAACCAGACCGGCACCGCCTCGTCACCGTGCGTCGCCATCACGTTGCGGACGAGCCTGACGTTGTCGGTCCACCC
>CADCUI010000007.1 GCA_902805845.1 uncultured Nocardioidaceae bacterium
CGCCCCCGACCTGGCGGACCGGTCACCCGGCCGCCGGCCCACGGTCCGCCGCAGCTGCTCGCGACCGGCGCGGCGACCGGCGCCCCGACCGACCCCGCGACCGCCTCCTGACCGCTCCTGTGCCATCGCGCTGGGCCGTCGCGTCAGACCGCGAACCGCGGGAAGGCCGACCGTCCGGCGTAGCGGGCGGCGTCGTCGAGCTCCTCCTCGATGCGGAGCAGCTGGTTGTACTTGGCGACCCGCTCCGACCGGGCCGGAGCGCCGGTCTTGATCTGGCCGCAGTTCGTCGCGACCGCGAGGTCGGCGATCGTGGTGTCCTCGGTCTCACCGGACCGGTGGCTCATCATGCAGCGGAAGCCGCTGCGGTGGGCGAGGTCGACGGAGTCGAGGGTCTCGGTGAGCGAGCCGATCTGGTTGACCTTGACCAGCAGCGCGTTGGCCGAGCGCTCGTTGATGCCGCGGGCCAGCCGCTCGACGTTGGTGACGAAGAGGTCGTCCCCCACGATCTGCACCCGGTCGCCGAGGGCGGCGGTGAGCTGCTGCCAGCCCTCCCAGTCCTCTTCGCCCAACGGGTCCTCGATGGAGACGATCGGGAAGTCGTCGAGCAGCCCGGCGTAGTAGCCCTGCATCTCGTCTGCCGTCCGGGACTGCCCCTCGAAGCGGTAGGCGCCGTCCTGGTGGAACTCGGTCGCGGCCACGTCGAGCGCGAGCACGATGTCCTCACCGAGCCGCAGCCCGGCGCGCTCGACCGCCTGGGCGATCAGGTCGAGCGCGGCGCGGTTCGAGGCGAGGTCCGGGGCGAAGCCGCCCTCGTCGCCGAGCCCGGTCGCCAGCCCGTTGGCCTTCAGCACCGCCTTCAGCGCGTGGTAGACCTCGGTGCCCTGCTGCAGCGCCTCACGGTACGTCGCGGCACCGACCGGCGCGACCATGAACTCCTGGACGTCGACGCCGGTGTCGGCGTGGGCGCCGCCGTTGAGGATGTTCATCATCGGGACCGGCAGCAGGTGGGCGTTGGGGCCGCCGACGTAGCGGAACAGGGGCAGGTCGGCCGAGTCGGCGGCGGCACGCGCCACGGCGAGCGAGACCCCGAGGATCGCGTTGGCGCCGAGCTTGCCCTTGTTGCCGGTGCCGTCCAGGTCGAGCAGCGCCTGGTCGACGAGCCGCTGTTCGGAGGCCTCGTAGCCGACCAGCTCGGGGCCGATCACGTCCAGGACGGCCGCGACAGCACGGGCGACACCCTTCCCGCCGTACCGTGCGTCACCGTCCCGCAGCTCGACCGCCTCGAAGGCCCCGGTCGAGGCGCCGGACGGCACCGCCGCCCGACTCACCGTCCCGTCGTCGAGCGCGACCTCGACCTCGACGGTCGGGTTGCCTCGTGAGTCGAGGATCTCGCGTGCTCCAACGGCTTCGATCGACGCCACTGCGGTGCTCCCTGACTCGGACGGAAGGGGTCCGGCCCAGCCTAGTGCCGTCTGCAGGGCCGCCGCCCCAAGGCACGGCGGCGCGTCACGGCCAGGATGGGCCGGCCCCGTGGTCGCGCCGGATACATTGCGGGTCCAGTCGGTGAGCCGCAGCAGTGAGCCAGTGACGCTGAGCCAGCCCCGTGACTTGATGCCGGTGACGACGAACGGTGAGGAAGCCCCTGATGTCATACACCTCCCACCCCACGGGGGATCTCCGATGAGCGCCGGTTCGCGTGCGCTGGGGGCCCGCTCCGATGCCACGGACGTCGACCACTCCGCGTACTGGGAGGACTTCTACAGCCAGAAGGCCGCCCTCGTGCCGTCGGAGCCGTCCCCGTTCGCCCGCTGGGTCGCCGGGCGCGAGCCCGTGGGGACGCTGCTCGACATCGGGTCGGGCACCGGCCGGGACTCGCTCTACTTCGCCTCCGAGGGCTATCGGGTCCTCGGTTGCGACTACGCCGTGCCGGGACTCCGGTACGCCGAGGAGCAGGCCCGTCAGCGAGACCTCGGCGACGTGGCCTTCCAGCGACTCGACCTCTACGACGCGGAGCACGCGCTGGAGAGCGCCGAAGCGATCGCCCGGTCGACGGCGCCGACGGTCGTCTACGCGCGCTTCATGGTGCACGCCTTGAGCGACGAAGGACGCCACAACCTCTTCCTGCTCAGCAGCAAGGTCCTGCAGGCGCCCCAGGGACGGCTGTACCTGGAGTTCCGCACCGCGCGTGCCGAGCACGAGTTCGGCGAGCACTTCCGCCAGTTCGTGCAGCCGGACCAGGTCAAGAGCGAGCTGGGCTCACACGGCTTCGCGATCGACCACTGCGAGGAGGGTCACGGGCTCGCGGTCCACAAGAGCGAGGATCCCCGAGTGTGCCGGATCGTCGCCGACATGAGGGGATGAGCAGGTGACCGACCGCTTCCCGAGCAGGTGGCGTCAGGGGCAGGTGCGCCAGCGGCTGTCCCGGATCCTCACCGGCAATCGGGCGGGTGCCGCCCCGACCGCCTCACCGACCGCCTCCCCGACCGCCGCTGCGGACAGCACCCCCACCGACGCCGCGAACAGCGACGCCGGACGTCGCGCGCTGCGACAGGTCGGCGCTCTCCGCAACCGGTTGGACCGGCTGGAGGCCGAGATCCGGGAGAGCCGCCAGCTGAACCGGCGGCTCGCCGAGGTCACCGATGTGCTCGCCGAGGTCCTCCTCCCCGCCGAACAGCGCGACGAGGAGCGGCTGCGCACGCTCCTCGAGCGCTACGACCGCGGGATCTGAGGCGTGCGAGGGCCCAGGGCCGGGTCAGCCGCTGCCATCGGGACCGGCCGATGACCGCCGACGCAGCCGCCCTCTCGGTCATCCCCTCGGACAAGGGGCTCGAGGTCCGCGGCAACGGGGACCAGCGACTCGACGTGCGCTTCGACGGCCGGCGGATCTGGTCCCTCGTCCCGGCGCGTGACGGACAGGTGACCGGGCCCTCGGAGTACTTCGTCCCCTGGCCGAAGCTCCTGCGGCCGCGGCTCGACGGGGTGGTCGAGCTCGTCGTCGAGGGGCCGGACGAGGCGATGCGGGTCGACTGCGGCGAGGTGTCGTTCGGCAACGGCGAAGGCCGGGTCGCCCTGCTCGACGACACCGGGCAGCCGCTCACCGTCGACAAGGGCAATCGCCTGGAGCGGTCCTTCGCCACCTTGGGCAAGGCGGACAAGGAGGTGCTCCTCGACGGCGTCGAGCGCACGCTGGACGTCCTCGACGACTACGGCCTGCCTGGGTTCCTCGCCTTCGGGTGTCTGCTCGGCGCCGTCCGCGAAGGCACCCTGATCGGCCACGACAACGACGCGGACGTGTCGTACCTGTCCCGGGCCACCCACCCCTTCGACGTGATACTCGAGTCGCTGCGGCTGGAGCGACACTTCCAGGAGCTCGGCTGGACGACCCGCCGCATGTGGGCGGCGTACTTCAAGGCCTACCCGCCCCGAGCCGCCGGTGAGGAGGTCGCCATCGACGTGTTCGGCGCGTTCCGGCACGGCGAGCAGCTCTACATGCTCCCCAACGTGCGCGCGCCGTTCGCCGAGACCCGGCTGACCCCCGTCTCGACGGTCACGCTCGAAGGTCGCACGGTGCGTGCACCGGCTGACCCCCCGGCGCTCCTGGCGGCGACGTACGGCCCCGGGTGGCAGGTGCCCGACCCGACCTTCAAGTTCCGTCCCCCGGGCATCACGAAGCGCACGCTGGGTGGCTGGATGCGGGGCGCTCGTCGCGGCCAGCGCTACTGGGAGGACACGTACCGGGTCAGGGCCGCAGCCGCAGAGGTCGAGCCGTCGGCGTTCGCGCGATGGGTGGCGGGACGTGAGCCGCGCGGGTCCCTGGTCGACGTCGGGTGCGGCGTCGGCCAGGACTCGTTGTTCTTCGCCGGACAGGGCTTCACCGTCCTCGGCTGCGACTACGCCGTCACGGGGCTGGAGCAGGCCGAGGACCATGCGCACCGGCTGGGGTTGAGCTCCGCCACCTTCCAGCGGCTCAACCTCTACGACGTCCGCCAGGTCCTCGTGCGCGGGGCGTTGCTGGCCCGCTCGGCGGCGCCCACCGCGGTCTATGCGCGGAGCCTCGTGGATGCACTCGACGACCACGGGCGGCGCAACCTGCTCCGGCTCAGCCGCACCGTCCTTGCCGGATCGCGCGGGCGGCTCTACCTCGAGTTCGCCCCCGCACCGCCACAGGCGGCGCCCAGCGACGCGAATCTGCACCGTGCCGATCCCGACGACGTGGTGGCCGGCCTGACGGCCTACGGGTTCGAGGTGGAGCACCGCGAGGAGCAGGTCGGCCTCGCAGCCAAGAGGGGGGCCACGGTCTGCAGGATCGTCGCGCGGATGAGTGGCCGCCCCTCCTCGTGACGACCGACGTCAGCCGTCGAAGTGCTGTCCGTCGCCGGTGCCGTAGGTCCAGCGGAACCCGTTGGCGCGCATGATCCGCACCACCGGGTGGGTGCCGGAACGCCAGGCGATGCGGGGGTGGGAGCGAGAGGCCCACCAGCTGTTGGGGGTCCAGCCGCGTTGGGAGTGGTAGGGGTTCTCCCAGGTGTTGAGGTCGATCGCCCGACCGTAGGAGTGCGGCGACGGGACGCCCGGGTTGCCCACCACGCCGCGGCAGTTGAACCCGGACGTGTTCCCGGCGGCCATCGAGCCGTAGTTGTCGCCGCCGTGCAGGTAGTCCGACCAGCCGAACCGGTCCACGCGGTACATCGACCGCACGGGGAACCTTGCGCGGTAGAGGTCCCCGAACGCGCCGACCGTGTTGCCGACGATGTCGTCGCGGACGACGATCTCGCCGCGGTAGCGGTAGCCGTCGTACCCCCAGTAGTTGACGCGCACCACCCGGAGCTCACCTCGGCCGACGGGGCAGCCCTTGTGCCAGCTCCGACCGGTCATCGAGCGCCACATCGGGTCCGAGACCTTCGAGACGGTGGCGTTCGGGCCTTGACCGACCGCGCGGGCCTGGCGGGGCAGCTTGACCCGCGGCCGCGGTGCGGCGGCGGGGTAGTCGACGGGGGCGGTCGGCGGCACGTTGTCGAGCGCGTGGACCTCCGAGGTGTCGCCCTCCCACCAGCGGCCCCCGCGGCCGACCGCGCGGTAGCGGGTGTCGTCACGGGGCGCGACCCGGAGCCGGGCCCGGCCGTCGCCGCCGAGCGCCATCCGTTCGACCGCCCTCCACTTCCCGCCGACGCGTCGCTGGATGCGGGCGCGGCCGGGCACCGGCTGCCCGCCACGGGTGCGCCACCTGAGCCGGAGGGTCACCGCGGTCTCGTCGACGACGCGGTCGGGGCCGGCGATCCTCAGCACGGTCGCCCGCCGCCGTGGCTCGACGGTGTGGGCGGTGGTCCTCGACGGCCTCAGCCACACGGAGCCGGCGTACACCGCGCGCACCCGGTTGTCGGCGTCCTCGGGACGCACCGGTAGCTCGGCGCGGACCTGCCCGGAGCCGTCGGTCCGCCGGCTGACGAGCACCCGCCACGACCCGTTGACACGGCGCTGGAGCTCCACGGCCTCGTCCGCCACCGGGCGGCCGGTGTCATCACGGCGGAGGGTGGCGCCCAGCGTCACCGTGGCGCCCACGAAACCGGTGTCCGGTGCAGCCAGCGCCAGGCTCGTCGACGACTGCGGCTCCGACACGGTGTGTGCGTCGCCGGCAGCGGCGTGCGCCGCGTCACCGTCGAACGTCGCCCGGAACCGCGTGACGACATCGGGGTCGGCGTGGGTCGTGGCCGGCAGGACGACCCGTCCGTCGGCGTCGGTGGTGCCCTGCGCCACCTCGACGTAGCCCGCAGCGCCCTCGTGGCGCTGCAGGTCGACCTGCGCTCCGGAGACTTGCGAACCGGCGGAGGTGAGGACCGCGACGACCTGGATCGTGCTTCCGGCGTCGGCGTAGCGAGGCCCCGAGAGGACGAGTCGGCTGGCGGCCGGGGTCGCCGCAGTGGCGGACGGGTCGGCCGATCCCACCAGCGTCAGCGTGGCGACGAGGGTGGCGACGAGGGTGGCGACGAGGGGGCTGCGCGGCACGAAGGGGAGAACAGGCATGGGGGCGCTTTCGGTTCCAGCGGCGGGGACAGCGATCCTGCCAGTGCGCACCCGACGTCGTCAGGCAGTTGCGACAAGTCGCCGTACGGCGTCGCGCAGCTCCTGCTCGGGGTCGAGCCCCGCCGTCCGCGCCTCGCGGACAAGGTCGAGCAGCCGGTCGCCGAGAGCGGTCGGGGTCGCCTCGGCCCGGTCGACCGGAGCCGCCGTGCGGGCCAGCCGGCCGAGCACCTTGTCGGCGTAGGCCAGCGCGGGCAACGCCGACGGGATCCCCTCGAGTGCCGAGCTCCGGCGTTTCTCCACGGCCTTGAGCGCCTCCCAGTTGCGGTTCACCTCGTCGGCGTCGGCTACCTCCAGACCGGCGAAGACGTGGGGATGGCGGTAGACGAGCTTGTCGACGATCCCGCCGGCGACGTCGTCGACGTCGAAGCCGTCGGGCCGCTCCGATGCGATCCGGGCGTGGAAGAAGACCTGGAGCAGCAGGTCTCCCAGCTCCTCGCACAGGTGCGCGCTGTCCCCGGTGTCGATCGCCTCGAGTGCCTCGTAGGTCTCCTCCAGCAGGAAGCGGGCGAGCGACTCGTGGGTCTGCTCGCGGTCCCAGGGACAGTCGCGTCGCAGCCGGTCCATCACGATGACGAGCTCCAGCAGCCGGCTCCCGGCCTGCCGGTCAGCCGCCTCGGACGGCACCGGTCAGCCGCACTTCTGGGACGCCGGCAGCAGCGCCGCGAGGTCTGCCGGCGGCTGGGCCGCCGCGGTCTTCTCCGCGAAGTCGGAGACCGGCACCGAGAGCGACCCGTTCGTGGGCCGGAGCTGCCCCTCGACCAGCTCGCCGAAACGGGGGTCGATCTCGACGTCCGCCTCCTGCGCGTAGGCCGCGCGCAGCCGCTCGCCCTCGGCGAGCGCCTCATCCTCGGTCGGCTCGGCGTTGCCCGCCTCGGCGAGTGAGGACCGGCCCAGCTCCAGGATCGCGGTCTGAGCCCGGGAGTACTCCTCGGCGACCGAGTCGAACGTCTCGCGCAGGCCCTCCGGCAGGACGTCGCGGCTCGCACTGAGCTGCTCCAGCGCCCCGGCCACCGCCGCCCGGTCGACCGAGTCGGGGTCCGCCACGCCCTCGGCGAGCTTGTCGGCCAGCAGGATCGACAACGCGCCGAACCGCGCGGACTTGCTCGGGGTGCCGGCCTCGCCGCCCTGCGTGGTGCCGAGCGCGCACAGGACCTCGGCGAACTCGTCGACCTGCTCGTCGGTGATGCGTTGGCCGTCGACCTCGGCGGCCACCCCCGGGGGCGGACCGCTGCAGGCGGTCAGCGCCAGCGCGGCGCCGGCGGCCAGCAGGGCCGCGGCAGTGCGGCGGGCGCGGTGCGCACCTCGGCGGGGCTGCGTCACGACGGCTGGTCTCCTTCTCCTCATGGGCGTCTCGTCCGGCTCGTGCGGCGTCTCATCCCGTTGCGGCCGGCAGGACCGACCGGTCGACGACCGCGTCGACGACCTCGCGCACCCATGCCAGCAGCTCGACGTCGCGGATGGGTTGACCTCCGATCGGCGCCGTCGACGGGCGCGGCACCAAGATCGTACGCACGTTGTCCTTCACCAGGCTGCGTGGGTAGAGCCGGTTCAGCCGTACCTTCCCCGACTCGGGCAGCTCCACGGGAGCCAGCCGCACGTAGTTCCCCTGGATCGTCACGTCGGTCAGTCCGGCCGCTCGTGCTCGGGCGCGGAAGCGGGCGACCTCAAGCAGGCTCTGCACGGGGGCAGGTGGATCGCCGTACCGGTCGACCAGCTCGTCGCGGAGCGCTGCGACGTCGTCGTCGGACCGCACCTCCGCGAGCCGCTTGTACATCTCCAGGCGCAGCCGTTCGCTCGGCACGTAGTCGTGCGGCAGGTGCGCGTCGATCGGCAGCTCGATCTTGACGTCGTGGGACTCCGCCGGGCCGTCGCCCTTGAACTCGTGGACCGCGTCGCCGACCAGCCGGACGTAGAGGTCGAAGCCGACGTCGGCGATGTGCCCGCTCTGCTCACCGCCGAGCAGGTTGCCCGCCCCACGGATCTCCAGATCCTTCATGGCGATCGCCATGCCGCCACCGAGGTCGGAGTGCTGGGCGATCGTCGCCAGCCGCTCGTGGGCGGTCTCGGTCATGGGCTTCTCCGGCGGGTACAGGAAGTAGGCGTAGGCCCGCTCCCGTCCGCGACCCACCCGGCCGCGGAGCTGGTGCAGCTGGCTCAGGCCGAGGGTGTCGGCGCGCTCGATGACGAGGGTGTTGGCGTTGGACACGTCGAGGCCCGACTCGACGATCGTGGTGCACACCAGGACGTCGAACCGTTTCTCCCAGAAGTCGATCATCACCTGCTCGAGCTGGTGCTCCCCCATCTGGCCGTGCGCGGTCGTCACCCGTGCCTCGGGCACCAGCTCCCGCAGGCGGGCGGCCGCCTTCTCGATCGACTGCACCCGGTTGTGGATGTAGAAGACCTGTCCCTCCCGCAGCAGCTCGCGGCGGAGCGCCGCGACGATCTGTCGGTCCTCGTAGGCGCCGACGTAGCTGAGCACCGGGTGCCGCTCCTCCGGCGGCGTCGTGATCGTCGACATCTCGCGGATACCGGTGATCGCCATCTCGAGGGTGCGGGGGATCGGCGTGGCGGACATCGCGAGCACGTCCACGGCGGTGCGCAGCTGCTTGAGCTGCTCCTTGTGCTCGACCCCGAAGCGCTGCTCCTCGTCGACGACCACGAGGCCGAGGTCCTTGAACCGGATGTCGGGGTTGAGAAGCCGATGGGTGCCGATGACGACGTCGACCTTGCCCTCGGCGAGGGCCTCGAGCGTCTCGGCGGCCTCCCTGTCGGTCTGGAAACGGCTGAGCGCCTTGATGACCACCGGGAACGCCGACATCCGCTCGGTGAAGGTCGAGAGGTGCTGCTGCACGAGGAGGGTCGTGGGCACCAGCACGGCGACCTGCTTGCCGTCCTGCACCGCCTTGAACGCCGCGCGGACCGCGATCTCGGTCTTGCCGTAGCCGACGTCGCCGCAGACCAGGCGGTCCATCGGCATCTCCCGCTCCATGTCGCGCTTGACCTCCTCGACGGTGGTCAGCTGGTCCGGGGTCTCGACGAACGGGAAGGCGTCCTCGAGCTCGCCCTGCCAGGGCGAGTCAGGGCCGAACTTGTGCCCCCGGGTGGCCTGCCGTGCGGCGTACAGCTTGATGAGCTCGGCGGCGATCTGCCGGACCGCCTTCCGGGCGCGGCCCTTCCGCTTGGCCCAGTCCGAGCCGCCCAGCCGGTCGAGGCTGGGCAGGTCGCCGCCGACGTAGCGGGTGACCTGGTCCAGCTGGTCGGTGGGCACGTAGAGCTTGTCGGGAGGACCACCCCGCTTCGAGGCGCCGTACTCGAGGACGAGGTACTCCCGGGTGGCGCCCTGCACCACCCGCTGCCGCATCTCGACGTAGCGCCCGACCCCGTGCTGCTCGTGCACGACGTGGTCGCCAGGCTTGAGCTCCAGCGGGTCGATCTGCCGCTTGCGCCTCGCGGGCATCCGGCGCATGTCCTTGGTGGAGGAGCGTTGCCCGACCAGGTCGTCCCCGGTGACGATCGCAAGCCGCTGCTGCTCGTCGACCAGCCCGTGCGCGAGGGTGCCGGTGGTGATCACCGCGACGCCCTCCGGGACGTCCTCGGGACCTGCGAGGTCCTCGGTGAACCGGACCGGGACGTCGTGCTCGGCGAGCACCTCGACCATGCGCTGGGCCGGACCGTGTCCCTCGAACACGGCGGCAACGCGCCCCTTGGCCGCCAGCCAGGCGCGGATGTCGACGACCGCGCGGTCGATGTCGCCCAGGTAGGCCTCCGCGGGCCGGATCCGCACCGTGCGCACGTCGGCGGAGCCTGTGCCGACGCCCGTCTCGGCGCCGATCTCTGGGCCCTCGTCCTCGTCGATCCCGAAGGGACTCAGGTGCCACCAGGCCTTGCCCAGCGCCAGGGTGTGCGCGCGGACGTCGCCCAGGGAGCGGTACGACGCGGCGCCCAGGTCGATCGGGGCCCGGCCCCCCGACGCCGCGGCCGCCCACGACGCCTGGAGGAACTCGTCGCTGGTCGCCACGAGGTCGTGGGCACGCGCACGGACCCGCTCGGGGTCCAGCACCATCACGTGGGTGTCGGCCGGCATCAGGTCGACCAGCAGCTCCATGTCGTCGACCAGCACCGGAGCCAGCGACTCCATGCCCTCGACGGCGTGGCCCTCGGCCAGCTTCGCCGTGATCTCCCGGAGCTCGGGGTACCTCTCCCCCAGCGCCCGGGCGCGATCGCGCACCTCGTCGGTCAGGAGCAGCTCGCGGCAGGGAGGGGCCCAGAGCCGGTCGACCTTCTCCAGGGTGCGCTGGTCGGCGACGGCGAACGAGCGCACCTCCTCGACCTCGTCGCCGAAGAACTCCACGCGGAGCGGGTGCTCCTCGGTCGGCGGGAAGACGTCGACGATGCCGCCGCGCACCGCGAACTCGCCGCGGCGCTCCACGAGGTCGACCCGGTGGTAGGCGGCCGCCGCGAGCCGGCGTACGACGTCGTCGAGCTCGAACTCCTCCCCGACGGCGAGCTCCACGGGCTCGAGGTCGGCCAGCCCCTTGACCTGGGGTTGCAGGACCGAACGCACCGGGGCCACCACGACCCGCAGCGGGCCGTTCGAGGCGTCGCTCCCCGGATGGGCGAGCCGGCGCAGCACGGCCAGCCGCCGGCCGACGGTGTCGCTTCGCGGCGAGAGGCGTTCGTGCGGAAGCGTCTCCCAGGCCGGGTAGGAGGCGACCAGGGCCGGGTCCATGACGCAGGCGAGTGACTCCACCAGGTCGTCCGCCTCACGGCCGGTGGCCGCCACTGCGAGCACCGTGCGTCCGGCGTCGACGAGCCCCTTGACCACGAAGGGCCGCAGCGCCGCCGGCCCGGTCAGGTCGAGGGTGGTCAGCCGGCCACCCTCGGCGTCCTCCACCGCGGTCGCCAGCGTCTTCTCCTGCAGGACGAGCTGTGCCAGACCGGCCAGACCCATCGACGTACTCCCCAGATTGTGACGGCACCCGCGCACCACGAACGCCCCCAGCCGGAACCGGCAGGGGGTTGACCCCGAGTCTACGGTGTCCCCGGGGTGTCCGCCGCTCGCCGGACGCCTGGCCGGAGCGACCAGGAGGTGGCATGTCCGAACCGGTGCGCGCGTCCGACCACACGGCACCCGAGGGGATCTCGGAGCGGACCATCGAGGGGGTCGGTCGGCTGTCGGAGGCCTTCGAGTACATCGAGCGGGCCAAGGGTCACCTGTACTCCTTCCATCAGCTCATGGGTCGCGCCGACTTCCTCGTCGAGGAGGCGGCCGACCTGCTCGACGAGGCGGGCGAGACGCAGTTCGCCGAACGGCTCCGCAAGGACCTGGTCGGCCGCAACGTCCTCGACGGGCGGTGGACGTTCCAGGTCGTCGAGGAGTTCGACGACACCTACTACGAGTTCTTCCGTGGCATCGAGCGGGAGTCGCGCGAGCTCACCGGCGGCGTCAGGCACCTCTACGAGGCGCGGCTGAAGGAACAGCGACGCACCGCCGGCCGGCCGCACCACACCGCCGACCCCCAGGGCTGACCGCCGAGGCGGCGCTTGTGCACGGCCACACCCCCGCCAGTCGGCGCGAATGCACGGCCCACGGACCGCCAGCCGACCGCTCGGGCGTGCACAAGCGCCGACTCGACCGCAGCCGGGCGTGCACAAGCGCCGACTCGGCGGACATAGGGTCGGAGGATGGCGGCGAGCTCTCCCGCGGTCGAGGTCGAGGTCGACGACAAGGTCGTCCGGGTCTCGAACCCCGACCGGGTGTACTTCCCGGCGCGCGGCGAGACCAAGCTCGACCTGGTCCACTACTACCTCTCCGTCGGAGAGGGCATCGTCCGCTCGCTCTACGAGCGGCCGTGCATGATGCACCGCTTCCCCACCGGGGTCGCAGGCGAGAAGGTGCACCAGAAGCGGGTGCCGGCCGGGGCCCCTCCGTGGCTGGAGACGGTGCGCGTCTTCTTCCCGCGCTACAAGCGGACCGCCGACGAGCTGTGCGTCACCGAGCTGGCCAGCGTGATCTGGGCGGTCCAGATGTCGACGGTGGAGTTCCACCCCTGGAACAGCCGGCGCGCCGACACCGAGAAGCCCGACGAGTGGCGCATCGACCTCGACCCGGGGCCGTTGTGCGACTTCGACACCGTCCGTCGGGCGGCCCACGTCGCGCACGAGGTGCTCGACGAGCTCGGTGCCGTGGGGTGGCCCAAGACCAGCGGCGGCAACGGTCTCCACATCTACGTCCGGACCCGTCCCGAGCACGGCTTCGGCGACGTACGCCGGGCCGCGTTGGCCTTTGCCAGGGAGGTGGAACGGCGCTGTCCGGACGAGGTCACCACGGCCTGGTGGCGCAAGGACCGGGACCCGCACGCGCTCTTCGTCGACTACAACCAGAACGCCCGGGACCACACGATCGCGGCCGCCTACTCCGTGCGGGGGAACCCGGAGGGCACCGTCTCGACGCCCATCCGGTGGGAGGAGATCGACGACGTGGAGCCGCGCGAGCTGACGATCGCCACGGTGCCCGGCCGCTTCGCCGCGACGGGCGACCTCCACGAGGGGATCGACGAGGCCGTCTTCGACATCGCGCCGTTGCTCGCGTGGGCGGAACGGGATGATCACACCGGTGTCGCCTACGCTGAGGAGGTCGACGCCGACGACGTCCCTCCGGGGTCCTGATCACCCTGCGTCGACCTGACGACCCTCCTCACGGACCCGGAGCCCCCACCGTGCCAACGAGCGACCCCCGTCGGGCCGGGCTCACCCGTCGGGGCCTGCTGGCCGCCGGAGCAGCCGGCGTCGTCGGCGCGTCCCTCCAGTCGTGCACCGGGTCGAGTGACCGTGCGGGCGACAATGCGGGCGACGGCGCTTCTGAACCGACGCCTCGCCCCACCGAGCCCGCTCCCGACCTCCCGATGGTGCGGCCCTTCTCGTCGGACCAGGCCTACCGCTCGTTCGGCGTCGCCGCGCATCCCAGCCACCGGCAGGCGGCGTACCAGTTCACCGAGGAGTGGATGGCCCGGCTCTCGGACATGGGCGTGACCTACTTCCGGGGCTTCTACGCCCACCACGTCGAGGAGACCCCGGCCGTGACGGGGCTGGCGCGCCGGCACGGTCTCGGCTGGGGGATGACGGTCTGCTCGGGGCTCGACGAGTCCGAGGAGCTGCTCGAGCGGCGGATCGCCCACATCGCGGCCAACGCAGCCGACGTGTGCCTGTACGTCGAGGGGATCAACGAGCCGAACTACGACCGGGGCGGCGGCAAGGTCCCCACGGACTGGCCGGAGACCACCGCGCGCCTGCAGAAGGTCATCTGGAACGCCGTGCGCAGCCACCCTTCTCTCGACGACGTGCCGATCCTCGGGCCGTCACTGCAGGCCCAGGTCGCCGGCCCCGCCGACTACCGCCGGCTGAGGCGGCTCGGGATCTTGAGGAACCTGGACATCGCCGGCGTCCACAGCTACCCGAACGGGTACTACCCCGACCGGTCGCTCGACGAGCGGCTGCAGGTGGTGGAGCAGCAGTGGCCGGACGTGCCGATCTGGATCACCGAGACCGGCTACCACAACGCCCTGCAGACCAGGACCGGGCATCTACCGACGCCGGAGGACGTCACCGCGCTCTACGCGCCGGCTGCGCTGCTGGAAGCGGTCGACCGGGGCCACAAGGTGGCGTGGTACGAGGCCCTGGACGACCCCGACAGCGGGGCCAAGGACCTCATCGAGCACCACTTCGGGCTCTTCGCCATGGGGTCCGGCGCAGCGCCGCCGTGGCGGCCCAAGCCGGTCGTCGCCACGTTGACCGCGTTGCTTGCGCAGCTGCGCGACCCCGGACCGGCGTACGAACCACCGCCGGTGGCGCTCAGGGTGACGTCGAGCGCCCCCGACCTGAGGTTCACCGCGCTCGGCCGGCGCGACGGCAGCGTCCGGGTCTTCCTGCGGCGCTCGGCGAGCTGCTGGGAGCCGCACAGCGCGACCCGCATCAACGTGCCTGACGTGCGCGTCCGCATCGAGTCCGAGAGCCGCTCTCGCACCGTGGACGTGGGTAATCGGGTCGTCGTCGTCAAGATTTGACGTGCGCTTTGTCCAAGTTGTCCGACATGCGGAATCGCTGGGGCCGATGGTCCCCTTGCATGTGCTTGACGGGGCATGGAGGATGAGCAACACGGGGAGTGCCGCGCTGAGTCGCGGCCTCGTCACCGGTCAGAGGGGGCCGGATAGGTGCACTCGGGCACCGTACTTCAGGGGGCAGGGGAACTCATGTCATTGCGTCGTTTTCGACGTCTCGTGGTGGCCGCGGGGTGCCTGGCACTTCTGCCGTCCGTCGCCCAGGCGGCCATGCATCAAAGCACGCTGACCCGTGCGGGCAGCAACTCAGCCGTGGAGGACGGGACTCCGGAGGTCGTCAGCAAGGCGCAGGACGCGCGCTGCATGCAAGCGCAGCCCAGCGTCGACGCTATTGCGGTGCTCGGGGACATGGGGTTCATGGGCGGGCCGTTCGACTGCGTCAAGCAGGGATCGACCACGCTCACGGGGCAGCCCGGCCTAGCGTCGTTCAGCATCAGTGGCCGCGACCTGCGACCGGGGTTCGTCCCGCCAGCGCTGACGTTGAACGCCGCAGGCGTACGCGCGCTGGTCGCTGACCCGTCCACGAACTCGCTGTTCGTCGGCGGCGACTTCAAGTACACCGTGCCCGGCACGACGACGACCCGCAACGGGCTGGTCAAGCTCAACGCGACGACCGGTGCGATCGACACAAGCTTCAAGCCGGCGTTCGGCAACGGCATGGTCAGCGACCTCGAGCTGGTCACGCTGGCGGGTCAGAAGCGGCTGCTGGTGGGCGGTGCCGGGAGTGTCAAGCTGGCGTCGCTCAGCCCCACCACCGGCGCGAACGACAAGTTCGTCGACGCACTGATCGAGCAGCCCATCATCGACTCCGACGGGTTCCAGGCCTGGGGCGCCGTCGGCGTCTACCAGATGGCGGTCAGGCCGGGCGGCACACAGCTGGCCCTGACCGGCAACTTCATGAAGGTCGATGGCCAGGCCCGCAGAGGATTCGTGGTCTTGAGCCTCGCGGACGCGGCACCCCCTGCGGGCAGCAGCGGCGACACCGTGCACCCCTGGTACTACTCGGGCTTTGCGAAGGACTGCGGCGCGACGGGAGCGTTGCAGACGCGCCGCATCGCCTACCTCCAGGGCGTCGACTGGTCCCCTGGCGGCGAGTTCCTCACGGTCACCGCGACGGGGAGGATCCCGGAGCAGACGTGGCAGGTGTTCAAGCCGTGGATGACTGACGCGCAGAAGGCGCAGACCACGGTCTGCGACGCCGTCGGACGATTCGCATTCGCCGACTCGTCGAAGCCGGTCTGGGTCAACTACACCGGCGGCGACAGTGTCTGGACGGTCCAGGACACCGGGAGCGCCGTGTACGTCCAGGGCCACTTCAAGTGGCTGGACGACCCGGACGGCTTCGGCAGCATGCCGGCTCGCTGGGAAGGGACCAACTGCAAGCAGGACGCCACGACGCCGAAGGATGCTGGCGTGGGATGCGTCGGGGTCGGGGTCAGGACCGACCCTCCGGCCGGAACCGACCCGAGGACCGGCGTGGCGTACAAGGAGTGGAAGTACGCGAGCTTCCGGACCGGGCTCGGCGCGATCGACCCGCACACCGGCCTCGCGATCGACTCCTGGACAGTGAACCTCAACGGCGTCAGGAAGGGTGGCAAGGCACTCTTGGTTACCGAGGACGGCCTCTGGGCCGGCACCGACGCGCCTCGGGTCTTCAGCGAGAGCCACTACGGGCTGGCGTACCTTCGCTGGGCTCCGTAAGTTTCAGCGCGCGAGCGATCCACCGACAGACCCGGGCCACGTGCCCGGGTCCTGTCGTCTCAGGCGCCGGTGGCGCGCAGGGTGCGCCACCGCGGACGGAGCGTCGGGTGGGTGGATACCCCGACAAGCTTGCGGGCGGACCACCACATGTAGGCGTACATCGCCACGGAGTGCAGGCCAGCGCTCGCGGCCAGGCCCACCAGCCCCCACTGGTAGGCCGCGAGGACCCCGACCGCGACGCGCGAGACGAGCGTCACCGACTGCACGGCGGCGGCCACGCCCTCGCGGCGCGACATCGTGAGCACGGTGCCGGCAAGCCCGGAGAAGATGTTGGCGACGTTGCCCGTCGTCAGCAGCAGGAAGGCGGTGCTGGCAGCCCCGAACCCGGCCCCGAAGACAAGGGTGAGCAGCTGGCTCGGGAAGAGCACCATGGGCACCAGGAGGACCGAGGCGCCCAGGGCGGCGAACGTCCCCCCGGTGCGCAGCACCCGCTCGAGCTTCTCGAACTCACCGCGGGCCAGCATGCGTGCACACAGCGGGGCGAAGACGACCTGGAGCGAGGTCAGCGGGATGGAGAGCATGAAGGCCAGCCGGAAGGAGGCCGAGAACAACGAGCTGTCGTGCAGGCCGAGAAGCGCCCCACCGATCCACAGCTCCACGGCACCGGCAAGGAACGTCGCGGCCTGGTTGATCGCGAAACGCCAGCTGTTCTTGAACGAGCGCGCCAGGTGGTGCAGCAGGTGGCCGACCCGTGGGAGGTCACGCCACCGGGAGTGGGTCACCAGCCACGCGTAGCCGACCGGGACCGTGAACCCGACGGCCGCCGCAGCCATCGCACCGGCGACCCCCCACTGAGGCGCCACGATCCAGGCGAGCAGCAGCGCGACCCCTTGCCCGGTCGCGACCAGGGCACCGCCCGACCGGCCCTCGAAGAGGCTGGCCAGCCGGACATGACCGAAGCCGCGCAGGTAGTTCGCCCACAGCTTCTGCAGTCCGCCGGTGTAGACGAGCGAGCCGAACGCAAGCGCGAAGAGGAGGCGGTCTGCTGCGGAGCCGGAGGCAAAGGCGTACGAGGCGCAACCGGCCACCACGCTGAACGCCGGCAACGTCAACCAGACCGCGCTGGCGGCCGCTCCCCGCAGGCTGCGGAGCCGTTCAGGGTCGTCATCGCTCGTGGCGGCGTCGCGCAGCCCGGCCCGGTGACTGCCGAGCAGGGCGAACTGACCGATGCCCGCAGCCGCCGTGGTCGCCACCACGAACGTGCCGAAACCGGAGGTTCCGAGCCACCGGCTCGCGAAGGCGTTGACGGCGAGGTAGCCGACGATGGCCAGGCCGTAGGAGACGGTGTACCAGCCGAGGGCGACCAGCAGCGACGGGCGCGCTCGGGCGCTCTGCACGGTCACGGCGTCGCCGCGGGAGCGACGGACGGCACACACTGCACGAGGGACAGTCTGGACGCCAGCGGTGCCGCGCACGTCGAGAACAGCCGAAATGACACCGGGGGCCGGGGATGGACAGTGCCGCAGATCATGCGCGCACCTCCCCCGTCTGGCGGGCCCTTGCGTCAGCGGGACTGACAGGGCAAACGGCCGTATCCTATCCGTGGGCACGTTATGCCCGGAGGGTCGGTCGCCGGCGGGGCGGGGTGGTCTGACGACAAGAGAGGCGAACGATGGAGCAGGACATGAGGACGCCGCAAGAGCTGCTTGCGGTGGTGAGGCGACGGTGGCGGCTGCTGCTCCTCGTCACCTTGCTGGGGGTCATCGTGGCAGTGGGGCTCTCCTCGCTGCAGGCCGAGCGCTACACCGCCGAGGCTGACGTGCTGGTGCAGAGCGGGATCCAGCTGAACGAGCCCGGACGTGCGATGGACCCCGAGCAGGTCGCGACGCAGGCGGAGATCGTGGTCTCGGACGCCGTCGCCAGGCGGGTCATCGACGACCTCGGGCTGGACACGAACTCCTCGGACCTCGTCGACGACGTGACCGCCAGCCCAGCGGACGGCACGTCCACCGTCACGATCACCGCGACCGCGGGCACCCGGGACGAGGCGGCCGACATCGCCAACGGGTTCGCCGAGGGTTACATCGCGCTCGCCAGCCTTCGGGCCAGCGCCGCGCAGACCGCCATCTCCGACTCCTATCTGGCGCAGCTGACCCTGGTGAGCTCGGAGCTCGCGCGCGCCCGCGCCGAGCTGCCGGACGCCACCGGCGCCGAGCGACGCGACATCCAGGCCGAGATCGAGAGCCTGCTGTCCCGCCGTGGCGAGCTCCAGTCCTCGCTCCGGCTCTCCGACGACCCGACCAGCGTCGTCTCCGGGCTGGAGGTGCTGCACCCAGCGGTGCCCCCGCAGGAGGCGTCGGAGCCACGCCCGTTGCGCGCGGGGATGCTGGGCGGGGTGATCGGGCTGCTGCTCGGCCTGGTCCTGGCGTTCGTCCGGGATCGGCGCGACGACGTCCTCCGCGAAGGGCGTTCGTCCTCGGGAGCACTCTCCGACCTTCCGGTCCTCGGCCGGATCCCGGTCCAGGGCAATGCGAACAGGGGCAAGATCGTCAGCCTGGCGGAGCCCCGCTCCTTGGTCGCCGAGGCCTACCGCGGGCTGAACACCAACATCCGGTTCCTCCTCGCCGCCGGCGGCCCTCACGCCTCCGACGCCGACTCGGCCGCGCGGCTGGGCCGCATCGTCATGGTCACCTCCGCGTCGCCCGGCGAGGGCAAGACGTCGGTCGCGGGCAACCTCGCCGTCGCCGCCGCCCGGGTGGGGATGCGGGTCATCCTCGTCGACGCCGACCTCCGCGATCCGGCGGCCGAGACGTACTTCGGTGTCGACGCTCCTCGGGGACTGGCTGACCTGCTGCGTGAGTCGGGACCCCTCTCGGAACACTTGTTCGACGTCGGTGTGCCCAACCTCAGCCTGCTGCCCTCCGGGAGCATCCCCCCGAACCCCACCGATCTCCTGGCGTCGTCACGGTGCGCCCGCCTGTGGCAGGACCTGCGCCAGATCGCTGACCTCGTGGTGGTGGACACACCGCCGCTTCTCGGGGTCATCGACGCCGTCGAGGTGGCCGGCCACGCGGACGCGACCATCCTGGTGGCGCGGGACCGGATGAGCCACGCCAACCAGGTGCAGGGTGCGCGGACGCGCCTGCACCAGATCGGTGGTCGGGTGTCCGGCATGGTCATCAACGGAGTGCCCCCGAAGCGGGCGGCCTTCATCTACGGCTACGGGCTCCGCGCCGAGGGCCTCTGAGCCGTCGGCGAGGAGACCCGCCGGGACGGGCCCGGCGGCGGTCCGCAGAGGCGCCTCTGCGGACCGCAGGTCACCAGCCCAGGTCGGTGCCCAGCAGCTCGTAGAGCTCCTGGTTGAACGGTGCGTAGTAGTCCTTCAGCCGCTGGCGGGTGGCGGGGTCCATCGGAGGGACCCCCGACCGGACGTTCACCGGCCGGAGGTCCATGGACACCGACCGCACGCCCAGGAACCGTTCGAGACGTTCGAACACCGTGGCCGTCTCCTTCGCCAGCTCGTCGGCGGTGAGGACGAGCAGCTGCCCGGCGTCGAAGACGTCGTAGTAGCGACGGAGCTGCTCCGCGTAGCGGCCGCGCGCCAGATAGGTGTGGTGGTCGTGGTCGTGGCTGTAGGCGTCAGGCGCGGCCAGGTCCGCATCGCGGACGTCGGCCAACCGCGACTCCTCGGCGTCGATCGCCTCCTCGAACGTCGGCAGCGGCTCGAAGCCGGTGGCGACCCGGTCCCAGTAGTGCGAGTACGCGCGCGACACCGGTTCCCGCAGCACCGCGATGAGCTTGACCTCCGGCACGGTCTCCTTGATCCGCTGGGCGGCCCAGGGATGGAACAGGTAGTACGGCGAGGACTCACCGACGACCGGCGACACCCCGGTACGACGGGCATGCACCCGTCGCGCCACGGTGGTGGGGAAGTGCGACCGGTACCACTCGGGCCCGCGCGCGTAGTTGATGTCGAAGTAGTGCGGGCTCTTGCGTCGCTGCATCCGCGGGAACATCGGCATGACGTCCGGGTGGTTGGCCAGCCAGTTGGCCACCGAGGTGGTGCTGCCCTTCTTCACGCCGATGACGAGGAAGTCGGGCAGAGGCCGCAGCGACGCGGTGGCGCGTCCGTACCTGCGGGCGCCGGAACGGACAAGCTCCACGGCCTGGTCGGGCGTGGCCGCGCGGACCTTCTCCAGGTAGCGGGAGTGACGCATCCCGCCGATGCCGGGGGCCTGTGGTGGTGTCGTCATCTCGGTGCCCTCATGGTGTCGTCACTCCTTGGATCCAAGCGGGTCCTCTGCCAGGAAGCAGCTCACGAAGGCGAGCCAGGTCCTCGGTGAAGAGCGGCGCCAGCTGCTCACGGGCGGCCCCCGGCACGCCGTTGCTCTGCACGACCCGTCGCCTGACCGCCTCGCGCAGCCGGTAGCTGGTCATGCTCTTCAGCGCCGTGCGCACCGCAGGGTTCCCCGTGGCCCACGCGATGCCCTTGTGGACCAGTGCCGACCGCGGCTCCCCCGACACGTTGACGCGCGGAACCTCAGCGACGCCGTCGTGCAGGGGTGGCACCCCGAGGAACTCCAGCACCTGCCCCACGGTGCCCTCGTAGTCGGTGTCGAGCTCGTCGTAGAACCACACCCCGAGCTGGTCGTCCGGGAGCTGGGCCTGCAGGGCGGTGAGCGCGTCGGCGTACCGGCTCATCCTGGTGTAGTGCCAGATGTGGTGCCAGCCTGCCTCGCGCCGCTCGTCCTCGAGGGCGACCGCGGCAAGGAAGTCCTCCACCGGCTCGAGGCCCCGGGCTCGCATGTAGCCGTAGGCGCTGAAGGCCCGGTCGACCGGCTCGCGCAGGAGCATCACGAGCTTCATGTCGGGGTTGACCGACAGGATCTCGGGGATCGCCTCCTGGTAGTAGTACATCGTCGAGACCGAGCCGTCGCCGCGCGCGAGGTACGACGCCCCGGCAGCGCCGGCAGCGTCGTACAGCGCCAGGTAGGCGTCGCGATCGGTCACCGACACCTGGTTGATCGTGTGCGCGTCACCCGGTGCGGTGAAGTTCGCCCCGATGCGGTGGAGCGCGAAGTAGTGCGGCTCCTTGGGCTCGGTGAGGAAGACACGTGGGTGGCGTCGCAGACCCTCGACGAGGCCGGTGGTGCCACAGCGGGCTCCACCGATCACCAGGAACGTAGGAACGGTCACGTCATGCCTCCAGTCGTCCGACGTCCGCGCGCGGGGCATCGAGGTCGAGCCGCTCCAGGAGCTCGTGCGACCAGCCGCGGCGAGGTGGGATCCCCGCCGGGTCGTCCTGGCGGTCGAGCAGGTAACGCACGTTCACCACGATGAGATAGAGGCGGAGGACGACCTGCTGCTGGGAGCGGTCGAGTCCCCAGTCGTTGGACAGGGCGGTCGCCGCCTCGCGCACCCAGCGGTCCTCCGCCGGTGCGTCGACTCCACCGCCGAGCCGGATGTCCTGCGCCAGGTAGTGGACGTGGTCGAAGCCGCAGGGCACCTCGGCCTCGAAGTGCTCCCAGTCCCACAGCAGCACCGTCTCGCCGCGTCGGGCCATGTTCCAGGGCACCCAGTCCCCGTGCCAGGGGCCGAGGGGCACCGGGACCTGACCCCAGTCCTCGAGGGTCCGGTCGAGCGCTCCCAGCGCCCAGGTGCGTCGGTCGGGGTCACGCAGCTCCGCCGCCTTGCCTCGCAGCCGCTGGACGAGCTCGGCGTCGACGATGGGACGCGTGGCGCTCGACTGCTTCTCCGCCAGCGCCCGCATCTGCGTCACCGGCACCGGCCGGGACACGTGCAGCTCCTGCGTGATCAGCGGCTCCAACGCGAGGAAGTCGAGGTCGCGGCTGCGCCAGTAGCCCTGCGGCCGGGGTGCCTGCAGACCGGGGACGGGGCGCTCCAGCATCTGCAGCAGATTCTGGTACTCCCACTCCAGGGCGTTCTTCCCGGAGCCCGAGCGGGCGATCTTGATGAACGAGCAGACCTCGCCGTTCGCGCCGAGTGCGAGGAGCACGAGCGCCCGGTTGTGCCGTCGGCGGCCCAGCCGCAGCACGATGTCATCGACATCCTCCACGACCGCCTGCAGGAGCCTCAACAGGCTCGTGACCTCATCGGACTCGAGGACCAACCGGTGCAGCGGCAGGTAGCGCATCAGCCCCTTCCGCTGCAGGAAGGCGAGCGTCCGCATCCGGCGGCCACCGCGACCTGGCCTCGGTGGCCGGAAGGCCACCGCTGCCGCCTCGTTGCCCGGTGGCACCAGGACGATCGGGTGCCGTAGGGACGGCACGACCATCCAGCAGGTGCGTCCGCCGCCGGAGCGCGCGAACCGGCTGAGGCGTGGGGCGCCCGGAGCGAAGAGTGGGCCGACCGTCGCCAGCAGCTCGTCGCGGAAGACGCCGCCTCGAAGCCGGTCGCCGTCGCCGTCGCGCAGGGGCGACCGCTCAGCCATGACGCGATCTCCCCCCTCTCCGCTCGCAGTGTGATCTCGCATGTGAACTCACATGTGGACTCACAGGTGGACTCGCAGTGAACCCACCTCGGACCCACCCGTAGGTTACCGAGTCGCGCGGGCGTGCGGGGAGGAACCCCTGCGGTCGCTTTTTCCTATTTGCAAGGATTGCACGTAGGCTCGACTGGGTTCAGATGTGACGCGTGATGCGAAGGCAGACATGAAGCGCTTGAAGCTCACCCCCGCGGTGCCGGCGCTGGCGGCGCTCGCGCTGGTGCTGGCAGGACCTGCCGTGGCAGGCACGACGCACGACCGGGTCGTGTCCGAGCAGCCCGCCCAGGTGGCGCAGCTGCAGGCGACCGCGGCGTTTCCGCAGCCCCGCGTCGACGCGATGGCCCAGAAGCGGGGGCGGCTCTACGCCGGTGGAAGCTTCGACCGCGTGCTCGACGACAGCGGCGAGCACGCACGGAGCTACCTGGCAGCTGTCGACGCGCTGTCGGGACAGGTGACGCCGTTCCGGGTGCGGCTCGACGGACCGGTGCAGTCACTGCTGGTGCACAGGGACGCGTTGTACATCGGGGGAAGGTTCGCGCACGTCAACGGGGACCACCGCCCCAACCTGGTGAAGGTGAGCCGGAGCACGGGCGAGGTCGTCCAGCGGTTCGACTTCCCGCTGCGTGGGGCGGTCACCGACCTCGCCATGGTGCGCGGCCGGCTCGTGGCGAGCGGCCACTTCGACGGGCATCTGCGGTCCTTCAGCCGCTCCACCGGCGTCGCCACGTCGTACCTCGCACCCGACATCCGCGGCAAGGTGCACAAGCGCGCGGGCGACACCGTCGTCAACCGCTTCGGCGTCGATCCTGCGCACAGCCGCCTGGTCGCCGTCGGGAACTTCCGCACGGTCGACGGCCGGCTGCGCAAGCGGGCCTTCATGGTGGACCTCGGCTCGACGACGACCACGTTGTCGCGGTGGTACTACGCACCGCTGCTCGCCCGGTGCCTCAGCAGGCAACCTCACAAGCTCCCCCACATCGCCGACGTCGACTTCTCTCCCGACGGCAGCTACTTCGTGCTCGGCGCGACCGGTGGCCTGGTGCGGTTCGAGCAGGACATCGGCACCGCGCTGTGCGATGCAGCCGCGCGCTTCGAGACCGGCATCCTCGCCCCGAAGACGCCGACCTGGGTGAACTACACCGGTGGAGACACGATCTGGTCGGTGTTGGCGACCGGTGCCGCCGTCTACGCGCAGGGCCACTTCCGGTGGCTGGACAATCCCTACGGGCGCGACTCGGCCGGCGAAGGGGCCGTGGCACGGCGGGGCATCGGCGCCATGGACCCGGTGACCGGGCTGGCACTGGACTGGAACCCCGACATGCCGGCACGCCGCGGCGGCCGGGCGCTGCTGGCCGACTCCCGGGGACTCTGGGTCGGAAGCGACAACGAGAGGCTGGCGCGCGAGCCACACCGCGGTCTCGGCTTCCTGCCGCTGTCCGCCCCTCCTGACTCTCCCTCCTGAGAGGACATGGCTCCGCGCCCATGACGTCTGCCGTCCCGCGCCGGCAGGGCACGCTCCTCCCGGGAGCTGTGGTCTCGCTGACGGTCGTCTCGCTCGCGACGCTGTCCGCGACCCTGCCCGACTCCGCGGACGCCGCCGGGACGCGCGAGGTCGTGCTCGACTTCGAGGACGAGATCTCGTTCGCCAACGCCGGCACCGCTGCCACCACGGTGCGGGTGGTCGTGCGGGACGGAGGCTGGGTCAAGAAGGTCGCTCGCCGGTCGGGCTACTCCATCGACCTGCCCGCGTTCGCCTCGACCGACCCGTCGCCGCAGGCGGGGGTCCTCGTCACCGACGGCGGCGGCGCCGACGACCTGAGCCCCGGTGCCGCCCCCTTCAGCTTCGGCGCCGACGTACGACTGGACGAGGTGTCGGAGGGATCCGCGAAGGACAACGGCAACAACGTCGTGCAGCGCGGCCTGTACGGCGACCCGGCGCAGCTGAAGCTCCAGACGGACGACGCCAGGCCCACCTGCCGCGTCAAGGGCTCGTCGGGGGCCGTGCTGGTGAGGAGCAGCCGGCGGATCCAGGCGCTCACGTGGTACAGCCTCAGGTGCCAGCGAACGGCGGGAACGGTGACCCTGACCGTGACCCGGACCCACGACGGTGCCACCTGGACCTACCGCGCCGACGGTCCCACCGGGATCGTGAGGCCGGCGTCGTCCCAGCCGCTGTCGGTGGGGGTCAAGGTCAACGACGCCGGCCGCATCGCGGCGTCCGCCGACCAGTTCAACGGGCGGCTCGACAACGTGTTCCTCGACATCGCCGACTGAGGCACAGGCGGTGGCCCAGAAGTGGCCCAGCAAGTGACCCGGAAGTGGATCAGCCGCTCAGGCCCTGACGTGCGACGAAGTCGGTGATCCGCTGGGCCAGCGGGGGGCGGCACACCAGCAGGTCCGGCAGCAGCACGTCCTCCTGGTTGTAGGCGAGCCCGCTGCCGTCGGCCCGGCTCGTGTGGAGACCCGCTGCCCGGGCCACCGCCACCGGGGCGGCCGAGTCCCACTCGTACTGGCCACCCGCGTGCACGTAGGCGTCGGTGACGTCGCGCACCACCGAGATCACCTTGGCGCCTGCCGACCCCATCGGCACCAGCTCGGCGTCGAGCTCCGCCGCCAGCGCCTGCACGAACGCCGGTGGCCGGGTCCGCGAGACCGCGATACGGGGACGGGACGCGGTCGACGGAGGCACCACCGGCGGAGCACCGGTGTCGAACGTCGTCCCCAGCACTGGCTGAGCCACCGCACCGGCGACCAGGTCACCGTCGGACCAGAGCGCGACATGCACGGCCCAGTCGTCCCGCGGCGGCTCGGAGAACTCGCGCGTCCCGTCCAGCGGGTCGACGATCCACACCCGGTCGGAGCCGAGGCGGACCTTGTCGTCCTTGCCTTCCTCGCTGAGCACCGCGTCGCCTGGGCGATGAGCGGCGAACAGTGCCATGAGCAGCTCGTGCGCCTCCCGGTCACCCGCCGCCTTCAGCTCGCGGCCCTCGAGCCCGCGGGTGCGGACGTCGAGCAGCAGCTGGCCGGCCTCGGTAGCAGCCCAGCGGGCGAACCCGTGGTCGTCGGTCAGGGCTTCGGCAGGTGGATCCGGCAGCATGGGGGCACCCTACCGAGCGCGGGTGGTCGATGCCTGCGGCGGGACAGCCCCAGTCATTACGCCCCGGTCAGTACGCCCCCGTCAGTACGCCCCGCGCCCGCTCACCACGGCCTTGACCGTGCCCAGGCAGATCCTCATGTCCGCCGTCAGGCTCCAGTTGTCGGCGTAGTAGGTGTCGAGCTCGACGGCCTGCTGGAAGGTGAGGTCAGAGCGGCCGCTCACCTGCCACAACCCCGTGATGCCGGGCTTGACCGCGAGCCGGCGGAGCTCGTCGCCCTGCATCTGCTCGATCTCCGAGGCCAGGTGCGGCCGCGGACCGACCAGCGACATCTCCCCGCGGAGCACGTTGAG
Source organism: uncultured Nocardioidaceae bacterium (assembly GCA_902805845.1). Lineage (GTDB taxonomy): Bacteria > Actinomycetota > Actinomycetes > Propionibacteriales > Nocardioidaceae > Marmoricola_A. The sequence goes on from CADCUI010000007.1 coordinate 25,853, forward strand.
CAGCTGGGGAAGCTCGTCGAGGGAGGTCTTCCGCAGCACGCGACCCACCCGGGTGACCCGGGGGTCCCGACGCATCTTGAACAGCACGGAGTCGAACTCGTTGTCCTCGGACAGGTGGTGCTTGATGGCGTCGGCGTTCTGCACCATCGTGCGCATCTTGAAGACGGTGAACGGCCGGCCCTTGCGGCCCACCCGCGTCTGGGTGAAGAACGCCGGTCCCCGGGAGTCGAGCTTCACCGCGGCGATCATGGCCAGGAAGAGCGGCGACACCATGACCAGCAGCAGCAGGGCTCCGAACCGGTCCCCGGCGACCTTGAGGCCGTGGACGAACCTCGACGGCTGCGGGGACCGCACGTCGATGATCCCCGAGCGGCCGAGGCCACCCGGCATGATGCGGTGGGGGGCCACCGCGTCCAGCACACCGGTCACACCGACGGCGACCCCACTGCCCTCGAGGGCCCAGGTGAGCCGGCGGAACACCTCCGCCGGGATCCCCGAGTTCGGGTCGACCACGAGGACGTCGGCCTGCCAGGAGTCCACCCGGGACCTGGCGTCCTCCAGGCCCATGACGGTGGGCACCCCCAGGATCTCCAGCGGGACGGCGTCCTCTGGGAGGCCGGGCTCGACCACGAGCCCGCCCACGACCTGCACGTTCGACGTGTGGACCCAGCGGGACACCGCCGTGGCGATCGCTGCCCGGTCCCCGACGAGGACCACGCGCACCGGCGCCTGCATGCGCCAGCGCAGGCTCCGGAGGAGCCCCGAGGTCACGGCGGCCGCGGTCACCGCTGCAAAGGCCTGCGGCACCGTCGTGGCAGGCGCGGCGAGGAAGCCCACGGCGCCCGCGAGCATCGCGAGCGGCAGCAGCGCGCTGCTCACGAGGCTCTTGAGCTGGCGGGTCAGCGGCGTCGTGACGGCACGGCCCCGGTGGTAGCTGCCGAGCATCCAGGTGCCCAGCGCTCCCAGCGCGACGTACGGGTCGTGGTGCATCGCGAAGGCCGCGACCACCCCGGCGGTGAAGGCAGCCATCACCTCCAGGTGCAGGCCCCAGTCGCGCAGCCACATCGAGAACGGCCGGTCGCCGCTCAGCTTGTCGACGGCCGCGCCGATGGCGCTGCCGACCGCAGCAGACGCCTCCGCGACAGGGTCGACGGCGCTCGTCGTCAACGTCGCGCCGGCGTCGTCGCCCCGCGCGAGCTGCCGCGGGATGCCGCCCCTGAGGGCAGCCTCCTGCGGCACAACCGGCGCGAGCGTGAATTGCGACGATCCTGCTGCGAAGGATTCGGTCCCCTCCATGGTGACGATGGCGTCACCGAATTCGCCTGACATAAGGCGCGATACCCCCCGGTATAGCGAAAAAGTTTCCCCAAAGATCCGTCCACTCCCCAGCGAACGGCTCCCCGCAATCATTCCCTATTGCCGGCCAGCCAGCAAGGTGGGTCCGCGGTCACCCCCGGTGCGGGGACTGCTGATGAGCGCGGTACCCGCATCCGGCAGGAGAAAACCCCCCGAACGGACAGGGCTCCCGGGACCATCGGCCGGGACCTGGGTCAGGTCCTCCAGGTGCGGGTACGACGCCTCTTGCTCTCAGGAGTTGAACCGCGCCTGCGTGGCGTCGAGGCCATCGGTGAGCAGGCTCTCGACCGCGTCGGCGGCCTGCCCCACCTGGAGGGGGAGGACCTTCCGCTCGGCCGCGCTGTAGTCGGAGAGCACGAAGTCGGCCGGCGACTGTCGGCCGGGCGGCCGGCCGATGCCGACGCGGACCCGGTGGAAGTCACCGGTGCCCAGAGCGGTCCGCAGCGACCGGAGCCCGTTGTGCCCGTTGTCCCCCCCGCCGAGCTTCACGCGCATCGTGTCGAAGGGCAGGTCGAGCTCGTCGTGGACGGCAACGACATGCTCGGCGGTCACCTTGTAGAAGGTGCACAACCCCGCGACCGGGCCTCCGGTCTCGTTCATGTAGGCCCGTGCGCGGGCCAGCACGAGCCGCGGACCGCCGAGGCCGAGGCGTCCTTCGACGACCTCGGCGCGACCTGACTTGTGTGACCGCAGCGGGCTTCCCAGACGGCGCCCGAGCTCGTCGACGACCCGGTAGCCGACGTTGTGCCGGTGCCCGGCGTACGCAGGACCGGGATTGCCGAGGCCGACGACCAGCCAGACGGCGTCAGCCACGGCGCCCGGGAGCTGTCGGGCGACCGGCCGGATGACCGGTCACTCGCCGGGCTGCTCCTCGCCGGCCTCGCCGGGCTCGCCGGCGACGGACGAGATGGTCTCCTCGCCGCCCTCGGGCTCGTCGGCGGCCTCCTCCACGTCGTCGCTGGCGGTCTCCGCCTCGAGGTCGCCCGCCTGCGTGACGTTGACGACGAGGAGCTCGGGGTCCACCCGGAGCCCCGTGCCGCGCGGCAGCTGAAGGTCCTGGGCGAGGATCTGGGAGCCGGCCTCGAGCCCCTCCACCGACACCTCGAGGGCCTCGGGGATGTGGGTCGCCTCGGCCTCGATGGCGAGCGTCGCGTTCTCCACGGTCACGGTCGTGTCCCGAGCCGCGTCTCCGACGACATGGACGGGGATGTCGACGGTGACCTTCTCGCCGCGCCGGACGATCAGGAGGTCGAGGTGCTCGAGGTCCCCCCGCACGGGGTCGCGCTGCACCTGCTTGGGCAGCACGAGCTGCGTGTCCCCGTCGACCTCGACCCTCAGCAGCGCGTTGGCGCCGCCGTGCTTGAGGGCCATCATCGTGTCGTGCCCCGGAAGGGTCACGTGGACGGGGTCGGTGCCGTGCCCGTACAGGACCGCCGGCACCTTGTGGTCACGCCGGATCCGGCGGGCGGCGCCCTTGCCGAACTCGGTGCGGGACTCGGCCTGCAGCCTGGTCTCAGACATTCCGGAGGTCTCCTCTGGTGGGTATCAGCAACGCTCAACACCTGGTGCGGGGCACACGGTGCGGGGCAAGGATCGGGTCGCGACCGCGACAAGAGGCATCCCGTCCGGGACGACGTGCGCGCACGAGGCGCGACCGCGTCGATCACGGAACGGACCGGAGGTCCGGCTCCCTCGCCGAGGCAACCTCGGAATCCTAACGAGCGTGAGGAGCCAGCGCGAATCGGTGTCCGCCGGAGCGGGCTAGGCGTGACCGTCGAACAGCGAGGTGATCGAGCCGTCCTCGAAGACCTCACGGATCGCCCGGGCGATGAGCGGGGCGATCGACAGCACGGTGAGCTTGTCGAAGTGCCGGTCGGACGGGATCGGCAGCGTGTTGGTGACCACGACCTCGGCAGCCCGGCTGTTCTTCAGGCGGTCGACTGCAGGGTCGGACAGGATCGCGTGGGTGGCCGCGATCACCACCCGACCGGCGCCCTCGTTCATGAGCGCCTCGGTGGCCTTCACGATCGTCCCTCCGGTGTCGATCATGTCGTCGACGAGGATGCAGGTGCGGCCCTGCACCTCACCGACCACGCGGTTGGCCACCGACTCGTTGGGCCGGTTGATGTCGCGGGTCTTGTGGATGAACGCCAGCGGCGCGCCTCCGAGCCGCGCCGACCACTGCTCGGCGACCTTGATCCGCCCGGCGTCGGGCGACACGATCGCGAGGTCGCTGCTGGTGTCGCCGGCGCCGTACTTCTCCTTGACGTAGTCCGACAGGACGGGCAGCGCCATCAGGTGGTCGACCGGCCCGTCGAAGAAGCCCTGGATCTGCGCGGTGTGGAGGTCGACGGCGATGAGCCGGTCGGCGCCGGCGGTGGCGAACAGGTCGGCGATCAGCCGAGCGGAGATGGGCTCACGCCCGCGGTGCTTCTTGTCCTGCCGGGCGTAGGCGTAGAACGGCATCACGACGGTGATCCGCTTGGCCGAGGCCCGCTTCAGGGCGTCGACCATGATCAGGTGCTCCATGATCCACTCGTTCACCGGAGCGGTGTGGCTCTGGATCACGAACGCGTCCGAGCCGCGCACGGACTCCTGGAACCGCACGTAGATCTCGCTGTTGGCGAACTCGTGCGCCGAGGTCGGGATCAGCGAGATCCCCATCAGCGAGGCCACCTCTTCGGAGAGCTCGGGATGCGCCCTCCCCGTGAAGACCATGAGGTTCTTCTCGGTGGTGCGTTTGATGCTCGTCACTCGCGCGCTCCCTCGATCGGTGCTACGACCAGTCTCACTCAGGGTCATCGGATGCCGGAACCCGACCCGCTGCCTGGGACGCGGCCTCGGCGGCGAGGGTGCCCTGCCGCCGCCGCGCGACCCAGCCCTCGATCGTGCGCTGCGGGCCGGCGGAGACCGCGAGCGCCCCGGGCGGGACGTCCTCCCGGACGACGGTGCCACCCCCGGTCACCGCGCCGTCCCCGATCTCGACCGGCGCGATGAAGGTGTTGTTGGAGCCGGTCTTCGCGTGCCGTCCCACACGGGTGCGGTGCTTGTCCACCCCGTCGTAGTTGGCGAAGATCGTGCCGGCCCCGATGTTGGTCCCCTCCCCGATCTCGGCGTCGCCCACGTAGGAGAGGTGGGGAAGCTTCGCCCCCTTCCCGATGCGGGCGTTCTTGCTCTCCACGAACGCGCCGATCTTGCCGCGCTCGCCGAGCACCGTGCCGGGCCTCAGGTAGGAGAACGGGCCGACATCGGCGCCGGACCCGATCACCGCCAGCTCGGCGTGGGTGCGGACCACCCTCGCACCGCGGCCCACCTCGACGTCCTTGAGCGTGCAGTCGGGCCCTACCACCGCGTCCTCGGCCACCACCGTGGCGCCCAGCAGCTGCACGCCGGGCAGGAGGGTCACGTCCGGCTCGAGGGACACGGTGACGTCCACCCAGGTGCTCGTGGGGTCCACGACCGTGACGCCCTCACGCATCCACCGCGCCAACGTGCGCTGATTGAGGTGTGCGGCGAGGGCAGCGAGCTGCGCGCGGTCGTTCGCCCCCTCGGTCTGCAGCACGTCGGTGGTGACGTGCGCGCCGACCTCGAGGTCGGCGGCTCGGGCGATGGCGACCACGTCGGTGAGGTAGTACTCGCGCTTGGCGTTGTCGTTGTCCACCCGCGCAAGGGCATCGGCGAGGAAGTCGCCGTCGAACGCGTAGATGCCCGAGTTGATCTCCCGGACGGCCGCCTGCTGCTCGTCGGCGTCCTTGTCCTCGACGATCTCGGTCACCACGCCGGTGGCGTCGCGGAGCACGCGTCCGTAGCCGAACGGGTCGGCGACCACGCCGGTGAGCAGCGTGACGGCGCGACCGGCGCCGGCGTGCTCGGCGACCAGGCCGGCCAGCGTGGCGCCCTCCAGGAGCGGCGTGTCGCCGGTGGTCACCACGACGGTGCCCGAGGTGTGGCCGCAGGCGTCGCGCAACGTCTCGAGGGCGATCCGCACCGCGTGCCCGGTGCCTTCCTGGCTCTCCTGCACGGCCAGCAGCGCGTCGGGCAGCAGGTCCCGGACGTGCGGCCCCACCTCCTCACGGCCGTGGCCCACCACGGCGACGAGATGGCGAGGACGGACGGCCCCGGCAGCGGCCAGCACGTGGCCGATCATGCTCCGGCCCCCGAGGGGGTGGAGCACCTTCGCACGCTTCGAGCGCATCCGGGTGCCGGCGCCGGCGGCCAGCACGACGACGGCGGTGGGCGGCTCGGGATGGTCGGCGGGCAGGCTCACGGCTGGCTTCCTCGGTGGGGGTCGGACCGGTCGAGACCGGTGCGGGACACAGCTCCCCGGGTAGGAGTCGAACCTACGTCGCTTTGTCCGCATTCAAAGTGCGGCGGGCCCTGCCGACAGACCAACCGGGGACAGGGGGCCAGCCTACGCAGGGTGCCGGCCGGGCGCCTTCTGGGCCACGGCGAACACCCGGCGGAACGGCAGCACGGTGCCGTGCTCGCCCGGTGGGTACGCCGACCGCAGCGCCCGGCGGAACTCGTCCTCGAACTCGTGGCGGAGCTCCCCCGGTAGCGCCTGCAGGGTCGGTCGGGCGCCGGTGCCGACGGCCCAGTGGAACACCGCGTCCGATCCTGTGAGCAGGTGCAGGTACGTCGTTTCCCACACGTCGACCGAGCAACCGAGCGCCAGCAGCCGCTCGAGGTAGACCTCGGGGTCGTGGGCCCGGGGACCCTCCACGCCGCTGAGGTGGGGAGCGAAGCGAGGGTCGGCCTCGAGCTCGTGGCGGCGGGTGTGGCTGGGCTCGCCGAAGTTGCCCGGCACCTGGAGGGCGAACCACCCGCCGGGAGCGACGTGACCCAGCAGGTCGGGGAGGAGGTCGAGATGCCCGGGAACCCACTGGAGGGTGGCGTTCGTGACGAGCACGTCCACCGGGCCGTCGGGTCGCCAGGACCGGAGGTCGCCGGCGACGTACCTCACGCCGGCGGCCCTCTCCGCGGCCCCCTCCGCTGCCGCCACCATCTCCGCGGAGCTGTCCACGCCGACGACCTCGGCACCCGGCCACCGGCGCGCCAGCAGCCCCGTCAGGGTGCCCGGTCCGCATCCGAGGTCGACGACGCGCTGTGGCTCCGAGGCATGCACCCGTGCCAGCAGGTCCAGGAAGGGCCTGCCACGCTCGTCGGCGTAGGCGAGGTAGGTGGACGGGTCCCAGGCGTGCGTCATGGCGTCTCCTCGGCCGGCACCGGACCGAACGCCGATGCGCGCTCCGAGCACGATCTGACCCCGATGTCTCGATGTCAAGATTCTTGACCGTTTATGCTCGTGCGCCATGGAGGACGAGGTCGACCGGGTGGTCGAGGCGTGGGCCCGGGAGCGCCCCGACCTCGACCTCTCCCCGATGGGGGTCCTGAGCCGGGTCGGCCGGGTCGGCCACCATCTCGACGCCGCCCGACGCGCATCCTTCGCCGACCACGGGGTGGAGGCGTGGGAGTTCGACGTGCTCGCCGCGTTGCGCCGGTCGGGGCCGCCGTACGAGCTCTCCCCCGGCCGGCTGGTCCGGGAGACCCTGGTGACCAGCGGCACGATGACCAACCGGGTCGACCGACTCGTCGCCCGGTCGCTCGTCGAACGGCTTCCGGACCCGGCGGACCGGCGGGGTGTGCTGGTGCGGCTCACCGAGCGGGGACGCGAGACGGTCGACGGTGCGCTCCGCGCGCTCCTCGAGCGCGAGCGCGCCCTGCTCGGCAGCCTGACCCCGGCCGAGCAGGGCCGGCTGGCCTCGCTGCTGCGTCAGCTCTCCCTCGCCGTGGAGCACCGGGCCTAGCGACCTGGTCCGAGCAGAGGCCGATCAGCCCTCGAGCACCTCGGCGGCCGTGAGCCACTCCTCCTCGAACGTCTCCCGCTCGGCCACCACCTCGCGCAGCCGGGCGTCGAGCTCGGTCAGCCGCTGGTGGTCGCTGACGTGCTCGACCAGCTCGGCGTGCAGCCGCGCCTCCTGCTCCTGCAGGCGCGCCAGCCGGCGTTCGACACGGGCCATGGTCTTTCGCGCCTCACGCTCCTCCGCCGACCCGCGTCGGGCCGAGGAGGACGCGTCGCCGTCGTCCTCGGCGGCCACCGGCGAGCCGGTGGACGCGCCGGTGGAGCCGTGCCGCGGGTCCGAGCCGGTCGGACCGGCCGCGGGGGCGGCCCGCAGCTCGAGGTACTCCTCGACCCCGCGCGGCAGCATCCGGAGGGAGCCGTCGCCGGTCAGTGCCCAGACGGTGTCGCAGGTCCGCTCGAGGAAGTACCGGTCGTGCGAGACGACCACGAGGGTCCCGGGCCATTGGTCGAGGTAGTCCTCCACCACGGTCAGCGTCTCGATGTCGAGGTCGTTGGTCGGTTCGTCGAGGAGGAGGACGTTGGGCTCGGCGAGCAGCAGCCGGAGGAGCTGGAGCCGACGCCGCTCCCCGCCGGAGAGGTCGGCCACCCGCGCGGTCAGCCGGTCGCCGGTGAACCCGAAGCGCTCGAGCAGGGTCGTCGCGCTGACCTCACCGCCGGCCGTGCGACCCACCCGCCTCACCTGCTCGACCGCCGCGAGCACCCGCAGGTCCGGGTCGACGTCGGTGACGTCCTGGGTCAGACGCGCCAGCGCGACCGTGCGACCACGCTTCACCCGCCCGGCGTCGGGGACCAGGTCCTCGGCCACCAGCCGCAGCAGCGAGGTCTTGCCGGAGCCGTTCACGCCGACCAGCCCCAGGCGGTCCCCCGGACCGAGCCGCCAGGTGACGTGCGCCAGCAGGGTGCGGTCCCCCCGTCGCAGGTCCACGTCCTCGAGGTCGACGACGTCCTTGCCGAGCCGGCTCGCGGCGAAGCGCCGCAGCTCGAGCCGGTCCCGCGGTGGTGGCTCGTCCTCGATGAGGGCGTTCGCCGCGTCCATGCGGAACCGCGGCTTGGAGGTGCGAGCCGGTGCGCCGCGGCGCAGCCACGCCAGCTCCTTGCGGACCAGGTTCTGCCGACGGCTCTCGGTGGCCGCGGCCTGACGCATCCGCTCCGCCTTCGCGAGCACGAACGCCGCGTAGCCGCCGTCGTACACGTCGACGACGGCGTCGTGCACCTCCCAGGTCTCGGTGCAGACGGCGTCGAGGAACCACCGGTCGTGGGTCACCACGACAAGCGCGGTGGGACGTCGGGCGAGGTGGCGCGCAAGCCAGTCGACCGCCTCCACGTCGAGGTGGTTGGTCGGCTCGTCGAGCAGGAGGAGGTTGTGGTCACCGAGCAGGAGCCGCGACAACGAGCAGCGGCGTCGCTCCCCGCCCGAGAGTCCTTCGACCGTCCGGTCGAGCGGTACGCCGGCGAGCAGGACCTCGACCACCTCGCGGGTCGTCGGGTCAGCCGCCCAGGCATGGTCGGGCGCATCGCCGAGCACGACGTGGCGCACGGTCGACGTCGGGTCGAGCTCGTCGGCCTGCGACAGGAACCCGAGCCTCAACGAGCGGGACGCCGAGACCCGGCCGGCGTCGGCCGGCTCCTCCCCCGCGAGGAGCCGCAGCAGCGTGGTCTTCCCGTCGCCGTTGCGGCCGACCACCCCGATGCGCTGCCCGGCTCCCACCCCGAGGCTCACCTCGGCGAGGAGTGGGCGGATGCCGAAGGCCTTGGACACCCGCTCGAGGTTGACGAGGTTAGCCGGCGGTGCGCTCATCGGTGGACCGCCGTGACCCGGGCACCGTGCACCGGTCCCCGGGCGACCACCGGCGGTGCGAGCTCCAGCCCGTTCCGACCGGCGACGGCCGCGAGCGCCTCGCCGACCTGCTCGGCGTGGTCGGGACTCTCGCACAGGAAGAGCGTCGTCGGCCCGCTCCCGCTGACCAGGGCACCGTGCGCGGAGCACTCGGAGCCGGCACGCAGGAGTGGCGCCAGCGAGGGGCGCAAGGAGACCGCGGCCGGCGCGAGGTCGTTGGACAACGCGCGTCCCAGCCCCTCGATGTCGCCGGCACGGAGCGCGGCGAGCAACGCGTCGGGAACCTCCGGTGGACGCGCGGATCTGCCGGCGCGGAGCCGGTCGAGCTCAGCGTAGACCGCGGCGGTGGAGAGGCCGTCCGGGTCGGGGACGACCAGCCACCAGTACTCGCCGCGCGACATCACCGAGGTGACCTGCTCGCCGCGACCGGACCCCATCGCGGTGCCCCCGGTGAGGCAGAACGGCACGTCGCTACCGAGCTCGGCGGCGAGAGCGGCCAGCTCGGCTCGAGGGGTGTGCAGCTCGAACAGCGCGTCGGCCCCCAGCAGCGCCGCTGCCGCGTCGCTGCTGCCGCCGGCCAGCCCGCCGGCGACCGGGATCCGCTTCCGTAGGTGCAGTGAGACCAGCAGCTCCCGGCCGACGTGCTCGCCGAGCAACCGCACGGCTCTCGCGGCGAGGTTGTCCTCGTGGCACGGCACGTCGGTGACGTCGACGCCGTCGCCCGAGACCGTGACGGTGATCGCTGTCGAGCCGCGGTCGGCGGGCCGGAGCACCACCTCGTCGTACATGCTGACGGCCTGGTAGACCGTGGCGAGCGGGTGGTAGCCGTCGGGGCGCACCGGGCCCACCCCCAGGCTCAGGTTGATCTTCGCCGGCGTCGTGACGCGCACCTCGGCGGTCATCGGAGCGGCGCCTCGCCCAGCAGCGGCCCCAGTGCCTCCGCTATCCGCGCGAACGCGGCGACGTCGAGCTGCTCACCGCGGGCAGACGGTTCCACTCCGGCCGTCGCCAGCGCAGCCTCGATCGACGCCACCGGGGCGAGCACCCGGAGCGCGGCCCGGAGGGTCTTGCGACGCTGCGCGAAGGCTGCGTCGACCACCTGGAACACCCGCTCGCGCGAGGCCGTCGTCACCGGAGGGTCGTGCCGCTCCCAGGCGACGAGAACGGAGTCGACGTGGGGAACCGGCCAGAAGACACTGCGACCGACCGTTCCTGCCCTGCGGAGCGCTGCGAACCAGGCGGCCTTCACCGACGGCACCCCGTAGACGCGCGAGCCGGGTTCGGCGGCCAGCCGCTCGCCGACCTCGGCCTGCACCATGACCAGCCCCTTGCCGAGTGTCGGCAGGGTGTTGAGCAGGTGCAGCAGCACCGGCACGGAGACGTTGTAGGGCAGGTTCGCCACCAGGGCGGTCGGCGCCGGGCCCGGCAGGCCGCTGAGCCGCACGGCGTCGCCCTCGACCACCGCCAAGCGCTCGGCGACGTCGGGGGCATAGGCCGCGACGGTGCTCGGAAGAGCGCCGGCGAGGACCGGATCGATCTCGACGGCCACCACGCGCTCGGCCTGGGCAAGCAGGGCGAGAGTGAGGGAGCCGAGCCCGGGACCCACCTCGAGCACGACGTCGTGCGCCCCGATCCCGGAGGCGCGGACGATGCGACGGACCGTGTTCGGGTCGATGACGAAGTTCTGGCCGCGCTGCTTGGTCGGCCGGAGTGCGAGCGCCGCCGCCAGGGAGCGCACCTCCGCCGGCCCGAGGAGTCTCGGACCGGCGGACGCGGTCGGTGGTGGGGTCAGCGAGGGAGCCCGAGGGTGGAGGAGCAGTGAGGCCAGGCGCCGTAGCCGCCCGAGGCGTCGCGCAGCCGGGTCGCGACCGCGATCTGCGTCTCCCGGCTGTGCTCGCTCGGCAGCCCCGTGCCGCCGTACGCCTGCCAGGTGCCGAGGGAGAACTGGAGGCCGCCGTAGTAGCCGTTGCCCGTGTTGATGGCCCAGTTGCCGCCCGACTCGCAGTTCGCGAGCGAGTCCCACACGCTGCTGCCCGAGGAGTAGACCTCGGCCCCGGAAGACGGGGCCGGGACGACCTCCTTCTCCTTGGTGCCGACCTTCACGAGCCGGACGACCGGTGCCACGACGTTGCGCACGGCGACCTGCGACCGGTCGACGAGGCGGCCGTTCTCGTGGCGGAGTCGGTAGGTGACGTCCCGACTGCCGGCCCGCCCGGCGCGGACGACGGTCTCCTCGCCCTCGTACATGGAGTCGTCGGAGGCCGTCTCGGTGCGGAAGGGGAGGCTCTCGGTGACCTTGGTGGTGGTGACCTTGACCTTCGTGACGGTGATGCGGTCGCGCTTGTCCAGCATGCTCCCGGGGCGAGGTGTGACCTTGTCGTTCCGGTCCACTCGCACACCCCGCATGTCGAGGGCCTGGGCCACGGTCAGCGCGGCCACCTTCCGGGTCACCGGGCGGGCGGCGCCGACGGCGTAGGTGACGCGCTTCGGGGTCACCACGGCGACGCGGAGACCGCTGCGGTCGATCGACGCGCCGCGGCTCGTGGAGAGTCGGGCGTCGCCGAGCCGCAGCCCGATCTGCTGGAGGGCGGCGGTGACGTCGGTGGCGGTCACCCAGTGCTTGCTGCGGTCACCGTCCATGACCAGCGTCAGCGGACGACCGAACCTGACGGCGATGCGGGCGCCCTCCTCGAGGGAGGTGCCCAACGCCGGGGCGACGACGTCGTGCGGCCCGACCTCGATCCCCTCTGCGGCGAGCACCTGGGCAACCGTGTCGGCGCCGGTGCTCACCTCCTGGGCCCGGCCGTCGAGAGACACGGTGACGGTCTTGTGGGAGAGCACCTGGTAGCCCAGGACGCCGGCAACGAGCGCCAATGTGAGCGCGACGACGGTCACGGCGAGAGCCGGCTTGCTCCGGGAAAGGGTCGCGGGGAAGTGCACGCGTCTCCAAAGGTCGGGGTGCCCGGGTCACGGCCGACACCATCGAGCCGGACATCGGGCCGGCGTCGTCGGAGGGAAATCGCTCCGGAGGCGTCGCCCAGAGAGGAGTACCGCTCCCGGCTGACTGATCGACGTTAACCGCTGCCCAGCGTGAGGCAAAATCGGCTGGACCCGGCAGTTGACTGCGTTTGAAGCTGTTTGGTCGGTCCTTCGCCACAGGCGTTGCACCGGGTGCGTGGTTCGTGTCACACAACAGATCGCGGCGCACTGGCCCGGCGGGCCGGCGGCCCGGCTACCAGGCGCCGCCGAACGCCTCGAAGGTGTTGCGCTCGATCGTCTGGCACAGTGTGGTCAGGTCGTCGCCACGCACCTCGGCCATGGCCCGCACGGTGACCGGCACGAGGTACGACGCGTTGGGCCGCCCACGGTACGGCGTGGGCGTGAGGAACGGCGCGTCGGTCTCCACGAGCACTCGGTCGATGGGCGTGGCGCGGAGGGCGTCCCGCAGGTCCCCGGCGTTCTTGAAGGTGACGGTGCCGGCGAACGACAGCCAGAAACCGCGGTCCAGGCACTGCTGAGCGAACCCGGCGTCACCGGAGAAGCAGTGCATCACCACCCGGTCGGGGGCCCCTTGCTCGTCGACCACCCGCAGCACGTCGGCGTGGGCGTCCCGGTCATGGATGACCAGCGTCTTGCCCAGCCGCTTCGCCAGGTCGACGTGCAGTCGGAACGAGCGCTCCTGAGCGTCCCGGCCGTCGGCGCCGGTCCGGAAGTGGTCGAGCCCGGTCTCCCCCACGGCGCGGACCCGGTCGTGCTGCGCGAGCCGGCTCACCTCGGCCCAGGCCTCGTCGAACGTCCCCTGCTCGGCCAGCCGCGGCGCCTCGTTGGGGTGCAGGGCGACGGCGGCGACGATCCCCTGGTGACGGGCCGCGACGTCGACCGACCACCGCGCGCTGTCGAGCTCGCAGCCGATCTGGACGATGCGGGGCACGCCCACGGCTGCCGACGCGTCGAGCGCCCGCTCGGTCGTCCACGCCTCGGTCCCGTCCAGCACCATCTCGAGGTGGCAGTGGTTGTCGACGACCGGGTGCGGTAGCGGCTCGGGCGCCGGCGGGCGTTCCGGTCCGGTCACGGCTCACGTCCCCCTTCGGGGCCGTCGGGTGTCGCGGGCGCCCTGTGCACCGCGTCGTACACCTCCCGGCGCGGCCGGCCGGTGCGCCCGGCGACCGCTCGGATCGCCTCCTTGCGTGGTGTTCCGGCTGCCTCCTCCGCGGCCACCAGTGCTGAGAGCTCCGCTGCCTCCCGCGGCCGGCTGGGCGCGGCGGGCCGACCCGCCACCACGACGGTGACCTCACCCCGCACCCCGTCCTCCGCCCACGCGACCAGCTCGCCCAGGCCACCGCGAACGACCTGCTCGTGGGTCTTTGTCAGCTCGCGGCAGACAGCGCCCGGTCGCTCGGGGCCGAACGCTTCGGCGACCGACCTGAGCATGGCCGCGGTCCGGTGGGGCGCCTCGAAGAACACCATCGTGCGGGGCTCCTCGGCGAGCTCGGCGAGCCGGCGGGCGCGCTCGCCGCTCTTGCGGGGCAGGAACCCCTCGAAGCAGAACCGGTCGACAGGAAGCCCTGACACGGCCAGTGCGGCCAGCACTGCGCTGGGCCCGGGGACCACGGTCACCCGCACCCCCGCCTCGACCGCGGCCGCCACCAGCCGGTATCCCGGGTCGGAGACCGACGGCATGCCGGCGTCGGTGACCAGGAGGACACGCCTGCCCTCGAGAAGGTCGGCCAGCAGGCCCGCGGTGCGACCCGCCTCGTTGCCCTCGAAGTAGGAGACCGTGCGGCCGGCGACCCCGACGCCGAGGTCGGTGGTGAGCCTGTGCAGCCGACGGGTGTCCTCGGCCGCGACCACGTCGGCGGTGGCGAGCTCCTCGGCCAGCCGCGGGGAGGCGTCGGCCGGCCGACCGATCGGCGTGGCTGCGAGCACGAGCAGCCCGGTCACGACGCCACCTGGTTGGTCACCGGGACATCCTCGCCGATCGGCGGTGTCCTTCCGGGGTCTGCCCCTAGGCTGCCGCTGTGACCGCGACCGGTGCGCCGTCCCGCTCGGCGGAGGAACCGACCCCGCACCGGCCGCCTCGGCGTCGGCAGGGCCTCTCGGTCACCGCGGACGGACGCGCGGTGCCGGCCGCCGTCCGACGGCTCCGCGGCCGCCCCGGGGGCGACGACGTCGTCGCGGGCTGGATCGTCACCGCAGCAGTGACGCTGCTGGCCGGCTTCCTGCGGCTGTGGCACCTCGGCACGCCGCGGACGTTCGCGTTCGACGAGACGTACTACGCCAAGGACGCCTGGTCGCTGTGGCGGCACGGCTATGCGCGGAACTGGGACAAGGGCGCCGACAAGGGGATCCTCGACGGCCGCAACCCCCTCGACGTGCAGGGCCAGGACCCGACGATGGTGGTCCATCCCGAGGCGGGCAAGTGGCTGATCGGGGCCGGCGAGCAGGTCTTCGGCTTCGACCCGTTCGGCTGGCGGGTCGCGAGCGCCGTCGTCGGTGTGCTGATGGTGCTGGTGATGGTCCGGCTGGTCAGACGGCTCACCGGATCGACGCTCCTCGGTGGGGTGGCGGGGCTCCTGCTGTGCTTCGACGGCCTGCACTTCGTGCTGTCCAGGTTGGCGTTGCTGGACATCTTCGTGGCGTTCTTCCTGCTCTCGGCGGTCTCCTGCCTGGTGGCGGACCGGGACTGGGCACGCGCCCGGCTGGCGGAGCGCGCGGGTGCGGCCGTCGAGGTCGTCGCCGGGCGGCTGAGCGGGTGGGGGCCTCGGCTGTGGTGGCGGCCCTGGCGGCTGGCCGCCGGGGTCCTCTTCGGGCTGGCCGTCGCGTCGAAGTGGACGGCGCTCCTGCCGCTGGCCGGCTTCGCGGTCCTCTCGGTCCTCTGGGACAGCGGTGCCCGGCGGGCGCTCGGGGTCCGCTGGGCCTTCCTGAAGGCGGCAGTGATCGACGGGCTTCCGGCCTTCGGCTACCTCGTCGTCCTCGCGCTCGTGGTGTACGTCGCCTCGTGGGCCGGGTGGCTCGTGCACGCCGACGCGTACGAGTCGGCGCTCGCCCGGAACAGCTACGGCCCCTACTGGGGCTCCTACACGAGGGCGGACCCGCAGGGGTTCCTGCCGTCGCTCACCCAGGGGCTGAGGAGCCTGTGGCACTACCACCAGGACGTGTGGGCCTTCCACACCGCGGGGCTCCTCGACGCCACCCACACCTACCAGTCGGCGCCGCAGGGCTGGCTGGTGATGCAGCGACCGGTCGTCGTCGCCACCGACCTCGGCGTGCTCCCCGGGACGCAGGGGTGCGCCGCGCCCGCGGACAGCACCTGCCTGCGTGAGGTGATCCTGCTGGGAACCCCGATGCTGTGGTGGGCAGGCGTCGCGGCGCATCTCTACGCACTGTGGGGCTGGCTGGCCCGTCGCGACTGGCGGTACGGCGTCGCCGTCGTGGGGCTGCTCACCACCTGGGTGCCGTTCTTCCGCTACGCCGACCGACCGATCTTCTCGTTCTACGCGGTGGCGCTGCTGCCCTTCACGATCGTGGCGCTGTGCCTGCTGCTCGGCCGGCTCATCGGCCCCGAAGGCGCCCCCGGTCGACGACGGGTACTGGGCTCGGTCGCCGCAGGCGCCTTCGTGGCGATGGTGGTGCTGAACTTCGCCTGGCTGTGGCCGGTGTACACCTATGAGCTGATCAGCACCCCGGACTGGCTCGACCGGATCTGGTTCCAGTCCTGGATCTAGCCGGGTCGACCCCGGCGCCGCCTCAGCCGCACCTCCGGGTCAGGGGAGGTCAGCCGAAGGCTGCCCGGTCCACCTTGTTGTGGTAGCGGTGGCCGACCTTGCCGCCGATCATGGCCGCCAGGAGCGACACCACCAGCACCACCAGCGCCGTGATGAGGCCGCCCCAGCTGAGCTCGTCGGTGGACAGCGGGATGCGGGGCAGGTTCACCCGGTCGAGGATGTTGTACTGCGTCCCGAAGAGGGCGCCGAGACCGACGGCGAGCAGGGTGACCAGCAAGCCGATGAGCCACACCGCGAGCCCTTGGCGACCGCCGTCGAAACGCGACATGCGGCCGGCGACGTACCCGCCGGCGTAGTAGCCGATGGCCAGGACCACCAGCAGCACCACACCCGCGGCGATGCCGATGGTGCCGGCCTGCCGCTCGGCCTGGGTCTGTGTCACGTTGGCCGTGTCCGAGACCGCGGCCGTGACCGCACCGGCGATGCTCGTCAGCAGGATCGTCAGCGCGATCGCCACCAGCCAGCCGAAGAAGGCCGCGCCCCAGTTGATGCCGCCGAAGCGTTCGCGCGCCTCGCTGTCGTCAACCGGCCGGCCGTACGGCATCGCGGTGCCGGCGGTGTCCGCGGTGGTCGCGCCGTGCGTGTTCTCGTGCGCATCTCCCTGGGCGTTTCCCTGGGTGCTTCCGTGCGTGTGCTCGCGTGCCATGTCGCCCTCCCGGACCAGCCGCCCGTGTGACGGCTGACAACCAGAGTGGTACCCGGGACTCAGCGAGGAGAAACGCTGCCGGACCCGGCGGGAGCGGCACGTCGGCGGTCAGTCCTTGAGCGGGTCGTGGCCCCAGTTCATGAGGGAGTAGCGCCACCGGGTGTCCTCGACGTCGCCGGACGGTCGCTGCGCCTCGTGCCGGTGGACGTAGCCGACGACCTTCGCCATGTGGTCGACGTCGTCGTCGGTGAGCTCGCCCTTCTTCGCGCGGAGGATCTCGACGATCCGTCGCCCAGACCGGTGGCCCGTCGCCTCGCCCCCGTCGGACTGGCCCACGGACTTCGACTCCTCGGTCTCCAGCCACGTCTCGAGCTCGGACGCGGTCATGTTGACCGCCTGCTTCCAGTCGTCCCAGACGTCCTCGAGGCTGCGCCCCATCGTCAGGACGAGCCCTTCTTCTTCAGTGCGGAAGGCTTGTGGACCGCCTCGCCGCCGCTCTTGTCGCTCTTCACGAGGTACTGCGGGTCGTCCTTCGAGGCCCGGACCTGCCGGCTCGCGGCCTCGGTGTCGGAGGTGATCTTCTTCTCGACCTTGCCCTCGGCGGTGCTGCCGTGGCTCTGCCAGGTCACCTTGTCACCCTTGCTGAACGTGTCGTCGGCCATGAACGGTAGGTACCCGCACCGCGGCGAGCCATGCCCGTTTCCGGAGGGAACCGCCGACGTGGCTGCTGCGTCTCATGCGCACGACACCGGACAGGTGGGACGCGAGGAGCGCCGATGAACAAGAACCTGGCCTGGCTCGTGGCGGTCGTGGCTCTGACCGGGTGCGGCTCCGCCGGGGCAGGGTCGACCGACGGGTCGGGAAGCGTCGGTGGACCCGCGGCCGCGGTGACCGTCGAGGAAGCGCGGTCGGCGCAGGTCGGCGACCGACTCCGGGTCAGGGGTGCACTGGTGCTGGAGCCCGCCGGCGCTGCGATCTGTGACGCCCTGGCCGAGAGCTACCCGCCGCAGTGCCCGAACGGCCTGTCGGTGCAGGGCCTCGACGAGAGGACACTGCCGCCGGACGCCGCCTCGGACGGAGGCGTCACCTGGGTCGAGCAGTTCGAGCTGATCGCCGAACGCACCGAGGACGGGCTGCGGTACGTCGACGGCTGACGCCGACGTCGTGGCCCGGTGCGCCGGTGTTGCGCTAGTCGGAGCCCGGGCACCGACCCGTGGGTTCCTGGACACCGACCTGTGCGGCGTCGAAGGACTCCACGGCCCGGGCGCGGCCCAGGTTCCACTCCAGCCAGTCGTCCGATGCCGCGTCCCGGGCCTCGAGCACGCAGCGCTCGAGGTCGTCGGGAAGCGCGACGAGGGCCGGCACGGCGTCGTCGGAGAGCTCTCGGAGGTAGCCCCAGTCCATCCGCCCTGTCTCGGCGAACCGGTCGAGGTTGTGCTCGGCGATCCACGCGTCGGGGTTGACCGCGGCGAGGCCGAACAGGGCCACGACGCCGCTGAGGACGGCGAACCGGGGTAGCCAGGCCGCCCGCAGTGCCGCACCGCTGAGGACCACGGCCAGGACCAGCACGCCGAGCCAGCCCTCGAAGACGTCGACGAGCAGCCGCAGCCGGGTGAACCCGTAGGCCTCCTGGTAGACGTGCATGCGGTGCATCGCCGAGGCGACGACCACGAGCGTCTGCAGGCACAGCATCCCGAGCGAGGCTCGCAGCCAGGCACGGTCCCCGGGCGTCGTGCGGGGCGCCTTCCGCGCCGCCGCCCAGATGACCATGAGCGTCAGGGCGGTGGCGACGGTCAGCTGTCCGAAGCCTTGGTGCACGTACTCGGCATAGGTCAGCCCCGTCGTGCGCTGCAGGTAGCCGTGCCCGCCGAAGACCACCGTCGCCTGCGCGACCAGGAAGGACGCGAAGACGCCGTTGACCACGAGCACCGGGGCGAGCCACTCGAACCGACGCGTGACAGGGCGCGGGCGGTGGCCGCCACGGTCGACCCGCGGTGGGTTGAGGGCGAGGTACGCCGCAGCCAGCACCGTGCCGCCCGCGGCCACCGCGACGAACGTGCGCAGGATGAACGTGTCGAGCGTGACGTCCGGAAGCACGGCGTCCGCCCACTCGGCGAGGAGGGCGTCGGCCGAGGCGAAGAGGGCGCCGAAGACGAGCAGCCCGAGGAACGACCAGACGAGCGTGCGGAGCAGGGCGGCTCCCTGCCCGAGACCGGTGAGCTGGGCAAGCGTGCGACCGAGCCAGGGCAGGCCACGCAGGCCGGCGAGGGGCCAGGCGAGACCCGCCAGCACGAAGCCCGGGAGCGTACGGCCCGCGGACACCCCGCACACGCAGAGGGCAGCACCTGCGAAGAGGCAGAGCACCACGATCCAGTCGGCGTCCCTGACGACGCTCGTCGCGGCGAGCAGGACGCACATGGCGGCGCACGACACGGTGAACGGGTCGCGGCGGTGCCGGCTGGCGGAGAGCACGACCGCGCCGGCGGCAAGCAGCACGAGGAAGGTTCCGAGCCCCAGGTCCCGGAACGGCAGCACCAGCCCGGCGAGGACACCGGTGGCCACCGCGCCGAGGAGGACAGGGAGGCGCGCAGGGGCTCGGTCCGGCCAGAAGCTCCCGAAGACGTCGTCGAGGAGCGGACGCGCGGGGACGGCGACAGGTGGGATTGTCGGCGCGGGGGACGCGGGCGGCGGTGCGACGGTGGGGATGGCCTGCTCCGGACGGTGAGTGGGGCGGTCGGGCGGTTCCAGGGGGAGGTCGACACGGACGCGGGCGCCTCCGTTGCCCGGTGCCGGGTCCACGAAGCGGATGCTGCCGCCGTGGAGGTCGGTGACCCATCGGGCGATCGCCAGGCCCAGGCCGGTCCCCCCACCACCGTCCGTGGCGCTGAGGGTCCCGAACGGCTCGAAGACACGCTCCCGCTCCTCCGCTGCCACTCCGGGACCCTGGTCGTGCACTTCCAGGCGGAAGCGGTCCCCGTGCCGGGCCGCCGCGACGACGACGGTCCCGCCGGCCGGACTGTGCCGCGACGCGTTGTCGAGCAGGTTGGCCACGAGCTGCCGCACCCGGGCCGGGTCTGCCTGGACGACCAGCGGCGAGGGGTCGACCCGCACGTCGTACTCCACCGCGCGGCCCAGGACCCGCGCCTCGGCCACGGCGTCGGCGAGCAGGGGCGCCACCGCGACGGCTTCCGGGATGAGCGGCGCCTTGCCGGCGTCGACGCGCGCCAGGTCCAGCAGGTCCTCCACCAGTCGGGCCAGCCGCTCGGCCTGGTCGAGAGCGGCCCGCAGGGACTCCGGGTCCCGCGGGGCGATGCCGTCCACGAGGTTCTCGAGCACGGCGCACAGCGCGGCCAGCGGTGTGCGCAGCTCGTGGCTGACGTTGGCGACCAGCTCGCGGCGCTGCCGGTCGACGGTGGCCAGGTCGCGCGCCATCGTGTTGAAGGCCCGAGCCAGGTCCCCCACCTCGTCGCTGGAGGTCTCCGTGACGCGGACGGCGTAGTCGCCTGTCGCCATCCGGCGCGCCGCCTCGGTCATCTGGCGCAGCGGGGACGTCATCCCGACGGCGAGGAGCTGGGTGACCGCGAGGGCGAGCATGATGGTCACCGGGATGCTGAGCCACACCGGGACGCCGCCGGCGCGGCCGAGGGTCGCGACCGCCGCCGCGACCGTGACGCTCGCGGCCACCAGCAGCCCGAGCTTGACCTTGAGCGAGGCGACGCGGGCGAGGGGCTCGGGGCTCACTCCGGGCTCCCGCTGCCGAGCGCGTAGCCGACGCCGTGGACGGTCCGGATCCAGTCCGCTCCGACCTTGGCGCGCAGCCCCTTGACGTGGCTGTCGACGGTGCGGGTGCCGGAGGCTCCGGGCCAGCCCCACACCTCGGCCAGCAGTCGCTCGCGGGTGACCACCGCGCCCGGGGTCGCGGCCAGGCAGAGGAGCAGGTCGAACTCGGTCGGCGTCAGCCGCACCTCCTCTCCACCGCGCCACACCCGCCGCGCGGCGGCGTCCATCCGCAGGTCACCGAGCTCGAGCGCCCGGCGCCCGGCGAGCTCGGCGGCGCGGTCGACGCGGCGCAGCAGGGCGCCGACCCGGGCGACCAGCTCCCGCATCCGGAACGGCTTGGTGAGGTAGTCGTCGGCGCCGACCCCCAGCCCGACGAGCACGTCGGTCTCGTCGGCGCGGGCCGTCAGCATCAGCACCGGGACCGGCCGGTCGGTCTGGATGCGACGGCACACCTCGTGGCCGTCGTACCCGGGAAGCATCAGGTCGAGCACGACCAGGTCGGGCGAGTGCTCGCCGTACGCGGCGACGGCTCCGGGACCGTCCCAGGCGCGCACCACTTCGTACCCCTCGGCCTCGAGCCGGTCGGAGACCGCCTGGTTGATGACCGGGTCGTCCTCGACGACGAGGATCCGTCGGCACGCGCTGGTCATGCCCGAAGGCTATGAGTCCGACCGGTCAGGAGGGGCGGACGACGTGTGCAGGTTGTGTGCAGATCGGACGTCAGGGGAGCCCGTCGTCGTCGACGGTCCCGGCACCGGGCAGCCGGTCGGGGCGCGCCGCGAGGCCCGCACACCCGCGCAGGGCCTGCCACTGCGCGACGGCGGCGTCGACTCCCTCACCAGCCACGGGAGTCGGGCGACCGTCGGGTCCGATGCGGGCCGGGATCCAGGAGTCGCCGACCAGCTCGCCGTCCTCGACCCGGATCCGGAGGACGCCGGACTCGGCCTGCTGGTCGTGGTACCAGAGGAAGTTGCCCAGGCCGTAGTTCACATAGGTGTCCCCGATCCACCCCGAGCCGAGGAGGACGTGGGCGTGGCTCCCGACGACGATGTCGGCGCCGGCTTCGGCCAGTGCCCGCGCCGTGGTGCGTTGTTGCTGCGTCGGGCAGCTCTGCAGCTCCTCCCCCCAGTGCAGGTACACGACGACGACGTCGGCCCGCCTGCTCGCTGACCGGACGGCGGCCAGCAGTGCGCCTGGCCGGGCGGCGTGGGCGGCGGCGAGCCCCGGGTTGGTCGGCCCGGCGGCCCAGACGTTGCTCGCCCCCTCACGCATCGAACCGTCACCGGCGAGGAACGCGAAGTCCGTGCCGCGGACCGACACGCGGTACGGCGTGAAGGCATCCTCCTGGTTCCGGCCGATCCCGACCACCGGGACCGGGCCTTCCCGGATCGCCTCGAGCGTGTCGGCGAGGCCGACCGGGCCGTAGTCAGCGCCGTGGTTGTTGGCCATCGTGACCACGTCGACGCCTGCCGCTGCGAGGACGTCGAGGGCGGCTGGTCCGGTGCGGAAGTGGTAGCGCTGGCTGGGGTCCTCGAGCTCCTTCGCCTCCGGCGTCCCGCGGTCGGTGATCGCGGACTCGAGGTTGACCATCGTGAGGTCGGCGCCGGCGAGGCTCGGTGTGATCGGGCCCAGAGCCCCTCGCGGACGCTCCAGCAACGCAGCGAGGTGCAGCTCGAAGTGCATGTCGCCTGCGAAGGCGAGCGTCACAGGTCCGCGCGGACCTCGTTCCCTGCGAGACGTCGAGGGCGTCGTCCTCGTCGAAGGCGTCGGACTCGTCGAAGGCGTCGGAGTCGTCGGACTCGCCGAAGCGGTGACGGGTGTCGGGCCGGCTGTTCCGCGCCGCTCCGCTGCGGTCCCGGAGCAACCGGCGAGGAGAAGCACCACCAGGACCAGGACGCCGCCTGCCGCCCGAGGTCTCGTCATGCGGCCCAAGGGTGGCGGACTCGACGATGCCAGTGAAGAGACCAACGGTCCGTCCGGTGCGGTGGTGGTGGGACTTGCGGCGCGGGTCAGCTGATGAGCGCGGTGAGGTAGTAACAGCCGACCTCAGGCGTCCCACCGTAGCCTTCCGGCAAGTACGGGGCCGGGCCGCTGATGTCCAGCGTCGTCCACACGCCTTGGGTCTGCAGCCGGTCGACCACTGCTCGGCACCTGCGGGTGTCCCACAGGTCGTCGCGCTGCGTCACGACGACGAGGCCTCCCGGCCGGACCACTCTCGCGAACTCGCGCCACACCTCCTCGACGTCCGGGAGGTAGGTCATCACCCCAGCACAGACGACTGCGTCGACGCTCTCGTCCTCGACGGCGAGCGGCTGCTGCAGATCCGCGCGCTCGAGCGAGTCGTACGCCCCGCCCTGCTCGGCGATCTGGAGAGACGCCTGCGAGATGTCGAGCCCGAGGATCTGCCCTGAGAAGCCACGTGCCCGAAGCGCCCTGCCCACGAGCCCGGTGCCGCATCCCACGTCGAGCGCCGAGTCAGCCCCCGGGCGACGGGTGACAACCGTCTCCGCCACCACCGCCGGAGCCCGGTAGGACCAGGAGGCGAGATCGGCGTCGTAGCTCTGCGCCCACGCGTCGTACCGGTCGGCGACCTCCCGGGGATCGCTCGTGCCCTCGTGCAGCCAGTCGCCGAGGGACACAGGGTCGGGAACCACCGCTCCAGCGTCTCACGCCACAGCAGCGGGCCTCTCAGCCGCGACCCTGCTGCAACTGGTCGTTCCCGAGGCCGCCGACGAGCCGGTCCGCGCCGTTCCCGCCTCGCAGGACGTCGTCACCGGACCCCCCGAAGAGGACGTCGTCGCCGTTGCCGCCCGACACCTCGTCGTCGCCGGCCCCTGCGCAGACCGTGTCCGTGCCCTGGGCGCCGAGAACGCGGTCGTCCCCACCCAGCGCCATGATCACGTCGGACCCGTCGGTGCCCTCGATGAGGTCGCCGCCGTTGGTGCCGAGGATCGTCGGGACCAGCCCGTCGCAGCGGTAGTCCTCCGGTCGCGGGGCCCGCAGGTCCAGCCCCAGCACGAGGGGGTCGTGGTCGCTGGAGCGGTAGGGGTTCGATGCGTAGAGGGCCGGGTCACCGACGTACTGGTAGGCGTAGGACTCGACCGCATTGATGTTCCAGTGCACGAGGTCCGTGACCTTCTCGGCCAACGGCTTGGTGGCCAGCGCGTGGTCGAGCGAGCCGGACATCTCGTCGTACACGTAGCTGTAGCGACCGGCGTCGAACACCTCGCCGAGGTTGACGAACCCTGCGTCGCGCAGCCTCTGGATCGGGTCCTCCATCGTGTAGGCGTTGAAGTCGCCGAGCAGCAGCACGTCGTCGTCCTCGGTCTCCGCCTTCAGCTCCTCCACGAACGCCGCCAGCGAGGAAGCCTGACGGACGCGGTCGCCGTTCCACGCGCCCTGGCCGTCACCGACGTCGGCGTTGTCGCCGGTGGCACCGTCGCCGGAGCCCTTGGACTTCAGGTGGTTCGCCACCACTGTGAAGACGTCGTCCTCGGCCTTGAACGTCTGCGCGACGGGCTCACGGGCGTTGAACCAGACCTCCTCGTCGACGAGACCGACCGGGTCGCCGACCGGCTCCACCACACCGGGCTTGTAGATGACCGCGTTGCGGATCGCGTCCCGCTTCACGTCGTACAGCTCATCGGGCAGCGGCACGTAGGCCCACGTCTCGTCGCCCCCGGTGTGCGCGTTGAGGCGGTCGACGAGATCGGCGAGCGCGAGGTCGGCGTCGCGGACCGAGGTGCCGGCCCGCTTGTCGTCGTAGCCGGTGGAGTCGGTGTCCTCGATCTCCATGAGCGTCACGACGTCGGCACCGAGGCCAAGGATCGCCGGGACGATCTTTCCGGCCTGCTTCTCCAGCTGGGTCTGGCTCGTCGCCCCGCGCCCGACCCCACCGAACGTGAGGAAGTAGTTGAGCACGTTGAAGGCACCGACCTGGACGTCGCCGCCGACGTCGCCCGGCTTCGCGGTCCGGGTGTTCTGCGGCGCGAACACGCCGTTGGCCGTGCCGTCGGCCGGCTGCAGCCGCCACTCGGCGTAGCCGTAGCCGAGCACGAGGGGCTCGGTGAAGGTCAGCTCGTCACCGACGCGCACCGGCGTGGTCGCGGACAGGTACGGACGCGTGGAGCTGTTGACCCGGTTGTCGGAACCGTCGTCGAGGACGATCCTGCGCAGCACGTTCTGCTCCGCGATGGTGTCGGCCTCGCGGGTGCCCGGACGGGCCAGCTCCGTCGGCTGCACCAGCAGTCCACCCTCGGAGAGCATCAGCTCGCCGTAGCTCGTCAGTGCGTACACCTCGCTCACGGTCAGGGTGTCGACGGGAGCCACGAGCATGCCTTCGAAGGGCTCGCGCTCGGCGTCGGTCGCCGGCAGGTCGAGCGAGGCCGGGGCCGGGAGGTCGGTCCGGTCGCCCTCGGTGCAGACCTCGGCGTCGTCGCCGGCGCTGACCTGGGTCTGGCGGAACCGGTCGGAGACCGAACCGGTCACGGCGACGGTGTCGCCGAGGTCCACCTGCGCGTCGCTGAAGACGAAGATGCCGTCGGAGGTGGCGTCGTCACCGTCGCCGGCGTCCTGGAGGTAGAACCCCTGGTAGCCCGGGAGGTCGCCCACGACGACGCCCCGGACGGTGACCGTCCGGCCGGCCATCGCGGCGGCGTCCTCGGAGCCCTGTACCGCGCCGACGACGGTGGGCTCGATCTCGCACGGCCGCGGGCCGGTGTCCGGCTCACTCGTCACGGTCGGGTTCACCTGCCCCCGGGTGCTCGAGGCCGGTCCCTGCCAGCCGAGCTCGCCGGTGGTGTCGTCGTACACACGCGACAGCGACTGCCCAACGGGAGTGCTCGTGGTCTCCGCGACGCCGATGTCGGTGCTGGTCCGGCCGGCGGCAGGACCGGCGGCCGCGGTCATCGGCCCCTCATAGGAGAGGAACTCGAGAACGGTCCCGTCCTGGACGAGGGCGACGCCGTCGGGCGAACCGTTCTGGAGCCCGTCCTTGGGGTAGTCCACGACCACCACCGCGGGTGCGTCGGCGGGAGCCGTGACGACCGGCACCGCGGGTGCAGCGGGCACTGTGTACGGCGCGTTGTTGCCGCCGTTGTAGCGGACGATCTCCAGCCCTGCCGAGCTGGTGCCAGCCGGGACCTGGATCTCGACGAACTCGCCGGTGTCGTCGCCCACGTTGTCGTAGTGGATCTCCGAGACGAACGGCGTGGTGGGCAGGGCTGCGTAGGAGGCCGCGGAGAGGCCGGGCGCAACCGTGAGCGCAGTGGCGGCCAGGCTGAAGGCCACGCCGAGCGAGGCTGTGCGGGTTCCTGAATGCACGAAGGAGGTCCTTCCCGAGCGAATGGGACGGAAGCACCATATGCACCCGAACGGACCGCAACCAACTACGGGCGGACGGACACGAGGTGAACACTCGAGGCGCGTGCTCCGTGTGCTCCATCGCGAGCTCACCCTCGAGTCCACCAGCCGTCCGGCACGCCACCCGACCCCCAGACCCAAGGACCGGATCCATGATCTCGGTCCGGTCTGTGCGGATCTCCGGCGAGCCTTCTTGCAGGATGCGGATCCCGTCGCCGTTCGTGGCCGGGCCTTCACTGTCCGGTGAGAGGTCCCGACGCAGCGTCACGATGGTGAGCACGCTTAGGTGGCTGATCGTCAGCCGAGCCGTGCGGTGGCCCGGCGCAGCGTGCGCTCCGAGAGGCGCGCGGTCGGTCCGATGAGCGCCCGGTAGGGGAGCCGCACGGACCAGGCGGGTAGACGCGGGTGACGTTCCTCGAGGGCGACGCGCGCGCGAAGGTGTTGCTTACCCGCGGCCCTCGGTTGCTCTCGACGGAAGTCGAGGCTCGCCAGGTGCTTGACGTTCTTGTAGCCGTACTGGCTCGGGGAGACGAGCCTCAGTGGGGCGCCGTGCCGGGCATCGAGGGGTGCGCCGTCGAGGTGCGTCGCGAGGAGCACGTCCGCTGCGGTGAGGTCGTTCCATACGAGGGTGGTCGTGCAACCGTCGGCGCCTCGGGCGACGACGTACGGCGCCGGCGGCTTGGTGATCCCGACAGCGGCCAGCACCTCCCGAAGGGGGACACCGCGCCAGACGAGCTCGGTGACGCTCCAGGTCGTCACGCAGTGGAAGTCCGCTGTCACGTCTCGGGGTCCGAGCCCTTCGAGCATTTGACCCGTGACGCGGGCGAGGGCCTCGCCCTCGACAGTGATCTCCAGTGACGGCACCGCCGGACCGCTCGGCGGTGGGAGGAAGGGGTTGTCGCTGAAGCGGGGCATCCGGGTGAGAAGGCGCTGCCCCGGGGGGAGTCCGTCTGCTCGACTCGGCCAGTAGCGGGTCATGCGCGGGACCGGCGGTCAATGGCTGCCAGCCAGCTGCGACGGATGAGTCCGCTAGGACCGCGGATGATGAGCCAGTAGCGGCCGAAGGCGCGACGCGCAGCGCGGTCAGTGGCTACGATCCGCGTCTCGGTGGTCACGAGAGTGGTGGTGCCGCTCTCCACCACCTGCAGCGAGAACGCGACCTTCACGGTCCCGGCATCTTCGTGCTGAAAGAAGGCCTGTCCATCGTCGAGGGGCACGGGAGAGTTGTCGGTCGGCGACCAGAATCGGCCAGCTGCGCCGTAGATCGCCACCGCACGGCCGCCGGTGACGCCCGCGTCGCGGTAGAGCTCGACGAACCCCTCCTCTTCGAACACTTCAAGGAACGGTGCGGCGTCCGCTGTGAGCAATTTCGTCCGCCGGCCGGTGAGGATTTGAGGAAGTGACCGCACTGTCATGAGAGGCGTGAGCAGCCGGATCTCTGCCGGGGTGACCGACGTTGCCGCAGTCCAGACAGCCTCGGCCGGCGCCTGGACCGTCCGGTGGTGCCGCTCGGAGAAGTCGGGGGTTCGGATGAACGCGTCGAG
This sequence comes from uncultured Nocardioidaceae bacterium, assembly GCA_902805845.1. Taxonomy (GTDB): domain Bacteria; phylum Actinomycetota; class Actinomycetes; order Propionibacteriales; family Nocardioidaceae; genus Marmoricola_A. Next base: position 53,025 of record CADCUI010000007.1, read on the forward strand.
CGGGCTCGGCGCCGGGCGGAGCGACAGCGGGGGTGAGGTCAGGGTGTGCTGTCGGCGAGGCCGCAGTGTCCATGCCGCCACCAAGCCGGTGATGCCGGCACCGACCACGACGATCTTCACGAGGTGACCCCCGGTAGCTGGTTGCGCTGCGCTTCCGTGAAGCCCGTCTTCCGGGGCCGGTCGCTGACCGATGCACTCCGGGCGAGGACGACGCTGAGAACCAACATGATGAGCGTGTACGGCCCCCACCCGAAGCGCTCCCACGGGCTGGAGGAGGCGAAGTTCATCAGCACACCCACACCCAGGAAGGCAACCACGACCCAGATACCCACCCGAGAGACAACCTCCGGGACGGGAACGAGCGTGTGCCCTCCTCTGGCTAGCACCACCGTCACGGCGAAGAGCCACACGACCGCGGCGACGCCGGTCACGAGTCGAAGAGCGGTGGGGAGCTGGCCGGGGTTCGCTCCCCCCAGAGCAGCCACGCCGAAGGGCGCACCGAAGGTGAGGGCGGCTTGGAACGCCACCACAACCATGAGGCCACCCGCAAGCATGACAGCTACTCGGGGACGGACGGGTCGGTGTTGGGGAAGTCGTGGCTTCGTCTTGGTGATCATGATGACCCGCCCACGAGTTGGTGCGAATTGGTGACGGTGGGACGCCCGGCAGGAGTGGTGAGAATGCTTACCGGGCGGAAGCCCTTGACGATGAGCCACACCGCGAGAGTGATCTCCCATGCGAACACGGGCAGAGCGACGACGAGGCCCAGGGTGGACGTCTGCTCATAGGCGCCGAACATCACCGCGATCGCGGAGAGAAAGATCAGTGCCCCGCCTATCAGCCCGAGCACGGCGATGACGCGGGGCACCAGGCCCGATGAGTACATCAGGTAGGCCAGGAGCAGCGAGGCGGCACCGAGGGCGAAGTTCGGTCCGAACAGGAATGTCCAGTCGTGCAGGGATAACAGCGAGGAGCCGATGGGGGCGAGCGAATCGGGGTCGACGTCCGCGTTCCCGGCGTACTGCTGGCGAACCGAGACGATAGACAGGAGGCTGAGGATCCCGACGAGAATAGCTACCGCCTCCAGCACGCGAGACATGACGAAGGCAAGCGCGACCACCTCGTTCTGCCGTTTCACGATCGGATACAGCGTGACGGCGGTGCCG
>CADCUI010000008.1 GCA_902805845.1 uncultured Nocardioidaceae bacterium
CGGCGACTGGGTCCCCGGCGACTGGGTGCCCGGCGACTGGGTGCCGGGCGACTGGGTGCCGGGGACCTCGCTGCCGGGGCTCGTGTCGGCCGGGGCGGGCCCGGGCGCGGCCGCAGGCTGCTGGGGCTGGGTGGCACGAGCCGCAGGTGCCAGCTGCTCGGGGGCAGCCGGAGCCTCGGCCGGGGCGGCGGGCTGGGGGGCGACGCGGGGACCCGGGCGCGGTCCGGTGGCGGCACAGTCACCCACCGTGGCAGTGCTGGTCGTGGCAGCGCCGGCATCGGCGGGAGCCGCTTCGGCGGGAGTCGCTTCGGCGGGCGACACGGACGGTGCGGCGGCCTTCGCGGGGGCCTTCTTGGCGGCCTTCGCCGCCGCCGCGGAGCGGAGCTCGCCACCGTAGGTGTCGTTGAACCGCTTGACTACAGGGGGCTCGACGGTCGACGACGCCGACTTGACGAACTCCCCCATCTCACTGAGCTTGGTCAGGACGACCTTGCTCTCGACGCCGAGCTCTTTGGCGAGCTCGTGGACTCGGACCTTGGCCACGCTTCTCCTTCTGGTCCGAGCCGCCTGTCGGGTCGGACCTCTAGCTGGTGTGCATGCTCATCGGGAAGAACTCATCGAGTGCTCATGAGCTGCTGCTCCATCTTCTGGTCAGTTGGTTCAGGGGGTGTCGCTGCTGGTGCCGGGTGGTGCGGGTGCTGCACGGTCGTGCGGCTCCCACTGTCGCACATGCTCCTCCAGCCGGCCGGTGCCCAGTCGTCCCTCGACCCGGAGGGCCCGAGGGAACGCCCGACGACGCAGTGCCAGCTCGAGGCAGTCGGTCGAGAGGTGCAGGTGCGCCCCACGGCCGGGCGCGCGTCCCCTCGGGTCGGGAAGGAGCTCGGGGCCCTCTCCCGAGTCATCGGCGACGATGCGCAACAGCTCGGTCGTGCTGGCTCGCCTCCGGCACCCCACGCAGGTGCGGACGGGAGGCCTCACCACTGACCTGAACATTGCTGGGTCATCGGCTGGGCCATGCGTGGGCGCAGATCCATGAGGGCTGGGAGCGAGCTTCCGTCGTACAGTCTAACCCGCCGGCGCGGATCCGCCGAACGCCGCGAGTCGGGCACGGCGCTCGACCTAGGGCGCCGGTGCCTCGTCGGAGCGGATGTCGATGCGCCAGCCCGTGAGCCGGGCGGCGAGCCGGGCGTTCTGGCCCTCCTTGCCGATCGCGAGCGACAGCTGGTAGTCGGGGACCACCACCCGGGCGGACCGGGCGGCGGCGTCGACCACCTCCACCTTGCTCACCCGGGCGGGGGACAGCGCGTGGGCCACGAGCTCCGACGGGTCGTCGGACCAGTCGACGATGTCGATCTTCTCGCCGTGCAGCTCGTGCATGACGTTGCGGACCCGCTGCCCCATCGGCCCGATGCAGGCGCCTTTCGGGTTGACCCCGGGAGCCTTTGACCGCACCGCGATCTTCGACCGGTGGCCGGCTTCCCGGGCGATCGCGCAGATCTCCACCGTGCCGTCGGCGATCTCCGGCACCTCGAGGGCGAACAGCTTCTTGACCAGGCTGGGATGACTGCGCGACAGCGTCACCTGCGGACCCCGCATCCCGCGGCGGACGCTCACCACCAGGCACTTGATCCGTGTGCCGTGCTCGTAGCGCTCACCCGGCACCCGCTCGGCGACCGGCAGCATGGCCTCGAGCCGGCCGAGGTCGACCAGCACGTCCTGCGGGTCGCGACCCTGCTGGACCACGCCCGACACGATGTCGCCCTCCTTGCCGGAGAACTCCCCGAACTTCAGGTCGTCCTCGGCGTCGCGCAGCCGCTGGAGGATCACCTGCTTGGCCGTCGTCGCGGCGATCCGCCCGAAGCCCTCGGGGGTGTCGTCGTACTCCCGCAGCACGGCGCCGTCGGCGTCGGTCTCCGCGGCCATCACCGTGACCCGCCCTGACTTCCGGTCGATCTCGACCCTGGCGTGCGGCTGGGCCCCCGGGGTCTTGTGGTACGCCGTGAGCAGCGCCTGCTCGAGCGCGTCGATGAGGATCGAGAAGCTGATCTCCTTCTCCCGCTCGAGGGCGCGCAGCAGCGCGAGGTCGATGTCCATGGGTCAGCCCTCCTCCGCCCCGGTCGCCCCGGGCTCTTCGGTGTCGCGCGGACGGTTGAACTCGATCTGGATGCGCGCGGTGGCCACGTCGTCGAGACCGACGGTCTGCTGGGCACCGTCGACCTCCAGTGTCGCGTGCGCCTCGTCGGCGGAGACGATCCGGCCGACGCTCGTGCGGCCGTCACGGGTGGCCACCTTGACCAGCCGGCCGCCGTTGCGGCGCCAGTGCCGCGGCAGCGTCAGCGGACGGTCGACACCCGGCGAGGTGACCTCGAGGGTGTACGGCTGCTCGCCCATGGTGTCCGAGGCGTCGAGGAAGCGCGAGACCTCCTTCGTCGCCTCCGCGACGTCGTCCATCGTGACCCCGCCGTCCTTGTCGACCGCGATGCGCAGGATCCGCCGACGCCCGGCGGGGGTCACCTCGACCGCCTCGAGGTCGAGCCCCATCTGGAGCAGGTGGGGGGTCAGCTCCGACACGAGACGCTCCCGGGTCTGGTCGATCGCCACGGAATCACCTCCTGCTCTGCTGTTGTGTGCACCGCCTGGTGACATGCCTCAGCCGGCGCTGTCAGGACACTAGCGGACACCGCCCCCCACGACCCGCACAAGGACGCGACGTCCGAGGTCCGGCTCCGCCGCTCTCGCTACCCTTCGCCGGTGAGCGTTGCCAGTCCTGCGTACGACGGCGGGAGCCAGGGACGCGAGCCCCTGCTGCTGAGCCGGCGCGGGCTGGCGTCGGCCGGGTCGGCCGCGGCCGTCCTGCTGGCCACCGGATGCACCGGACCTGGCCGGGAGCCGACCGAGCTGCCGGCGAGACCCGCCGACCCGGACGAGCGGCTGGTCACCGAGGCCCTCGCTGCCGAGCGTGGCCTGGTCGGGATGCTGGAGGCGACCGGACGGCGGCATACCGGGCTGCGGTCCGGGCTCCGCGAACCGCTGCGCATCCACCGCTCGCACGTGAGGCTGCTCGCCGGCGCGTCCGACGGCTCCGGTCGGCCGGACCAGTCGCCGTCCGGGTCGGGACCGCCCTCTTCGCCGCGGGTGCGCACTCAGCGCGTCCCGGCGCAGGAGGCGGCCGCGGTGGCGGCTCTGGTCCGGGCCGAGGGCAGGCTTCGGGACCGCCACGTCGAGACCGCGCTGAGGGCCGACAGCGGCGTCCTCGCCCGGCTGCTGGCCGGCCTGGCGGCCGCGGCCGCCCAGCAGGAGGTGCTCGTCCCGCGCGTCGGCGCGCCCGTCGTACCGGCCGCGGACCGGCCGTCATGACCCCGATGCGGGCGCTGCAGGAGACCCTCGCGGCGGAGCACGCCGCGGTGTACGTCTACGCGCTGCTCGGCGGTCGGCTGTCGGCATCGGAGCACCCCGGACCCGCCATCCTGCTGCGGGACGCCTACGACGCCCACCTCGAGCGTCGTGACCGGCTCCGCGGCGTCATCGCAGGGCTGGGCGACACACCGGAGCCCGCCGCACCGGCGTACCGGGTGGACGCCGAGGACCGCTCGCCGGCCTCCCTCTTGCGGATCGGGCGGCTGACCGAGGAACGGTGCGCGGCGGTGTACGCCCAGCTGGTGGCGGCGTCGACCGGCTCCCGGCGCCGGTGGGCGATCGAGGCGCTCTCCGACTCCGCGGTACGCGCGCTCGGGCTCGGCGCCCCCGCAGCCGCCTACCCGGGGCTGCCGGAGCTGTGAGGTGTCCCTGTCGTCGGGGGCTGTTGTCGGGCTGTCGTCGGGGCTGTCGTCGGGCTGGCTCAGTGCCAGGCAGTGACGACGTCGTAGACCTCCGACAGCCGGTGCACCACCGCATCCGGCTCCCCGACGCTGTGGCCGCGCTGCTCGACGGGGATGTCGGAGTGCGGCACGTGGATGGTCCGCATGCCGACCTGCGCCGCACCCCAGACGTCGTCGAAGAGCCGGTCGCCCACGAAGACGCACCTCCGCGGGTCGCCGGCCCCCACCGCGGCTACCGCGGCGAGGAACGCCTCCGGTGCCGGCTTCGTCCAGGGCACCTCGCTGGTGTAGACGGCGGCGTCGATGAGGTCGAGGACGCCGTCGCGGGCGAAGAACTCCTCGTGCCAGGCGCGGGGCCAGATGGTGTTCGACAGCACGCCGACGCGCACGCCGTCGGCGCGGAGCCGGGCGAAGAGCTCCGGGACGTCGGGGTCGGTGAGGCTGTGCGGCTCCCAGAAGTCGCGGTACGCCGTCAGCAGCGACTCGTCGTGCCGCAGGCCGGCGTGGGCGAACACGTCGGCGATCGTGGCACTGGTGTGGTGGGCGGTCGATCTGCCCCAGACCGCCTGGTGCGCGGCCTGCAGGTCGAGGTGGGCCTCGGGGTGGGCGTCGACGGCGGCCCGCACCAGGGCCCGCGCCTCCGCCTGGAAGTCGACGGCGTGCCACGGGGTGAGCGTCCCTCCCCAGTCGAACACGACCGCCTCCACGGGCAAGTCCGGTCTGGGCAGGTCCGGGCCGGGCATGCGGAGGTCGCGCACTGACGCGTCAGGCACCGCGGACCAGCCGTGCGACGTGATCGGCTGCCGAGGCCACCGCGACGTCCTCCCGGTCACCGGTCGCCCGGTCCTTGACCTCGACCACACCGTCCGCGAGCCCCTTGCCGACCACGACGATGGTGGGGATGCCGACCAGCTCGGCGTCCTTGAACTTGACTCCGGGTGAGACCTTCTGCCGGTCGTCGAGAAGTACCTCGATGCCCCGCGCGGCCAGCTCCCCCGCCAGCGACTCCGCAGTATCGAACACCGCCTGGTCCTTGCCGGTGGCGACCAGGTGCACGCCGGCGGGTGCGATCTCGCGCGGCCAGACCAGTCCCAGCTCGTCGTGGTTGCTCTCGGCGATCGCCGCCACCGCCCGGGTCACCCCGATCCCGTATGAGCCCATCGTGACGGTCACCAGCTTGCCGTTCTCGTCCAGCACCCGCAGGTCGAGAGCCTCGGCGAACCAGCGACCCAGCTGGAAGATGTGGCCCATCTCGATGCCACGGGCGGTCTCGAGGACGCCCTCCGCGCAGTTGGGACAGGCGTCTCCGTCGCGTACGTCGGCGGCCTCGACCGTGCCGTCCGGCGTGAAGTCCCGGCCGACCACCAGGTCGAGGACGTGGGAGCCCTTGGTGTCGGCGCCGGTGACCCAGCGGGTCCCCTCGGAGACGCGCGGGTCCACGAGGTAGCGGATCTTCGACCCTCTCCGCTCGCCGAGCACGCCCGGACCGATGTAACCCCTGACCAGGACCGGGTGCTGCGCGAGGTCGGCCTCGGACATCGGCTCGACCTCGATCGGTTCCAGCTGACCCTCGAGCCGCTTGGCGTCGACGTCGCGGTCCCCGGGCAGCCCGATCGCCAACGGTTCCCGGCGCCCGTCGGGATGCTTGAGCATCACCAGCACGTTCTTGAGCGTGTCACCGGCCGACCAGGGACGGTCCTTGCGCGGGAACGTCTCGTTCAGGTGGTCGACGAGTGTCTCGATCGTGGGCGTGTCCGGAGTCGCCTCGGCATGGGCGGGGGGTAAATCGTCGTACGGCACCGGCGCCGGCACGCGCACCGCCACCGCCTCCACGTTGGCGGCGTAGTCGCAGCTCGTGCAGCGGACGTAGGTGTCCTCTCCGACCTCGGCCTTGGCGAGGAACTCCTCCGACCTGGACCCGCCCATCGCACCGCTCGTGGCCTTGACGATCACGTAGTCGAAGCCGAGCCGGTCGAAGGTCTTGACGTACGCCGCGCGGTGGGCTGCGTACGACCGGTCGAGGCCCTCGTCGCTGACGTCGAAGGAGTACGAGTCCTTCATGACGAACTCGCGGCCACGCAGCACGCCGGCGCGCGGTCGCGCCTCGTCGCGGTACTTGGTCTGGATCTGGTAGAGCCACACCGGCAGGTCCTTGTACGACGAGTACAGGTCCTTCACCGCGAGCGTGAACATCTCCTCGTGCGTCGGTCCGAGGAGGTAGTCGGCGCCCTTGCGGTCCTGGACCCGGAAGATGCCGTTGCCGTACGTCGTCCACCGGTTGCTGGCCTCGTACGGTTCCCGTGGCAGCAGCGCCGGGAAGGACAGCTCCTGGGCGCCGATGGCGTCCATCTCCTCCCGGATGATCGACTCGACGTTGCGCAGCACCCGCAGTCCCAGTGGCAACCACGTGTAGATGCCAGGCGCGGCGCGGCGGACGTAGCCGGCCCGCACCAGCAGCCGGTGACTCGGCACCTCGGCGTCGGCCGGGTCCTCGCGCAGGGTGCGCAGGAACAGCGTCGACATCCGCAGGATCCGGGGGTTCGTCCGAGAGACCCGGGGGTTCGTCGATGGGACCCGGGCGCTGGTCGGGGGCGTGGACATGGCGGCAAGGCTACTCAGGGCCCTGCTCCGTCACCGACCCCTTTCCGCCGACCCGCCCTCCATGTCTGCCCGACCCGCCCTTCATGTGGCGCGTCACTGGTGCGGGTCAGCCGCGAGCCGCCTTCAGCGCCGTCCGGATCATCGGCACCTGCAGCGGCAGCCGACCGAACGCGAGGGCCTTCAACCTGCGGCTGCGGCCGCGCGCCGCGTCACCGGCCATCTTCAGGTTGCCGGGGAAGACCGCAAGCAGCACGGCCGCGCTGACCCAGCCCGCCGTACGCCGTGTCGCAGGGGTCACCAACCCGGCAGCACACAGCAGCTCCATCACGCCGGACCAGATGATGACCTCCCGGTGCGCGGGAACCCACACAGGCATGAGCGGCTCGAACACCCGCGGCTTCACCAGGTGCGTGACCCCCGAGATGGCGAAGATGCCGGCCAGGAGAGCCACGTCGTTCGTCGGCCGAAGGTCGGGCATAGGCGCAGGCTATGGCACCGCGCCGCGCCCGCGTCCTGGGCGGGTCGGCCAGACATCGAGGGCGGGTCGGCCAGACATCGAGGGCGGGTCGGCAGAGGGTTCAGAACATGATGGTGGTGAACGACGCGGTCTGACGGAAACCGACGTGCTCGTAGACCCGGCGGGCGCTGTGGTTGTGCTCGTTGACGTAGAGCGAGATCACCGGCGCGATGTGTCGCCTCGCCAGGTCGACGACCGCGGCCATGCCGGCGGTGCCGATCCCCTCGCCCCGCCGGTCGGGAGCGACGTAGACCCCCTGCACCTGGCAGGCGTACGGCGAGGCCGCGGCCACCTCTGCCTTGAAGAGCACCCGGCCGTCCTCGATGCGGGCGAACGACCATCCCCGTGACACCAGCTGCACGACGCGGGCCCGGTAGAGGGCCGCGCCCCCGTGGGACTCCGGCGAGACACCGACCTCCTCGGTGTACATCGCCACGCACGCCGGATAGAGCACGTCGACCTCGCCCGGCGTGCACTGGTGCACCATCGGGTCGGGCGCGACCGCCGGCGGACCGCTGATCTCGAGGTGCGGCTGGTTGCGGCGGATGTCGCGCGGTGCCGGCCATGCGTGGCGGAGCCTCGACCACATGGCCTCCACGTCGGAGGCCTGCCCCAGCAGCGTGGAACAGCGCCGCCCCTGCGACGCGGCCCGGGCGGCGAAATGCTCCAGCGCCCGCTCGGTCGCCATGGCAGGCACGAGGTTGGCCGCGGAGTGGCAGACGGACAGCAGCTCGCCGTCCTCGTAGTAGCCCCAGACCTCGCCGTTCAGCCAGCGCGGCTGCAGCCGCGTCGTCCGGGCGCGGTGGTCGACCACCACGTTGACCACCGGGTCACGAGCCAGCAGTGTGAGCGCCTGGTCCAGGTCCGCCGGACCGAGGACTCGAAGGGAGCGCTGCGTGCGGAGCACGAGGGAAGCCTACGCAGGTCGGGAGGTCAGCTCACGGTGACCGTCGACGAGGCGCCGTCCACGGGCTCCATGCCCTCGGCGATCCGCATGGCCTCCTCGATCAGGGTCTCCACGATCTGCGACTCCGGCACGGTCTTCACGACCTCGCCCTTGACGAAGATCTGCCCCTTGCCGTTGCCGGAGGCGACGCCGAGGTCGGCCTCCCGCGCCTCCCCCGGTCCGTTCACCACGCAGCCCATGACCGCGACCCGCAGCGGCACCTCGAGCCCGTCGAGCCCGGCGGTGACCTCCTCGGCGAGCTTGTAGACGTCGACCTGGGCGCGGCCGCACGAAGGGCAGGAGACGATCTCGAGCCGACGGGGGCGCAGGTTGAGCGACTCGAGGATCTGCAGCCCGACCTTGACCTCCTCCACCGGCGGCGCCGAGAGCGAGACCCGGATCGTGTCGCCGATCCCCTTCGACAGCAGGGCACCGAAGGCGACGGCCGACTTGATCGTGCCCTGGAACGCCGGTCCGGCCTCGGTCACGCCGAGGTGCAGCGGCCAGTCGCCGGCCTCGGCGAGCATCTCGTAGGCACGCACCATGACCACCGGGTCGTTGTGCTTGACCGAGATCTTGAAGTCGTGGAAGCCGTGCTCCTCGAACAGCCCGGCCTCCCACTTCGCCGACTCCGCGAGCGCCTCGGGGGTCGCCTTGCCGTACTTCTGCAGCAGCCTGGGGTCCAGCGACCCGGCGTTGACGCCGATCCTGATCGAGGTGCCGTGGTCCTTGGCGGCGCGGGCGATCTCCTTGACCTGGTCGTCGAACTTCTTGATGTTGCCCGGGTTGACCCGCACCGCGGCGCAGCCGGCCTCGATCGCGGCGAAGACGTAGCGGGGCTGGAAGTGGATGTCGGCGATCACCGGGATCTGCGAGTGCCGCGCGATCTCGGGCAGCGCGTCGGCGTCGTCCTGGCTCGGGCAGGCCACCCGCACGATGTCGCAGCCGGCCGCGGTCAGCTCCGCAATCTGCTGCAGGGTGGTGTTCACGTCAGCCGTCAGCGTCGTGGTCATCGACTGGACCGAGATCGGGGCGTCGCCGCCGACGAGCACCTTGCCCACCCGGATCTGCCGGCTCCGGCGCCGGGGGGCGAGCACGGGCGGCGGCGCGGCGGGCATGCCGAGGGCGACCGAGGTCATGGGAGGTCCTTTCTGGCGGGCGGCGGCAGGAGGTACGCCGGCGCGCCCACGAACGAGGCTAGCTGAGCTGGACAGGGGCGACGATGTCGCCGGCGATGAGCACGAAGCTCATCACCAGGAGGACCCCCGCCATCACGTAGGCGACCGGCAGCAGCTTGGCGACGTCGACGAACCCGGGGTCGGGTCGATGCAGCACGCGCGCCACCCCCCGGCGCGCTCCTTCGTAGAGCGCACCGGCGATGTGGCCGCCGTCGAGGGGCAGCAGGGGGATGAAGTTGAACATGCCCACGAAGAGGTTGAGTCCGGCGAGCAGCCCGACCAGGAACACCACCCGGGACGAGACCGGGCTCTCCACGTCGGAGGTGACCTCGCCGGCCACGCGGCCGGCGCCGACGACGCTCACGGGGCTGTCCAGCGCCCGCTCCTCGACCCCGACGACAGCCTTGGCGACCCCCCACACCTTCACCGGCAGGGTGGCAAGGGCCTGGACGGTCTCCCAGGTCATGAGCCGCATCCGGTCGACGGTGTAGAGCAGGCCGTGGGTACGCCGTTGCACGGTGCTCTCGACGCCGAGGAACCCCGCCTCCAGGAACTCGTCGTTCTCCTCGAGCGACTGCACCGACTTCACGGTGGTGCTGGTGGTCGTGGTGCGCTGCTCGCCGTCCCGGACGTAGCCGATGACGGCGCGGCCGTCCTCGTTGCCGCGGATCAGGGTGACCAGCTGTTCCCAGTCCTCGATCGCGACGCCGTTGAAGGACACCAGCCGGTCACCGGGCCGCAGCCCGGCCTGGGCCGACGGGGAGACCGGGTCGGCTCCGGTGCAGTCGCGGTCGCCCTCCTCGGCCGGCACCACGCAGCGGCTCACCACGCCGACGGTCGTGGTCGGCTCGTAGGTGCCGTGCAGCCCGAACAGCCCCGCGAAGAGCACGAAGGCGATGAGCAGGTTGACCGTCGGACCCCCCGCCATGACGATCGTCTTCTTCCACCACGGGAGCTTGTAGAACAGCCGGCCCTCGTCGCCGGGCTTGACGTGCTGCTGCTCCGCGGCGCGGGCGTCGGACACCAGCTGGGTGAACAACCCGGTGTTGCTGCTGCGCGGCTGCTCGCCGGGATGCGCCGGTGGCAGCATTCCGACCAGCTTGACGTAGCCGCCGAGCGGGATCGCCTTGACGCCGTACTCCGTCTCACCGCGGCGCGACGACCACAGCGTGCGGCCGAAGCCGACGAAGTACTGCGTCACCTTCACGCCGAACTTCTTCGCCGGGTAGAGGTGCCCGAGCTCGTGCAGCCCGATGGACACCGCGACCCCGACCGCGAAGACGACCACGCCGAGGGCGTAGAGCACGGCGGTCATGTGGTGGCGGCCCCTTCGGTGGTCGTGCCCCGCCCGACGGCGTCGCCGAGCACCGAGGCGGCCCGGGCACGCGCCCAGGCGTCGGCTGCCAGCACGTCGTCGACGGTCAGCTCCTGCTGGTTCGAGCGTACGTCGTGGTCCCGCAGGACGCGCTCGATCGTGGGGACGATGTCGGTGAAGCGGATGCGCGCGCGCCGGAACGCCTCGACGCACACCTCGTTGGCCGCGTTGTACACCGCGGGCGAGGTGCCGCCGGACTCGCCGGCCTCCCGTGCCAGACGTACGGCGGGGAAGGCCTCGTCGTCGAGCGGCAGGAACTCCCAGCGCTCGCGCCGCGACCAGTCGACGGGCGGAGCTGCGCCGGGCACCCGGTCGGGCCAGGCGAGCCCGAGCGCGATCGGGATCATCATCGACGGCGGACTGGCCTGCAGCAGCGTCGACCCGTCGGTGAACTCCACCATCGAGTGCACGACCGAGGTCGGGTGCACGACGACCTCGATCCGGTCGAAGGGGATCCCGAACAGCAGGTGTGCCTCGATGACCTCGAGCCCCTTGTTGACCAGCGTGGCCGAGTTGATGGTCACGACCGGCCCCATCGCCCACGTCGGGTGCGCCAGGGCGTCCTGCGGTGTCACGTCGTGGAGCTGGTCGCGGCTCCGGCCACGGAAGGGTCCGCCGCTGGCGGTGAGCACCAGCCGCCTCACCTCGTCCGGCGCGCCACCCCGCAGGCACTGTGCGAGGGCGCTGTGCTCGGAGTCGACCGGGACGATCTGCCCTGGCCGGGCCCGGGCGGTGACCACCGGGCCGCCGATGATCAGGGACTCCTTGTTCGCCAGAGCCAGGGTGTTCCCGGCGTCGAGCGCGGCGAGGGTGGGCCGCAGGCCGACGGCGCCGGTCATGCCGTTGAGCACCACGTCGCAGGGCAGAGCCGCGGCCTCGGCCGATGCTTTCTCGCCCAGCCCGGAGAAGGCGGGGACGAACTCGCGCACCTGCTGCTCGAAGAGGTCCGGCTGTCCGCCGCCGGCGGTGAGGGCGACGACCCGGAACCGGTCGGGGTTGGCGCGCACGACGTCGAGCGCCTGGGTGCCGATGGAGCCGGTCGAGCCGAGGACGACCACGTCGCGTCGCTGCGGCGTACGCCGCGTCGCCGATGCTGTCACCGCACCATGGTCGCAGCCGTCGCGCCATTCCCGGGTCGTGGGCGCCGCGGCCGCCCTACCCTGGTCGTGCGGAGGAAAGCCATGGGTGTGTCGTCGGTAGGGCAGCGCATGAGCGCGACGACGATGCGCCACGTCGTGGCCACGGTCGCCGTGGCCGTGGCGCTCTTCTCCTTCCTCTACGGCCCCCCGCTCACCGAGCGGTTCTCGCAGGCCGCGCACCGTGAGTGCAACCGGACGACGGGGGCGGACTACCGCAGCTACCGCCTCGAGTGGCGGACGACGACACTCTTCGCGGTCAGCCGGCCGCAGTGGGTCTGCCACGACCTCGGCCGGCCGGGACGTCCGGGCCGGAGCCTCGGCTGGTGGGTCGGCGTCTGAGGCGCAGTCTGCGCTGACCAGGCCGGGCGGAGGCCGGGCTCAGTCGTCGCGCTGCCCCCAGGGGGAGCCGTACTCGGTCAGCAGGTCGAGGAACGGCACGGCGTCAAAGGCCTCCGGACCCAGGACGCCGGTGCCCTTCCAGGCGCCTCGGGCGAGGAGCTCCAGCGCCACGACCGGGTTGACGGCGGTCTGCCACACCACGCACTGGTGGCCGTACTCCCGCATCGACCACTCGTTGTCCACGACGTGGTAGAGGTACGTCGAGCGGGGTCGTCCGTCCTTGCCGGTGCCGGTGACCTGCAGCCCGGCGCAGGTCTTGCCGCGCATCCTCGGACCGAGCCCCGCCGGATCCGGAAGGCAGGCGGCGACCACGTCACGCGGCGACACCTCCACGCCCCCGACCCGCACCTTGTCCGTGCGGTCGAGTCCGAGCATGTGCAGCGTCCGCAGGACGCCGATGAACTCCTCGCCGAGGCCGTACTTGAAGGTGGCACGCCGGCAGTCGACCCACCGCGGCATGAGGAGCACCTCCTCGTGCTCCACGTTGACGCACTCGACAGGTCCGATGCCTTCCGGGAACTCGAAGACCTCCGCCTCGCTGAACGGCGGGGTGGTGAACCACCTGCCCTCCCCGTCGGCGCCCTTCTCCCAGATCACCGGCGGGTTGAGGCACTCCTCGATCGTCGTCCAGATCGAGAAGCTCGGGGCGAAGATCGGCTCCCCGTCCTCGCCGAGCACCTCGAGGTTGGCCCCGTCCCGGGTGCCGAGCTCGTCGATGTCGGTGAAGAGGTGGTCCGCGGCGTAGCGGGCGAACACGTCGGACAGCCCCGGCTCGACCCCGATGCCCACCAGCGCCAGCCGGCCGGCCTCCTCCCAGGCCGAGGCCCGCGCGAACTGCTCGTCGCCGAGCTTGACGCCGACCTCGGAGTACGGCGACGTGGGGTGCGGCTTCGACAGGCTCATCGCCATGTCGAGGTAGTCGGCCCCGCCTGCGAGCGCTCCCTCGAAGATCGGCATGACGAACCGCGGGTCGACGGCGTTCACCACGTGCGTGACGTCGTGCCGGCGCACCAGGTCGGTGATCGACCCGGTGCTGCCGGCGTCCACCTGGGCCGCGACGAAGCGCGCGTCGGCGGCGGCAGCGCGCTCCGCCCGTGCCAGGTCGTAGTCGGCCACCACGATCGTGTCGAAGAAGTCTCGTCGCGCGGCGATGGCCGTGAACGCGCCGCCGACGCCGCCGGCACCGACGAGCAGGATCCTCACCAGCGCGCGCTCACTGGCCGATGTAGGACATCACGTGCTTGACGCGCGTGTAGTCCTCCAGGCCGTACATCGACAGGTCCTTGCCGTAGCCGGAGTGCTTGAAGCCGCCGTGCGGCATCTCGGCGACGATCGGGATGTGGGTGTTGATCCAGACCGCCCCGAAGTCGAGCCGGCGAGCCATCCGCATGGCCCGTCCGTGGTCCTTGGTCCACACCGAGGAGGCGAGCCCGTACTCCACCCCGTTGGCCCAGGCCAGTGCCTGGTCCTCGTCGCTGAACCTCTGGACGGTGATGACGGGCCCGAAGATCTCGTTCTGGATCTGCTCGTCGTCCTGCTGCAGCCCCGAGAGCACCGTCGGCTCGTAGAAGAAGCCGGGACGGCCCTCGACGCGGTGCCCACCCGCCTCGACCTTGGCGTGGTCCGGGAGCCGCTGGACCATGCCGGTCACCCGGTCGAGCTGGTTCGGGTTGTTGAGCGGGCCGAAGAGCACGTCCTCCTCGTCCGGCATGCCGGTCTTGGTGCTGCGCGCCTGCTCGCTGAGCGCCGAGACGAAGTCGTCGTGGACGCCGGGCCCGGCGAGGACCCGGGTCGCGGCGGTGCAGTCCTGGCCGGCGTTGAAGTAGCCGGCGCCGGCGATGCCCTCGGCCGCCGCCTCGATGTCGGCGTCGTCGAAGACGATGACCGGCGCCTTGCCGCCCAGCTCCAGGTGGGTGCGCTTCAGCTGGGCGGCGGCCGAGGTGGCGACCTCCATGCCGGCGCGCACCGAGCCGGTGATCGCGACCAGCTGCGGAATCGGGTGCTCGACGACGGCGCGGCCGGTGTCCCGGTCCCCGCAGACGACGTTGAGGACACCAGGCGGCAGGAACTCCGCGCACAGCTCGGCGAGCGCGACCGTGGACGCGGGCGTGGTGTCGGAAGGCTTGAGCACGATCGTGTTGCCGGCGGCCAGCGCGGGGCCGATCTTCCAGACCGCCATCATGAGCGGGTAGTTCCAGGGCGTCACCTGACCGACGACACCGATCGGCTCCCGGCGTACGAACGAGGTGTGGTCGGCGAGGTACTCGCCGGCGCTCTTGCCCTCGAGCACGCGCGCGGCGCCCGCGAAGAACCTGATCTGGTCGATCGCCGGGGGCAGCTCCTCGGTCTCGGTGAAGCCGAGCGGCTTGCCGGTGTTCTCCGACTCGATCTTGACGAACTCCGCGGTGCGCTCCTCCAGGGCGTCGGCGATCTTGAGCATCGCCCGCTGCCGCTCGGCCGGCGTGGTGTCACGCCACGTCTCGAAAGCGGTCGCCGCAGCCCGGTACGCGCGGTCGACGTCCTCGGACGTCGAGGCGGGAGCGGTGGCGTAGGCGTCGCCGATGGAAGGGTTGACCACGTCGTAGGTCTGCCCGGAGGCGCTGTCGACGAGCTCGCCGTTCACGAGGTTGCGGATGGTCTGCGTCATGCGCGGCAGCCTAGCGGTGGCGGGACGCGGTGGGTAGCACCAAGTCCACGGATTCCGTCGCCGGCAACAGGGGGGACGACCGAGGTGGGCCTCCATAGCCACGCAGACCCACGGAATCACTTGCCTGTGACCACGGATGACGGCAGGATGAGCGCACCGTGGACCTCTGACCAGGAGCAAACCGTTGTCTTCAGCGCCGATGGATCCCGCTCGCGCCCAGCACCTGCAGGACGCCGCGCGGGACCACCTGTGGATGCACTTCACCCGGATGTCGGCCTACCAGGACCACGACGTGCCGATCATCGTCCGCGGCGAGGGCGCCTACATCTACGACGCCGACGGCCGGCGCTACCTGGACGCGCTCGCCGGGCTCTTCGTCTCGCAGCTCGGACACGGCCGGACGGACCTTGTCGAGGCCGGCGCCCGGCAGGCCGGCGAGCTCGCCTTCTTCCCGCTGTGGTCCTACGCCCACCCGTCGGCCATCGAGCTGTCGGAGCGGGTGGCCTCGTTCGCGCCGGGCGACCTCAACCGGGTGTTCTTCACCTCCGGTGGCGGCGAGGCGGTCGAGTCGGCGTGGAAGCTCGCCAAGAACTACTACAAGCTGACCGGCCGCCCGATGAAGCACAAGGTCATCAGCCGGGCCATCGCCTACCACGGCACCACCCAGGGCGCGCTGTCGATCACCGGGCTGCCGCCGCTGAAGGCGATGTTCGAGCCGCTGGTCCCCTCCACCTTCCGCGTGCCCAACACCAACATGTACCGGGCACCGGTGCACGGCGACGACCCCGTGGCGTTCGGCCGCTGGGCGGCGGACCAGATCGCGGTCGCGATCGAGAACGAGGGCCCCGAGACGGTCGCGGCGGTGTTCCTCGAGCCGGTGCAGAACTCCGGCGGCTGCTTTCCACCGCCCCCTGGATACTTCCAGCGCGTGCGGGAGATCTGCGACGAGTACGACGTGCTGCTGGTCTCCGACGAGGTGATCTGTGCCTTCGGCCGGCTCGGCCACTACTTCGCCGCCGAGCGGTTCGACTACCAGCCCGACATCATCACCTGCGCCAAGGGGATCACCTCCGGCTACGCCCCGCTGGGGGCGATGATCGCCACCGACCGGCTCATGGAGCCGTTCCTGACCGGCACCGAGAGCTTCCTCCACGGCTACACGTTCGGGGGGCATCCGGTGTCCACGGCGGTGGCGCTGGCCAACCTGGATGCCTTCGAGAAGGAGGGCATCAACCAGCACGTGCTCGACAACCAGGACGGGTTCCGCGCCACGCTGGAGAAGCTCCTCGACCTGCCGATCGTCGGCGACGTCCGCGGCGAGGGATACTTCTACGGCATCGAGCTCGTCAAGGACAAGGCCACGAAGACGACCTTCGATGACGACGAGGCCGAGCGGCTGCTCCGGGGGTTCTTGTCAAAGGCGCTCTTCGAGGCCGGCCTCTACTGCCGCGCCGACGACCGGGGCGACCCGGTGATCCAGCTCTCTCCGCCGCTGATCTGCGACCAGACACACTTCGACGAGATCGAGCAGGTGCTGCGCTCGGTGCTGACCGAGGCCGGGTCGATGCTCTAGAGGCCGACCTCGAGGCGGCCGCACGGCCGCCTGGACCGGGGTGGGAGGTGGCGCCGCCACTGCGCGTGGGGGTGGGTGGTGGCGCCACCGCCGGTCGTCCGGTGGGCTCAGAGCGTGCGCTCATACGAGCTCGAACACGTCCTCGGTGCTGATCACTCGCTGATCACTCGCCGGCCGGGGATGGTGGCCGCCAGCGCATTGGGCATCGTCGTCTTGCCGACTTGCGTGCAGGCGGGGACAACCCACCACGTTGGGCGTGCATATCTGGAGCCCATGTGCGGATGGCCCGTTGAGTGTCGACGACCTAGCCAAGGCGGTGAGTCGGGCTAGATCCCGCTACGTTCGTCACGGCGCCGGGGCCGTGCGCACTAGCCCGGCACCGCGCGTAAAGAGGAGCTCCAGATGAACCAACAGCAGCGCACGAGCCGCGGCGGGACCAGACGGCGGTTCACCGCTGCCGGACTCCTGATCGGGGGCGTGGCCGGGGGCGTGTGCCTCGTGGCTGTTTCTTGCGCTGCGATTGGCACCGGTTCCCCCGTAGCCGAGTCCGGCGTGGCGGCGGTGCTCCTGCGCTTCGAGGGGCCCACGTACTCCGCGGCCACCAGCAGGGGACTCCTGCTGCGGTCAGGTGAGGACGAGGTCACGTTGCCTCAGGCAAGCGATGGGCGGTGGTTGCCCGACGGCACCGCTCTTGCCGACGCTAGCCACCGCAGCATCAACCTTCAGGTGCTCGACCCGAACCAGGAGACGTTGACGGAAACCGTCGAGATCCCCGGCTTCGATCGACCCGGACGTTCGGTGACCCAGATCAACGTTCTGGATCGCCAGGCGCGGCCGGCGGTGCTGACCGCATACTCACTGAACCTCGAGCAGCTGTGGCGGCTCCGGCTGCCCGAGACCGACAACCCCGACGCGACCTCGTACAACGAACTGGAGCGCAATTACTACGGTGTCGCTCCGACCATCGACGGCGTTACCTACGTGATGTGGCACGACAGCAGCGAGTGGTACGAGGACGGCGACTACGGCGTCGCCCGCGTCCAGAACGGCGACGTGACCAACGTGTTGCTCAACGAACGGATAGTTGCCCTGTATCTGTCGGCCGACGGCGCCGCGCTCCTGGCGCTGCGTCAGCGCCAGGGCGAACCGTGCGGCGGGTGCGTCGTGGAGCAAGAGATCGTCGAGATCGACCCGGGTACCGGCGCGATCGCCGGCCAGTACGGCATGCCCGATGATTACACCGAGGGCTGGCGGGTCGAGGCGATCGACAAGGTCGATGGCCGGGTGGCGGTCCGGTTCACCGAGAACGACTGGGGTGATGAGGCAGACGAAGCAGAGATCGTCGAGCCGGTCACGATCCAGCGGGGCACCTGGATGTTCGATGGGGCCTGGTCGATGATCGAGGGCAGCGACTCGGAAATCACCTGGTGGCAAGGCGAGGACCGGGTCATTGCGCGGCCGCAGCCCGGTGAGGGGCGCCACCGTGACGGGTTCGCCCTGTTCTGGGTCCACGACGGCATCCAGAGCACGTTGCCAGGTGATTTGGAACGCAGTTTCGGTAACCGCTACGTCACCGGTGAGGTGGCCGGTCAGCTGCTGCCCCCAGGGTGAACGCATCTCGGACAGCGCACGCCCATCATCGGCATGACCGGACGTTCGCCGGTGAAGGTGTCTAAGTAGTGGGCATGCCGGCTTGCGCGCCGCTCGAGACCAGGATGTTCGACCCAGAGACGACAGCGGCTCGCAAGGACTGCGCCGCGCCGACGCCGAGCACTTCAGCCCTGGCGTTCCCCGTCTCCGGTACCTGAGGTGACCTCGCGCCGCTCGGCGTCGACGAGCTTGGCCATGGCCACGACGTCTTGGCCACCCCATCCCTCGGTGGCCGCGGACATCAGCTGGGCCAGCGCCGCGGAACCCACCGGTGTCGGGACCTTCCACACCGCAGCGGAGCCGACCGCCAGGCGGACGTCCTTGGCGGCGAGGTCGACGCCGAAGCGTGACGTCCAGTCGCAGTCGATCATCCACGGCAGCCGGAGATCGGACTGGAAGGAGGCAGCTCCGGTGTCGGCGAGCGCCTCAGCGAACGCGGCGTCGTCGATGCCGGCCCGGTTGGCGATCGCCAACCCTTCGGCGAGCACGGCCACGTTGGCCATGCCCACGAAGTTGGAGACCAGCTTGAACGTCGTCGCCGCCTCCACGGTGTCGAAGTGGTAGGTCTTCTCTCCCATCCAGTCCAGCACCGGCTTGATCCGGACCAGGGCTTTCACGTCACCACCGACGAACAGGGGGATGGTGCCCTTCTCGGCGTGGGCCGGAGTCTTGCCGAGCGGACAGGCCACGAACGGCACGTCGGCCTCAGCACACCGATCCGCCACGGCGCGGGCCGTCTGCGGGTCGATCGTCGAGATGTCCATGACGACCGTGTCGGGTCCGACCTTGTCCAAGACCGCGGAGACGGTGGAGACCACCAGCTCCGGGGTAGGCAGGCTGGTCAGGACCAGATCAGCGTTGGCCACGGCGGACGGCAACGAGTCCGCGGCCACGGCGCCGGCCGTGACGCACCGTTCCATGGCGTCGGCCGAGGGGTCCTGCACGGTGACGTCGAACTCCCCGCCGGCCAGCCGGCGCGCGACGGCGCCGCCCATGTTGCCGACACCGATACAGGTGATCCGCATGGCGCTCCTTCGAATGGACGATGGACTTACTGTTGGTGTCGCGCCGACATGGTCATGCGCGCCGAGCAGGGATGACGGCGAGACGACCGTCGTCGTCGTCGGCGTCTGCGACATCCACGTCGTAGCCGATGGGTTCCCACTTGATCAACAGCAACGTGAGCAGCCCGAGCGCGGGAGCGATGGCGACCACGTAGAACACGCCGGTGCCGAGATCGGCGGCCAGGATCGGGAACAGCAGCAGCGAGATCGTCGAGCCGATCCGCAGCACTGCCTGGCCGAAGCCTGACCCGGTCCCCCGCAGGTACGTCGGGTAGGACAGCGTGGCCATCGTCATGCCTTGAGCACCCGGGCCGTAGCTGTGGAAGAACACGAACATGCCCAGCAGTGCGCCGACGACGAGCCCCATGAATGTCCCCTCGGGGGCACCGATCAGGCCCAGCAGCAGGAGCACCACGAGGCACACCGCGAAGCCCGACATCGCCAGCCCGCGTGACCCGAGTCGATTGGTCAGGCGTACGCCGAGGAAACCGCCGGTGACACCGAAGGCGAAGTTGAAGAGCAACGGCACGGTGATCGTCGACAGCCGACCCTGTGCGAGGAAGGTCCCGACGATGAAGGGCAGGAAGAATCCGACCGCGTAGTACTGGATGGACTGGCACATGCCGACCAGCCCGGCGGCGATCGTCCGGGCGCGGTAGCGAGGACGGAACAGGGTGACGAACGACCGCATCGACGCAGGTGCGCGCTTCTCGGGGTAGACCAGCTCGGACTCTGGTGCGAGCACGGCGTCAGCGCCGTACGACTTGTTCAAGATGTCCACCGCACGCCGCAGGTCGCCCTGGTTGGCCGCCCACGAGGCTGACTCGTCCATGTACTTGGTGCGCACCGCGAGCACGATGAGCGCAGGCACCGCCCCGAACCCCACCGCGTAGCGCCACAGGTCGGGGTGCATCGACTCCGGGAGCAGGAAGTACAGGGGCAGGAGCACCAAAAAGCTGCTGCCGGTGGCGGCGTACCACATCGGCTGCCACAGCGTCACTCGGCCGCCCTTGCCCTTGAGCGCCGAGAACTCCGCGAGGAACGCGAGCGCCACCGGGAAGTCGAGGCCGATGCCGAAACCCATCAGGAACCGGAACAGGGTGAGGAGCTCCACGTTGGGGGCCAGCGCACAGCCGATCGCCGCGACGACGAAGAACAGCATGTCCGCCATGAACATCCGGTATCGGCCGATCCGGTCGACCAGGTAGCCACCGAAGATGGCGCCGATGAACGCGCCCACCATGATGGACGCGCCCACCACGCCTGCCGCGAACGAGCTCAGGCCGAACTCGGTGGTGATGTCGGCGAGCCCGAACGCCAGCGACGTGAAGTCGTAGGCGTCGATGAAGATTCCGCCGAGCGCGATGAGGACGATCGCCTTCTCGTTACCGCCCGAGACCCGACCCGAGTTGATCGCATCGACGACATCACCGGCTTTCCGGATGACCAGGGTGTCCGTGCCGCTCACGATCGATCAGCTCCTCATATCCCTACGGCCAGGTAGCGCGTCTGCTGGAACTCCTCGAGCCCCGTGACACCGCCCTCGCGACCGATGCCGGACTGCTTGGTGCCCCCCATGGGGGCGAAGGCCACGCTGGGCAGGGGGTCGTTGACCCCGATGATGCCGGTGTCGAGCGCGTCCGCCACGCGCCAGACCCGTGCCTGGTCACGGGTGTAGACGTAGCCGGCCAGCCCCAGCTCGGTCGCGTTCGCCATCCGCATCGCCTCCTGCTCGTCCGAGAAGGTGAAGATGCCGGCCGCCGGGCCGAAGACCTCGGTCCTGGCAAGGCCGCTGTCGGCCGGCACGTCGGTGAGAAGGGCCGGTTCGCAGAAGGTGCCCCCGGCCGGCAGGTCCCGCTCCCGAGTCAGGCGCTTGGCCCCCTTGGCCACCGCCTCGGACACCAGGTCCGTCACGGCGTCGACCCGGCTCGCGTCGATGCATGGGCCAAGGTCGGGCGGATCGTCCACGGCGCCGGGCCCGATCCTCATCGCGTCCACCTCCGCCGTCAACCGCTGAGTGAACTCGTCCACCACCGACTGCTGGACGAGGAACCGGTTGGCGGCGATGCAGGACTGGCCGGTGTTGCGGAACTTGGCCAGCATCGCTCCCTCGACGGCGCGGTCGAGGTCGGCATCCTCGAAGACGAGGAACGGCGCGTTCCCGCCGAGCTCGAGCAGAGGTCGAACGACGCGCTCCGCGGCCTGGCGCATCACCAGCCGCCCGACCTCGGTGGAACCCGTGAAGGTCACCACGCGCACCGCTGGGTGCGAGAGGTAGGCCTCGGTCACCTCGCCGGCCGGGCCGTGGACCAGGTTGACGACTCCGTCGGGAACTCCTGCGTCGACCAGGCACCGGATCATCTGGGTCGCCGCCATCGGCGCCTTCTCCGAGACCCGTGCCACCACGGTGCATCCCGCCGCCAGCGCCGGGGCGAGCTTGCGGGCCTGGATCGAGCAGGGGAAGTTCCAGGGCGTGAGGGAGGCAACCACTCCGGCCGGACGGCGCACGCTCAGGTGCCGACGGCCCGGGGCCTCGTGCGGGTGAACGGCACCGTCGGGACGGCGGGCCTCCTCGGCGAACCACCGGAAGTACTCCGCCGAGAAGCGGACCTCTGCAACCGCCTCGGGAAGCCGCTTGCCGGCCTCGCGGGCCAAGAGCAGCCCCAGCTCATCGGCGCGCTCGTCGATCAGGTCCGCCGCCGCCAGCAACAGGCGGGAGCGCGACCGCGCGGGGAGCCCGCCCCAGCTCTCCGCGGCCTCCGCAGCTGCGTCCGCCGCGGCCCTGGCCTCGGTAGCGGAACCGGAGGCCACTGTTCCCACCTCCGTGCCGTCCGCGGGGTCGTGCACGGGCGCCGCCTCCGCGCCGTCGATCCACTGTCCACCGATCAGGTGGGGAGCATGGGAAGACATGGAGCCGCCCTCTCGTGACGAATCGGTCCGAGTGTCCCTGGCCATGTGACCGTCCCCACTACTGGCAGGCTGAACCATCCCGGTTCCAGGTTTCCTCGATCAGAGAAAGAACCGGCGCACCTGGTCGCCGATCTCACCTGAGGACGCCCCGACGGCGGTGCCCCTGTCGATCGCTTCCACCCCGTCGAGGCTCATGAACGTGCCGCCTGCCTCCGTGATGATCACCGCGACTGCTGCCAGGTCGTAGGTCCTCGCATCGCAATCGACCATGGCGTCGGCTCTCCCGGTCGCGACCATGGCGTAGCCGTACGCGTCACCCCAGGTCCGAAGATTCGCACCGCTGTCCAGCAGCCGGCTGATGGCGTCGGGGGGCCAGGAGCGAAGCTCGCTCGTCATGACGTACATGCCGTCCGCCGGAACCGTTTCGCGCACCCTGACCCTGGAGCGCCCACGGAAGCAGCCAACGCCGGCCGCCGCGCTTACCGTCTCCCCCAGAGCGGGGAAATGCGCAACGCCTACCCGCTGCACTCCCTCGAACTCAAGTCCCACCAAGGTGGAGTACAACGGCACGTCGGAGACGTACGCACGCGTTCCGTCGATCGGGTCGACGTGCCAGGTCCACCCGTTGCCGCCTGCCTGGGCGGGGAGCTCCTCCCCTTGGATGCCGTCATCGGGGAACTCCTCTTTGATCCTGGCGTGGAGGTAGCGCTCGATCGCAGCATCGGTCTCCGTCACAGGCGTGCCGTCGGACTTGCGTGAGGAAGCAACCTCGCCCCTGGCCCGATGACCGGTGATGATGGAGTCCGCCCCCCGCGCGAGCTCCATGGCGAACTGTCGAAGTTCGTCGAGGTCACGGCCGCCGACCTTCACGCCTTCCGGACCCACGTCGGGCTGCTGCTTCACAGCTGCCTCAACCACCCTTCCCAGCGACTGTCGTGCATCACGGCACGGGCCCGGTGGTACTTCCACATGCCGTACTTCCTGAAGTCGAAGTCGATGCTCGACTGCTGCTCCTGCACCAGGGCCCAAGATGCCCACTTGACGTCCGCGATCGCCTTGCACAGGTAGGTCCGCGCAACATGGTCGGCGGAGGCACTGCCGAAGAACTCCTCGATGAGGCCCAGCTCGATCTCCTCGTCGAAGAACATCTCCCCCATCCAAAGAGCAAGGTCGTAGTGGGCAAGGTTGTTCGAGGAGTACTCGAAGTCGATCAGCTTGACGTCTCGGTCGCTCTCACGAAGCATGAAGTTGGCGGCCAAGCCGTCGTTGAAGCAGGGCACTGTGTCGAACCCACCTGCTTCGAAGGCGCGCTTGGCCCGTTCGTACTGTCGACTGAGGAAGTGGAAGTCAGGCGGGACCGGGCAGTCCTCGTCCGCCAGTTGCGCGAAGTGTTCCTCGACCATGTCGAAGATGGTCTTGCTCTGGGGCAGCGGAGCCTGCCCGTGGTACGCGCGAATGCCGGCGAGTGCGCCTGAGCGGACCTCGGGGTCGACGAATTCGTCGTTCGAGGCCGGCCGGTAGCCAGCGAGCCAGTCGAAGACCTCCACGCCGGTGTCGGGGAACCCCCAGCGCTGCGCGGGCCCACAGCCGGCCGCCGCCGCTGTCCTGGAGGCCTCGACGGAGTTGCGCCGGTCAATGAACCTCTCCGTGCCGCGACCCGGGATCTTGACGAAGTACTCCTCCCCGGCGGGTTCGACACGGATGTGCCAGTTCGTGTTCGTGATGCCGCCTGTCACAGGAGCGAAGGAGAGCTCATGGTCGCGCAGCTCCTCGACCCGCCCCAAGGCGTCGGCGAGCTGCCGCTCATCAGCGGTGGACGCTGCCCGTAGCGGTTTCAGCTCAGGTTGCGTAGCCACAGCTCGAACCTCCGGTCTTGGATGAGCCAGCGGGCCTTCAAGAACCGCCAGCCTCCGTACTTGGCGTACTCAAGGCCTCGACTCCTGCTGCGGCGCGCATACACCTGCGCCCGCAGCGCGGCAGCGACGTCATCGGCAGCGGCGTAGACGTGCAGGAGCGCAAGAGTCACAGGGTCGGCTGGTTGGTCGAGCATCTCCAGCGCAGCGAGCCACTCGTCTTCGAGCATGAAAGCGTCGGAGAGCAGCACCGCCAGGTCGCACAGCGGGTCCGCATTGCCGGCGCGGTCGAAGTCGCACAACCGCACGTCGGAGTCGGTGAAGAGCACGTTGCTCGCGATCGTGTCGCCGTGGCAAGGAACCGCCGGTCGATCCATGAGCGCGACTGCTTCACCTGCCAGCCGGACCGCATCGACGACGAAGTCGATGTCGGCGGGCAGCAGAGCACCTTCTCGAACGGCGACGCCGCGCAACCTCTCCACCTCCTCGAACAGGCTGGTGGAGAACGTCAACGGGGCTGACCTGTGGAGAGCTCGTTGGGCTGCGAAGACGCGCGTGAAAAGTCGGGGGTCGGAGAGGTCCGCCATCGTCGCGGTCCTCCAGGGCGTGCGCAGAGCCTCGAAGACGACCGTATCCGAGTCGGCATCAGCCGCGACCACTCGTGGAGCCACTCCGAGCCGCCCTGCATGCTGGGCCGCCTCCACGGACCGACCAAAGGAGATGAGGTCCGACTTCTCCTCGTGCAGCGTGTGGACGAAGACCTCACCGGACCGCTCAGTGGTCATGATCGCGCTGTCGTGCTCGACCCCCCAGAAAGCGGGACTGGCCACCGGCGAGACGACCGAGGTGACGGAGCTGGACTCAAGTCCTGCTGATCGCGCCAGCGAACCGGACACGCGCGGAATCACCCTTGCACGTCCCGCTGGTCGAGCGCCCCGCCCGCTGCCCGGCGCAACGCTTCCGTGAGGACCAGGACACCTGTCTGCAGATCCGCGTCACTGGTGTGCTCGCGCTCGTTGTGAGCGATTCCGCCGGTGCTCGGGAGGAACATGAGCGCCGCGGGGACCCCGTGCTGTTGCAGAGCGAGGCAGTCATGGCCGGCGACCGTGGGTAGGTCGATCGTCTGCTCCCCGACGGCACTCGCGGCGTCACGGATGACCTGTTGGCCCTGGTCATTCAGAGGGATTCGCTGTCGGTCCGAGAAGCGCTCGACCTGGATCTCCACGCCGGTCTTCTCGGCGATCTCAGCGATCGTGAGCCGCACCCGGTCGCGGACCGCCGCGAGCACGGTCTCGTCGTCGCTGCGAGCGTCACACTGGAGCGTCACCTGGCTAGGAACGACGTTGGGCGAGTTGGGCTGGACGTCGATCCATGCCGCTGCTGTTCGGAGCGTCCCCTCCGGGAAGTCCTCACACAGGGCTCGATGAGCGACGATGAACATGGCGGCGGCGAGCAAAGCGTCCTTACGGCTGCGCATCGGCCATCCGCCGGTGTGCGCCTGCTCGCCATGGAAGATCAGTCGCCACTTCAGTGTCGACCAGCAGTGCGTGACGACGCCTACGGCCACTCCCGCCTGTTCCAGCGCGACGCCCTGCTCGGCGTGCAGCTCCAGGACTGCCGCGGCTGGGCGTGGGGGTTCGTCGGTCCCGCGGAAGCCAACGGATTCCAGCGCGTCAGCGAGCCGGACCCCGAACCGGTCCCTCGCAGCGAGGCCCTCCTCGAGCGGAAGCAGGCCGCAGTACACCGAGCTGCCGAGAAGGGCTGGCTGAAAGCGTGCGCCCTCCTCGTTGCACCACGAGACGACTGCGACGTTGTGGCGCGGAGTGAGGTGCCCCGCCTCCACCTCCCGCCGGACGACGGCGCCGGCCACCGCGGCGCACACGACGCCGGATATCCCGTCGAACCGCCCAGCGCAGGGCTGCGAGTCGAGGTGCGAGCCGACAAGCACGTACGGTGCGCCCGGCGTGTGCTCCCAGACACCGAACATGTTTCCGATCGCGTCGACGCGAACCTCGAACCCACGAGCACTGAGCCACTCCGCGATCACTGTCCTGGACCGCGTGTGATCCTCGGTAGCCTCCTGACGGTCGATCCCGCCACCTGCCGTGGCCCCGATCGCGTCCAGCTCCCGGTGAAGCCGGATCGCTTCCTCCAGGTCCCCTGCTGTGGGTGAGCTCACCTGCATCCCTTCCCTCGTCGTGCCACGTCGTCACACTCCTGCCCGGTTCACTCTTCCTCGCAGCGAGACTGGTGACCGGTTCACCCTGCGGCGCAGAACCGAAGTTGTACAGCGGCGACGGGGGCAGTTCCGGCAAGGGTCAAGCGACTGACCCGCGCTGCTCCCCTCGCTCCTGTTGGCGGCTCAGGAGCGCCACCGGCGCCATGGTGCCGAGCGACGTCGGCACCATGCGCCGGCGGAGCCTCATCCCAGCGCGAGAACGTCCCGCCACTCCTGTCGCCGCGGTGGCACGAAGTCTCGGCTCCTGCGACGGACGCTGTCAACGACTCAGTCGCCGCGGTCCAATTTGTGGTCCAAATGGTCTGGAGGGACCTTGTGCCCTGGCCCATTCAGTGCCAGCATCACGGCATTGTGCGGCCTGGGTCACACCCCTCTTTAAGTCTGTGAACCGGTCGAGCTGGCTGTGATTCCGCAATGCGGGGTGCACAGCGACACGAGGAGGCAAACGCGTGACCAGCCATCAGACCCCGCCGCGCAGTGTCGCCGAAGAGTTCAGGGCACAACCGCTGGGCCATCACAGCGCTGAGTTGCAACGAGTGCTGACACTCTTCCGAGGCACACCCATGGAAGGGAAGTACGTCCTCGTCTGCGCGGAACCACACCAGACCTGGAAGCTCGGGAGGCTTCCCGGGGTCCGGGGAAAGCCCGTCCAGGTGTTCGACGACGTCGTGTTCCACGACCGCGCGGAAGCGGAGTGGGAGATCTTCAAGCGCCGCTGGCACGAGCACTTCGGTGAGTCACTGGACGACGAGTGAGCGCTCGCCCCCCGCTACAAGACCCCCCATACCGCCATACACCATAGGACTGAGCATGCCGAAGCGAATCCTCGGATACTGCGACGAGATCAGCGTCGTGCCTGGTGGCCGTCTGAACGTCATGGTGAGCTGCTACGACGGACTGGACTCCTACTCCCACGAGCTCGTCCGCCTGATCCATGGCGACCTCAACCCCGCGGGGCCGGGGTTCAAGTCCGAGCAGGTGCGCTCCGTCGCTTCAGCCCAGCACGACGGCCGCAAGCAGGAGACGTATGCCGGCAGCTACGCCGTCGTACCGCTCATGGACAGTGTCCAGCTCTCACGCGCCTTCACCGTGCAGGCAGTCGTGTGGCCCACCACCCCTGACAAGGGACGACAGGCGCTCGTCAGCCGCGTCGCAGCAGACGGCTCACGCGGATTCGTGCTGGGTATCGGCGACGACGGTTGCCTCTTCATCGAGCTCAACGGCAAGGGCTCCTCGAGCACGATCACCTCGGGCAAACCTCTGGTCGCTCGGCACTGGTACTCCGTCGCGGCCCGATTCGACTCCGACGGCGGCGACGTGACCTTGGTCCAGTCGCCGTTCGTGGACCTTGGTGGCGAGGATGCAGCCATCGCCCACCAGTCGGGGGTGTCTTTCGAGGACGCTGACGGGCCTCTTCTCTTCGCCGGCCAGAACGCCGGGGAGCACAACGGTGCTGTTGTCGCAGACTGCCACTTCAACGGGAAGATCGAGCGTCCGCGACTGAGCTCCGGGGCACTTTCGGACGTAGAGCTCGTCCGACTCGGCGAAGTCACACCTTCGCTGACGGACAGCCGAGTAGTCGGTGCGTGGGACTTCAGCCAGAAGGTGAGTGGACTCGAGATCGTCGACGTTTCTCCCAACGACCACCACGGCCACCTCGTGAACCTGCCCACAAGGGCCATGAAGGGCGTGAACTGGACCGGCGAGTGCATGTCGTGGTCAAGCAAGCCGGAGCAGTACGGTGCGATCCATTTCCATGACGACGACCTGTACGACGCGGGCTGGCGCATCGACTTCTCCGTCGACGTCCCGGCGGACCTGAAGTCCGGCGTCTACGCGGTCCATCTCCTCGGTGAGGACGCGGAGGACTACGTCCCTTTCATCGTTCGGCCCTCGCCAGGCGCTGCGACCGCGGACATCGTGCTGGTGATGCCGACGACCAGCTATCTTGCCTATGCCAACGAGCACATGCCTACGGATGCGCCGCTTGCCCAGCTCTTGACCGACCAGGTGCTCCCCCTCCAGGAGGAGGACATGTTCCTGGCCGAGCACCGGGAGCTCGGTGGGTCCACCTACGACACGCACTCGGACGGTAGCGGGATCTGTTACTCGTCCCGTCTGCGGCCGGTCCTGAACATGCGCCCCAAGTACGCCAACTGGCTGGGTGGCAGCGGGTCGGCCCTGTGGCAGTTCAACGCAGACCTTCACATCACCGACTGGCTTGAAGCCAAGGGGTTCACCTTCGATGTGATCACCGACGAGGACCTGCATCGGGATGGCGCTACCGCCCTCGCCCCGTATCGGGCGGCGCTGACCGGCACGCATCCGGAGTACACCTCGGAGCGCATGCGCGATGCCTACGCCGCGCACCTGGCGCGTGGTGGCCGCCTGATGTACCTGGGTGGGAACGGCTTCTACTGGCGTACTTCCTACAGCGATGAGCTGCCGGGCGTCATCGAGGTCCGCAAAGGTGAGGGAGGGATCCGGGCCTGGGCCGCGGAGCCGGGCGAGTACTACAACTCGTTCACCGGTGAGTACAGCGGGCTCTGGCGTCGCTCTGGGCGTCCGCCGCAGCAGCTCGTCGGCGTCGGTTTCGTCGCCCAGGGGTTCGACGTCTCCTCCCACTACGTGAGGAGGGACGGCAGCCGCCATCCGCGAGCCGAGTTCATCTTCGAGGGGATCGCGGACGACGAGCCCATCGGCGACTTCGGGCTCGTCGGAGGCGGCGCCGCGGGACTCGAGCTCGACCGCGCGGACGCGTTGCTGGGCACGCCGCCGCACAGCCTGGTGCTCGCCTCCTCGGAGGGACACACGGACGTGTACATGGTGGTCCTGGAGGAGATCCTCATCAACTCACCGGGGCTCACCGGGAGCCAGAATCCCTTGGTGAGCTCTGACCTGGTGTTCTTCGAGACGCCGTCCGGAGGAGCAGTCTTCTCGACGGGCTCGATCGCCTACTCCGGCAGCCTGTCGCACAACGACTACGACAACAACGTGTCGAAGCTGACCGAGAACGTCCTCAACCGATTCGCAAGCCCTGAACCGTTCACCTTCCCGGGGATGGATTCCTGGCCCGGGCCCACATGAGCACGCACGCAGGCGGCTCTTCGCAGTGAAGGAGAATCATGTCTGGGACTAGTCCGCCGGGCGAGGAATTCGAACCACCCCGGCCAGCACCTCCGGTCCGGCAACCTGACAGCCCGATACACCGACGTGTGAGAGGTATGTCCGAGCGCACGAAGAACGTCATCTTCGGATCTTGGTACCTCTTGCTCGTCCTCATGGTGACGTGCCCTCCGCTCTACCTGGCGTTCAGCGGCGGCACCCCCGTCATCATCGGGCTCCCCTTGTCCGTGTTCTACATGGTGCTCAACGGCGCGCTGTCCATCCTCATGGTGTGGGCGTTGTGGATCGTCGAGTCCATCAGAGGAGAGCACGAGCTCTTCCACGACCCTGAAGCCAAGGCGGTGTGAGCATGGGCCAGGAAACGACCATCGT
Organism: uncultured Nocardioidaceae bacterium; assembly: GCA_902805845.1. GTDB lineage: Bacteria > Actinomycetota > Actinomycetes > Propionibacteriales > Nocardioidaceae > Marmoricola_A. Next base: position 29,408 of record CADCUI010000008.1, read on the forward strand.
GGTCGGCATGAACGTCCTCTTCTTCGCACTCATCATCTTCATCCTGTACCGCTCCTACCAGAAGGAGCACACGTTCACCGAGTACGCCGTGGGCGGGCGCTCGTTCGGGCCCTGGTACATCGCCATGTCCTACGTGAACTCCTGGTTCCCAGGCACCATGTTCATCTCGTTCCTCGGGCTGGGCGTCGCAGCCGGGGTGGTCGGTCTCTACGTCCTCAGCTACAGCCTCATCGGTGTCACGACCATGTACTACATGGCCACCAGGGCCTGGAACTGGGGACAGGCGTTCAACCTCCGGACTCAGCCGGACATGCTCGGGCTCCGCTTCGGAAGTCCGACGGTCAAGGTGCTCGCGAGCGTGATCGGTGTGGTTTCTCTCTTCCCCTGGGTCATCTTGTCGATGCAGTCGCTCGGTGTGCTGTTCGACTTCATGACCTACCAGCAGCTCGGCACGACCGCGTCGCTGATCCTCGGCGTCGGCGTCATCGTGGTGAGGCAGTACTGGACTGTCCGCATGGGAATGCGGGGGCTGGTGATCACCGACCTCTTCCAGGGATTCGTCGCCTACATCGTCTGTTCGGTCATGATCGTGGTGCTGATGTCCGTCTTCTTCGACGGGCTGACCGCAATCCGCTCCCTCAATGAGTCGATGTGGAGACTCCCAGGAGATGGCGGCACGTACGGCATCTGGTACTTCAGCGCCATCACGTTCACCGGCATCGTAGGCAGCCTGTGCTGGCCGACCAGCTACCAGCGGATCTACACGGCGAGCAGCGTGCGCAACGTCAAGCTGGGAACGCTCCTGGCGATGCCGATCATCGGTGTCTTCGCCACGCTTCTGCTGTTCGTCTCCTTCTCGATGGCCACGCTCCCCGATGTGGCGGCCAGCCCCCAGAACGGATGGTTCATCACCGCCATCGACGCGGGCGGCCCCTGGCTCCTCGGCCTGGCCTGCATGATCGTGTTCGCGGCTGCCATGGGATGGATCGACGGCTGCATCCAGGTAAGTGGAACGCAACTGTCGAACGACATCATCGGTAACTTCAAGGAGCTGTCGGACAAGCAGCTGACGGCGATCGCAAAGGCCAGCATGGTGGGGTTCCTCGTCCTCGGCGCGGTCGTGGCGTACGTCGCCTACGACGAGCCGAAGCTCGTGAACCTCGCGATCATCTCCTACCAAGGAGTCGTGCAGCTGGCGGTCCCCCTCTTCGGCGGACTGTTCTGGCGGCGGGGGACTCGGGAGGGGGCCATCGTCGGGATGATCGTCGGTTTCGTGCTCGCTCTTATCTTGACCGCGATCTATCCCGACAACATCCCCGGCCTGGGTGGTCTCACGGCCGGCATGCCTGCACTGGCGGTCAACCTGCTCCTCTTCCTCGGGCTCTCTGTCCTCAGGCCGCAGTCGGCCGAGGAGCGGGCGCGCGTGGACGAGCTGTTCCTGAAGGGGGAGCGGTCCCTGCGGAAGGTTCCTGCTGCACCGTCTGGAGCGCTCCAGTAGCCAGCGGTCGACTAGCCGTAGAGAGCCGGCGGTCATGCCGTCGGGGGCCTGCTCCGACCTGCCGGAGAGCTGGGGCGGCGGGTCACTTCTGACCTGCCGCCCCAGCGACACCGTCCACGGGCCCTCCGGTTGAGGCGCCTTCAACGCTGATCGTGATCGGCAGGCATCGACAGACGCGCGGCCGCGACCTCACCGGCGACGATCCGCGAGGGCCGGCAGGCGGTGCGGCTCAGGCGGTGCGGCCGCGCACCCGGCGCAGGGCACCGCTGCCCAGCACCAGGCTGAGCGCCAGCAGGAACATGATCGTCCCGATCACGTTGACCTGCATCGGGATGCCCCGTTGGGCCGCCCCCCACACGTACATCGGGAACGTCACCGTCTGTCCGGCGTTGAGGTTCGTGATGATGAAGTCGTCGAACGAGAGCGAGAAGCTCAGCAGCGCCGCCGAGACTATCCCCGGCACCACCAGCGGCAGCGTGATCCGGATGAACGTCTGCCACTCGTTGGCGTAGAGGTCGGCAGCAGCCTGCTCGAGCGACGGGTCCAGCCCGACGAGCCTGGCCTTGACCGTGATCACGACGAACGACAGGCAGAACATGACGTGGGCGATGAAGATCGTCCAGAAGCCGAGTTGCCCGGCGAAGTTCGCGTTGACGAAGAGCGCGAGCAGCGAGGCGCCGAGGACGATCTCGGGGGACGCCATCGGCAGGAAGATCAGCAGGTTGGCCGTGCTGCGCCCTCGGAAGTGGTGGCGCACCATGGCGAAGGCCATCAACGTCCCCAGCAGCGTCGCCAGGCCCGTCGCCAGCAGTCCGATCTTCAGGCTGGTGGTTACCGAGGAGCACAGCTGGTAGGGGTCGCAGACGTGCGTCCAGTTGTCGATCGTGAACCCGTCGAAGTCGTAGCCGAGGCGGCTGGCGGGGTCGTTGAACGACATCAGCGCCACGACGAAGATCGGCGTGAACATGTAGAGCAGCACGAACAGCGCGAAGATCATGACCGCGTGGCCGCCCAGCCACCGACGCGCCCGGGTCACACGAGGTCCTCGGTGCCGGCCTTGCGGACGTAGACGAGCACCATGAGCACGATGACCACCATCATCGTCACCGACAACGCGGAGGCGGTGGCCACGTCCCCGGCCTGGAGGAACAGCTGCTGGATGGTATTGCCGATCATCCGGGTGCGCGGGTTGCCCAGCAGCTCGTCGTTGATGAAGTCGCCGGCGGCCGGGATGAAGGTCAGCAGCGTCCCGGCGACCACTCCCGGCATGGCCAGCGGAAGCGTGACCCGCAGGAAGCCGTTGACGGGCGAGGCGTAGAGGTCCCCCGCCGCTTCCAGCAGCCGGGGGTCCATCTTCTCCAGGCTGGCGTAGAGCGGCAGCACCATGAACGGCAGGAAGTTGTAGGCCAGCCCGGTGATGACCGCGAACGGGGTGGCGAGCAGCCGCAGGTCGTCAGGGACCGCCGGCAGGCTGCTGAGGGTCTGCACGATGAAGCCGTTGTCGCTGAGCAGGAACTTCCACGACAGGGTGCGCACCAGGAAGCTGGTGAAGAACGGCGCGATCACCGCCACCAGCATGAGGTTCTTCCAGCGGCCCGCCTTGAAAGCGATCGCGTAGGCGAGCGGGAAGCCCAGGAGCAGGCACACCACGGTGGCGGCGAAGGCGTAGAGGAAGGAGCGCAGGAAGATCGGCGCGTACTCGCGCAGGGCCTCGGTGTAGTTCTGCCAGTGCCAGGTCATCTGATAGCCGTTGAGCAGCGACCCCGACGGGTCGTAGAGGCTGCTGGCCGCCAGCGTCACCGTGGGCAGCACGAAGAACAGCGCCAGCCAGACGGTCCCCGGGATCATCAGCAGGTAGCCGGCCGGCCCCCTGCGATGGCCCTCGTCGCGCTCGGGCGCGACCGTGTTGGCCGGCGTGGGCAGGTGCCCCAGAGCGGTCATCCGGTGGTCTCTCCTGCGGTCAGACTGCGTCGAGGCCGGCGCCGGCCTTGGCGTCCTGGCCGGCGTCGAGCAGGAACGCGTGCTCGGGCCGCCAGCACAGGTCGACCGACGAGCCTCCGGCGTACGACGGCCGCTGTCCGGTGTTCTGCTCGAACACCATGAGCTCCTGCCCCCACGGCATCCGGACGAGGTACTGCGTGCTCACGCCCACGAAGCTGACGTCGGTCACCACACCGCCGCCCAGGCGGTTGAGCTGCCCGTCGACGGGTGCAGAGGAGTCGACGAGCGACACCTTCTCCGGGCGGACTCCGAGCCGAACCGGACCGGAGCCGACCGAGGAGCGCTCCGGCACGGCGCGCAGCGTCGCACCCTGCACGTCGACCTCGATCTCGGCCCCCGCGGACCGCGCCTGGCCCTCGAGGAGGTTCGACTGACCGAGGAAGTTGGCGACGAACGTCGTCCGGGGGTGCTCGTAGAGCTCAGCCGGGTGGCCCATCTGCTCGACCACACCCGCGTTCATCACCGCGATGGTGTCGGCCATGGTCATGGCCTCCTCCTGGTCGTGGGTGACGTGCACGAAGGTGATGCGGACCTCGGTCTGGATGCGCTTGAGCTCGATCTGCATCGCGCGGCGCAGCTTGAGGTCCAGGGCGCCCAGCGGCTCGTCGAGCAGGAGGACCTGCGGCCGGTTGATGAGGGCCCGCGCCAGGGCGACCCGCTGCTGCTGGCCCCCGGAGAGCTGCGCCGGACGGCGCTGGCCGTACTCCTGGAGCTGCACCAGCTCCAGCATCTCGCCCACCTTCCGCGAGATGTCGCTGCCCTTGGTGCGCCGGAGTCCGAACGCGACGTTCTCGAACACGGTGAGGTGGGGGAACAGCGCGTAGCTCTGGAAGACGGTGTTCACCGGGCGCTTGTAGGGCTTGAGCCCGGAGATGTCGCTGCCGCCGAGCAGCACCTGCCCCTGCGTCGGTCGCTCGAGGCCGGCGACCATCCTCAGCGTGGTGGTCTTGCCGCATCCCGAGGCGCCGAGCAGGGCGAAGAAGGAGCCGTGCGGCACCGTCAGGTCGAGATCGTCGACGGCGACGAAGGAGCCGAACCGCTTGGTCACGTTGCGGAGCTCGAGATCACCTGCCTGCTGCCCACCGCCCGGCTCGGGCTTCTCGCCACCCCGGCCGGTCATGTCCCCCCCGTGCGTCTCACGGATCGGAGCTGTGGTCACCCGATCGCCTGGGAGAAGTCGGTGTCGTACTGCTTGGCCGTGCTCTCGTCGAGCGACTTGAAGGAGAACGCCTTGGCCAGGAACGCCTCGTCAGGGAAGATCAGCGGCGCGTCGACCAGGCTCGGGTCGATCTTCTCCATGGCCTCCTTGGCACCCTGGACCGGACACACGTAGTTGACCCAGGCAGCCAGCCGAGCGGCCGTCTCGGGTTCGTAGTAGTAGTTCATGAGGGCCTCGGCGTTGGTCTTGTGGTAGGCCTTGTTCGGCACCAGCATGTTGTCCGACCAGAGCGCCAGCCCCTCCTCGGGGACGACCCACTCGATGTCGGGGTTGTCGTACTGCATGGCGATGACGTCGCCGGACCACGCCTCGCACGCGGCGATGTCGCCGTTGTTGAGGTCGTCGACGTAGTCGTTGCCGGTGAACCGGCGGATCTGACCGCTCGACACGCCGCTCTCGAGCTGCTCGATCGCCTTCTGCCAGTCGTTGTCGGAGAAGTCGGTCGGGTCGGCGCCCGCGAGCAGGAGCATGAAGCCCATGGTGTCCCGCATCTCCTTGAGCAGGCTGATCCTGCCCTTGAGGTCCGGCCGGGTCATGAGCTCCTCGAAGCTGCCGACCGGCTTGGTGTACTTCTTGTTGTAGGCGATGCCGGTGAAGCCGCTCTGCCACGGGACGCTGTAGTCGCGCTTGCGGTCCCAGTCGGGGCCCTGGAGGTTCTGGACGAGGTTCTGGTCCACGTTCGGAAGGTTGGCGTGATCGAGCTTCTGCAGCCAGCCGAGCTTCACCATCCGTGCAGCCATCCAGTCGGTGAGCACGATGATGTCGCGGTTGACAGGCTGGCAGTCACCGAGCTGGTTCTGGACCTTGGCGAAGAACTCGTTGTTGTCGTTGACGTCGGTGTTGTAGGTGACGTCGATGCCGCTCTCCTTCTCGAAGTCCTCGAGCGTCGGCAGCTGCTTGCCCTTCACGTCGATGTACTCCGGCCAGTTCGACCACACGAGCTCCTTCTCGCTGGAGGACCTGTCGGTGCTCTTGCAGGTCTCGGCGGTCTGCCCCGTGCCCTCGGTGCCGCAGGCGCTCAGCAGGCTCGGCACGCCGATCCCCAGGCCGCCGGCCGCCGCTGCGGAGCGCATGAACGAGCGCCGCGACAGCTCGGAGGCCACCAAGCCGGGAGGAAGGACGGGCCGGGTACGACGGATGCGGGGCATGCGGTCTCCAGAGGCGGCCGGGGATGGTGTCGATCTGCGGTGGATACTCGCACGCCCGACTCGGCTTGGACAAGTGAATCCGTGGGCGTGCTCGCGTCAAACTACGGATTCACGCGACCAAGGTCCCGGAACCCTTTGACGTCGAACGTGGCCGATGCCACTATCGTCCGCGTGACGGTCCTGAAACGCGTCGAGCGTTCCCGCGCCGCCCTGGACGACGTGTCCAAGGCCATCATCGAGCAGCTGCAGCAGGACGGCCGGCGTTCCTACGCGTCCATCGGCAAGGTCGTCGGGCTCTCCGAGGCGGCCGTCCGTCAGCGGGTGCAGCGGCTCATCGACCACGGGGTCATGCAGGTGGTCGCGGTCACCGACCCGCTCGAGCTGGGCTTCAGCCGACAAGCCCTCATCGGCATCCGGGCCACCGGTGACCTGGAACCGGTCGCGGACGCGCTCGTGGCGATGGAGGAGGTCGACTACGTGGTGGTGGCCGCCGGGTCGTTCGACATCTTGGCCGAGGTCGTGGCGGAGAGCGACGAGCACCTGCTCGACATCGTCTCCAAGCGCATCCGGGCGATCCCCCAGGTGCTGAGCACCGAGACGTTCGTCTACCTCAAGCTGCGCAAGCAGACCTACTCGTGGGGCGTGCGCTGACCTCCCCGGTCCACCTCGGCGCGGACAGTCCCGGCAGCTACCGTGACCTGTCCCTGTGGCACGCGACCGCGGAGGACGACTGGCTGCCCCGCCCCCCGCTGCCGGGGAACGTCGAGGCCGACGTCGTCGTGGTCGGCGCCGGCTTCACCGGGCTGTGGACGGCGTACTACCTGCTGGAGGCCGATCCCAGCCTCCGGGTGCACGTGGTCGAGGCCGAGACCGCCGGCTTCGGCGCCTCCGGGCGCAACGGCGGCTGGTGCTCCGCACTCTTCCCGAAGTCACCGGAACGCCTGGCGCGTCTGTCCGGATCGGACCGCGGCGCCGCCGTGCGGCTGCACGAGGCGATGCGCGACAGCGTGGACGAGATCGGTCGAGTCACGGCTGCGGAGGGGATCGACGCCCAGTACACGAAGGGCGGGACGGTCACGGTCGCCCGCACGCCGGTGCAGCTGCGCCGCGCTCGCGGCGAGATCGCGGAGGCGCGTGCGTGGGGGCGCGGCGAGGACCAGCTCCGCCTGCTCGACCGCGCTGAGGCCGCAGACATGATCGGCGCCGCGGGGGCTCTGGGGGCGACGTACACGCCCGACTGCGCCGCACTGCACCCTGCCCGGCTCGTGCGGGGGCTGGCCCGGGCCGTCGAGCGCCGGGGCGGCCACCTCCACGAGCACACGCGCGCGCTCGACGTGACCCCCGGCCGGGTGGTCACCGACCACGGCACCGTCCGCGCCGAGGTGGTGGTGCGCGCCACCGAGGGCTACACCCCGGCGCTGCCGCGCCAGCGCCGAGCGGTGATCCCGGTCTACTCCTTGGTGGTGGCGACCGAGCCGCTCGACGACGCGCAGTGGGCGGAGATCGGCCTGGCGGGCAGGCCGACGTTCAGCGAGCACCGCCACCTGGTGGTCTACGGACAGCGCTCCGCCGACGGCCGGCTGGTGTTCGGCGGCCGTGGGGCGCCGTACCACTTCGGCTCCTCGGTGCGGCCCTCCCACGACCGCGACGACGACGTGTGGGCGGGCTTGCGCGCCAGCCTGCGTGAGCTCTTTCCGGCGCTGGAGGGGACGCGCTTCACCCACGCCTGGGGCGGACCGCTCGGGATCCCCCGCGACTGGTGCGCCTCGGTCGGTCTCGACCCGGACACCGGGCTTGCCTGGGCCGGGGGCTACGTCGGCGACGGGGTGAGCACCACGAACCTGGCCGGGCGGACCCTCCGCGACCTGGTGCTGCGCCGCGACACCGAGCTGACCGGGCTGCCGTGGGTGCAGCACCGGTCGCGGTCGTGGGAGCCCGAGCCGCTGCGCTGGCTGGGCGTCAACGCCGGGCTGCGCGCGATGACGTTGGCCGACCGCGAGGAGCAGCTCACCGGACGACCCAGCCGGATCGCCCGGTGGATGGCGCCCCTGCTCGGTCACTGACCGCCGTCCTCCGCTGGTCGGCCGAGCAACCCCTGCCGAGCCGCCCTTCATGCAGGCGTCCGCCTGCATGAAGGGCGGCTCGGCACGTCACGTGGTGCTGTCCCGTCCGGCGCCGCCCTGGGCGCCCGTCAAGGTGTCGCGCAACGTCTCGAGCACCGTGGGGTCCTCGATCGTGCTGGGCGGCGTCGCGTCCTTGCCGTCGGCGATGTCCCGCATGGTCTTGCGCAGGATCTTCCCCGACCGCGTCTTGGGCAGGGCGCCGACCACCGCGACGTCCTTGAACGCAGCCACCGGTCCGATCTCGTCGCGCACCTTGGCGACCAGCTGGCGGGCGACCTCTCCCGGCTCCGCCGTGACGCCTGCCTCGAGGACGACCAGCCCTCGGGGCACCTGACCCTTGACGGAGTCCGCGACGCCGATGACGGCGCACTCGGCGACCGCCGGGTGCGCCGCCAGGACCGCCTCGATCGCGCCGGTCGACAGCCGGTGGCCCGCCACGTTGATGACGTCGTCGGTACGTCCCATCACGAACAGGTAGCCGTCCTCGTCGCGGTAGCCGCTGTCGCCGGAGACGTAGTAGCCCGGGTGCGTGGAGAGATAGGAGTCCACGAACCGCTCGTCGTCGCCCCACAGGGTCGGCAGCGTGCCCGGTGGCAGCGGCAGCCGGATGCAGATGGCACCCTCCTCGCCGGCAGCGGTCTCCCTTCCCTCGCGGTCGAGCACCTGCACGTCGTACCCCGGGACGGGGACCGACGGGGACCCGGCCTTGATCGGCATCGGCGCCAGGCCGCGGAGGTTCGCTGCGATCGGCCACCCCGTCTCGGTCTGCCACCAGTTGTCGACGACCGGGATCTCGAGCCGCCGCGAGGCCCAGGCGTAGGTGTCGGGATCGAGCCGCTCCCCGGCGAGGAACAGCGTCCGCAACGAGGAGATGTCGTGCCGCTGCAGGAGCGAGCCCTGCGGGTCCTCCTTCCGGATCGCCCGGATCGCGGTCGGCGCGGTGAACAGCCCCTCGACCCGGTGCTCGGCGACCACGCGCCAGAAGGCACCGGCGTCCGGGGTGCCGACGGGCTTGCCCTCGTAGAGCACGGTCGTCGCCCCGCAGATGAGCGGGGCGTAGACGATGTAGGAGTGGCCGACGACCCAGCCGACGTCGGAGGCCGCCCACCAGGTCTGGCCGGCGTGGACGTCGAAGACGTTCGGCAGCGACCACGCCATCGCGACCGCGTGCCCGCCGTTGTCACGCACGATCCCCTTGGGCCTTCCCGTGGTCCCGGAGGTGTAGAGCACGTAGAGCGGTGCGGTCGCAGCGACCTCGACACTGGCCGCCGGGTTCGACGCCCCGGCCCGGACGGCGACGTCCCAGTCGACGTCACGACCGTCGGTCATCGACGCACGGAGCTCCGGCCGTTGCTTGACCACGCAGGCGACCGGCCGGTGCTGTGCCTGCTCGAGGGCGCGGTCGACCAGCGGCTTGTACTCCACGACCCGGCCGGCCTCCAGACCGCACGAAGCCGCGACCACGACCTTCGGCTTGGCGTCGTCGATGCGGACGGCGAGCTCGTGAGCGGCAAAACCACCGAAGACGACCGAATGCACCGCGCCCAGCCGTGCACAGGCCAGCATGGCGACCACGGCCTCGGGGATCATCGGCATGTAGATGACCACGCGGTCCCCCACGGCGACGCCCAGGCCCCGCAGAGCCCCCGCGAAGGCCGCGACCTCCTCCAGGAGCTGGGCATAGGTGAAGGTGCGTCTGGTCGAGGAGACCGGGCTGTCGTGGACCAGGGCCGGTTGGTCCGCGCGGCCGTTCACCACATGACGGTCCAGCGCGTTGTAGCAGGTGTTGAGGGTGGCGTCGGGGAACCACCGGTAGAACGGCGGCCGGCTGTCGTCGAGCACCCGGCGGGGACGCGAGATCCAGTCGACGAGCGACGCCTGCTCGCCCCAGAAGCCCGCCGGGTCGGCGATGCTGCGGCCGAACACCTCGGGGTAAGCGTTTCCGGGCTGCGACGCTCCAGTGCTCATGGCCTCATCCTGCCGCGCCTCGACTCCCGGTCACGACCAGCATCGGTACCGGTCTTCAGCCCAGCCCGTTCTCCGCCGTCGTCGCCGGCTTGCTCGTGTCGTCGAGCCAGTGGGCGAAGAACCCGTCGAGGTCCTCTCCGCTCACCTCCGACGCCAGCCGACGGAACGCCTGGCCGGTTCCGTGGCCGAAGTGACGGCTCTCCACCCATCGCCGCAGCAGTCGGTCCATGTCGGTCTCACCGATGCGGCTGCGCAGCGCCGCCAGGGTCATGCCTCCGCGGACGTAGACCGGCTCGCGCCAGATCCGGGACGGGCCCGGGTCGCTCAACCGGAGCCCCCAGAAGCCGCTGTCGACACCGTGGAGCTCGTAGGCGTTGCGGAGGTGCTGCTGCACCGTGGCCCGTCCGTGGTCCTCGTCGTAGAGCCACTCGACGTACGTCGCGAAGCCCTCGTTGAGCCAGATGTCGCGCCACCGGCGCAGCGACACGTCGTTGCCGAACCACTGGTGCGCCTGCTCGTGCACCAGCAGGCCCATGCCGTAGGGGTCGGGCCCGCCGGAGTAGTCGTAGACCGGCCGCGACTGGTTCTCCAGGGCGAAGCCGACCTGCAGGCCGACGACGACGCCCCCGGTGCTGCTGAACGGGTACGGCCCGAACCTGCTCTCCAGCCACGACACGACGCCGGACGTCGCCCGCAGCAGCCGCAGGGACCGGTCCTCGTCCTCGGCGGTGAGCGCACGCGAGACCGCATGGACGAACGGGCGGCCGCCGGCCTCCCCGCGCTCCAGCCGGTAGCGCCCGGCGGCGAAGAACGCCAGGTAGGTCACCATCGGCTCCGGCATCCGCCAGTGCCAGGTGGTCCAGCCGGCGGAGCTGCGGCGGGAGACGAGGTGGCCGTTGCTGACGGCCTGCTTGCCCTGCGGCACCCGCATCACGATGTCGTACGTCGCCTTGTCGGTGGGGGTCTCGTTGGCCGCGAACCACCAGGGGCCGATCTGCGGCTCGCCGATGGCGACGGTCTCGCCGGCGCGGCGGAAGTAGAGGTCGCGGCCGGGCTCGAGGCCGGAGGCGCTCCTCGCCGAGGGCCGACCGTGGTAGGACACCCGCACCCGGAAGCGCTCACCGGCGTCGAGGGGCCGGTCGGGGACCACGGTGAGCTCGTGACGGCTCGGCTTCCGGAAGGCGGCGGGGCGGCCGTTCACCCGGACCTCGTCCACAGCCAGCACCAGGTCGAGGTTCAAGGCGCTGAGGTTGCGATGGGCGGTGGCCCGCAGGACCGTGACCCCTCGGAGCCGGTCGCTGCCGGGCCGGTAGGTGTCGAGGATCTTGTAGTGCCGCACGTCGTAGCCACCGTTGCCGTCGGCGGGGAAGTACGGGTCGCCGCCGGAGGCGGAGCCGGCGGCGGCTCGGCCGACCCTCTCCGACCCGGCCGTCTCCGAGCCGGCCGTCTCCGGGCCGGACCCGGAGGCGGACCCGCAGCCCACGAGGGCGACGACGCCGAGGCAGAGGGCAACCAGGACGGCGCACAGTCGAGACATGAGTCTTCCTGGAAATTCGGTTGCGGGCGGGCGGCGTTGTCGCGACGCTACCCGAAGAAGAACACCCGCTCCCGCGGCGGAGGAAGGAGGGTCCCATGCATGTCACCGACGTGGTCCCGACGTACCCGACCCTTCCCCTCTTCCGAATGCGGAGCAATGTTGACGACGAATCCGGGCGAGAGCCCGAACCTTTTCACCCTCTCCTTCGAGGCCACTGACGACCTCCTCGACGACCAGCGCTGGAGCACCTACTGGGACGTCGAGCGACTCTGCCGAGGACCTGAGCCGGTCCCCGACTGGGTGGTGCAGGACCGCGCCGCCGTGGACACCGAGCTCGGCGTGCTCAAGACCGGCAAGGAGGCCGACGTCCACCTGCTGCGCCGGGCGGTCCCCGGCACAACCGGGTCGACGCTGGCCGCCAAGCGCTACCGCGGCGAGGAGCACCGGAGCTTCCACCGCAGCGCCGCGTACACCGAGGGCCGCCGGATGCGCAACACCAGGGACGCCCGCGCGCTGACCAAGAAGTCCAAGCACGGCCGGTCGGTCGCCGCCGGCCAGTGGGCGTGGGCCGAGTGGCAGGCGCTCACCCGGTTCTGGTCCGCCGGAGTCCCGGTCCCCTACCCGGTGCAGGTGGACGGCACCGAGATCCTCATGGAGCTGGTGACGGGGTCCGATGGCGGGGCGGCACCGCGGCTGGCGGCCACCCGGCCGGAGCGCCCCCTGCTCGAGCACTACTACGACCAGGTCCGCGACATCCTCGGACTCCTCGCCCGCGCGGGTGTGGTCCACGGCGACCTGTCGCCGTACAACGTGCTCGCCGCGGATGACCGGCTGGTGGTGATCGACCTGCCCCAGGTCGTCGACCTCGTCGCCAACCCGGCCGGGACCGACTTCCTGCTGCGCGACTGCCGCAACATGTGCGCGTGGTTCGTGCGGCGCGGGCTCGAGGTGGACGAGCAGTCCCTCTTCGCGGAGGTCGTCGCCCAGGCGTTCTGACCGGTGACCTGCCCATCTTCGGGTAAGGCTGCCTGCATGACGCACCACCCGAGCTCGCACGGCCGCCACGTCGAGGTCGACAGCCTCGAGCAGTTCGACGTCCTCGTGCGAGCCGGGAGCACGTCGATGGCCGGCTGGCGTGTGCAGGACCTGGACCTGCGCGGGCGCGGGCGGGAGCTGACGGGCCTCGATCCCGCGGGAGCGTTGTTCCTGGGCTGCGACCTCGACCCGGGCGACGAGCAGTCGCTGCGCGGCCGGGGTGCCCTGCTCTTCCCCGACGTCCCGGACCTGCCGTTCAACCCCTACCGAAGCGGGCTCTACTCCCCCGCCGAGCTCTACGCCGGTCTCGACGACGGCTACGACCACACCGCCGACGCGCGCATCTACGTGTGGTCCGGGCAGCGAGACGTCGGCGTCACCGCCACGCTGGCGCAGAGCCTGCACGACTTCGCCGTCGATGAGGCGCTGACCGAGTACGTCGCGCACCGTCGGCTGGTCGGCGTCATGGGCGGTCACGCCGTCCGCCGCGACAGCGCCGTCTACGCCGACGCGGCGCGGCTCGGCCGGGCGCTGGCCGCAGCCGGGCTCGGGGTCGCCACCGGGGGCGGACCCGGTGCGATGGAGGCGGCCAACCTCGGTGCCGCCGCGCACCCGATGTCCGACGAGGACCTCGACGGCGCGCTCGAGGAGCTGGCCGGTGTGCCGGACTTCCGGCCGTCGGTGACGGCGTGGGCGGAGTGCGCGTTCCGGGTCGCCGACCGGCTGCCCCGCGACGTGCCGACCTTGGGCATCCCGACGTGGTTCTACGGTCACGAGCCGCCCAACATCTTCGCGGCGGACGTGGCGAAGTACTTCCGCAACGCGCTGCGCGAGGACACGCTGCTCCGCGTGTGCAGCGCCGGCATCGTGTTCCTCCCCGGAGCCGCCGGGACGGTGCAGGAGATCTTCCAGGACGGCTGCGAGAACTACTACGCCTCGCCGGGGGCGCGTACGCCGATGGTGCTGCTCGGTCGGGAGCACTGGACACGCACGCTGCCGGCCTGGCCCCTGCTGGAGTCCATGGCGGAGGCGGCCGGGTTCACCGACTCGGTGCGGCTGGTCGACACCTGGCAGGAGGCGGTGCAGGTGCTGACCGGCTGAGCGGACGGCTTACCGGCCCCGCTGATCGGACGGCTGACAGGCCCGCTGACCGGACGGCTGAGCGGGTGGGTCAGTCGCCGGTGGCGGCGAGCTGGCCGCAGGCGCCGTCGATCTCCTGGCCACGGGTGTCCCGCACGGTCGTGGGCACGCCCTTCGCCTCGAGCCTGCGTACGAACTCCCGCTCGTCCTCCCGCCGGCTGGCGGTCCACTTGGACCCAGGCGTGGGGTTGAGCGGGATCAGGTTGACGTGCACCCACCCCCAGTCGCCGTACGACTTCAGGACGTCCGCGAGCAGGTCGGCGCGCCAGGCCTGGTCGTTGACGTCGCGGATGAGCGCGTACTCGACCGACACCCGTCGTCGCGTCCTCTCGGCGTAGCGCCAGGCGGCCGCCACGGTCTCGTGCACGTTCCACCGGGTGTTGACCGGCACCAGCTCGTCACGCAGCTCGTCGTCAGGCGCGTGCAGGGAGAGCGCCAGGGTGACCGGGATGCCCTCGTCCGCGAGCTGCTCGATGCGGGGGACCAGTCCGACGGTGGAGACCGTGACGCCGCGCGCGGACATCCCGAGCCCACCCGGCGGCTTCTCGGTGAGCCGGCGCACCGCGCCGCTGACCGCCCGGTAGTTGGCCAGCGGCTCTCCCATGCCCATGAAGACGACGTTGCTGACACGCCCCGGTCCGCCGGGCACCTCGCCACGGGCGAGCGACCGGGCGCCGGCGACCACCTGCTCGACGATCTCCGCGGTGGAGAGGTTGCGCTGCAGGCCGCCCTGCCCGGTGGCGCAGAAGGGGCAAGCCATTCCGCAGCCTGCCTGGGAGGAGACGCACATCGTCACCCGGTCGGGGTAGCGCATGAGCACCGACTCCACGAGCGCCCCGTCGAAGAGCCGCCACAACGTCTTGCGGGTCGTCCCCTTGTCGGCCTCGAGGGTGCGCAGCGGCACCATGAGCTCCGGGAGCAGCTCGCCGACCAGCCGCTCGCGCTCGGTGGACGGCAGGTCGGTCATCTGCTCCGGCTCGTCGACCAGCCGCGAGAAGTAGTGGGTGGACAGCTGGGTCGCCCGGAACGGCGGCAGCCCCAGGGAGGCCGCCAGGTCCTTCCGCTCGGCGGGACCGAGGTCGGCGAGGTGGCGCGGCGGCTTGCGGCGCCCGCGCGGCTGGTCGAAGACCAGCGGCAGCGGCGCCACCGCGGCAGGAACCGTGTCCGGGACAGGGGCGGGGACGGTGGCGGGGACGTCAGACATGAGACGACCATTGTCCCACCGCTCGGAAGCGCTCCGGACCGCTCTGGACCGTTCTGGACCGGCCCCCTCAGATGCCCGGGCTGGGAGACACCTCGACCAGGTAGAAGAGCAGCAGCCAGGTCGGGGCGACCGTGGCGAGGAGCGAGTCGAGGCGGTCCATGATGCCGCCGTGCCCGGGGACCACCTGGGACATGTCCTTGATGCCCAGGTCGCGCTTGATCACCGACTCGCAGAGGTCGCCGAGCGTCGCCGTTACCGCCGCCACCGCCCCGAGCACCACACCGACCCACCAGTCCCCGTCGAGGAGATGGTCCACGCTGAGCCAGCCGACGATCATGCAGGAGACGGCGGAACCGGCGAACCCCTCCCACGACTTCTTCGGCGAGATGACCGGCGACATGGGGTGCCGCCCGAACCGGACCCCGGCGGCGTAGCCGCCGATGTCGGAGGCGATCGTGACCAGGATGAACGTGAGGACCCGCCAGACCCCGTCGTCGGCCCGCAGCAGCAGCACGACGAAGCCCGCGAGGAAGGGCAGGTAGACCGCGGTGAAGATCCCGGCGGTGGCGTCGCGGACGAACCCGTCGACACCTGCCCGGAGCCGCCACAGCATCACCGCCAGTGCGGTCACCGCCAACGCGGTGGCCAAGGGGGGTGCCCCGCCGTACCAGGCGCCGAAGAGCATGGCCACGGCGCCGGCGACGAGCGGCTCGAGGGCCAACACGATGCCGCGGTGGGCGAACGCCCGACGGAGCTCCCAGATCCCCAGGCAGACGGCGGCCACGGCCAGGAACACGAACGGGAAGCCGTCGAGGGTCGCCAGGCAGACGGCGACGGCAGCGAGCAGGACCACCGCCGAGGCGACCGCGGCCGGAAGGTCGCGGCCTGCCCGGCTGGCCTTCGGCGCCGGCGAGGACGTGCCTGCGGGTCGCTCAGGGCTCGTCATGGGTGCGCCGAGGGTGTGACGGCTGCTCAGACCTCGAGCAGCTCGGCCTCTTTGTGCTTGAGGAGGTCGTCGATGGCGTCGACGTGCTTCTTGGTCAGCGCGTCGAGCCGCTTCTCGGCGCCGGTGACGTCGTCCTTGCCGACCTCGCCGTCCTTCTCGAGCCGGTCGAGCGCCTGCTTGGCGTGCCTGCGGATGTTGCGGACCGAGACCCGGCCCTCCTCCGCCTTGGTGCGCGCGAGCTTGATGTAGTCCTTGCGCCGCTCCTCGGTCAGCTCCGGCAGCACCACCCGGACCATGCGGCCGTCGTCGGTGGGGTTCACGCCCAGGTCGGAGTCGCGGATGGCCTTCTCGATCGCGGTCATCGCGCTCTGGTCGTAGGGGCTGATGAGGATGACCCGCGCCTCCGGCACGGTGAACGAGGCCAGCTGCTGCAAGGGCGTCGGGGTGCCGTAGTAGTCGGCGTTGATCTTGTGGAACATCGACGGGTGCGCCCGGCCGGTGCGGATGGCGGCGAAGTCCTCGCGGGTCACCGCGATGGCCTTGTCCATCTTCTGCTCGGCCTCTCGGAGGGTGTTGCTGATCACCGTGCTGTGCTCCTTGTCGGGATGACGGAGGTCGTGGCCGCCGGCGTCGGGGTGATGTGCCTCGGCGTCGGCGTTGGGCGGGTCGGTCAGGCGTCCCGCGTGATCGTGGTGCCGATCTTCTCACCCTCGACGACGCGGGCGATGTTGCCGTGTTCGGAGAGGTTGAACACCACCATGTCGATGTGGTTGTCGCGGCACAGGCTGATCGAGGTCGCGTCCGCCACCTTGAGCCCTCGGGTGAGGAACTCGTCGTACGTCAGCTGGTCGAACTTCACCGCGTCCGCGTCGACGTTCGGGTCGGCGTCGTAGACGCCGTCCACGCCCTGCTTGCCCATGAGGATCACCTGCGCACCCACCTCCAGGGCACGCTGGGCGGCCACGGTGTCGGTGGAGAAGTACGGCATGCCGGCGCCCGCCCCGAAGATGACCACCCGCCCCTTCTGCATGTGCCTGACCGCACGCCGGGGGATGTAGGGCTCGGCGACCTGGCCCATCGTGATCGCGGTCTGGACCCGGGTCTCGACGCCCTGCTTCTCGAGGAAGTCCTGTAGCGCCAGGCAGTTCATCACGGTCCCGAGCATGCCCATGTAGTCGGCGCGGGCGCGGTCCATGCCACGCTGCTGGAGCTCCGCGCCGCGGAAGAAGTTGCCGCCGCCGACCACGATCGCGACCTGGACACCGCTCCGGGCCACGTCGGCGATCTCGTCGGCCATCGCGCTGACCACGTCGGGGTCGACGCCGACCCGGCCACCCCCGAAGACCTCACCCGAGAGCTTGAGCAGCACGCGCTTGTACGCCGTCACCGAGACCTCCTGAGCCATCCGGGGGACGTCGTCACGTGCGGGAGGGCCGGTCGGTCGAGCGTGTGGTCGCTCCACCAACCGGCCCCCCGTCGCTTCGACGTCGTTGAACGAACCCTAGTCGATCCGTCACGGACCGCCGGATCGGCTTCAGGCGCCGACCTCGAAGCGGGCGAACCGCTTGACGGTGACGCCGGCGTCGTCGAGCACCGCCTGCACCGACTTCTTGCTCTCGACGACCGAGGGCTGGTCCAGGAGCGCGACGTCCTTGAAGAACCCGTTCAGCCGGCCCTCGATGATCCTCGGCAGCGCCTGCTCCGGCTTGCCCTCCTCGCGGGCGGTGGCCTCGGCGATCTCGCGCTCCTTGGCGACGATGTCGGCGGGGACCTCGTCGCGGGAGACGTACGCCGGACGCATCGCGGCGACCTGCCTCGCCACGCCGCGCGCGGCCTCCTCGTCGTCACCGGTGTACTCGACGAGCACCCCGATCGTCGGGGGGAGGTCGGCGGCACGCCGGTGCAGGTAGGTCACCACGGGGGTCTCGAACACGGCCACGCGACCGAGCTCGATCTTCTCGCCGATCTTCACCGCGAGCCCCTCCACGGTCGCGCCCACCGTGGTGTCCCCCATGGGCGTCGCCTTGAGCGCCTCGGCGTCAGCCGGCTTGGCCTCCTCGGCCACCGCAGCGATGCGCTGGGCGACCTCGACGAACTCGGGGCTCTTCGCGACGAAGTCGGTCTCGCTGTTGAGCTCGATCAGGGCCGGCCCGGACGAGGCCACGAGCCCGGCGCTCGCCGTACGCTCGGCAGCACGCTGCGCCGCCTTGCCGGCCCCCTTGACCCGCAGGAGCTCGACTGCCTTCTCGAGGTCGCCATCGGCCTCGGTCAGGGCCTTCTTGCAGTCCATCATCCCGGCCCCGGTGAGGTCCCGAAGCCGCTTGACGTCCGCAGCAGAGATAGTCATGTCTGTCTCGTTCCTGGTGTGGATGAGCGTGGTTCGGACGGAAAGGCTCAGGACTGCTGCACGGCCGGCGCCGCGTCGGGCACCGTGTCAGGCGCCGTGTCAGCCGCCGTGTCGGTCGCCGTGTCAGCCGCTCCTGCGTCCGGCGCCGCGTCCGCCGCTGCGGCGGGCGCCGTGTCGGCTGCTGTGTCGACAGCGGTGTCGGCTCCGGTGTCGGCAGCCGGCACGGTCGCCGCCCCGTCCACCGGCGCGGCGGGCGGCTCGGTGGACTCGGCAGTCGAGCCGGTGGCCTCGGAGGCCGGGGTGTCGGTGGTCGCCGGGTCGCCCCCGGTCGCCACGACCGCGGCTTCCTCCGCCTGACCGCCCAGGAGCTCGCGCTCCCACTCCGGGAGCGGCTCCTCGGCGCCGAGCTCGGCGCCGACCTCGGCCTCACCGGTGCGCACGCCCGCACGGGCCATCAGCCCGTCGGCGACCGCGTCGGCGACCACCCGGGTGAGCAACGACACCGCGCGGATCGCGTCGTCGTTGCCCGGGATCGGGAAGTCGACCTCGTCGGGGTCGCAGTTGGTGTCGAGGATGCCGACGATCGGGATGCGCAGCTTGCGCGCCTCCTCGATCGCCAGGTGCTCCTTCTTGGTGTCGACCACCCAGATCGCGCCCGGCGTACGGGCCATGTCCCTGATGCCGCCCAGCGTCTTGTCGAGCTTGTCGCGCTCCCGCTTCATCTGCAGGAGCTCCTTCTTGGTGCGACCGGAGCCGGCGACGTTGTCGAAGTCGAGCTCGTCGAGCTCCTTGAGCCGGTTGATCCGCTGGTGGACGGTGGCGAAGTTGGTCAGCATCCCGCCGAGCCAGCGCTGGTTGACGTAGGGCATCCCGACCCGTGTCGCCTGCTCGGAGATCGACTCCTGGGCCTGCTTCTTGGTGCCGACGAACATCACGGTGCCGCCGCGGGCGACGGTGTCCTTGATGTAGGCGTAGGCACGGTCGATGTAGGCAAGCGACTGCTGCAGGTCGATGATGTAGATGCCGTTGCGCTCGGTCATGATGAAGCGCTTCATCTTGGGGTTCCACCGACGGGTCTGGTGCCCGAAGTGGACGCCGCTCTCGAGGAGCTGGCGCATGGTGACGACGGCCATGGCCTTCGACTCTCTTTCTGCGTGACGCCCCGCACGCTGCCGCGGCGGCCCGCCGGAATTTCAGGGCTCCGCCCTGGTCCCGCCAAGCCGCACGGCGCCGTGACCGGCGTCTGTCCGGTTGTCGCAGACCGCGGTGTTGCGGCCTGCCCTGACGCCCGGCGAGAGCCCCACCCGCCGGTGTCCGGGGACACTGGCGGGACCGAGGTGCTCTGCCCGCAGGCCCGACGGTCAGGTCGGACACGGCGCGGTTGGACGGGCGTGCGATAGTCGACGCGCTTGCGCACGTCGCCACCGGCGATGCTATCGCGGATGCGAAGCGGGACGAAACCGGCGACCGCCCGGCCGCTCGCTCTTCACCCGGCTCGCTGACCCCTCGTTCTCCACCGCGCCGCTGCCGGCGGTGGTGAGGGTGACCGGACCCGAGGAGTCTCTCGGCGATGCGCCCCCTCGTCCTCCTCCCCGTCACGCTGCTCCTGGCCGCCCTCGGCCCCGCTGCCCCGGCCATCGGCGAGCCACGCGGCCGGTGGCCGCTCGCTCCTCAGCCCGCGGTCGTCACCGGCTTCGACCCGCCCGACGTGCGGTGGGGCAGCGGCCATCGCGGGGTGGACCTCGCCGGCAGGGTCGACCAGCCCGTGCGTGCCGCCCTGCCGGGAACCGTGTCGTTCACGGGGCGGGTCGCTGGTGTGGCCGTGGTCGTGGTGGACCACGGCGACACCCGCACCACCTACCAGCCGGTCGCCGGAGCAGTGCCTCGTGGCACGCCGGTGACAGCGGGCGAGGTGATCGGCCGGCTGCAGTGGTTCGGCACCCACTGCCTGCCCGCAGCCTGTCTCCACTGGGGCTGGCTGCGCGGCAGTGAGTACCTCGACCCACTCCTCCTCGTCGGCGCAGCCCCCGGCCCGGTCCGACTCCTCCCCTTGCACGACCCCTGGGCCGCGTCGCCGTACGAGCTCGGGGCTCGGCCGGCCGCCCCTGGCCTGACCGCACCTGGGCTGAGCGCACCTGAGCGAGGACCGTGGCCACCTCACCCCATGCTCCTCACCTGGCCCTCCCCCTGAGCCGACCCGCCCTCGATGTCTGGCCGACCCGCCCCGGATGTCTGGCCGACCCGCCCTTCATGCAGGCAACGCCCTGCATGAAGGGCGGGTCGGCACGGTGGGGGTCAGGCGCGCGGGTGCGCCTGCTGGTACGCAGCCCGCAGCCGGTCCGCGGTTACGTGGGTGTAGATCTGCGTCGTGGCGAGCGACGCGTGCCCGAGCAGCTCCTGGACGCTCCGGAGGTCGGCACCGCCCTCGAGCAGATGCGTCGCGGCGGTGTGTCGCAACCCGTGCGGTCCCACGTCGACCGCACCCGGCACCTCGCGCAACCGGGCGTGCACCAGCGCCCGCACCGCCCGCTGGTCGATCCGGCCACCTCGTGCGCCGAGGAACAGCGCAGCTCCCGAGCCTGGCCGCGCGAGACCCGGCCGTGCCCTGCGCAGCCAGCTGTCGAGCGCGACGCGGGCCGGAGCTCCGAAGGGCACCGACCGCTCCTTGCGGCCCTTCCCGAACACCCGCACCACCCGGCGCTCGTGGTCGACGTCGTCCACGTCCAGCCCGCACAGCTCACCGACCCGGATGCCCGTCGCGTAGAGCAGCTCGAGGACGGCCAGGTCGCGTACTCCCACGGGACCCCGGCTCGACGCCCGCTCGGCCGCGGCGTCGAGCAGGAGCCTGACGTCGTCGTGGCGCAGCGCCGCCGGCAGCGGACGATGCGCCTTCGGCGACGCGAGCGCGGCGCCGGCATCGGTGGCGCAGCGCCCGGTCCGGGTCAGCCAGGCGGTGAAGACCCGCGCCGCCGTGGCACGGCGCGCGATCGTGGTCCGGCTCTTCCCCAGCGTCTGTTCGCGGGCGAGCCAGCTGCGCAGCACGCGCAGGTCGATCTCCGCGGGCGTCGTGTGGCCGAGCGCGGCACCGTGACCCAACATCGACTCGACGTCGCCGAGGTAGGCCCGCACGGTGTGAGCACTCAGGTTGCGCTCGACCGCCAGGTGTCGTTCGTAGTCCTCGACGGCCGACGCCATCGCCGGCGGCAGACCCTGGTCGACGACGTCGTCACCGGCCACCGCGTCGAGACCCTTGTCGGGGAGCGCGGTGTCGTCGGCGATGCTCGGGTCCACCGAAGCCACGTCGTCAGGGTAGGGACTCGGGGTGCGAGCAGGGGGCGCCACGCCCGCTGGCTCGGCGCCGGCTCGGCCCGTGCCTGCTCCGGCCGGCTCACCAGCCGGGCAGGTCGCCCGAGCGCCGCCACCGACCGTCCCCGGTCACCCATCCCTGGGCCCGCAGCCGCACGAGCGCGTCCAGCACCGTCGTCGTCGCCAGGCCCGCCGTGCGCGCGACCGAGGAGGTGGTCGCGGGCTGGGCGAGGGGCACCGCCTCCAGCACCCGGGTCTCGGTGGCGTCGAGCCGGTCCCGCGCTGTCTCCGGAGTCCTCGGCCGGCTGGTCATGTGCCGGCCGGCCGGTGAGACCACCTCGAGCACGTGCTCGCCTCGGGTCACCAGCAGCCCGCCGCCGGTCCGGATGAGCTCGTGGGCGCCCTCGGACGGCGCACTCGTGACCGGTCCGGGGACCGCCATCAGGACCCGGTTCAGCCGCATCGCCCAGTTGGCGGTGTTGAGGGCACCGCTGCGCACCGCAGCCTCCACGACGACGGTGCCGGTCGTCATCGCCGCGATCAGCCGGTTGCGGCTCAGGAATCGCACGCGCGTCGGCGCGCAACCGGGTCGCAGCTCCGAGACCACCGCGCCCACCTCGCCGATCAGGTCGAGCAGACCCCGGTGCGCGCTCGGGTATGCCCGGTCGACGCCGCAGGCCAGGACCGCGATCGTCCGTCCCCGCGCGGCGAGCGCTCCCCGGTGCGCCGCCTGGTCGATGCCGAACGCTGCCCCGGAGACGACGGCGACACCGCTTCCTGCCAGCTCGGCGCCCAGGTCCGCCGCGACCGTGGTGCCGTACGACGTCGCCGAGCGGGAGCCCACGACCGCCACGGACTCCCGGACCGCCTCGTCCAGCGACAGCGGTCCCTTGACCCAGAGACCGAGCGGGACCCCGGTGAGGGCGTTCAACGGCTCGCAGTGACGCAGGTCGTCGAGGCGTCCCGGCCACTCGGGGTCGCCGGGCACCAGGAACCGGATGCCCTGCCCGGTGGCCTCGGCCAGCAGCGACTCCGGATGCACCGCGGCGAGCCGCTCAGCCGTCTCGCTGCGCAGCCCTGCCAGGTCGGTGTCGGCGTCGAGCCGCTCTCGGAGCTCGACGGCACCCAACAACGCGACCAGCCGGGCGACGCGGGGGTCACCGGGCTCGGTGATCGCGTTCAACGCGGCTCGGGCCAACCGCTCCTCGTGCGGCACCGGGACGGTCGACGGCTCCTCCTCGCCACGGATCGGCAGCTCCCTGTCGGTCACCGCCCGGCCGCCTGGAGGAACGTCGCCGGCAACGGCTCACCGCCGCGCAGCCGCAACGCCAGGTCGGCCGCCGCGTCATCCGGCCCCTCGAGCCCCCACAGGTCGGCCAGCGTCCACGCCAACCGATGCACCCTCGCGGCTCCACGGCGGGTGACACGCCCGTCGCGGAGGTGCTCGTCGACCAGGTGCTGCGCCGGCCCCGGCAGCGGCCACCTCGCCGACAGCACGGGACCCGGCACGTCGGCGTTGACCCGCCACGCGGTCCCCTCGTAACGCCGCCGCTGCCGTTCGCGTGCCGCCGAGACCCTCTCGCGCACCGCCGCAGACGGCTCCGGGTGAGACAGCGGGTCGTGGAGCTCGTAGGGCTTCAGCGGTGCGATGTGCCGGGTGATGTCGATCCGGTCGGTCACCGGGCCGCTGATCCGGTCACGGTAGGTGCGGCGGCGGACCTCTCCACAGGTGCACCGGCTCTCCCGGGCGTCGGAGTGGTAGTCGCCGCAGGGGCAGGGATTGCAGGCGAGCACCACCATGGTCCTGGCCGGGAACGTGGCCACCTCATCACCACGGGCGATCGTGACCTCCCCGTGCTCGAGCGGCTGCCGGAGCGCGTCGATGATGTCGATGCTGAAGAGCGGGAACTCGTCGAGGAACAGGACGCCGTGGAGGGCCCGGCTGATCTCGCCGGGATGGACCCGGCCGGTGCCGCCGCCGAGCACGCTGACCTTCGTCGCCGAGTGGTGCGGTGCCCGGAAGGGCGGCCGCCGCCGCGACGCCGAGCCGGCAAGCACACCGCCGACGTCGCCGGACAGCGAGTGCACCGCGCTGAGCTCCAGGGACTCCGCGACGGTGAGGTCGGGCAACAGCCCGGGGAGCCGCTCGGCCAGGGTCGTCTTGCCGGCGCCCTTGGGGCCGCTGAGCATGAGGTGGTGGCCGCCGGCCGCGGCGACCTCGAGGGCGAGCCGGCCGTCCCCCATCCCGTGCACGTCGGCCAGGTCGAGGTCGTCGGCTCGCCGCTCACCCCGCCAGCTGAGAACGTTGCCGCTGGCCTGCAGCGGCACCGGAGGAGCGTCGGGGACGTCCTTGCCGGCAACGACCGCAACGGCCTGCTGCAGCGACCGCACTCCCTGGGCCGTCATCCCGGGCACCAGCTGCGCCTCGTCGACGTGGACGTCGGGCACCAGCACCCGGCTGCAGCCGTGCGCCCGAGCCGCCATGACCATCGGCAGCACCCCCTGCACCGCCCGGAGCCGGCCGTCGAGGGTCAGCTCACCGAGCATCACGATGCCGTCGAGCCTGCTCTTGTCGACGACGTCGGCTGCTGCCAGGACCGCCATCGCGATGGCCAGGTCGAGGTGGGGTCCCCGCTTCGGAAGGTCCGCCGGTGACAACAGGATCGTCACCCGGCGCGTGGTCGGCCAGTCGAAGCCGCTGTTGGTGATCGCGGTGCGGCACCGGTCACGGGCCTCGTTGACCGACGCGTCGGGGCGGCCGACCATCGTGGTGCTGATCAGCCCCTGGCTGACGTCGGCCTGCACGTCGATGACATGCCCGGTGACGCCGGTGAGCGTGACGGTTCTCGCGGTGGCCCACGGCATCAGCCGACGCCTCTCACGTGCTCGACGCGGTCCTCGCCGCCGGCGTCGAGCCGCACGCCGACGAGATCGAGCCGGACGTGCTCGGCGTGCACCTGGTGCTCGCGCATCCACCGCGCGGCGAGCCGCCGCAACCGCGCCACCTTGGCATGGGTGACCGCCTCGAGCGGGGCGCCGAACGCCGCCGTCGCGCGCGTCTTGACCTCGCAGACGACCAGGACGCGGCCGTCCCTGAGCACCAAGTCCACCTCACCGATCTCGCACCGCCAGTTCCGGTCGAGGACCACCATCCCCTGCTCCACCAGGTAGCGGGCCGCGCAAGCCTCGCCGTACCCGCCGGTGGCGAGCCGTTGTCGTGCCGTCGTCATCCACGCACCTCCTGGCACGAGGATCCGGTGGATCAGCCCCGACCGCCGAAGGCGGGCGCGGTGCTGTGGAGGGCGTACGCCGATCAGGAAGCTGTGCAAACCTTCCGGCGCGCGGGGAGCGCGACCGACGACGCCGGCCTCAGGTCTTCGGCAGCTCCAGGTCGGCCTGCGCGAGCTCCTCGACGTTGACGTCCTTGAACGTGAGCACCTTGACGTTCTTGGCGAACCGCGCGGGTCGGTACATGTCCCACACCCAGGCGTCCGTCATGGAGACCTCGAAGAACACCTCGCCGGTCTCCGTCCGCGCCTTCACGTCCACCTGGTTGCACAGGTAGAACCGCCGGTCGGTCTCCACGACGTACTTGAAGATCCCGACCACGTCGCGGTACTCGCGGTAGAGCTGGAGCTCCATCTCCGCCTCGTACTTCTCGAGGTCCTCCGCGCTCATGAGCTCGCCCCCTCCAGCAGCTGGTCGATCTGTGGGTCGCGGTCCTCGACCCGGCGCACGTTGACGAAGCGCCGGCGATGGATGACACAGGGACCGTGCTGCTCCAGCGCCTCGGTGTGGGCGGCGGTGACGTAGCCCTTGTGCGTCTCGAAGTCGTAGACCGGGTAGACCCGGTGCAGCTCCCGCATCAACGCGTCCCGCCTGACCTTGGCCAGCACGGAGGCGGCGGCGATGCAGGCGGCGACCCGGTCGCCCTTCCAGACCGCCAGCCCCGGCACCCCGAGCCCGTCGACGGGGAAGCCGTCGGTGAGGACGTACGCCGGGCGGGTCTCCAACCGGGCCAGTGCTCGCCGGAGCGCCTCCACGTTCGCCACGTGCATGCCGAGCCGGTCGCACTCCTGCGGCCCGATGACCACCACCGACCAGGCCACCGCGCGCTTGAGGACCTCGTCGTAGCAGCGCTCCCGGGCGCGCTCGGTCAGCAGCTTGCTGTCGGCGAGCCCGGGCACGACACCGCGGTCGCCGGACGGCAGCACCACCGCGGCCGCGACCAGAGGCCCGGCACAGGCCCCGCGACCGGCCTCGTCGACACCGGCGATGGGGTCGAGCCCGTGGCGACGCAGCGCGCGCTCGTAGCCGTACAGCCCGGCGTCGCGCCGGACCGTCAACCCACGCGGCAGCCGGGTCACTCCGGCACCTCGTCGAAGGTCGTCGGTTTGGAGAGCAGCTTGGCGTGCCCCCACGGCCAGATCACCGAGAACACCTTGCCGACCACCGCCTCCTCAGGCACGAAGCCGCCGCCTGGGTCTCCGAGGTGGACCCGGCTGTCGGCGGACTGGGGGCGGTTGTCACCCATCACCCAGAGATACCCGTCCGGAACCTTCTGCTTGAAGGTGATCAACGAGGGACGCTGCCCCGCCGCGAGGTAGCTGCGCTCCTGCAGGGCGGTGCCGTTGACGGTGACGCGCCCGCGCTTGTCGCAGCAGGCGACGGTGTCACCGCCGACGCCGATGACCCGCTTCACCAGGTGGCCACCGGTCGGGAAGAGGCCGATCAGCTCCAGTCCCTGCGACACCATGTTGTCCGCCTCCGGCGTCGCGCCGTCCAGCCAGCCACCGGGGTCGGCGAACACGACCACGTCCCCGCGCTCCGGCGACCCGCCGCCCCAGTAGGAGATCTTCTGCACCAGGATCCGGTCGTTGAAGACGAGCGTGTCGTCCATCGAGCCCGACGGGATGTAGAACGCCTGCAGCAGCAGCGCCTTGATCGCCACGGCGAGCGCCAGGGCGAGCCCGAGCAACAAGACGAGCTCCAGCCAGAACGGCAGGTGCCGTGGCGCGCGGTCCGGTGAGCGCTCCGGACGCGTCTCGGCCTCGGTCACGCAGCGACCCTAACGGTCCGACGGGCGGGCGAAGCGCTGCTTCAGCGCGTGGTCTCGCGCTTCTCCTTGATCTTGGCGGCCTTGCCGCGCAGGTTGCGCAGGTAGTAGAGCTTCGCCCGGCGCACGTCACCGCGGGTCACGACCTCGACCCTGTCGATGATCGGGGTGTGCAGCGGGAACGTCCGCTCGACGCCCACTCCGAAGGAGACCTTGCGCACCGTGAAGGTCCGGCCGACGCCGGAGCCCTGGATCCGGATGCAGACGCCTTGGAAGACCTGCACCCGGGAGCGGTTGCCCTCGACCACCTTGACGTGGACCTTGAGGTTGTCGCCGGGCCGGAACGCCGGCAGGTCGTCGCGCTTGGCGGACTCGGCGAGCATGTCGATGACGTTTGTCACGGGATCTCCTCGTCGGCGCCACAGGTCGCCCACAGACTTCGCGGGTGGGTGATGCGCTGGATGCACGCTGCCCGTGCGACCCTCTCGCGGCCGGCCCCCTGTGGCAGGTGGCCGCCGACCTCCGGCACCCCTGGTGCTACCCGGGGCGCGGGACGGTCGCCGAGGCGACGGAACGACCTCCGATTGTGGCACACGCGACGAACGCCCACGAAATCGCGGGCCTCACCGTTGCGGCGTCATCGGCGGCGTCATCGGCGGCGTTTGCGCAGGTGGCAGATCACGGGGTCCGGCTGCTCGGCGTCGGCGCGGAAACCCGCCCGCCGGTACATCCGCAGGTTCCTGTCGCTGCGGGCCCCCGTGACCAGGTGGAGCCAGCGGGCCTCCCGCGGCGCGGCCTCCTGGATGCGCTCCAGGAGCCAGCGACCCAGCCCGCGCCCCTGCAGGTCGGGGGCCACCATGACCCGACCGATGAACCACTCGGGCTCTTCCGACGTGCCCTGCAGCCGGGCCCGGACGCTGCCCACCAGCCTGCCGTGCGAGCGCAGCACGAACGTGGTCCACTCCCGGAGGTCGGCGAGCACCTGGTCGAGGTCCTCGTGGAGCGCGGGGACGCCCAGCACGTCGTTGGCGACCGCCTCCTGCACCCAGCAGGCCCGCTGCAGGGTCAGCAGCTCCCCCGCGTCGGCGGGCGTCGCCAGCCGCCGCTCGGCGTCGGCGAGGTGGCCGGCGGCCACCAGCCGGCTGGCGTGCAGCAGGTCGGGACGCCGCTCCGCCGTACGCCGTAGCGACTGCTCGTGCCGCCACGACGCGACCCGGGCGTGGTCGCCCGAGAACAGGACCTCCGGCACCTCGAGCCCCCGCCAGCCGGGCGGTCGGGTGTACACCGGGTACTCGAGGAGGCCGTCGGTGTGCGACTCCTCCGCCAAGGACTCGGCGTTGCCCAAGAAGCCCGGCAGCAGCCGCATGACCGCCTCGAGGATCACCAGCGCCGCCGCCTCCCCGCCGTTGAGGACGTAGTCGCCGACGGACATCTCGCGCACCCGCATCCGGGTGGCGGCGTGGTCGACCACGCGCTGGTCGATCCCCTCGTAGCGACCGCAGGCCACCACCAGGTGCTCCTCGGCGGCGAGCTCGGCCGCCGTCGCCTGGGTGAACGGCACGCCGCTCGGGCTGGGGACGACGAGCAGCGGGTCGGCGCCCTCGGCGACCAGCGCGTCCAGGGCCTCGCCCCACGGCTCGGGCCGCATCACCATCCCCGCACCGCCGCCGTACGGCGTGTCGTCGACCGTGCGGTGCCGGTCGTGGGTCCAGTCCCGTAGGTCGTGGACGCGGAGGTCGATCAGCCCGGATCGCAGTGCCTTGCCGGGCAGGGAGAGCCGTAGCGGCGCGAGGTAGTCGGGGAAGATCGAGACGACGTCGACGCGCACGCCTCAGTCCTCCTGCCGGTCCTCGGGAAGCGGCTCGAGGAGCCCGGGACGGTCGGCGACGACCAGGCGTCCGCCCGCGAGGTCCACCTCGGGCACGAGGGCGTTGACGAACGGCACCAGGGCGTCCTTCCGCCCCGCCCGCTGGACCACGAGCAGGTCCTGGGCTCCCGAGTGCAGGACGTCCACGACGATCCCGGCGGGCTGTCCCTCGGTGGTCACCACGGCAAGTCCTCGGAGCTGGTGGTCGTAGAACTCCTCGGCGTCCTCCGGCGTCTCGTCGGGGACGACGGGCACGTGCAGCACCAGCCCGCGCGCCGTCTCAGCCGCGTCACGGCCGGTGACCTCACGGAAGCTGACCAGGAGCCGGTCCTGGTGCCAGCGGGTCGCCTCGACGGTCAGGGCGTCGTACGGCGGGGGCGGCCCGTCCCCTGGCCGACGCACGCGCAGGACCGCCCCGGCGGCGAACCGGCGCTCCGGCTCGTCGGTCCGCGGCTCGACGCTCACCTCGCCGCGGACGCCGTGGGGACGCCCGACGCGTCCGACCACGACCTCGTCAGGCTGCGGGTCCACGCTCGTCGCCCGACTCACGGACCAGGCACGGCTCAGCGCCGACGGTCCACGTCCACGAAGTCCACCCGGGCGCCGCCGCGGCCGCCGAGCGCACCGATGACGGTGCGCAGGGCGGTCGCGGTCCGGCCGTTGCGGCCGATGACCTTCCCCAGGTCGTCGGGGTTCACGCGGACCTCGAGGATGGGGCCACGGCGCAGCTGCTTCTCCCGGACGACGACGTCATCGGGGTGCTTGACGATGCCTCGGACGAGGTGCTCGAGAGCCTCGGCGAGCACCGTGGTCAGGCCTCGGTGCTCTCAGCCGGCTGCGCCGTGCCGTCGGCCGGGATCTCCGCGGCCTCGGCCGGCGGCGCGGCGCCGGGAGGAGCCGCCTCGACGGCGGACTCAGGTGCGGCAGGCTCGGCCGCGGCGGCCTTCTTCGCCGGGGCCTTCTTCGTCACGGCCTCTGTGGGCTCGGTGCCGGACTCCTTGAGGATCTCGTTGAAGATGTCCTGCTTGCTCCGGCCCTGCTCCTTGACCTTCAGCGTGCCCTCGGCGCCGGACTCGCCCTTGAACCGCTGCCAGTCGCCGGTCACCTTCAGCAGCGCCGCGACGGCCTCGGTCGGCTGGGCGCCCACACCGAGCCAGTACTGCGCCCGCTCGGAGCGCACCTCGATCAGCGAGGGCTCCTCCTTGGGGTGGTACTTGCCGATCTCCTCGATGACGCGGCCGTCCCGACGGGTGCGGGCGTCGGCGACGACGATGCGGTAGTACGGCGCACGGATCTTGCCCATGCGCTTGAGACGGATCTTGACGGCCACGAGTGTGGTGTCTCCTTGGGATGTCGGATCGGGTGAGCATCCCTGCACCGGGTGGGGTCCGGCCGGGCGGCTCGAGGTGCCTGCTCGTCGCGGCTGAGAGGGGCCGGTCGTGCGAGGCTCAGCGAGTCATTGTGCCAGACCGAGCACCCGCGGCTCCAATCGGCCGTGGCCTCAGGCCACCACCCGCCCGCGGAGGACGATGCGCCGCGGGCTGCGGAGGATGGCGAGGTCGGCCAGCGGGTCGGCGTCGTAGACGACGAAGTCGGCCTCGGCGCCCTCGGCGAGCGTGCCGCTGAGCCCCAGCCACTCCCGGGCCCGCCACGAGGCGGCCCCCAGAGCCTCCTCGGGCCGGAGTCCGTAGGTGGTCAGCTCGATGACCTCGTCGGCGAGCAGACCGTGAGGCAGCACGCCTCCGGCATCGGTGCCGGCGTAGATGGGCACGCCGGCCTCGTGCGCCGCCCCGATCGTCTCGCGGCGCCGTCTCCACAGGTCGAGCATGTGCTCGGCGTACGCCGGGAACCTGTCGGCGCCCGAGGCGGCGTACTTCGGGAAGTTGTCGAGCTGGACGACCGTGGGCACCAGCGCCGTGCCGCGGGCGGCCATGGCCTCGACCAGCGGCAGCGACAGCCCCGTCCCGTGCTCGAGGCAGTCGATGCCGGCGTGGATGAGGTCGGGAAGGGCGGCCTCGCCGAAGACGTGCGCCGTGACCCGAGCGCCGTGCTCGTGCGCCGTCCTGATCGCGGCCCGGACCGCCTCCGGGGGCCACGACGGGGTCAGGTCGCCCGCCTCCCGCTCGATCCAGTCGCCCACGAGCTTCACCCAGCCGTCCCCTCGTCGTGCCTCCTGCGCGACGTGGTCCGCCAGCTGCTCGGGCTCGATCTCGTGGGCGTAGTTGCGGATGTAGCGACGGCTGCGGGCCAGGTGGCGGCCGGCCCGGATCAGCCTCGGCAGGTCGTCGCGGTCGTGGATCCAGCGGGTGTCCGCTGCGGACCCGGCGTCGCGGATGAGGAGGGTCCCGGCGTCCCGGTCGGTCAGCGCCTGCTGCTCCTGCACGTCGGGCGGCACGGCGCCTCCGGCGTCCAGGCCGATGTGGCAGTGGGCGTCGACGAGGCCGGGGACGACCCACCCCTCGGCCACCAGGTCGGCGCCGGGCTGCGCCTCGTAGGTGACCCGGCCGTCGACGACGTACAGGTCACGCGGCTCACCGTCCGGCAGTACCGGCCCGCGGACCCGCAGCACCGGGGTCACGTCCACGCGCCGCAACCTACCCCTGCCGGCCGAGTCGGCGCTTGTGCACGGCCAGGTGCGCGAGCTGGGCGTGCACCAGCGTCGACTGGGCCGGGTTCGCGCGTGCACAAGCGCCAACTGGGCGGGGTTCGCGCGTGCACAAGCGCCGACTCGGCTACTTGAGGAACTTGGCGACCTCGGGCGGGAGCTGGAACTCGTCGGGGTCGAACCCGTTCGGGTCGAGGGCCGGGTCGAGGGTCGGGTCCAGAGCGGGGTCGAGGGCCGGGTCGAGGGCTTGGCCGAGCCCCTCGGGCGCCGCGGACAACCCGAAGGGGTCCGCAGCCGGGACCGGCGCCTTGGTACCGGCTGCCTTCTGCTGCTCGGCCCGCTTCGCGGGGTTGCCCGAGACGCGCTTGCCCTTGCCCTTCTTGGGAGGGTGCTTGGCCTTGCCGCGCTTGCCGGCCCCGGGCATGCCCGGCATGCCCGGCATCCCCGGCATGCCACCGCCCTTGGCCAGGCTCTGCATCATCTTGCGGGCCTCGAAGAACCGCTCGACGAGCAGGTTCACCTCCGAGACGTGCACACCTGATCCCTTGGCGATCCGCGCCCGGCGCGAGCCGTCGATGATCTTGGCGTTGGCCCGTTCCGCCGGGGTCATGGACTGGATGATCGCCTGCACCCGGTCGATCTCGCGCTCGTCGAAGTTGGCCAGCTGGTCACGGAACTGCCCCATCCCGGGCAGCATCCCCATGATCTTGCTCAGCGAGCCCATCTTGCGGATCGCCTGCATCTGCTCGAGGAAGTCGTCGAGCGTGAACTCGCCGCCCTGCCCGGTCAGCTTGGCGGCGGCCTGGGCGGCCTGGTCGGCGTCGAACGCCTTCTCGGCCTGCTCTATCAGCGTGAGCATGTCGCCCATGTCGAGGATGCGCGAGGCCATCCGGTCGGGGTGGAACACGTCGAAGTCGGTGAGCTTCTCGCCCGCGGAGGCGAACATGATCGGCCGGCCGGTGATCGACCGGATGGACAGCGCGGCACCGCCGCGGGCGTCACCGTCGAGCTTGGTGAGGACGACCCCGTCGAAGCCGACGCCGTCGAGGAAGGCCTGCGCGGTGTTCACCGCGTCCTGGCCGATCATCGCGTCGACGACGAAGAGCACCTCGTCCGGCTGCGTGGCGTCCCGGATGTCGGCCGCCTGCTGCATCAGGTCCGCGTCGACACCCAGCCGGCCGGCGGTGTCGATGATGACCACGTCGTGGAGGGTGCGCCGGGCCTCGCCCACCGCGCCCCTGGCCACGGCGACGGGGTCACCGACCCCGTTGCCGGGCTCGGGCGCGTGGACCGTGACCCCGGCCCGCTCGCCGTTGACCTGCAGCTGGTAGACCGCGTTGGGCCGCTGCAGGTCGGCCGCCACGAGCATCGGGCTGTGCCCCTGCTCCTTGAACCACAGCGCCAGCTTGGCCGCCAGCGTCGTCTTGCCGGCACCCTGGAGCCCGGCCAGCATGATGACGGTCGGCGGGTTCTTCGCGAACCGCACGCGACGGGTCTCGCCGCCGAGGATCCCCACCAGCTCGTCGTGGACGATCTTGACGACCTGCTGGGCGGGGTTCAGCGCCTGGCTGACCTCCGCCGTGCGGGCCCGCTCCTTGACGGCCGCCACGAACTGCTTGACCACCGGCAGCGCCACGTCGGCCTCGAGCAGCGCGATCCGGATCTCCCGGCCGGTCGCGTCGATGTCCGCGTCCGACAGCCGACCCTTGCCCCGGAGGTTCTTGAAGGTGTCGGCAAGGCGGTCGGAGAGGGTGGCGAACACAGCTAATCGGTCCTCGGGGGTCGTCCGGCGGGCGGGCACACGGTCACGCGGGCGTCACGCGGTGTGAGGCCTCCAGGGTAGCCGCGCAGGGCGAAACGGCTCACCGTGGCCGGTCCTCGTCGAGAACGCCCTCCAGTGCCGTGCGTACGGCGTGCGCGGCCGTGGCCGCCCGCTCGTCGGTCAGGGGACCGGCGCCCGGCTCCTGGACGTAGAAGACGTCGAGGGCCTGGGGGCCGTAGGTGCTCAGGTGGGCCGACCGCACCGCCACGTCGAGTCCCGCGAGCGCGCGGGCGGCCAGGTAGACCACCCCGAGCCGGTCCTCGGTGCGCACCTCCAGCACCGTGGCCTCCCGGCTGGCGTCATGGCGCACGATCACCGTGGGTGGCAGGCCGCGGGGCCTGGCCCGGATCCGCGCGCCCGGGTCGACGGCCCGCGTCACGACCGCCTGCAGGCGCTGGCACACCAGGGCCGTGTCGACGTCGCGGGCGTCCACGCGCCACCGCGACACGCCCAGCCCGCCGACCGTCCAGGCGCGGGCCGAGCGCACCGACATCCGCAGCAGGCTCAGTGCACCTGCGATGTCGGCCATCAGCCCGACCCGGTCCGCGGCTGCGACGT
The DNA here is from genome assembly GCA_902805845.1 of uncultured Nocardioidaceae bacterium. Lineage (GTDB taxonomy): Bacteria > Actinomycetota > Actinomycetes > Propionibacteriales > Nocardioidaceae > Marmoricola_A. The sequence continues at coordinate 62,788 of CADCUI010000008.1, forward strand.
CCAGCCGCGTCCCGTCCTCCTCGGGTGCGAACTCGACCCGCAGGTGGGCCGGGTCCCGGGTCCCCGCGTCGCCCGCCGCTCCGGGAACAGCGACGTCGGCACCGTCCGCGAGCCTGAAGTCCGGCGGCAGGGTGGCCGCCTCCTCCCCGTCGTGGGAGCTGCCCGGCGTCGGGCCGCGAGCCGGGAAGGCAGCGGGGACGGCAGGTCCCGGCGTGGCCGCCAGCACCGAGCGGACCCGACGGGCGAGGTCGGTGACCAGCGTCGCCCGCCACGCGGTCCACGCCTGCGGCCCGGTGGCGCGGGCGTCGGCCTCGGTCAGGGCCTCGAGCAGGTCGAGCGTCGTCACGTCGTGGACCGCCCCCGCGACGGCCTCCACGGTGGCGGGGTCGTCGAGGTCCCTCGTGGTGGCGGTCTCGGAGAGGAGGAGGTGGCGTCGTACCAACCTCGCCACCGTGCGCTGGTCGTCGGCGTCGAAGCCCATGCGGGCGGCGACCGCCGCGGCGACCGGCTCACCCGCCTGCGAGTGGTCGGCGTGACCGCCCTTGCCGATGTCGTGCAGCAGGGCCGCCACCAGCAGCAGGTCCGGCCGCGTCACCCGGCGGATGAGGCCGGCCGCCTCGATGCAGGTCTCGACGACGTGCCGGTCGACGGTGAAGCGGTGCACCGGCGAGGCGTGCGGCAGCAGCCAGATCCGCCGCCACTCCGGCAGGACGAGCTCCACCGCGCCGGTCTCGTCGAGGGTCTCCCACACCGCCAGCAATCCCTGCCCGGCGGCGAGCAGCCGGACGAGCAGGTCCCGCGCCTCCGTCGGCCAGGGCGTCGGCAGCGGCCCCGCGGTGCGCGCGAGCCGTGCGGCCGTCGCGGGGGCGAGCCTCCCTCCCTCCCGGGCCGCGGCGTCCGCCACCCGCAGCAGGAGCACCGGGTCCCGGGCCGGGTCGGCGCCCCGGTCGAGGACCACCTCGCCGCCCGAGAGCGCCACGCCGGGAGCCAGCGGGACGAGGTCGGGCACCCGCCCCCGGGTGCCCGACGGCGGCGCGGTGAGGACGTTGTCCACGCGGCTCCAGGTGAGCCGCGACAGATGGGCGGTACGCCGGCCGAGCTGTCGCAGCCGTCGCTGTGCGCCCTGGTCGTCGGGGAGGCCCAGCCGCTCGGCCAGCGGCCCCCACAGCTCGGGGGTCACGCGGTCGCTGCCCCGGCCGGCGCAGGTCTGCAGCGCGTCGCGCACGTCGAGGAGCTGGAGGCGGCAGCGTTCCAGGTCGACGTGCGGCACGTCGACGAGCCAGGTCGCCACCAGGGCGTTGAGGACGGTGGCGTCGCGCAGCCCGCCGGTGGACTCCTTGAGGTCCGGCACCGACGCGTGCGCCAGCTCGCCGACCCGGAGCGACCGCTCGCGCACCAGCTCCCGCACCCGTGGCAGGTTCGTCCTGGCGTCGCGCCGCCACCGGGACAGCACGTCGGTCCGCAGCCTCAGGGTGACCGCGGGGTCACCGGCGAGGTGACGGGCGTCGAGCAGCCCCAGCGCGACGCGCACGTCGTCGGCGGCTGCCCCGGTGACCTCGCCCAGCGCCCGGACGGCGTGGTCGACCTTCGCCCCCGCGTCCCACAGCGGGTACCACAGCTTCTGCGCCGTCTCCCGGACGTCGACCGCGGCGTCGTGGACCAGGACCACGTCGAGGTCGGAGAACGGCGCCAGCTCACGGCGGCCGTAACCACCCACGGCGACCAGCGCGACGCCGGTCTCCGCGACGTCGCCCAGCGCGGACGAGAAGGCCGACCGGCAGAGCCGGTCGGCCTCCTCGCTGCGGACGGCACGCTCCGCTGCGGTCACCGGCGCCTCCTCGGGCGCTGTGCCCGTCGCTCGGGACGGGCGGCTGTCACGCCCGGGAGCGACGCCCCCCTGGCGACCACTCCACGCTCCGGTGGCCGCGATCCCCTCATCGGGGCGCGACTCACAGGGCTGCTTCGTCCCGGTCGCCGGTGCGCACCCGCACCACCGTGTCGACCGGGGACACCCACACCTTGCCGTCACCGATGCGTCCGGTGGCGGCCGCCTTGACGACGCGGTTCACCACCTCGTCGACGTCGAGGTCCTCGACGAGGATCTCCACGCGCACCTTGGGAACCAGCGCGATGTCGTACTCCGCGCCGCGATAGACCTCGGTGTGCCCCTTCTGGCGGCCGTAGCCGCTGACCTCGCTCACGGTCATCCCCGTGACGCCCAAGGCCTCCAGCGCGACGCGGACGTCCTCCCACTTGTGCGGCTTGATGACCGCGGTGACCAGCTTCATGCCAGTGATCCTTCCTTGGTCGTCTCGGTCTCCGTGGCAGTGCCGCCGGCCACCGGGCTGCCGGCAGTGCTGCCGGGCGTGCTGCCGACAGTGCTGCCGGGCGCGCTGCTGGGCGCGCTGTCGACGTACGGCCCCGTACCCGGTTGCCGGATGGCGCCGCCGCCACGCTGGGTGAGGTCGTAGGCCGCCTCCCCGTGCTCGGTGAAGTCGACACCCTCGACCTCGTCCTCGTCGTCCACGCGCCAGCCCAGGGTGACCTTGATGAGCACCCCCACCAGGAGCGTGGCCACTGCGGACCAGAGCATCGCGAACAGCGCCACCACGACCTGCACGACCAGCTGCTTGACGCCCTCGCCGTACAGCAGACCGGTCGCGGTGCTGAGGAACCCGATGCCGACCGTGCCGACGAGCCCACCCACGAGGTGGACCCCGACGACGTCCAGGGAGTCGTCGAAGCCGAAGCGGTGCTTGAGACCCACCGCCAGCGCGCACAGCGTGCCCGCGACCAGACCGAGCAGCATCGAGCCCAGCGGCGACAGCGCGCCGCACGCAGGGGTGATCGCGACGAGCCCGGCGACGACGCCCGAGGCGGCGCCCAGCGACGTGCCCTTGCCGTCGCGGAGCTTCTCCAGGGCCAGCCAGCCCATCATGGCCGCGCAGGTGGCCAGCGTGGTGTTGAGCCAGACCAGGCCGGTCTCGGTCATGAACTGGTCGACGTTGGCGGCCTCGTCCGCGCCGGTGAAGACGATCGAGCCGACGTTGAAGCCGAACCAGCCGAACCACAGCAGGCCTGCGCCGATCATCGTCAGCGTGAGGTTGTGGGGCTTCATCGGCTCCTTGCCGAAGCCGAGCCGCCTGCCGATGAGGAGCGCCAGCACCAGCCCCGCGATCCCGGCATTGATGTGGACCACGGTGCCGCCGGCGTAGTCGATCGGCGCGACCTCCGCGCCCTCGCCGCCGCTGAACAGCAGGTCGGCGAGACCGTTCTGGACACCGCTGAGGAACCCGCCGCCCCAGACCATGTGGGCGAGCGGGAAGTACGACAGCGTGACCCACAGCGGCAGGAACACCAGCCACGCAGAGAACTTGACCCGGTCGGCGATGGCGCCGCTGATCAGCGCGGCGGTGATCACCGCGAAGGTCAGCTGGAACGCCACGAAGACGTAGTTGTGCGGGTCGGTGTTGCTGAGCCCGAACTGGCTGAAGGGGTTCGAGAACAGCTGGAGCACCTCGGCGCCGGTGTTGCCCTCGGCGTCGGCGATCGTGGTGCTGTAGGACATCGACCAGCCCCAGAGGGCGTAGACGATGCCGACCACGCCCAGCGCCGAGAACGACATCATCATCATGTTGAGCACGGACTTCGAGCGGCTCATGCCGCCGTAGAACAGGGCCAGAGCCGGCATCGTCATCATCAGCACGAGCGTCGACGAGACGAGCATCCAGGCGTAGTAGCCGTCCATGGAACCTCCGGGGGTGCGGCCGTCGGGCGACCGCTCTCAAGGACAGGCGAGGACCCCTCGACGGCACGACGCTGTCCCGCTGCCCGGAGTCCTCGCGGACGCCCTCAGCATCGGGTCGACAGGTTTCGGCCCGCGGTGGCTTCCGTTGCGGTCGTGTGACGAACCGGTACGCCGGGTTTCGCCCGTGTTACACCTCTGGACGGTCGCGGGCTGCGGTCGTGCCCGCTGCTTCCCGTGCCGTCAGGCGTCGGTCCCGAGCAGGGCGTCGACGAACGCCTCGGGCTCGAAGGGCGCGAGGTCGTCGGCGCCCTCGCCCAGCCCGACGAGCTTGACCGGCACCCCGAGCTCGCGCTGCACCGCCACCACGATGCCGCCCTTGGCCGAGCCGTCGAGCTTGGTGAGCACGATGCCCGTGACGTCGACGACCTCGGAGAACACCCGCGCCTGGATCATGCCGTTCTGACCGGTCGTGGCGTCGAGCACGAGGAGCACCTCGTTGACCGGCACCTGCTTCTCCACGACGCGCTTCACCTTGCCGAGCTCGTCCATCAGCCCGGCCTTGTTCTGCAGCCGGCCGGCGGTGTCGACGAGGACGACGTCGGCCTCCTGCTCGATCCCGGTGCGCACCGCCTCGAACGCGACGCTGGCGGGATCCGAGCCTTCAGGGCCGCGCACCGTGTCGACGCCCACCCGCTCGCCCCAGGTCGTCAGCTGCTCGGCAGCGGCGGCCCTGAAGGTGTCGGCCGCCCCGAGGACGACCTGCTTGTCCTCGGCGACGAGCACGCGGGCGAGCTTGCCCACCGTGGTGGTCTTGCCGGTGCCGTTGACCCCGACCACGAGGACGACGGCGGGGCGGCCCCCCGCGCGTTGAACGGCCAGCGTGCGGTCGAGTGTGGGGTCGATGAGCGTGAGCAGCTCCTCGCGCAGCACCTCGCGGGGTGACGCGGCCTCAGATCCCTCGACCCGCAACCGGGTACGGAGCCGCTCGACAAGCTGCTGGGTGGGACCGACGCCCACGTCGGCGGTGAGCAGCGTGTCCTCGATCTCCTCCCAGGTGTCCTCGTCGAGGCGGTCGCGGGACAGCAGCGCGAGCAGCCCGCGACCCAGGGTGCCCTGGGAGCGCGAGAGCCGCTGCCGGAGACGGACGAGCCGGCCGGCGGTTCCCTCCGGCCGCTCCAGCGTCGGGGTGACGGTGGCCGGCGGAACCTCGACCGTGGGCGGCTCGACGGTGGGCGGCGCGGCGGTCGCGCCAGTGCGGTCCTGCGGTGGGGCGATGGTGCCGGCGCCACCTCGGCCCCGCAGCCGGGATCGACGTACGCCGGCGCCGACGAGGCCGGCGACGAGCGCAACGAGAAGGACCCCGATCGCGATGACCAGGTAGAAGAACTCACCCACGGCGGCCATCCAACCAGACGCCGGAAAGGCCTGGCCGGGGCCCGACGCCCGTCAGTGACGCGGCCGGAGGCACTATCGGACGCCGGAGTCCTCGCGCTGTCGGGCCAGAGTCGGCAGCGCCTCGACGCCCCGCTCCAGCACGTCGCCGACCCACGGAGCCCCGGGGACGCCGTGGCCGCGTCGCGGAAAGGCGACGTAGGCGGTCACGACCCCCGCGAGAAGCAGGATGACGACCATGGACAAGACGATCCAGAACACTGCAGCACTCCCGGAGGCGGACGGCTCCGGCGCGGATCGCGCCGGGACTGTGGGCCGCGAGCCGACCCACCCCTCCACTGTGCCACCGTTGACCGCGGTTCAACCCGGCTTCCGCTGATGACGTGAGCCGGCTCACGCCGGAGCGGGGTCAGCTCAGCCGCTGCCCGTTGTCGGCTGCTCCTGCAGCAGCGCCGAGGCGACCCGGCGAATGGCGTCGGGGACCGGGACGACAGCACGGCTGCCGTCGTTGCGGCGTCCCGCCTCGGTGTTGTCCACGTAGACGTGCACGAACCTGCCCTCGGCGCACGCGGCCTGGTCGTCGCTCGTGTCCCCCTGGAAGAGCCCGATCCGGTAGACGACAGAGGACGTCCCGACCTTCTCGGCCACCAGACCCAGGTCGACGGGGGCAGGGAAGCCCATCTCGCGGAAGTACCGGCACGACACCTCGGCGACGATCCCGATCGCGGGCAGCGAGCGGATGGGGAGCGAGGTGGCTTCCAGCAGGTGGGCGTTGACCGCGGTGTCGATGAGCTCGAAGTAGCGGGCGTTGTTCATGTGCCCGTAGACGTCGTCGTCGGCCCACCGGGTGGTGACGGTCCGCCAGGCGACGTAGTCGGCCCGGGTCGGGATCACGCCGGCTCGGCCTCGCGCAACCGCTGGCTGATGACCGTGGAGACCCCGTCACCGCGCATCGTGACGCCGTACAGCGCGTCGCCGATCTCCATCGTCCGCTTCTGGTGCGTGATGACGAGGAGCTGGCTGTTCTCCCGGAGCTCCTCGTAGATCTCCAGCAGCCGCCCGAGGTTCGTGTCGTCGAGTGCCGCCTCCACCTCGTCGAGGATGTAGAAGGGCGACGGACGCGCCTTGAACAACGAGACCAGGAACGCGACCGCGACCAGGGACCGCTCGCCGCCGGAGAGCAGCGACAGCCGCTTGACCTTCTTGCCGGGCGGTCGGGCCTCGACCTCGATCCCGGTGGTGAGCAGGTTCGCGGGGTCGGTCAGGACGAGCCGTCCTTCGCCGCCGGGGAACAGCCGCGCGAAGACCTGGTCGAACGCCACGCGGACGTCCTCCCACGCCTCGGCGAAGACCTGCTCGACCCGCTCGTCGACCTCCTTGACGATGTCGAGCAGGTCGCGGCGGGTACGCCGGAGGTCCTCGAGCTGCTCGGTGAGGAACCGGTGACGCTCCTCGAGGGCGGAGAACTCCTCCAGCGCCAACGGGTTGACCTTGCCCAGCATCGCCAGCGACCGCTCGGCGGCCTTGAGGCGCTTCTGCTGCTCCTCACGGTCGAAGGCCACCGGCTCGGCGGGCTGGGGAACCCCCTGCTCGTCGGCGACGAGCACGGGCACGGGAAGGTGTGGCCCGAAGTCGGTGACAAGGGTGTTGCTGTCGAGCCCCAGCTCCTCGAGCGCGCGCTCCTCGAGCTGCTCCAGGCGCATCCGCTGCTGGGTCCTGGCCATCTCGTCACGGTGCACGCTGGTGACCAGCTCGCCGAGCTCGGCCTCGAGCTCCCGGAGGCGGGCGCGGAGGGCGATCAGCTCCGCCTCCCTCGTCCGCCGGCTCGCCTCGACCGCGGTCCGCTGGTCGGCCGCAGCGGTGAGGGACTGCTCGAGCCGCGTCAGCACCTCCGCGACGCCGTGCGCGACGGCGGTGGCCACCGCACCCTCGCGGCGCACCCGCTCGCGGTCGGCGAGCGCCCGGGCCCGCGCGTCGCGCTCCTGCTCGGCTGCGCGCACCAGGGCGTCGGCACGCCCGGCCACGGCGCGGGCGCGCTCCTCCGCGGTGCGCAGCGCCAGCCGGGCCTCGGTCTCCGCGGCCCGAGCGGCCCGAGCCGCGTCGGCCAGCTGCTCGCGCAGGTCGGTGACCGGCTCGTCCTCCTCGGGACGCGCCACCGCCGTCAGCCGCTCCTCGAGCTCGGCGAGCCCCGCCAGCTCCGCCTCGCGTGCCTGCTCGGCCATCGCGATGGCGCGGTCGAGCCGCTCGGCCTCGCCCTTGGCGGAGCGGGCCAGGGAGCCGTACTGGGCGAGCTCCTCGGCGATCGCAGCGAGCGTGGCGTCGGACTCGTGGAGCTTGGCCAGCGCGACGTCGACCCGCTGCTGGGCCTCGTGCCGCTCCTGTTCGAGGCGGGCCAGCTCGAAGGCCAGCCGCTCGCCGCTGTGCGTCACGGCCGTGAGCTGCTCGGTGGCCTCGTCGACCGCCGCCTGCACCTCGAGCAGGCTGGGTGCCGAGGCCGAGCCGCCGGCGGCCACGGAGGCACCCACCAGGTCGCCGTCGCGGGTGGCAGCCACCAGGTCGGGGTGCGCGCCGACGAGGCGGCGTGCCTCGTGGAGGTCCGCAACGACGGCGACACGGTCGAGCACGTCGGCCAGGGACGCCCGCAGCGGCTGCGGAACGTCGACGACGTCGACGGCGTACCGGCCGCCGTCGGGCAGCGCCGGCCAGTCCGCGCGCGTCGAGGCGGGCCGCGGCGAGGTCGTGCCCAGGAGCAGCCCCGCGCGCCCGAGGTCCCCCTCGCGCAGCCGGGTGATCGCCGCCACCGCGTTGTCGACACCGTCGAGCGCCACCGCGTCGGCGACCGAGCCCAGCGCCGCTGCCACGGCGGCCTCGTAGCCCGGCTCGACCGTCACCAGCGCCGCGACGGACCCCAGCATTCCCGAGACCGGCTCGGCAGCGGCCAGCAGCGAACCGGCGCCGTCCTTGCGGTTCAGCCCGAGCTCGAGCGCCTCGCGGCGAGCCGTGAGCATCGTGCGCTCCCGCTCCACCCCTTGGGCCTCCTCGCGGGCCTTCGCGAGCCGCTCCTCCACGTCGTGAGAGACCGAGACGGCTCCCTCGTGCTCGGCGTCGAGCCCCTCCTCGCCGGCGTCCAGGCCGGCGATGCGGGTCTCGAGCGCCGTGAAGTCACGCTCCGCCCGCTCCATGCGGGCAACGGCCTCCCGGCGCGCGAGCGCCAGCCGACCGAGCTCGTCCTCGGCTGCGGTCGCCCGGCTGCGCTTGGTGTTGACCTGTCCTTGCAGCCGCGCGAGCCCCTCCCGCCGGTCGGCGGCTGCCCGGTGCAGCGTGGTGACCCGGCGCTCCTCGTCGACCTGCTCCTGCTCCGCCTGCTGCCGCGCGAGGAGCGCGCTCTCGAGGCCGGACCGGTGCCTCTCCACCTCGACGTTGATCGCCTGCTCCTGCGCCCGCGCCGCCTGGGCCTGGGCGAGGAGCTCCTCGGGGTCGCGACCGGCGGGCACCTCCGGCTCCGCGGCAGCGTTGCGGATCCGCTCGGCCGCGAGCCCGGCAGTGCCGTGGAGCCGGTCCCGCACTGCCGCCAGCCCGAACCACGTCTCCTGGGCCCGCGCCAGCGCCGGCAGGTCGTCCCTGAGCGCGGCCTCCAGCCGGCCCTCGGCCAGCCGGGCCGCCTCCACGGCGGTCTCGACCTCCTGGCGGCGCTGGAGCAGCAGCGACTCGTCGGCGAGCTCCTGCTCCAAGGTGGTCCGGACGGTGACCAGCTCGTCGGCCAGGAGACGCGCCCGGGCGTCACGCACGTCAGCCTGGACGACGGCAGCGCGGCGGGCGACCTCCGCCTGCCGGCCGAGCGGCTTGAGCTGGCGGCGGATCTCGCTGAGCAGGTCACCGAGACGGGTCAGGTTGCCCTCGGTCGACTCGAGCTTCCGCAGCGCCTTCTCCTTGCGCTTGCGGTGCTTGAGCACTCCGGCAGCCTCCTCGACGAAGCCGCGGCGGTCCTCGGGAGTGGCACGGAGGATCGAGTCGAGCTGGCCCTGGCCGACGATGACGTGCATCTCCCGGCCGATCCCGGAGTCGGACAGCAGCTCCTGGACGTCGAGCAGCCGGCAGGCCCGGCCGTTGATGGCGTACTCCGAGCCGCCGTTGCGGAACATGGTCCGGCTGATCGTGACCTCGGAGTAGTCGATCGGCAGCGCGCCGTCGGCGTTGTCGATCGTCAGCGCCACCTCGGCCCGCCCCAGCGGCGGCCGTCCCGCCGTACCGGCGAAGATGACGTCCTCCATCTTGCCGCCGCGCAGGCTCTTGGCCCCCTGCTCGCCCATGACCCAGGCGAGCGCGTCGACGACGTTGGACTTCCCGGAGCCGTTGGGCCCGACGATGCAGGTGATGCCCGGCTCGAGGTCGAGCGTCGTCGCCGAGGCGAAGGACTTGAAGCCACGGACGGTCAGGCTCTTCAGGTACACGTGGCCTCCTCTCCGCGCCTGCACCGCACCGAGGGAGCAAGCACGTCAGCGCCGCCGACCCTACCGGCGGCGCTGCCCGTCGTCGGGCAACCCGCCCGCGCGTCCCCCGGGGTGTCGCCCGGGGGGCACGGGCCATGTCGCCCGGCCGGGCCGCCCCTCAACCCCCGGCCGAGTCGGCGCCAATGCACGCGTCAGCCCCGCCGAGTCGGCGCCAATGCACGCGTCAGCCCCGCCGAGTCGGCGCCAATGCACGCGGCGGTGCCGACGTACGCCTGCCGCCGGCGTGCACAAGCGCCGACTCGGCACGGTTCAGGCGTGCACAAGCGCCGACTCGGCGGGAGGGGTGGAGCAGGCAGCGCCTCAGGCGGGCTGCATCTGGTCCGGCACGGTGAGGAGGCTCTCGGCAGTCAGCGCGCCGAGGGACGCCGCGAGCGCGTCGTTCTCGGCCTCGAGCCGCGAGAGCCGCGTCTCGAGGTCGGCCACGAGCTGTCGGAGGCGGCGGTTCTCGCCGGCGAGGGAGGCGACGACCCGAGGGTCGGTCTGGTTGAGGTAACCGACGAGGGCCTTCGCCATCTGTGTGTCCTCCGGTGAACTGTCAGGACGCGCTCGTCTTGCGGTGGCGTCAGCCGGGTGCGGGGGGTCGTCTCTCAGGGTCTCACGGCGCCGCGAGGACGGTCAATGCCGGCTCCGCGTGGAGCCGGTCCGGCCGACCCCGCCGGTGGCCAGCCGCGGTCGTGGTTGGCAGCGCGGGCAGAAGTACGACGAGCGGTTCATGAACGGCACCCGGACCACGGGCGTCCCGCACCTCGAGCACGGTCGGCCCGCCTGGCCGTAGACCTCCAGCGAGCGGTCGAAGTAGCCGCTCTCGCCGTTGACGTTGACATAGAGGGCGTCGAAGGACGTGCCGCCCTGCTCCAGCGCCGCGGCCATGACCGCCCGTACGCCGGCGAGGACGTCGCGCACCTGACGGGCCGACAGCCGGGTGCCCGGCCGGTCGCCGTGCACCCCGGCGCGCCACAGCCCCTCGTCGGCGTAGATGTTGCCGATGCCCGACACCACGGTCTGGTCGAGCAGGATCCGCTTGATCCCCGAGGCCCGTGCCCGGACCCGGCGCACGAACGCGTCGTCGTCGAAGGCGGCATCGAGCGGGTCACGGGCGATGTGGGCGATCTCCGGGGGCAGCTCGGCACCGCCGATGGAGACCGCGAGCCCGCCGAACATGCGCTGGTCGACGAAGCGCAGGTCCCGGTCGGAGCCGTCGAGAGCGAACCGGACCCGCAGGTGGCGCTCGGGCGGGGCGGTCGCCGGCTGCACCAGCAGCTGACCGCTCATGCCGAGGTGCGCCATCAGCGCGTCGCCGCTGTCCAGGGGGAGCCAGAGGTACTTCCCCCGACGTCGGGCCGCCTGGACCTCCCGCCCCTCCAGCACGGAGCGGAAGTCGTCCGAGCCCCCGGCGTGGCGGCGGACCGGACGCGGGTGCAGGACCTCGACGGACCCCAGTCGGCGTCCGACGACGTGCTCGGCGACGCCGCGGCGCACCACCTCGACCTCAGGGAGCTCAGGCACGGCAGGTCAGTCGCACGGGTTCAGTCCGACACCTCGGGGACCGGGAAGCCGCCCCCGACCTCCGCGACGATCTCGCGGTAGGCCGTCTCGGCTGCCTGCTGCTCCGCCTCCTTCTTGGAGCGCCCGCTGCCGTGGCCGTAGAGCCGGTCCCCGACCCTGACCTGGGCGGTGAAGGTCTTGGCGTGGTCCGGCCCGTCCTCGCCGATGACGTACTCGGGGACCCCGAGGGAGTGCTCGGCGGACAGCTCCTGGAGGCTCGTCTTCCAGTCCAGCCCTGCGCCCAGCCCTGCGGCGGCGTCCATGAGCGGGTCGAACAGCCGGTGTACGACGAGGCGGCCCTCGTCGAGGCCGCCGCTGAGGTAGACGGCCCCGATCACGGCCTCCACGGTGTCGGAGAGGATCGAGGCCTTGGTCCGGCCGCCGGTGATCTCCTCGCCCCGACCGAGCTTGATGTGCTCCCCGAGGCCGATGGTCCGGGCCACGTCGGCCAGGGCGCGGGCGTTGACGACGGCCGCCCGCAGCTTGGCGAGCCGACCCTCGGAGAGGTCCGGGTGGGTGACGTAGAGGGTCTCGGTGACCACCAGCCCGAGCACGGAGTCGCCGAGGAACTCCAGCCGCTCGTTGGTGGGCAGCCCGCCGTTCTCGTAGGCGTAGGAGCGGTGGGTCAGGGCGCGGTCGAGCAGCCCGGCGTCGAGCTGCGGGGCGCCGAGCGCGTCACGCAGGTCGTCGTACGCCTCGGGCCCGTCCGCCTCGCACACGACCTCGGAGCTCAACGCGGCTGGCTCAGAGGACCGGCCGACGGCTGGCCCGGGAGCCGTACTCCCCGCACTGGGGGCAGGCGCGGTGCGGCAGGTGCTTGCCGCCGCATGCCGGGTTGGCGCAGGTGACCAGCGAGGGCGCGACGGCCTTCCACTGGGACCGGCGGTGCCGGGTGTTGCTGCGCGACATCTTCCGCTTCGGGACAGCCACTGTTCTTCACTCCTCGGTCGGGCCGCCGTCGCGGCCGGTGGATCCATCACTCGGGCCAGGTCCTGCGCCCTGCTGGTGTCCCAGCGTCTGCAGCGCGGCCCATCGTGGGTCGACCTGCTCCTCGTGCCGGTGACCGGGGTCGTCCGCGAGCCGCACTCCGCACTCCACGCACAGCCCCGGACAGTCGTCCTGGCAGCGGGGCTGGAACGGCAGCGCCAGCACCACCGCGTCCCGCAGCACCGGCTCGAGGTCGATCAGGTCGCCCTCCATCCGGCTGGTCTCGCCGTCCTCCGTCTCCTGCCCGTCGCGGGTGTGATGCCTGTGGTCCGAGTCGTCGTCGTAGACGAACAGCTCGCAGAAGTCCGCAGTGATTCCCCTGCTGATCTCCTCCAGGCACCGCACGCACTCGCCGGTCAGCACCGCCTCGACGGTGCCGGTGACGAGCACCCCCTCGACGACCGCCTCCAGCCGCAGGTCGAGCTCGACCGGTGAGCCTTCGGGGACGCGGAGAACCTCGATCCCGAGATCTGCCGGCGCCGGTGCAGTCAGGGTCGCGGTCCGCTCCAACCCTGGACGACGGCCGAGCTGACGGGTGTCGAGCACGAGCGGCGCTCTCGGGTCGAGACGCACGGGACCACTTTCGGCATCGGCAGACAGATCACGATCCCCATCCCGGCTCGGACGGTGACCCGCCGGCCGGCACAAGGATCAAACGAAAGCCTACCGCCGGGCGGGGAGGGGGCCAAACCGCGGGGCCCGGCCCCGCCGGGCCGGCGCGATCGTCACCGGCCCAGCCGACGCTCGGACTCCCTCAGCAGCTGCGTCTCGGCGATCTTCGCCAGGTAGCCGTCGGCCATCCCGGGATCGCCGGTCGCCTCGGCGCGGTCGAGGATGAACGCGCGCGCCCGGGACAGCAACGTCTCGGCTTCCGGGTCCTGCGCGTGGTCCAGCACCCGCCAGGTGGTCAGCAGCACCGACGCCGGCCGCAGGCAGTCCTGGAGCCCTTGCGGGTCGACCCGGCCCAGCACCGGCCTCACCAGGTCGACGGCCCTCGCGAGGTCCCCGCGCTGCAGGGCGACCGCGGCGATCCCGACCTCGGCCTCGCGCACCAGGGGCTCCCGGTCCACCAGGAGGTGGTCCTCGCGCGACTGGCCGAAGGCCGCCTCCGCCGCGTCGAGGTCGCCCTGCGCCAGCTCGGCGTAGCCGAGTGCGGTGTGGCAGTGGCCGCGGTCCATCGGCGACGGCGTCGCGGAGATCTCCTCGACCCCCTTCCGGGCAAGCTCGACGGCCGAGGTGACATCACCCTCCTCGATCGCCAGGAGAGCACCCCGCGCGAACGTCCCCGCGGCCAGCCGTGCGGACGAGACGCTCGTGGCAAGCTCGAGGGCCTCGTCGAGGATGCGGTGCGCCGCCTCCCATCGGCCGACCGCGACGTCGACGTCGGCCACCACGAGGAGGTTGTTCGCCGTCGCCTCGATGTCGGCGAGCTGCCGGGTCAGCTCGGCGGCCTCCTCGGAGCGGAGCGCCGCCTCCGCGAGCCGGCCCTCGGCGAAGGCGACCGACCCGATGTTTCCCACGACGACGGCCTCCCGGTAGCGGTGTCCGGACCGACGGAAGACCTCCAGCACCTCTTCGAACACCACCCGGGCCTCCTCGATCCGGCCCATGTGGAAGGCGGTGGTGGCCTGCATGGTCGCCGCGACCGCCTCGGCCTCACGGTCGCCGTCCTCGGCGAAGGCCCGGCGTGAGAGCGCGATCATCTCCAGGGCCAAGGGGAAGTCCCCACTGTCGTTGGCGACCATCGCGAGGTAGCGCAGCGCCTCGCCCTCCAGCCACAGCCGGCCGAGCTGGTGCGCCAGGTCCCGCGCCGCGGCCAGGCAGTTCCGAGCGCCGTCGAGGTCCTCGTTCCAGGTCAGTGCCTTTCCCCGCCACAGCCGGGCCTCCACGGCCCGGGCCGGCAGCCCCGCGCGCTCGGCTGCCTCGGCGACCTGGGACGTCAGCTCCAGCACCCGGTCGTAGTCGCTGTGCTCGAAGCTGCTGCGGGCCCGAGCCAGCAGCAGCGTCAGCCGGCGCGGCTCGTCGTCGGGCAGCCGGGCGGTGAGCGCGTCCATCTCGGTGAGATCGACCTCTTGGCCGGAGCGGTCACCGATCCGCTCGAGCACGGTCTCGCGCTCGGCCAGCAGGTCGAAGCGGAGCCCCGGGTCGGTCTCCGGCGCCAGCTCGAGGCCCCGCCCCAGCAACCGGGTCGCCTCCTCCAGGGCGAACACCGCCGCGGCCTGACGTCCGGCCCGGAGGCACCAGTGGGCGGCCTCGGGCGACCGGGCGCTGTCGAAGTGCTGGGCGATCAGCGCGGCGTACTCCCGCTCGCGGCCGGTGCGACCACTCACGTCGGCCAGCCACAGCGCCGTCAGGCGGTGGTAGCGCTCGCGGTGCGCGCGCAGCACCCCTTCGTAGGCCACGTCGCGCAGCAGCGCGTGCTTGAAGAGGAACTCGCGCGCCGACTCGAAGGCGGAGACCTCCCGCTCGAAGACCAGCTCACGGCGGCGGAGGCCGTCCAGCACCTCGCTGGCCGGGGTCGGCCCCGCAGTCGGCCCCGCAGTCGACCCCGCAGTCGGCACAGCACCGCCGTCGAGCCGGGCGACCGCCTCGTCCCAGAAGACGCGGCCCACCACGGAGGCCCGCTGGAGGAGGCCGCGCTCGCCGGGGGTCAGCGAGTCCAGGCGCGCCTGCAGGACCCCGCGGAGCGTGGACGGTACGGCGACGTCGCCCAGCAGCTGCTCGACCACCTGCCAGGCGCCGTCGCCCTTGACGATGACGCCGGCCTCGACGAGCCAGGTGACCAGCTCCTCGATGTAGAAGGGGTTCCCCTCCGCCGCCTCGATGACGAGGTTCACCAGCGCGGCCGGCGGTTCGTCCACGCGTTGCAGGATCTGGCTCAACAGCTGCCGGCTGGCCCTGCGCGAGAGCGGCTCGAGCTGGACGCGCGCGTGGTGCGCGAGCCCCTCGCCCCACCGCGGGCGCTGCTCGAGCAGCACCGGCCGAGCGGTGGCGACCACGAGGACGGGCCGGTCGTGAAGGAACCGGTCCACGGTGTCGAGCCACCGGAGGGAGCCGTCGTCCGCCCAGTGGAGGTCCTCCAGGAGGACCACGACCGGAGCAGTCCGGCTGAGTGCGGCGAGGTAGTCGGCCAGCGCTGCCGAGGCCTGGTCCCGGAGGCTCTGCGGATCGGACGGCAACCCGTCCGAGCTCTGGGGATCGAAGCCGAGCCAGGCTGCGACCAGACGCGCGGCCGACCCCGCCCGTACGTCGTCGTCGAACGCGGCGGCGAATCCGGTCCCGAACTTGTCGCGCACGACCTCGGGCGGATCGGTGTCCTGGATGAGGAACCGGCTGGCCACGAGGTCGTGGAGCAGCGCGTTGGCCCGGTTGCTCCCCGACTGGGACGCCCGGCCACGGAACCACCACACCGGTTCGGGACGCTCCTCGAGCCAGGAGTCGAAGTCGAGGAGCAGCCGGGACTTGCCCACCCCGGCATCCCCGAGCATCGTGACGACGCACCACTGGCTGTCCTCGATGACGTCGAGCAGCCGCTCCTGGAGGGTCCGCAGCTCGAGCTCGCGTCCCACGGTCGCGGTGTTCACGCCCTCGACGCCGCCGGCCCGGTCCAGGCGGAAGCCGTGCGGGCGCTCGGACACCACCAGGTAGGCGTCCACCGGGTCGTCGATGCCCTTGAGGACCAGGCCGCGCACGGGCTCGACGCTGAACCACCCGCGGACCTGGCGATGGGTGTCCCCGGAGATGAGCACCCGGCCGGGTGGCGCCGCGGACTGGATCCGGCTGGCCCGGTTGACCGTGGGACCCACCGCGACGAACTCGTGCCCGGCGCGCTCCTCGAGCGTGCTCACGACGACGTCGCCGGTGTCGATGCCGACCCGCATCTGCAGCTGCACGCCGTGGCTCGCCTCCAGCTCGGCGTTCAGCGCAGTTAGCCCCTCCGTCATGGCCAACGCGGCCCGGATCGCCCGCTGCGCGTCGTCCTCCCACGACTGGGCGAGCCCGAAGACCGCCATCACCGCGTCGCCGATGAACTTCTCCACGGTCCCGCCTTGCGCGGTGATGGCGTCGTTCCAGCGGGAGAAGTAGGCGCCGACGACCGCACGCGTGTCCTCGGCGTCGAGCCGTCGGGACAGCACCGTGAAGTCGACGAGGTCGGCGAACAGCACGGTGACGAGCTTGCGCTGCTCGCCCGCGTGCCGCAGGAGGAGCGCGGCACGCCGCTCGCGCAACGGTGCCAGCGCCGTCTCCGCGACGTCGTCGCCCAGGAGGCTGCGCTGGCTCTCCAGGCCCGCGATGGCCCGGTCGAGGGACGCGATGTCCTCGACCTGCTCTGTCCGAGGAGGGCCGTCCGCCATGGCCTTACCGTATGCAACCCAGCAGCCGGCGCAGGCGAGCCGGCACGCGAGGGGCCCGACGTCGACCGGGTGTCGACCGTTGTGTGGTCCGCGGTCCGGGCGTTGAATGGCGGCACGACCCTCTCGGGCCCTGGCGACGGAGAGGACACCCATGCCCAGCACCCGCGTGGCGGCGACAGGCACCACCATCTCGTGGATCCCGTCGGAGTCGGTGAGCGGTCCGCTCCGTCTCGGCATGAACCTCAAGCTCTCCCACTACGACGACCCGCTGCCCGAGCAGGTCGACACCGACAGAGTGCACGAGCTGTGCCGGGAGGATCGCTTCCGCTTCGCCAACGTGGTGTCCGGCTGGGCCGAGGTGGAGGACGGTCGCGTCGTCGACGCCGGGTACGCCGACGTGTCCGACCTCGTCATGGGAGCAACGACCGTGCGGGTGGGCAAGGTCGGCGCGACGTTCCGGGCGCTGGCGCTCCCGGTGCTTCGAGAGGAGCCGCAGCGGGACGGCGACCGGGTCACGTTCACCCAGACGGTCGGCGGCGCGACCGGCGTACCCCTGCCGCGGCCGGTGCCGCACGCGCCGTTCATCCAGTGGCAGGCGCCGATCGTGTGGACCACGTTGGCGCTGACCCTGCGTGCGGACGGCGGCAGCGAGGTCGAGCTCCGGGGCGCCAGCGCGTTCCCGCGCCACTGGATCTACGACACCGGGGGCAGCCTGGCGTTCAAGAGCGGGCTCGCCGACCAGGGGCAGTGGATGAGCCACTCCTTCGGCCAGCGGACGCCGTGGGGGCACGGGGACCGGGAGGCGCTCGTCCTGGCGGTCGAGTCAGAGCTCGAGCGGCAGCTGTCCACCGACATCATGCGCGGCGGACAGAAGCCGCGGTCTCGCCGCATGCGCGAGGGCGACACCCTCACCCGACAGGGGGAGGTCGGCGACGAGCTGTACCTCGTCCTGGACGGGGTGCTCTCGGTCGACGTCGACGGACGCTCGCTCGTCCAGCTCGGCCCCGGGGCGGTGATCGGGGAGCGCGCGCTGCTCGAGGGTGGCCGGCGCACCTCGACGCTCACCGCGGTCACGCCGGTGCACGTCGCCGTCGCCGCCAAGGACCAGATCGACCTCGACCGGCTCCGTCGGCTGGCCGAGGGCCACCGCAGGGAGGAGCAGGTGGTCACGACGGAGTAGCGGCTGCCCCTCGGCCGGTCAGGAGCGCTCCTCCCCCAGCCGGTCCTGGAGCCGGGTCAGCACGGAGGCAGGCACGAGGCTGGAGACGTCGCCGCCGAACCCGGCGACCTCCTTCACGAGGCTGGAGGCCAGGAAGGAGTACTCCGGGCTGGTGGGCACGAAGACCGTCTCGATGCCCGCGAGCGTGGAGTTCATCTGCGCCATCTGCAGCTCGTAGTCGAAGTCGCTCACCGCCCGGAGTCCCTTGACGATCGCGAGAACGCCGCGGCGCCGGCAGAAGTCGGTCAGCAGCCCCTCGAAGCAGTCGACCGACACGTTGTCGTAGGGCGCCACCACCTCGCGGAGCATCTGCATCCGCTCGTCGGCGGTGAAGAGCCGGTTCTTCGAGGCGTTGATCCCGACCGCCACGACCACCTCGTCGAAGATCGCGGCCGCGCGGCTGATGATGTCGAGATGACCGTTGGTCACCGGGTCAAAGGACCCGGGGCAGGCGGCTCGGCGCACGTCAGGGCTCCTGCGCAGGTGGAGGGGCGGGTGGACTGGCGGGTGGACTGGCGGGGAGGTGCTCGTGACCGTACCGCAGCGGTTCCGGCCGTCGCCCCGCCCAGGTGGCGAAGTGCAGGGCCGTCTCCCCGTAGACCCGGACCCGGTCGGGACGGTAGCCGTCCGGCCACCCCACCGGGTCGGTGCGCGAGGACCGCTCCACGACGACGAGCGCCTCCTCGGCCAGCCAGCCGGGGGCGGTGAGCGCGCGGAGTGCGGCGTCGACCTCGGCCCCCCGCATCGCGTACGGCGGGTCGAGGAAGACCACGTCGTACGCCGTCTCGGGTGGCCCGCCCTGCTGCAGGTGCCGGGCCACCGAGGCACTGACCACGTCGACGTTCGTGAGCCCGAGCGAGCGGCCGTTGGCCCTGGCCAGGGCAGCGGCGCGGTGGTCCTTCTCGACCAGCGTCACCGAGGCGGCCCCCCGGGAGGCCGCCTCGAGGCCGACCGCGCCAGAGCCGGCGTACAGGTCGAGGAGGCGCAGCCCGGCGAACGACCCCAGCAGGGACTCCACCGCGCTGAACAGCGCCTCGCGGACCCGGTCCGAGGTGGGGCGCGTCAGCGGACCCGGGGGCGTCCTCAACCGCCGGCCGCCGGCCGTGCCGCCGATGATCCGGGTCACGTCTTGTCCAGGTAGTCGGTGCGTTGAGACTCGTGGAGGGCGGCCACCGCCGAACGCAGTGGCGGCACAGAGGCCAGCCCCGGGTCGCGCTCGACGAGGTCGACGGCGGCTGCCCGGGCCTCCTCGATGATGTCGGCGTCACGGACGACCGACAGCAGCCGCAGGGTGCGGCGGCTGCCCGACTGGTTGCTCCCGAGCACGTCCCCCTCGCGACGCATCGTGAGGTCGAGCTCGGCGAGCCGGAAGCCGTCGGTGGTGGCTGCGACCGCCTCCAGCCGCTGCCGCGCGGGGCTGTCCAACGGCGCGCCGGTGACCAGCAGGCAGAGCCCGTGGTGACCGCCCCGGCCGACGCGCCCGCGGAGCTGGTGCAGCTGCGAGACCCCGAAGCGGTCGGCGTCGAGCACGACCATCGTGGTGGCGTTGGCGACGTCGACCCCGACCTCGATGACCGTCGTCGAGACCAGGACGTCCACGTCGCCGGCGGCGAACGCCCTCATCACCTCGTCCTTGGTGTCCGCGGCCAAGCGCCCGTGCAGCGGGGCCACGCGCAGCCCGGCAAGCGGCCCGGCCACCAGCTGCGGTGTCAGCTCCTCGACAGCGGCGGGGCGGCGGCTGCTCCGGCCTTCGCTCCCCTCGCCCGCGACGGTGGACGGCTCCGGGTCCGGCTCCACCGCCACGTCGGCCTCGTCGTCGCCGGAGATCCTCGGGCACACCACGTACACCTGGCGGCCCGCCCGCACCTCCTCCCTGACGCGGGACCAGACACGGTCCAGCCACGCCGGCTGCTCGGCCAGCGGGACAACGGTGGTCTGGATCTCGCCGCGCCCGGCGGGCAGCTCGGCGAGCGAGGAGGTCTCGAGATCCCCGAAGACCGTCATGGCGACCGTGCGGGGGATCGGCGTGGCTGTCATCACCAGGACGTGGGGCGGCGACCCCTCCGTCCTCGTCGACAGCGCCGCGCGCTGCTCCACCCCGAAGCGGTGCTGCTCGTCGACCACGACCAGCCCGAGGTCCGCGAACTGGACCTTGTCCTCGAGCAGCGCGTGGGTGCCGATGACGATGCCGGCCTCCCCGGACGCCGCCTCCAGGAGCGCGGTACGGCGTGCCGACGCCGACTGCGACCCGGTGACGAGGGCGACCCGGGTGGCCTCCGGTGCTCCGCCGAGCATGCCGCCGGCCGCCAGGTCGCCGAGCAGCGCGGTCAGCGACCGGTGGTGCTGCTGTGCCAGCACCTCGGTGGGCGCGAGGAGCGCGGCCTGTCCGCCGGAGTCCACCACGCGCAGCATCGCGCGCAGCGCCACCACGGTCTTGCCCGACCCGACCTCGCCCTGCAGCAGCCGGTGCATCGGGTGGCGCTCGGCGAGATCGGCCAGCACCTCCTCCTCGACGCGGCGCTGGCCCTCGGTCAGCGTGAACGGGAGCAGCTCGTCGAAGGCGTCGAACGCACCCCCCGGACGTCCCGTCCTCGCGGTGGTCCCGACCCCGCGCTGCTCATGGCGCCGCTGGGCGAGGGCCACCTGCGCCACGAAGGCCTCCTCGAAGCGCAGCCGTTTGGTCGCCGCGCCGTACTGCTGCCAGTCCTGCGGGCGGTGGATCCACTCGAGCGCCTGCCGTGCACCGAGCAGACCGCGCTCGGACCGCAGCTCGTCCGGGACAAGCGCAGGCACCTCGGTCAGGACGTCGAGCACCACCGCCACGGCGTTCTCGAGCGTCCAGGACCGCAGCTTGCCGGTCACCGGGTAGATCGGCTGCAGCGAGCTCCTCGCCCGCTCGGCGGCCTTGACGTCGAAGTCGGGGTGGGTCAGCTCCAGGCGGCCCTGCTTGAAGCGGTTCCGCTCCACCTTGCCCGACAGGAGCACCCGCCGTCCGGGCTCCAGCTTCTCCCTGCGGCCCTCCGCCACCCCGCGCTTGGTGTCGAAGAACGTCATCCACAGCCGGCCGCCGTCGAGGTCCGCCGCCGCCTCGGTCCGGTAGGCCTGGCGTCCCGTGCGCCGGTCCTGGTAGGGGTGGACGGTCACCGAGGCCACGGCTCCCACCACGGTCACAGGCTCCCCCACGACCAGGTCCGCCACGGAGCTGGCCTCCTCGCGAGGCACGAACGTCCGCGGGTAGTGGCTGAGCAGCTGACCCACCGTGGTGTAGCCGATGTGCTTGCCGATCCAGGCAGCGGTCCCCCCGAGCACGACCTGCAGCCGGGTGTCCCATCCCACCGCGGCGGTCACCGCCGGCCGGCCTTCACGTGCGGCCCGCCATCACTCGACCCCGAAGAGCACGGGGTAGCGCTGCTGGCCACCGTCGTGGACCGCCACGTCGACGCCCGGGTGGCTGTGGGCCAGGTGGGCAGCACACCGGCGGGCGAGCTCCCCGCCCCCCTCGCCCGCGACCACCGTGACCAGCTCCCCACCGCCGCCGAGCAGCCGCTCGATCACCTCGACCGCGACCGTGAACTGGTCCTCCCCCACGACCACGAAGTCGCCCTCGACGGCGCCGAGCACGTCCCCGGGCTGGCACTCGCCGGCCGTTGTGATCGCCCGCCGGGCAGCGATCGTCACCGCCCCGGTGCGGGCGTGCCGGGCCGCGGCGGTCATCTCGACGAGGTCGTGCTCGAAGGGGCGGTCGGGGTCGTGGACGGCCACCGCGGCGAGTCCCTGCACCTGGGCGGCCGTCGGGACCACCGCCACCCGGACGCCGTGGTCGCTCTCGGCCAGCCGGGCCGCCGCCTCGGCCGCGGGGACCACGTCGCGGTCGTTGGTCACCACGATGGCTTCGGCCGCGCCGGTGGCGCGGATCGCCTCCAGCAGCTCGCCGGTCGACGGCCGGGAGCTCACCGACGCCTCGACGACGGCAGCGCCGGCCTGGCCGAAGACCTCCGTCAGCCCGGGACCGGACGAGACGACGACGACGCCGCGTCCGCTGTGCCCGGCCCGGCGTGGCGCTCGGGCCCCGGCGGCCACGTGGTCAGCAAGGTGCGTGATGCGCACCCGGTGCGGGCGTCCCGCTGCGATGCCCGCCTCGACGGCCGCGCCGACGTCGTCGACATGCACGTGGACGTTCCACAGTCCGTGGCCACCGACCACGACCAGGGAGTCGCCGAGCGCCTGCAACGTCTCACGCAGCCGCGGTATCACCTCCTCCCCGGCGTCGAGGAGGTACATCACCTCGTACGCCGGGCTTCCCGGACCCTCGACCTCGTCCTGCCCCGCGTCGTGCGAGACCGGTGGCCCCGGCGGCCGTGGTTGCCGTCGTGGCAGGCGGTCGGTCGAGGGCAGCTGACGACGGCCGGTGCAGGCAGCGGTGGCCGCCTCCAGCACCAGGCACAGGCCCAGGCCGCCGGCGTCGACGACCCCCGCGCGGCGGAGGACCTCGAGCTGCTCCGGGGTCCGGGCGAGCGCCTCCCGGGCGGCCTCGGCGGCGGTCTCCAGCACGCGGCTCACCCGGGTCGCCGGCTGCCCGGCGGTGCGCCGCGCCTGGTCCGAGGCGGCGCGCGCCACCGAGAGCATGGTGCCCTCGACCGGCCGACCGACGGCGGCGTACCCGGCCTCGGTCGCGAGCGTCATGGCCTCTGCCAGCACGCACACCACATCTCGGTCGTGCCCCGCCTGGTCGGCGCGCGCAAGGTGGCCCAGCATCGCGCCCGCCAGCTCGGACATGATCACCCCGGAGTTGCCGCGCGCGCCGAGGAGCAGCCCTCGCGCATAGGCGGCGGACGCGGCCTCGGGACCGGCCACCTCGGGACCTCCGCTGTCGGACACGAGGTCGCGCAGCGCCTGGGAACCCGACTCGAACGTCAGCAGCAGGTTCGTCCCCGTGTCGCCGTCGGGCACCGGGTAGACGTTGAGCGAGTCGATCTCCTCACGTGCCTCGGACAGGGCCTGGACCGCCAGGGTGGCGAACCTGACCAGCAGCGGCACGAACCCCGGCTCCGCCACTGCCACCACCCCTCTCACCGATCCGCTCGCCCGACCTCCGCTCAGCGCTGCCACAGGCTAACCGGGACCACCCTCGGTGGCGGGCGCGACGATTTCTCCGGCGTGGAGCGCATCGGATAGGCTGGCGCGGTTGTCCGGCCGTCGGCCGGGCCCCCGATCCCCTTTCGAGTGTCAATCAGGAGTTCACGGTGGCTGCCGTCTGCGACATCTGCGCCAAGGGACCGGGCTTCGGCAACAACCGGCCCTGGTCCCGCAAGATCACGAAGCGTCGCTTCGACCCCAACATCCAGCGCGTGCGCGCCACGGTCAACGGCTCGCCCAAGCGGCTGAACGTCTGCACCGGCTGCCTCAAGGCCGGCAAGGTCACGCGCTGATCTGAGTCTCTCCTCGAGCCGCCCGGGACGCCGCTGCGTCCCGGGCGGTTCGTGCGTGGTCAGAAGTGCCGGAAGCCGGGAGCGCCCTGGTACGCCGCCCCGTCGACCGTCACCTCCGGGCCGCCCGGGGCGCCTTCCAGCCCACCGTCCGAGACCGTGCCGACGACGCTCCAGCGGGCCGGAAGCTCGGTCTGCGGCGGGAAGGTGGCCGCCAGGGGGTGGTCGTCCCCCCCTCCTAAGACGAACGACAACGGGTCGACACCCACCGCGGCGCCCACCGCGCGGAGCGGCTCGTCCACGGTCAGCGCGGCGCTGCTCAGGTCGATCCGCACACCGCTTGCCCTGGCCACGTGGCCGAGGTCCGCGACCAGACCGTCGGACACGTCGATGAGCGCGGTCGCGCCCGCCTCCAGCGCCTCGGCCCCCGCGCCGTACGGCACGTCGGGACGCCGGTAGGCCTCGACCACCGCCCGCGGCGAGCGGAAACCCCGGCTCAGCACCGCGAGCCCGGCGGACGCCCATCCCTGCCGGCCGCAGAGCGCGACGACGTCGCCGGGCCGGGCGCCCGAGCGCAGCCCCGCGGCGACGCCAGGGCCATCGAGGGTGCCGAGTGCGGTCACCGACACCGTCAGCACCTCGCTGCGCGTCAGGTCGCCGCCGACGACCGACGCGCCGACCGAGGCGCACTCCGACGCGATCCCGTCCGAGAGGTCCACGAGCCACGCCACCTCCACGTCCGCCGGGGTGGCCAGCCCCACCGTGACCGCGGTGGCTCGACCGCCCATGGCATTGATGTCGGAGAGGCTCTGCGCGGCGGCGCGGTGGCCGATGTCGACCGCGGAGGCCCAGTCGCGGCGGAAGTGCCGCCCGTCGACCAGGACGTCGGTGGCCACCAGAAGGCCGCCCGCGGACGCCCGCACCTGTGCCGCGTCGTCGCCGGGCCCGACCACCACGTCGGGCCCCTGGGGCAGCCGGGGCGTGAGCAGGGCCAGCAGCTCGAACTCGCCGGTCTCCCCCACCGTGGTGCCCGCTGGCGGCAGGGCCGGCGGGAGGGCCGCCGCAGGGGCTGGTGGGTCGGGGAGGGAGCGCATGGCCAGCATTGAATCCCATGGTGGTCACCGTGTTCCGGCCGGAGTCACGGGCGCGATAGGTTGAGCGGGCTCCGGGGTTGCCACCTCGGACCGCCGGTGCGAGGACAGGAGCACGCGATGGTCGTCCAGGCCTACATCTTGATCCAGACCGACGTCGGGAAGGCCGCGGAAGTTGCCTCGGCGATCGCGGATGTCAAGGGCGTGACGCTCGCGGAGGACGTCACCGGGCCCTACGACGTGATCGTCCGGGCCGAGGCCCGCAACGTCGACGAGCTGGGCAAGCTCGTCGTCGCGCGGGTGCAGGCGGTCGACGGCATCACGCGGACGCTCACCTGCCCCGTGGTGCACATCTGAGGCCAGCGGCTGCCGGCCCGTCGGCCCGACCGGACGCCTGGCTTCCCCCTGCCGCGAGCCCGGTGTCGAGGCTGGTGACGGGGCTGGTGACGGGGCTGATGATGACGACGGCGTTGGCCGGCTGCGGCCAGGGAGCCGTGCGCCTCGACGCTCCGACCCCGCGGTCGAGCGACCGCGCCGCCTGTCGCGCACTGCTCGACGACCTGCCCGTCGAGGTGGCGGACCAGCCGCAGCGCGACACCGAGCCGGCGGAGGGCCTGGGGGCCGCCTGGGGCGACCCGCCGATCGTGCTCACCTGCGGCGGTCCGGCGCCGGCCGGCTTCGACCGGGCGTCCTCGTGCACCACCGTCAACGGGGTCGACTGGTACCTGCCCGAGGAGCAGCTCCAGGCCGGGGAGGTCTCCGACGTCACCATGACCACCGTCAACCGTGCCCAGCACGTCGAGGTCCGGATGCCGGCCGAGTACTGGCCACCCGCGACGACCCTCGTCGACCTCTCCGCAGCCGTGTCCGAGCACACCGAGGCCACCGGCAGATGCCTCTGAGCCGGGATCAGCGCAAGCCGGTCGGACGCCGCAGGGCCAGCTGGATCAGTCGCTCGACCAGCTCCGGGTAGGCGAGCCCCGAGGCCGCCCACATCGTCGGGAACATCGACGTCGGCGTGAAGCCCGGCATCGTGTTGATCTCGTTGAGGACCAGCCGGCCGTCGGGCAGCAGGAAGAAGTCCACGCGGGCCAGGCCCTCGCAGGACAGCGCCTCGAAGGCCGCCGCCGACAGCCGCTGCACCTCTTCCGCGACCGAGGGCTCGAGGTCTGCCGGCACGTCGAGCCTGGTGCTCTCCTCCGGCAGGTACTTGGCGGCGAAGTCGTAGAAGTCCCGGTCGGCCCCGACGGTGATCTCCGCGACGACGCTGGTCTCGGCCGGCGCATCCCCGAACCCCTCGAGCACGCCGCACTCGATCTCGCGTGCGCCGTGTCCCGCCGACGCCTCCACGATGACCTTGGGGTCCCAGCGGCGCGCCTCCTCCACCGCCGCGTCGAGCCCCGCACGCGAGGCCACCTTGCTGATGCCGATGCTCGACCCGCCGCGGCAGGGCTTGACGAACACCGGGTAGCCCAGCGCGTCCACGGCCTCGCGGCACTGCTCGGGCTGGAGTCGCCACTGCCGGTCACCGATGACCACGTAGGGCAGCAGCGGCAGGCCGGCCGCCTCGAAGACCACCTTCATGTAGTGCTTGTCCATGCCCACGGAGGAGGCGAGCACCCCCGACCCGACGTAGCGGACGTCGGCGATCTCGAGCAGCCCCTGGATCGTGCCGTCCTCTCCGTAGGGCCCGTGCAGCACGGGGAAGACCACGTCGACCCGGCCCAGGGCGCCTCGTCCGTCGGACTGCTCGTGGACGAGCATCTCCCCGACCTCGCCGTCGTGGGCCACCGACAGCACCGGCAGCGAGCCGTCGACCTCGGGCAGCCGGTCGGGACCGGCGATCGCCAGCCGGCCGGTGTCCCCCGACTCGAGGACCCAGCGTCCGTCCTTGGCGATGCCGATGGGAACCACGTCGTACCTCGTCCGGTCGATGGCCTCCAGCACACTGCCGGCCGTGACGCAGGAGATGGCGTGCTCGCTCGAGCGGCCGCCGAAGAGGACCGCCACCCGCGGACGTTCGGAGGCGGCGCCGGGGACGGGCAGGTCGCTCATGGTGAGCCGACACTATCTGCCTACCCTGGGGCGCATGCCGGTCCCGCGCCCCGACACACCCGACGACGACCCGACCGGCCGAGGACCGCTCCAGCCGGCCACCGTGGCGGTGGTCGCCGGCCGTCCCGAACGCGCACCGGACCAGCCGTTGAACACGCCGGTGACGCTGGCCTCGACGTACGTCGCGGGCGGCGAGGTCGAGTACGGACGCTACGGCAACCCGACCTGGACCGCGTTCGAGGAGGCGCTGGGTGCCCTGGAGGGCGGCCGGTGCCTGGCGTTCTCGAGCGGGCTGGCCGCCGTCGCCACCCTCGTCGACCTCGTCGGGCAGGGCGGGACTGTCGTGGCCCCGCGCCACGCCTACAACGGCACGATCATGCAGCTGGCGGACCTCGAGGCGCGTGGGCGGCTCTCGGTGCGGCTGGTCGACGTGACGCACCCCGACGAGCTGGTCCGTGCCTGCGACGACGCCGCCCTGGTCTGGCTCGAGACACCGACGAACCCCGCCCTCGAGGTCGTCGACCTGACCAGCGCCGTCGCCGCCGCCCACGACGCCGGTGCCAACGTCGTCGTGGACAACACGTTCGCCACCCCCCTCCGCCAGCAGCCGTTGGCCCACGGCGCCGACCTGGTGGTGCACTCGGCGACGAAGTTCGTCGCCGGCCACAGCGACGTCGTCATGGGCGCCGTCGTCACCGGCTCGCAGGAGCTCTACGACGTCCTCAAGAAGCGGCGCGACCTCGCCGGGAACGCGCCGGGCCCGTTCGAGACCTGGCTCGCGCTGCGTGGACTCCGGACCCTGGCGGTGCGCCTGGACCGCTCGGAGTCGAATGCCAGGGCGCTGGCGGACCGGTTGGCGGTCCACCCGGCGGTCGAGGAGGTCCGGTACCCGGGGTTCGGCGGGATCGTCGCCGTGGTCCTGGCTCAGGGCGCGATGGCCGCGGACCTGCTCACCCGCTCCACCCGGCTGTGGGTGCACGCCACCAGCCTGGGGGGGGTGGAGTCGACGTTCGAGCGGCGTCGTCGCTGGAAGAGCGAGCCTGCCACCATCCCCGACGGCCTGGTGCGGCTGTCGGTGGGCATCGAGGACGTCGACGACCTCTGGGACGACCTGCACGACGCCCTGGCGTCGATCCCGTCCCCGTCCCTGCCGCCGTCCCTGCCGTCGTCGTCGTCGTGACCGCTTGCAGCCGTCAGGCGGCGGTGGGCGCGACTCAGTCCCGCTCGTGCTTGGTCTCGCGGGACAGGAAGCTCGCCATCATGTCCTCGGTGGTCAGCTGACCCTCCACCACCGCGTTGACCGCCTCGACGACCGGCGCGTAGATGCCGTTGCGCTCCGCTAGCGCGAGCAACGACCCGCACGACTTGACGCCCTCGGCCACCTGGCGGGTGGACGCGGTGATCTCGGCGGCCGTCATGCCGCGGCCGAGCTTCTCGCCGAAGGAGCGGTTCCGCGACAGCGGCGACGAGCACGTGGCGACGAGGTCGCCGAGGCCGGCGAGCCCCATCAGGGTGAGCGGGTCGGCGCCGAGCCTGACCGCCAGGCGGGCGATCTCCGCCAGCCCACGGGTGATCACCGACGCGGTCGTGTTGTCGCCGAAGCCCAGGCCCACTGCCATGCCCACCGCCAGCGCGATCACGTTCTTGTAGGCGCCTCCCAGCTCGCAGCCGACCACGTCGGCGGTGCTGTAGGGACGGAAGTTCGGCCCGTGGATCCACTCCCGCAGCTGCGCCGCGACCGCCTCGTCGGCGCAGGCCACGACGCTGGCCGCCGGCTCCCGGGCGGCGATCTCCCGTGCCAGGTTGGGCCCGGAGAGCACGGCGATCCGCTCGGCCCCGGCCCCGGCCACCTCCGCGATCACCTCGCTCATCCGCTTGAGGCTCCCGAGCTCCACGCCCTTCATCAGCGAGAGGAGCACCGCCTCCCGCGGCAGCACGCCCGCCCAGTCCTGGAGGCTGGCGCGCAGCGTCTGCGAGGGCACCGCGAGCACCACCAGGGCAGCCTCCTCGGCGGCCCGGGAAGGGTCCGAGGTCGCGGTGACGGTGGCCGGCAGCTCCACGCCGGGCAGGTAGTCCGGGTTCTCGTGCCGGTCGTTGATCGCGTCGCACAGGTCCTGGCGGCGTCCCCAGATGGTGACCTCGTGTCCGGCGTCGGCCAGCACCATGGAGAACGCGGTGCCCCAGGACCCGGCACCGAAGACGGCGACCCTCGTCATCGAGTCCTCCGCCTGACCCGGTGTCGCGATCGGGGCCCGTGGGGGTTGCCGATGGGCCGCAACCCGGACTGCCGGGGATCGAACCGTTCCGTCGGCGCGGCCTCCGCACGGATGTCCTCGAGGAGCCGGGTGACGGCGTCCATGATCCGGTCGGTCGCCTCGCGCAACAGCTCGGGGGTGATGGGACGGTCACGCAGGTCGTCGAGGTAGACCTCCGGTCCCGCCTTCGCCTGCACCGTCTTGCGCGGGAGCAACCGCGGCCTCGTGGTGTAGGGGTAGAGGATGTCCTGCGCGCCCCACTGCGCGACCGGGATGACGGGGACCCCGGCACTGAGCGCGATGCGAGCGGCCCCGGTCCTGCCGCGCATCGGCCAGAGCTCGGGCTGCCGGGTCAGGGTGCCTTCGGGATAGACCACGACGAGACGGCCGCGTCGTACTGCCTCGACGGCCGAGGAGAACGCCTGCGAGGCGTCCTCGCTCAGCCGGTGCACCGGGATCTGTCCTGTCGACCGGAGGATCGTGCCGACGAAGAAGATGTCGAAGAGCACGGCCTTCGCCAGGTAGCGCGGCAGCCTCCCCTGGTCGTAGAGGAAGTGGGCGAACGTCAGCGGGTCGAGGTGCGAGACGTGGTTCGCGGCGATCACCGCCCCGCCGTACGACGGGATGCAGTGCCCGTCCACCCAACGCCGGTGGGTGAGGAGCAGCAGGAGCGGCTTGACGATGCCGACGGCCAGCGAGAAGGCCCAGCCCCGGCGTTCGGTCAGCCTGCGTGGTCCCGCCACCTCGCCTCCTCACCGTCCAGGCCCGCCGTCACGCCGCCGGAGCATCGTCAGACATTACTGTGCGGAAGCGCTGTTCCGACGTTGCGCGGCGGAGTGGACCGGCCGCGCGGACCGGCTGGCAGGATCAGTGTTGATGTGTGCCCTTCCCTCGGACGCGCCCGGCTCCCACCCGGACAGCCCGTCTTTCGGCGTCGTCGTGCCGCTCAAGCCGTTGGGAGTGGCGAAGTCCCGCCTGTCGCCGTTGGGGAACGCTGCCCGCCGCGAGCTCGTGGAGGCGATGGCCATGGACACCATCGCGGCGGCCGCTGCGTGTCCGCTGGTCGACCTGGTGCTCGTCGTCACCGACGACCTGGGGCTGGCCTCGGCCGCGCGTGCGTTCGGCGTCGCCGCGATCCCGGACGGAGCGACGGGGCTCAACGCGACGCTGCGCCAAGGGGCCGCCGAGCTGGTGCGTCGCTCGCCCGGCTCGCGCCCCGCGGCGATCTGCGGCGACCTGCCCTGCTTGCGACCGGAGGAGCTGGCGTGCGTGCTCGCGCAGACGCCCGCGCGACACCCGTCGTTCGTCAGCGACGCGGCGGGCGACGGCACCACCGTGTACGTGGCCCCGGGCCTCGAGCGGTTCGCCCCGCGGTTCGGGGTGGCCTCGAGGACGGCCCACCTGAGCGACGGAGCGGTGGAGGTCTCCAGCGACTCCTCACCGTCGGTGCGCCGTGACGTCGACACCCCGGCCGACCTCCGTGAAGCGCTGACCCTCGGTGTCGGGCATCGCACCGCCCACGCGGTGGCGCGCCTTCGCCCGTTGTCAGGCAACGGCGGCGACTGACGGCCACGCGACCCGAGGGGCCGGGTCCTTGCGGACCCGGCCCCTCGGTGATGCGTCGCGGCGCTGGCCGGTCAGGACTTCTTGGCGGTGCTCTTCTTGGCGGTGGTCTTCTTGGCGGGCGCCGTCTTCTTCGCCGGGGCCGAGGTCTTCGCCGCGGTCGTCTTGCGGGCGGGCGCCTTCTTGGTCGCGCTCGAGCTCGACGTGGTCTTGCTCGGGGAGGACTTGCTGGCGCTCGACTTCGAGGTCGACCTGCTCGGTGTCGACTTGCTCGTCGAGCTGCTGGTCGACTTGGCGGGGCTGGACTTGGTCGTCGACTTGCTCGGTGCCGACTTGCTCGTGGACTTCGAGGCGGTCGACTTCGACGCCGTCGTCTTGGCGGGGCTCGACTTCGAGGTCGCCTTGCTGGGCGTCGACTTGCTCGTCGACCTGGACGCCGTCGTCTTCGAGGGGCTTGTCTTCGACGCGGTCGACTTCTTCGCGGCCGTGCCCTTCTGGGCCGCCTTGGCGGTGTCGGAGGCCTTGGGTGGCTTGGCCAGCTTCTTGGCGCCCGACACCACGGCCTTCAGGTCGGCGCCGGCCGTGAACTTCGGGATGGCCGTCTTCTTCGCCCGTACCCGGTCACCGGTGCGGGGGTTGCGCACCCATCGCGCGTCGCGGACCCGCTTCTCGAACGAGCCGAAACCCGTGATCGCCACCTTCTCGCCGCGGGACACCTCGCGCGTGATGACGTCGAGCACCGAGTCCAGCGCGTGCTTGGCCTGCTTGCGATTGCCCTCGTAGCGGGTCGACAGCGCGTCGATCAGCTGAGTCTTGTTCACAGGATTCCCTTTCGCGAGCAACCTGAGCCGAACCTCTGCTCGGCGTTTCCCTTGCAGGCTAGGGAATAGTGCCCGGTGTCACAACGACATCCGGCCCTTTTGCGAGAGGCAATTCCTCACGGTCGCACCGATCACCGCTTCGCTTGCACTCGCCGATGACACTCTGCACGGCGACCGAGCCTCAAGGTGCGCCGCTCAGTCGACGCCGAATCGTCAAGCACACATAGCGATTACGCACAAACGGAAGGCACACAAGACCGCGCGCGGTCAGTTCACGAGGGTGACTGGCGTCCAGGAAGGACGAGCCGCCTCGTAGCGGGAGATCTCGTCGTCGTGGGACAACGTGATGGCGATGTCGTCCAGACCGTTGAGCAGGCGGAACCGTGTGTAGTCATCGATCAGGAACGGAGCGGTCACATCCCCGGCCCGGACCTCGCAGGTCCGCAGGTCCACGGTGACCTCGGCGGCAGGCTCCTGCTCCGCCAAAGCCCAGAGGCGCTCGACGACGTCCTGGTCGACCTGTGCCGCAAGCAGTCCGGCCTTGCCCGCGTTGCCACGGAAGATGTCGGCGAAGCGGGGTGACAGCACTGCGGTGAAGCCGTGGTCCATGAGCGCCCACACCGCATGCTCGCGTGAGGACCCGGTGCCGAAGTCAGGCCCCGCGACAAGGATGGACGCACCGGCATGGGCGGGGTTGTTGAGGACGAACTCAGGGTCGTTGCGCCAGGCGCCGAAAAGCCCGTCCTCGAAGCCGGTGCGGGTGACTCTCTTCAGGTAGACCGCCGGGATGATCTGGTCGGTGTCGACGTTGCTGCGGCGCAGCGGCAGCACCGTGCCCGAGTGGGTCGTGAACGCGTCCATGGCTTGCTCCTCGTCTCAGACGCCGGCGGACAGATCGCTCGGTGCGGCCAGGTGACCGGCGACCGCCGTCGCCGCCGCCACGGGGACCGACACGAGGTGCGTGCGCCCGCCCTTGCCCTGCCTGCCCTCGAAGTTGCGGTTGGAGGTCGACGCGCTCCGCTCGCCCGGCGCCAGCTGGTCGGGGTTCATGCCCAGGCACATCGAGCACCCGGCACCGCGCCACTCGGCGCCCGACTCGAGGAACACCTTGTCGAGCCCCTCGGCCTCGGCCTGCAGGCGCACCCTGACCGAGCCGGGCACGACCAGCAGCCGCGTGCCGGATGCGACGCGACGCCCCTCGAGGACCTCTGCGGCCAACCGCAGGTCCTCGATGCGCCCGTTCGTGCACGACCCCACGAACACGGTGTCGACCGCGATCTCACGCATGGGCGTCCCCGCGGTCAGCCCCATGTAGTCCAACGCCTTCTGCGCCGCCTGCCGGTCGGAGTCGGTGACGAAGTCCTCCGGCGCAGGCACCGAGGCCCCGAGCGGCACGCCCTGCCCCGGGTTGGTGCCCCACGTCACGAAAGGCGTCACCTCGGATGCATCGATGACGATCTCGGCGTCGTAGGCGGCGTCGTCGTCGGTGACGAGTGTCGTCCAGCTGGCCACGGCAGCGTCCCAGTCGTCGCCCCGCGGCGCCTCGGGCCTGCCGGCCAGGTAGTCGAGCGTCGTCCGGTCCGGGGCGATCAGCCCGGCCTTCGCGCCCCACTCGATCGACATGTTGCAGACCGTCATGCGGCCCTCCATCGAGAGCTCCTCGATGGCCTGTCCTCGGTACTCCACGACGTACCCCTGGCCGCCGCCCGTCCCGGTCCTGCTGATGAGGGTGAGGATCAGGTCCTTGGCGGTGACGCCCTCGGTCAGCGAGCCGTTGACCGTCACCGCCATGGTGCGCGGGCGGGTCTGCTGCAACGTCTGGGTGGCGAGCACGTGCTCGACCTCCGAGGTGCCGATCCCGAAGGCGAGCGCGCCGAAGGCGCCGTGCGTGGAGGTGTGGGAGTCGCCGCAGACGATCGTCATGCCCGGCTGGGTGAGCCCCAGCTGCGGCCCGACGACATGCACGATCCCCTGCTCGACGTCACCGAGCGGGTGGAGTCGTACGCCGAACTCGGCGGCGTTCTTGCGCAGGGTCTCGACCTGGGTGCGGCTCACGGGGTCGGCGATCGGCGCCTCGACGTCCACCGTGGGGACGTTGTGGTCCTCCGTGGCGAGCGTGAGGTCGGGCCGTCGTACCCGGCGACCGCTGAGCCGCAGACCGTCAAAGGCCTGAGGTGAGGTCACCTCGTGGATGAGGTGGAGGTCGATGTAGAGAAGGTCAGGCTCGCCGTCGGCGCTGCGGACGACGTGCGCGTCCCACACCTTCTCCGCCAGGGTCCGTCCCATGGTCGCTCCTCGTGGTCGCACCGGATCTGACTTGCCATATCAACATGCGAGACGGCATTATCACACTATGGACAACTCTAGCGGAGTCGGCGTGCTCGACAAAGCGGCTGCGGTGCTTTCCGCACTGGAGTCCGGCCCCGCCACCCTGGCCGGGCTGGTAGCCGCCACCGGACTGGCACGGCCGACGGCGCACCGCCTGGCTGTCGCCCTCGAGCACCACCGGCTGGTGGCCCGGGACATGCAGGGCCGCTTCACCCTGGGGCCCCGGCTGGCGGAGCTCAGTGCGGCGGCCGGCGAGGACCGGCTGCTGGCCGCGGCGGGGCCGGTGCTCGCCCGGCTGCGGGACATCACCGGCGAGTCGGCGCAGCTGTGGCGACGCCAGGGCGAGCACCGTGTGTGCGTCGCGGCGGCCGAGCGACCCTCAGGGCTGCGCGACACGATCCCGGTCGGATCCCAGCTGACGATGCGCGCGGGATCGGCCGCGCAGGTGCTGCTCGCGTGGGAGGACCCGGAACGGATGCACCGAGGACTGCAGAACTCCGCCTACTCCGCCACCGCGCTCTCCGGCATCCGCCGCCGCGGCTGGGCGCAGTCGGTCGGCGAGCGGGAGGCCGGCGTCGCCTCGGTGTCGGCACCGGTGCGCTCCCCGTCGGGCAAGGTCATCGCCGCCGTGTCGGTGTCCGGACCGCTCGAGCGGCTGACCCGCCAGCCCGGCCGGATGCACGCTCCGGCGGTCCTGGCTGCCGCGGACCGGCTCTCGGAGTCGCTGCGCCGAGGGTCCGAATAGCCGTCACCCGCCCTCAAGAGCACCGCTGGGTCCTACCCCCGGCACCGGTCCCGCCCAGAAGGTCCGGGTCAAGCACCCGCTGGGAAGAGGACGGGCCGGCACCCTCGTGACGAGGGTGCCGGCCCGTGCCTGGTGTTCCGGTGGATCTCAGAGCCGGACGGTGACCACCTGGCTGCCGACCGAGACGGTCCGTGAACCCTGGGCCGTGGTGATCGTCGTGGCGACCGCCGGCACCCTGAGCCGCACCCTCGCCTGGGGGTCCCAGCAGTCCCGCGCGCGACGCAGGTAGAGCCGTACGGAGCCGTCACGCTTCCCCAGGGCCGTCCACCGCACGTCAGAAGCCGAGGAGCTGACCTTGAGCCCGATGGCGCGCGGGGAGTACGCCGCGCCCGGGTCGCGAAGCTCGGCGAGGAACGCCTTCAGCACCGGCACCACGGGCTTCGCGCGCCACGGCGGGGCCTGGCGGTTCGACTGCAGCGCCCACATGCCGAGGTTGGCCTCGATCTCGTCCTTGGCGCCGGCGTCCGGGTCGTCCAGCGCCTCGAACCACACCGTCTGGTAGTTGCGGTCGACGGCCTCGAGGATCGTGCTGGGACCGTAGATCGCGGCCACGTCCTCGGGCACCGGCTTGTGGCCGCCCGTCGTCGCGAGGGCGTTGTTGTAGCCGGTCTCGGTGACCCAGACCGGCTTGGGCCAGTACTTCCGCATCGGCGCCAGCCGGGAGTCCATCGTGTGGTCGGGGTAGTGGCCGCCGGGGTAGAGGTGCGTGCCGCAGTGGCTCATGTAGTTCAGCAGCCCGTTCCGCGCGAACCACTCGTAGTCGCTGGCGGTCGCCTTGACCATCTGCAGGGAGGGGCTGAGCACCTTGACGTGCGCCAGGTTGCCGTGGCTGCGGACGGCCTGCCAGAGCACCCGCTGCTTCTGGAGGGTCAGCTGCCGCCAGTTCGTCGGGACGTAGCCGAGCTGGCGCGGGTAGTTGGGCTCGTTGACCCCCTCGACGTAGATGCAGGTGGACGCGGCCCGGGCAGAGATGTCCGCGATGGATGCCCTGATGGCGTCGTCCGACATCGACAGGGTCGGGATGACCGTCATCCCCCACTTGAGGCCCATCTCGCGAGCGAGGGCTGCGGTGTCGTACGTCGAGTTCGACCCCCGGCCCCACATCCCCCGGAAGTAGCGCACGCCGAGGCCGTCCAGGCTCTGCATCCACTGCCGCCGGTACTGGTAGGCCGTCCGGATGTGGTTCGGCATCGAGTTCACGCCGAACGACTCGTAGGCGAGGTGCGACCACTTCGGCTTGACCGACGGCAGCGTGGCGGCCTCCGCGGACTCGGTGAGCCCCGGACCGGCAACCCCCGACCAGACGGGTGAGGAAGCGGCGGCAACGCCCGCCATCACGACGTGACGACGTGACAGCCCTCCAGGCATATCGGCGTGGGGCATGTCGGCTTGGGGCATGGCGGCGTGGTTGTTCGGTGACAAGGGTCGATCTCCTTGGGATGTCCGGCCCCCGCTGATCGGGCGCCTGAGAGGAGTGGTCCTGAAGCCGAGCACCCCTGCGTGCTCGGGGTGAGGTGCCCCGGTCTGCTGGCGGCGAACCATTCGGACGCCGTGTGGGCTGGACCACCTGAGATGTCGACGCACCCGAGGTGCGTCACCGTCCACCGGCCGGAAAGGGGCAGACGTGACCCACGCTGATGCGTGCTCGCCGGGCGGTCCGGCGGGGAGGCACGGCCGTCGCCGTCAGGCGCGAGGGCAGCTCAGCGGGGCGGCTCGTGGGATGTGAGAAGGCTCCTTGGATGGCTGCGGTCGCCGCGTGCGGCTCGAGATCAGGTCATCCCTGGAGTCGTGAGATGCCCGCACGACGTTCCCCCTCGTCGCCGTGAGTACCCCCGACCGGATTCGAACCGGCGCTACCGCCTTGAGAGGGCGGCGTGCTAGGCCGCTACACAACGGGGGCCCTGAAGCGGTCGAAACTCTAGCCGAGGCAGAGGATCCGACCAAATCCTCAACCGGTGGAGCCCGACCCTGCGGCGGATCCCGACATCGCTGGGGTACTAGGACTCGAACCTAGACTAACTGGACCAGAACCAGCCGGGCTGCCAATTACCCCATACCCCATGGGACGTGGCTCCTTGCGAAGCCCGCAGAAGGATACATGCCGTCCCCGCGCGGTCACAAAGCGGGCGCGGGGACCGGAGGACGGGTGCGCTTCTGCACTCCCATCCGCGCCGCCACCCAGGCCACGAGCCCGGCGTACACCAGGGACTGCACCAGCGTGAGCGGGATGTTCCACCAGCTCACCTCGGAGACGTTGAGCGTCTCGCCGACGTCGCCAAAGGCCACTGCCAGCCCGAACGCGAGGTAGTTGTTGAGCACGTGCATGGCGATGCCCGCCTCGAGCCCGCCGGTGCGGATCACCAGCCACCCGGCGATGAGGCCGAACATGAACCGGTCGAAGAACAGCGGGA
Source organism: uncultured Nocardioidaceae bacterium (assembly GCA_902805845.1). GTDB lineage: Bacteria > Actinomycetota > Actinomycetes > Propionibacteriales > Nocardioidaceae > Marmoricola_A. The sequence continues at coordinate 99,300 of CADCUI010000008.1, forward strand.
AGTTCTGCAGCCCGTGGGCCATCGCGAAGACCAGGGCGGTGACGACCATGGCGACCCACCGGCGCCGGGAGAGCGAGCCCACGGCCTGCAGGAGGTAGCCGCGGAAGGCGTACTCCTCCCCCGCCGCCTGCAGCGGCGTCGTGAGAAGGATGACGACCAGCAGGGCGATCGCCTGACCGGTCAGCGGGTTGAGGCGCGTGACCTCGGGATTGCCGCTCTGGGGGACCACCAGGCCGACGAGGAACGAGGCCAGCAGGGCCGCCACCGCGAGCCCGAGGCAGACGAAGAGGAAGCGCCAGCGGAGCCGAGGCGCGACCGAGGCCAGCCAGCGGGGCCGCATCGAGTGCAGGACCCTGACCAGGAGCCACGTCCAGAGGATGAGGCCGCCGAGGCTCAGGTCGAGGTAGAGCAGCCCCGACGGGGTGAGCTCCTGGAAGGTGCCGGCCGAGAGGAACGCGTCGAGGAAGTCCCGCTCTCCACCCTCGACGAGGACCCCGACCACGAGCACCGGGAGGGTCACCAGCGGCAGCACGACGATCATGCCCAGCGCGAGCAGCACGATCCCCACCACCGGGCGCCACCAGCGGTACTCCCAGGTCCGGTACATCTCGTGGTACTCGCGCGGCTCGGGGTGCGGGAACGCCGGTCTCGCCGGCGGGGCCGGCGCCCAGGAGGTCGGCGGACCGGACCGGGGGTGCTCCTGCCCTGGTGCGGTGGCTCCTGGCTGCCCCGGGTACGCCGGATACGGATACGCCGGGGGGACCGGTGCCGGCTGCTGCGCCGGGTGCGGCGGCTCGCTCATCCCGCCGCCTCGGCCAGTCGAGCCAGCGCGCGCTCCTTGCCCAGCAGCTCCAGCGACTCGAACAGCGGGGGCGAGATCCGGCGACCGGTGACCGCCACCCGCACGGCGCTGAAGGCGTTGCGCGGCTTGAGGCCCAGCCGCTCGACCAGGGCGCCGCGGAGCGCCTCCTCGATCGCCGCGGTCTCCCAGCGGGCGAGCGCGGAGAGCGCCTCGTGGGCGGCGCGCACGACGGTGCGTCCGTCCTCGGTGGCGAGCACCGTCGAGGCGGCAGATTCGTCCCGGACGAAGGCCGAGCCGTCGGTGAACAGGAAGCCGAGCATGTCCACCGACTCCCCCAGGGTCACCATCCGCTCCTGCACCAGCGGCGCGGCGGCCAGCAGCCGGGCATGCTGCTGGTCGGTCACCGTGGCGCCCAGCACGCCCGCCTGCTGCAGGTAGGGCACCATCCGCGACGCCAGCTCCTCGACCGGCAGCGCCCGCAGATGCGTCGCGTTGATGGCCTCGGCCTTCCTGAGGTCGAAGCGGGCCGGGTTCGGGTTGACCCGCCCGATCGTGAAGGCAGCCACCATCTCCTCCATCGAGAAGATGTCGCGGTCCTCGGCGATGGCCCACCCGAGCAGCGCGAGGTAGTTGAGCAGCCCCTCGGGCAGGAAGCCGCGCTCACGGTAGCCGAGCAGGTTCGACTCGGGATCGCGCTTGGAGAGCTTGCGGTTGCCCTGCCCCATGACGTAGGGCAGGTGACCGAAGCGAGGAATCTGCCCGGTGCCCACACCCACCTCTGCCAGCGCGTCGTACAAGCCGATCTGGCGGGGGGTCGAGGACAGCAGGTCCTCGCCGCGCAGCACATGGGTGATCTCCATGAGCGCGTCGTCGACGGGGTTGACCAGCGTGTACAGGGGGTGACCGTTGCTGCGCACCAGGACGTAGTCGGGCACGTGGTCGGGCTGGAAGGTGATCTCCCCCCGGACGAGGTCGTCGAAGGTGATCGCGTGGTCCGGCATCCGGAACCGCACGACGGGACGGCGACCGGCGGACTCGTAGGCCGCCCGCTGGTCGTCGGTCAGGTCCCGGCAGTGGCCGTCGTAGCCGGGAGGGCGTCCCTCGGCGCGGGCCTGGCTGCTGCGCTCCTCGAGCTCGTCCTGCGTGCAGTAGCAGTGGTAGGCGCGGCCGGCGCGCAGCAGGCGGTCGGCGACGTCGGCGTAGACGGGGAACCGGTCGGACTGGCGGTAGGGGGCGTGCGGTCCTCCCACCTCCGGACCCTCGTCCCAGTCGAACCCCAGCCACTGCATCACCTCGAGCAGCGTCCGGTAGGAGTCCTCGGAGTCGCGCGCAGCGTCGGTGTCCTCGATGCGGAACACGAACGTGCCCCCGTGGTGGCGGGCGAACGCCCAGTTGAACAAGGCGGTCCGGGCAAGGCCCACGTGGGGGGACCCGGTCGGGGACGGGCAGAAGCGGACACGGACTCCGGTGTCGGTGCCGGGGTCAGTCACGCCGTGCCACCCGGTTGGTGAGCGCGCCGATCCCCGAGATCACCACGTCCACCTCGTCACCGACCTCCATCGGCCCGACCCCCTCCGGCGTGCCGGTGAGGATGACGTCACCGGGAAGCAGCGTCATGACGCTCGAGACGTGGGCGACCAGCGCGGGGACGTCGAAGATCAGGTCGGCCGTGGAGCCGTCCTGCACCAGGTCGCCGTTGCGGAACGTCTGGACCCGCAGGTCCGCCGTGGACAGCTCGGTCTCGATCCACGGTCCAAGCGGGCAGAACGAGTCGAAGCCCTTGGCCCGGGTGAACTGCACGTCACCGCGCTGCAGGTCCCGGGCCGTCACGTCGTTGCCGACGGTGTAGCCGAAGATCACGTCCCCCGCCCGCTCCGCCGGGACGTCGCGGCAGATCCGGCCGATCACCACCGCGAGCTCGCCCTCGTAGTGCAGCTCCGAGGTCTGACGCGGATAGAAGATCGGGTCGCCCGGGCCCACCACCGACGTGTTCGGCTTGAGGAACATCAGCGGCTCGGAAGGCACGTCGTTGCCCATCTCGGCGGCGTGCGCCGCATAGTTGCGGCCGATGCCGACCACCTTGCTGCGGGGCAGCACCGGGGCGAGCAGGCGGACGTCTGCCAGCCGGACCTGCTCGTCGAGCGGCTCGACCCCGAGGTAGAGCGGGTCTCCGGCCAGTGCCACCACCGCCGAGTCGGGGTCGGGCTCGCCGTGCTCGTCCAGGTCGCCGGTGACGATGCCGAACCGAGGGTCGTCGCCTGTGGTGAACCTCGCGATACGCACCGCCAGAGCCTACCGGCGCAGCCCGGGGCCCCGGGTCTCTACCCTCGGACCTGTGGACGTCATGGCCGCCGGCTCGACCCGGGTGCTCGAGGCCGACGAGTGGCAGCAGCGACGCGACCGCCACGTCGCTCGCGTCGACGCCTGGCTGGAGCCGCACCTGGACCGGCGACGCCGCGGCGAGCCGCACCCGGTCGAGGACTTCCTCTTCACCTACTACTCGTTCCGACCGACCGCGCTTCGTCGGTGGCACCCCGGCTTCGGCGTCGTCCTCACCGGGGGGCACGACTACGCCGAGGTGCGGGGGTATGCCGTGCAGAGCGGAGGAGCGACCGTGACCCGTGACCACCTCCGGCTTCTCCAGCCACGGGTGAAGGCGACCGGCTCTCTGCTGCGGGCGACCCGGGACCGCCAGCCCAGCTTCGGCTGCTTCGGTCTCCACGAGTGGGCGATGGTCCATGGCGCCGCTGCCGACGAGGTGCGGCACGCCGGATGGCCGCTGCGGCTCGGCGGAGCGGGCACCGACGCCGTGGTCGAGGAGCACCGCATCACCTGCTCCCACTTCGACGCCTACCGGTTCTTCACCGCGTCGGCCCGACCGATGAACACCCTGCGGCCCGGTGCGGACGACCGTGCCGAGCTCGAGCAGCCGGCGTGCCTGCACGCCGGCATGGACCTCTACAAGCACGCCTACCGGCTCTGCCCGCTCGTTCCCTCCGAGCTGGTGGCGGACTGTTTCGAGCTCGCCCGCGACATCCGGGTCCTCGACATGCGCGCCTCGCCGTACGACCTGTCAGGGCTGGGATATCGGCCAGTCCCGATCGAGACCGCCGAGGGCAAGCAGGAGTACGTCGCAGGGCAGCGAGAGTTCGTCCAGCGGGCCGCGCCGCTGCGGCGCCGGCTCATCGAGGAGTGCGCGCGGCTGCTCGCATCCTGAGGGTCCTGAACGGCGCACCGCCAGGGATCCGGAGGTGCTCACTTCTGGGCCCTGCGGCCGTTCGGCAGCAGCTAGCGTGACCGCCATGGAGGACGACATCACCCAGGTCCCCGGCATCCGGGTCGGGCACTGGACTGACACCGAGGGCCTCACCGGGTGCACCGTCGTCCTGGTGCCACCGCTCGGAGCGGTGGCCTCGGTGGAGGTGCGGGGCGCGGCTCCCGGGACCCGCGAGACCGACCTCCTGCGGCCGGAGCAGACCGTCGAGGTCGTGCATGCGGTCCTCCTGAGCGGTGGCTCGGCGTTCGGGCTGGCGGCGGCGGACGGGGTGATGAGCTACCTGGCCGAGCGCGGGGTCGGGGTGCCGACGCAGGAGGCAAGGATCCCGATCGTGCCGTCGGCGGTGCTCTACGACCTCGGGGTGGGCAGCCCCGACGCGCGCCCGGACGCCGAGGCGGGCCGGCAGGCCTGCACCGACGCCGAGACGCGGATCGCCTGCGGCAGCGGCGCCTTCGGCGCGGGCAGCGGAGCGACGGTCGCGAAGCTCCTGGGACCCCAGCACACGGTGCGGGGCGGCGTGGGCTCCGCGTCGATCCCGTTGCCGGGCGGCGGGACCGTGGGCGCGCTGGCGGTGGTCAACGCCGTCGGCGACGTCGTCGACGCGAGCGGTGCGGTCCTCGCCGGACCCGGCACCGTCGACAAGCTGCTCCACAGCGGCCTGGAGGGGCTCCCTCCCCTCGGCGGCAACACCACGCTGGCGGTGGTGGCCACCGATGTGACGCTGACCAAGGCGCAGGCCTACCGGCTGGCGACCGTCGCTCACGACGGGCTGGCCCAGGCGATCCGCCCGGTGCACACCTCCTACGACGGTGACACGGTGTTCGCGCTCAGCACCGGCGCGGTCGCCGCCGACCCGACGTCCGCGGTGATCCTGGAGACCGCCGCGGTCGAGGCCGTGGCCAGGGCGATCCGGCGCGCGGTCACCTGGGTCTCGTTCGCCCCGACCGGAAGTGACTGACCGCCGGCACGTACGCAGAGCCGGCAGTGACGGGGAGCCGCGCTCTTGTGCGGGTCAGCGGTCGAGGGGGCGTTCGCCGTGGCGGCGCAGCCCGAAGACGACCGCGTCGAGCAGCGCCTCCCACGACGCCTGGATGACGTTGGCCCCGACGCCCACCGTGACCCACGACGAGACCCCGTCGGAGGTCTCGACGAGCACGCGCGTGACGGCGTCGGTGCCGTGGCCCTCGTCGAGGATCCGCACCTTGTAGTCGATCAGCTCGAGCTTCGCGACCTCCGGGTAGGCCTGCGTGATGGCCTGTCGCAGCGCGTGGTCGAGCGCGTTGACCGGGCCGTTGCCCTCTCCCGCCGTCACGAAGCGGATGCCCCCGGCCCGCAGCTTCACCGTCGCCTCGGACACGGCCGGCGCGCCCTCCGCGGAGTCGGTCATCACCCGCCACGACTCCACGGTGAAGTACGACGGACGGGCCCCCTCGACCTCCTCCACGAGCAGCAGCTCGAAGGAGGCGTCGGCGGCCTCGAAGGTGTAGCCGCGGGCCTCGAGCTCCTTCACCCGCTCGGTGACCCGGGTGACCAGCTCCCGGTCCCCGGACAGGTCGAAGCCGAGCTCGGCGCCCTTGAGCTCGATGCTCGCGCGCCCCGCCATGTCCGAGACCAGCAGTCGCATGTCGTTGCCGACCGCGGCGGGGTCGAGGTGCTGGTAGAGGTCGGGATCGACCTTGATCGCGGAGGCGTGCAGGCCGGCCTTGTGCGTGAAGGCGCTCACCCCGACGTAGGGCTGGCGCGCCGACGGCGGCACGTTCGTGACCTCGGCCACCGCGTGAGCGATCCGGGTCGCCTCGCGCAGCCGGCCCTCGGGGAGCACCGGGCGTCCGAGCTTGAGCTGCAGGTTCGCGGCCACCGCCACGAGGTCGGCGTTGCCGGTCCGCTCGCCGTACCCGTTGACGGTGCCCTGCACGTGGGTGGCGCCGGCGTCGACGGCGGCCAGCGAGCTGGCCACCGCGCAGCCGGTGTCGTTGTGGCAGTGGATGCCGACGCGGGCCTCGGAGCCGCCGACCACCCCTGTCACCTCGGCGACGACGTCGGCCACCCAGCCGGGCAGCATCCCGCCGTTGGTGTCGCAGAGCGCGACGACCTCGGCCCCGGCTGCCACCGCGCTCCTGAGCACCTCGAGGGCGTACGACGGGTTGGCCCGGTAGCCGTCGAAGAAGTGCTCGGCGTCGAGGAAGACCCGCTGACCCTCGCGCCGCAGGTGCGTCACGGTGTCGTGGACCATCGCGAGGTTCTCCGCGAGCGTGGTCCGCAGCGCCAGCTCGACGTGCCGGTCGTGCGCCTTGGCGACCAACGTCACGACCGGCGCCCCGCTGTCGCGGAGCGCCGCGACCCAGGGGTCGTCCGCTGCCCGCACCCCCGGGCGCCGGGTGGCCCCGAAGGCAGCCAGCTGCGCATGGCGCAGGTCGAGCTCCTCCCGGGCGCGGCGGAAGAACTCGGTGTCGCGGAGGTTGGCGCCGGGCCAGCCGCCCTCGATGAACCCGACTCCCAGGTCGTCGAGGTGCCGGGCGACGTGCAGCTTGTCGGCGACCGAGAGGTTGAGCCCCTCCTGCTGCGCCCCGTCACGGAGCGTCGTGTCGTAGACCTGGAGGTCAGACAACGCGGTGCAGCCAGCCGAACGTGTCCTCAGCCCGCCCGTACTGGATGTCGACGAGCGCCTGCCTGACCTGTTGGGTGACCGGGCCGGCCGCTCCTCCGGGGGCGCAGTCCACCTCGCCGTCACGCCAGGCCAACCGCCCCACCGGGGTCACCACTGCGGCCGTCCCGCAGGCGAACACCTCGGTCAGCCGTCCCGACCCGACGCCGTCACGCCACTCGTCGATGGTGAACCGGCGCTCCTCGACCTTGTGGCCCAGCGAGCCTGCCAGCTCGATGATCGACGAGCGGGTGACGCCCTCGAGGATCGTGCCGGTGAGCTCGGGGGTGACGATCGAGCCGTCGTCGAAGACGAAGTAGAGGTTCATCCCACCGAGCTCCTCGACGTGCCTGCGCTCGATCGCGTCGAGGAACACCACCTGGTCGAAGCCACGGTGGATGGCCTCCTGCTGCGGTGCCAGGGAGCTGGCGTAGTTGCCGCCGGTCTTGGCCGCACCCATCCCTCCGGCCGCCGCGCGCGTGAAGTGCTCGCTGACCAGGATCGAGACCGGCTTGATGCCGTGCGCGAAGTAGGCGCCGGCGGGCGAGGCGATCACCATGTAGGTGACGTGCTTGGCGGGTCGCACCCCGAGGAAGCTCTCGGAGGCGAACATGAACGGCCGGAGGTAGAGGCTCTTCTCCCCCTGCGGGTCAGGCACCCAGCGCTCGTCGACCTGGACGAGGGTGTCGACGGTGGCGAGGAAGTCCTCGACGGGGAGCTCCGGCAGGGCGAGCCGTCGCGCCGAGCGGGCGAGTCGGGCCGCGTTGGCCTCGGGCCGGAACGTCCACACCGAGCCGTCGGCGTGGCGGTAGGCCTTGAGCCCCTCGAAGATCTCCTGGGCGTAGTGCAGGACCGCGGTCGCCGGGTCCAGGGTGAGTGGGCCGTACGCGGTCACCCGGGCGCCGTGCCAGCCCTGCTCCGGCGTCCACTCCGCGGTGAGCATGTGGTCGGTGAAGTGGGTGCCGAACCCTGGTGCCGCGAGGATCCCCGAGAGTCGGTCGTCGCCGGTCCGGTCCTGCCGGGCATTCACCTCGATGTCGAGCGCGCTCATGGCGTGCACGCTACTTGTCCGGCCACGCGCGCGGCGACGGCGTCGCCGATCTCCGGCGTACGACGGGACGGCGCCCCGGGCGAGGTGCGGGCGGCGAGGTCGGCGACGACTGCCTCCTCGACGTGCCGCGCCCGCTCCGCCATGCCGAGGTGGGCCAGCATCATCGAGACCGACAGGATCGCGGCGGTCGGGTCGGCCTTGCCCTGCCCGGCGATGTCGGGGGCCGAGCCGTGCACCGGCTCGAACATGCTCGGAGCGGTGCGGTCGGGGTTGATGTTGCCGCTCGCGGCCAGCCCGATGCCGCCGGTGACCGCGGCCGCGAGGTCGGTGACGATGTCGCCGAACAGGTTGTCGGTCACGATCACGTCGAAGCGGCTCGGCTGGGTGGCCAGGAAGATCATCGCGGCGTCGACGTGGAGGTAGTCGACGGCGACCTCGGGGAACTCCTGGCCCACCTGCTCGACGAGCCGGGTCCACACCGCGCCCGCATGCACCAGCACGTTGGTCTTGTGGACCAGCGTCAGCTTCCGGCGCGGGCGCTGCGCCGCTCGCGCGAAGGCGTCCCTGACCACGCGCTCGACCCCGAACGCGGTGTTGAGGCTCACCTCGGTCGCCACCTCGGCCGGTGTGCCGACGCGGACGGCGCCGCCGTTGCCGGTGTAGGGCCCCTCGGTCCCCTCGCGCACCACGACGAAGTCGACGTCGCCGGGATCGGCCAGCGGTGAGGGGACGCCGGGATAGGTGCGTGAGGGCCGCAGGTTGACGTAGTGGTCCAGCTCGAAGCGCAGCCGCAGCAGCAGCCCTCGCTCCAGCAGGCCGGGCGGGAGGTTGGGGTCACCCGGCCGCCCGCCCACGGCGCCGAGCAGGATGGCGTCGTGCTGCCGGATCTCCGACAGCACGGAGTCGGGCAGGACCTCGCCGGTGGCGAGGAAGCGCTCGGCGCCCAGGTCGTAGTGCTCGGCGTCGACGGTGACGTCGGGCGGGGTGACCGCGCTCAGGACCTTCAGCGCCTCGGCCGTCACCTCGGGACCGATCCCGTCCCCGGGGATGACGGCGAGCCGGTGGCGGCGACGGCCGCCGGCTTCCCTGGGTGGAGGCGGCGTGGCTGAGGTCACGAGCCGCGAGCCTAGTCGCCGTCGGGGCGGTCCTCGCCCCTGTCTCGCCGGTCGTCGGCTCTCGCATCCTGAGACGGCCGTCCGCGCGCTGGATGGTGGCCGCCGGTTTGCGACACTCGGGTCGTGAGCGCCCCTCCTGACGTCCCGAACATCGTGGCGCGCGCCTTCGACGTCTCCCGACGCCGCGGCTTCGTGTCCTTCTGCCGCAACGAGACCGGCCGGCTGCTCGCGATGCTCTCCGCGACCCGGACCGGCACGATGGCCGAGTTCGGCACCGGGACCGGGGTGGGGACGGCATGGCTGAGGAGCGGCATGCGGCCCGGGACCCGGATCCTCACCGCCGAGCTCGACCCCAAGCTGGCGGTCGCGGCAGCAGAGATCTTCACCGAGGACGAGCGTGTGGAGGTCGTCGCCGCCGACTGGTCGACACTGCGCGACCGCGGCCCGTTCTCGCTGCTGTTCCTCGACGCGCGCGAGCCTGAGAGCAGCGGGCCCGACACCGTGGCGGATCTCGTGGAGCCCGCCGCGATCGTCGTCCTCGACGACTTCACCCCGTGCGCCTCGTGGCCACCGGTGCACGGAGGGCGCGTCGACACGCTGCGCGAGCAGTGGCTCGTCGACCCCCGGTTCACGACCGCGGAGGTCATGGTCGCCGCCGACACCTCGGTGCTGATCGCCACCAGGCGCTGAGCGCCGGTCACACCTCCGAGACGTCGACCGCCTCGGAGAGGTCCACCGCCCGGACGTCGACAGCGTCGATCGAGGTGCGGATCTCGTCGAGGACGCTCGTCGGGATCGCGGTGTCGACCGAGAGCGCCACCAGCGCGTGCCCGCCCTGGCAGTCGCGGCAGACCTGCATGCCGGCGATGTTGATCGCCGCCTGTCCGAGCAGCTGCCCGACGACACCGACCATGCCGGGTCGGTCCTCGTAGCGGAAGAACGCGAGATGGTCGGTCGGCTCGATGTCGACGGTGTAGCCGTCGACCTCGACGAGCCGCTCGCGCTGCGAGATGCCGATGAGCGTGCCGCTCACCGACACCTGGTTGCCGTCGGCGAGGGTGCCACGGATCGTGATCAGGTTGCGGTGGTCGGGGCTCTCGGGCTCGGTGACCAGCCTGACCGCGACACCACGCTCGGCGGCGAGCAGCGGTGCGTTCACGTAGGACACCTGCTCCTCGACGATGTCGGCGAAGATCCCCTTGAGGGCGGCGAGCTCGAGCACCTTGACGTCGTACTGCGTGATCTCGCCGCGGACCTCGACATCGACCTGCTGGGCCACCTCGCCGGCCAGCCCGGTGAAGATCCGGCCGAGCTTCTCGGTGAGCGGGATGCCGGGCCGGACGTCCTCGGCGATCACGCCGCCCTGCACGTTCACCGCGTCCGGCACCAGCTCACCGCTGAGCGCGAGCCGGACCGAGCGGGCGACCGCGATACCGGCCTTCTCCTGGGCCTCGTCGGTGGACGCGCCCAGGTGCGGGGTGGCGACGACGTTCTCGAGCTCGAAGAGCGGGCTGTCGGTGCACGGCTCCTTGGCGAAGACGTCGACGCCGGCCGCGGCCATCCGCCCCTCCTTGAGGGCGCTGTAGAGGGCCTGCTCGTCCACGATTCCCCCGCGGGCGGCGTTGACGAGCACCAGCGTGGACTTGACCTTGGCCAGCTCGTCGACACCGATGAGGCCGACGGTCTCGGGGGTCTTGGGCAGGTGCACGGACATGAAGTCGGAGTCGGCCAGCAGGTCCTCGAGGGTGACGAGCCGGACGCCCATCTGGGCGGCCCGACCGGGCTGAACGTAGGGGTCGTAGGCGATGACCTTCATCCCGAACGCGCTCAGCCGCTGGGCGACGAGCACGCCGATCCGGCCCAGCCCCACGATGCCGACGGTCTTCTCGTAGAGCTCGATGCCGGTGTACTTGCTCCGCTTCCACTCGCCGTTCTTCAGCGCGGCGTTGGCGGGGGCGACGTGCCGGGCGGCGGCCAGCAGGAGACCGACCGCGAGCTCGGCGGCGCTGACGATGTTCGAGGTGGGCGCGTTGACGACCATCACGCCGTGCTGGGTGGCGGCCTTGACGTCGACGTTGTCGAGCCCCACCCCGGCCCGCGCGACGACCTTCAGCCGGGGCGCCGCCGACAGCGCCTCCTCGTCGACCTTGGTCGCGGACCGGACGAGGATGGCGTCTGCCTCCGCGACCGCCGGCAGCAGCTGGCCGCGGTCAGCGCCGTTGCAGTGCCGGATCTCGAAGTCCGGCCCCAGCGCCTCGAGAGTGGCGGGGCTGAGCTCTTCGGCGATGAGTACGACGGGCTTGCTCACGTGTGCGTCCTCGGTCTCGTGGGTTGGTGCAGGAGGTGTTGCACGACGCTGTGCCCGGCCTGCGAGTCTACTACCCCGGCGTCAGCCCCCCGACCCGTCGGCAGTGCGCAGGCCCGGGCCACAGACAGGGCAGTCCGTTCTTCCCCGGTGGCAGGCAGGATCGGAGCCGGGACCGGGCGTCGACGTCGAGGACGGGCATGGTTGCGGAACAGGGGCTCGCGGTCGAGCTCGAGTGGGGACCGGCGGGTGCCGCCGCGCTGGCGGACCGGGCGTCGTACGCCGTCGTGGTCGACGTGCTCAGCTTCAGCACGACCGTGAGCGTGGCGCTGGACGAGGGGATCGAGGTCCATCCCTACCGGTGGGGAGACGACCGTGCCGCGAGGTACGCCGGGGAGCACCGGGCCGCGCTGGCCGTCGGACGCCATCAGGCCCGCCGCACCGGCCGGGTCGGTGCGGTGACCCTCTCCCCGGTCAGCGTGCGCGCGGCGAGGGGCCTCGAGCGGCTGGTGCTGCCTTCCCCCAACGGCTCGGCGATCTGCTTCGCGCTCGCCGAGGCGGGGACCCCCGTGCTCACCGCGTGCCTGCGCAATCGGTCGGCGGTCGTGGCGTGGCTGGTGTCCCGGCTGGTCGCGCCCGGCCCGGAGGAGCGGCGGGGCCACGTGGCGGTCGTGGCAGCCGGCGAGCACCGCACCGACGGCTCGCTCCGGCCGGCCGTCGAGGACCTCCTGGGCGCCGGAGCGGTCCTCGCCGGCCTGCGGGACGGCGGCTGCGGTGTGCTGAGCCCGGAGGCAGAGGCCGCGGCTGCGGCGTACGACGCGATGGCCGACCGGCTCCCCGAGGTCCTGCACGGCTGCGCCAGCGGCCGGGAGCTCGCGGGGGCCGGGTTCGGGGGCGACGTCGACGTCGCCGCCGAGCTCGACTCCTCGGCCAGCGTCCCGCTGCTCACCGACGGGCGGTTCCGTGACGCAGGTCCCCGGTCAGCAGCCGCCGGGCCTGCTCCTGGTTGAGTCAGCTCGTGCGCGCGCGGCCGTCCGACGACGCCTGCAGGTCCTCGAGCAGCGAGTCGGCGTTCGCCCCGAGCCGGTGCAGCAGTGCGGCGTCCCTGTCGAGGTCCAGGTAGCGCGGCAGTGCGCACGCCGCCTGGATGGCGAGGTCGTGATGACCTCCCGAGCGCAGTATCGCGACGATCGTGTCCCTTTCCATGTACATCGGTGTCCCACCTCCGGGGGCACGCCTACCCCGGTGACGCAGGTCACAACCGGAAGGGATGGACCGGTCTGTCCGCGTCCGTCAGCCGCGATCGGCGGTGCCCTCGACGTAGTCGGAGTCGTGGCTCTTCACCCAGCTCATCAGCTTGCGCAGCTCGCGTCCGGTCGCCTCGATGGGGTGCTGCTCGCCCCGGGCGCGCAGCTCCTTGAACTCCGGCCCCCCGGCCTCCTGGTCGTCGATGAAGCGCTTGGCGAAGGAGCCGTTGCGGATGTCGTCGAGGACGGCCCTCATGTTGTCCTTGACGTGAGGGTCGATCACGCGGGGCCCGGAGACGTAGTCGCCGTACTCGGCGGTGTCCGAGACCGACCAGCGCTGCTTGGCGATGCCGCCCTCGTACATGAGGTCGACGATCAGCTTCAGCTCGTGCAGGCACTCGAAGTAGGCCACCTCGGGCTGGTAGCCCGCCTCGATGAGCGTCTCGAAGCCGTACTGCACCAGCTGCGAGGCGCCGCCGCACAGGACGGCCTGCTCCCCGAAGAGGTCGGTCTCGCACTCCTCGGTGAAGGTCGTCCTGATGCCGCCGGCCCGCAGCCCGCCGATCGCCTTCGCGTAGGACAGCGCCAGGTCCCATGCCTTCCCGGTCGCGTCCTTCTCGACCGCCACCAGCACCGGCACCCCCCTGCCTTCGGAGAACTCCCGGCGGACGAGGTGACCTGGTCCCTTGGGGGCGACCATGCAGACGTCGACGCCCTCCGGCGGCGTGACGTAGCCGAAGCGGATGTTGAAGCCGTGCCCGAAGAACAGCGCGTCCCCGTCGACGAGGTTCGGTTCCACCGCCTCGGCGTACACGGTGCGCTGCACGTGGTCGGGCGCCAGGATCATGATGAGGTCCGACTCCTCACAGGCCTCGGCGGGCGTGAGGACGCGGAGGCCCTCCGCCTCGGCCTTGGCGCGGCTCCGGGAGCCCTCGGGCAGGCCGACCCGGACGTCCACGCCGCTGTCGCGCAAGGACAAGGCGTGCGCGTGGCCCTGGCTGCCGTAGCCCAGGATCGCCACGTGGCGGCCCTGCACCACCGAGAGGTCGGCGTCGTCGTCGTAGAACATCTCAGCCACGGGGGCTCTCCTTCTGTTGGGGTTCAGACGGCGGCCGGGGGCGCGGGCACCGGCACGGGCCGCAGGCTGCGATCGGTGATCGAGCGGGCGCCCCGGCCGATCGCGACCACGCCCGACTGCACCAGCTCGCGGACACCGTAGGGCTCGATGATCCGCAGGAAGTCGGCGAGCTTGTCGGCGTTGCCGACCAGCTGCACCGTCACTGCGTCGGCGGCGATGTCGACCACCTTCCCGCGGAACACCTGCACGAGCTCCAGCACCTGACCCCGGGTCGCGGCGTCGGCCCTGATCTTGACCAGCAGCAGCTCGCGCGCCACCGACTGGGCGGAATCGAGCTCGACGATCTTGATGACCTCCACGAGCTTGTTGAGCTGCTTGGTGACCTGCTCCAGCGGCGACTCGGCGACGTCGACGACGATCGTCATGCGCGAGACCTCGTCGTGCTCGGTGGGCCCGACGGCCAGGCTGTCGATGTTGAAGCCGCGGCGGCTGAACAGTCCGGCCACGCGGGCGAGGACACCGGGCTTGTTCTCGACGAGGACGGAGAGGGTGTGCTTGCTCATGCGGCGCCGCCCTCGAGGTCGTCGTCCTCCCACACCGGGGCCATGTCGCGGGCGAGCTTGATGTCGTCGTTGCTGGTCCCCGCCGCCACCATCGGCCACACCATGGCATCCCGGTGGACGCGGAAGTCGACGACCACCGGGACGTCGTTGATCTCCATCGCCTTGTCGATCGTGGAGTCGACGTCCTCGGGGGAGTCGCATGCCAGCCCCACGCAGCCGTAGGCGTCGGCGAGCTTGACGAAGTCCGGGATCCGCTTGGACTGCAGGTCGGTGTTGGAGTATCGCTGGTTGTAGAACAGGGTCTGCCACTGCCGCACCATGCCGAGCGACTCGTTGTTGATGACCGCGACCTTGATCGGAATGCCTTCGAGGGCGCAGGTGGCGAGCTCCTGGTTCGTCATCTGGAAGCAGCCGTCGCCGTCGATGGCCCACACGGTGGTGTCGGGCCGCCCCACCTTGGCACCCATGGCCGCGGGGACGGCGTACCCCATGGTGCCGAGGCCGCCGGAGTTCAGCCAGGTCCGCGGCTTCTCGTAGCTGACGAACTGGGCCGCCCACATCTGGTGCTGGCCCACCCCCGCGACGTAGACGGCGTCGGGTCCGGCGATCCGGCCGAGCCGCTCGATGACGTACTGCGGTGCCAGCGAGCCGACAGGGGTCTCGTACCCGAGCGGGTAGCGCTTCTTCACCGCGGCGAGGTCGCGGACCCAGCCCTCGTAGTCGCCGGTGCGGCCGGCGCGGTGCTCGGCCTCGACGGCCACGACGAGGTCGGCGATCACCTCGCGGCAGTCACCGACGATCGGCACGTCAGCGAAGCGGTTCTTGCCGATCTCGGCCGGGTCGATGTCGGCGTGGACCACCTTCGCGTGGGGTGCGAACGAGCTGAGCTGCCCGGTGACCCGGTCGTCGAAGCGGGCACCGAGGCTGAGAATCAGGTCGCTGCGCTGCAGCGCTCCGACGGCCGACACGGTGCCGTGCATGCCAGGCATGCCCAGGTGCTGGGGATGCGAGTCCGGGAACGCGCCGCGGGCCATGAGCGTGGTCACGACGGGGATGCCGGTGAGCTCGGCCAGCTTCCGCAGCTCCGCGGCAGCGGCGGCACGGACGACCCCACCGCCGACGTAGAGCACCGGCTTGCGGGACTCCACGATCAGCCGGGCGGCCTCGCGGACCTGCTTGGCGTGCGGCCGGACCACGGGACGGTAGCCGGGCAGGTGCAGCTCGGTCGGCCAGCTGAACGTGGTGCGTGCCTGCAGCGCGTCCTTGGCCACGTCCACGAGCACCGGCCCGGGACGACCGGTGCCGGCGATGTGGAAGGCCTCCGCGACGGTGCGAGGGATGTCGGCGGGGTCGGTGACCAGGAAGTTGTGCTTGGTGACCGGCATCGTGATGCCGCGGATGTCGGCCTCCTGGAACGCGTCGGTCCCGATCGATCCGCTGGCCACCTGTCCGGTGATCGCGACCATCGGCACGGAGTCCATGTGGGCGTCGGCCAGCGGCGTGACGAGGTTCGTGGCGCCCGGGCCGCTGGTGGCCATGCACACCCCGACCCGGCCGGTCGCCGCGGCGTACCCCTCGGCGGCGTGGCCGGCCCCCTGCTCGTGGCGCACGAGGATGTGGCGCAGCCGCACCGAGTCGAAGAGCGGGTCGTACGCCGGCAGGATCGCCCCTCCCGGGATGCCGAAGACGTGCTCGGCCCCGGCGGCCTCCAGTGCGCGGATCAGGCTCTGGGCGCCGGTGACGGTCGCACCCGGTGCGAGCTTGTCGCTCATGTGACTTCGTCTCCTCCGTCGTGCTCGTTCCCCTGCCGCCGCCGGCCACGGGAGCCGGTCGGCGGGCTGTCACACCCAACAAAAAACCCTCGTGGCCGGTGGCCGACGAGGGTGACGCGCGCGCTGGAGCTGGGTCAGCTCACGCGTCGCGTCCGTACGAGTACCTGGATGTGCATGAGGCTACCGTCCCGTCACCGCCTCGGCGGCGTCAAGTCGGCCTCGACGGCGTCTCATACTACGAACGTGCTGTCCAGTCTGCGGAAGCGCCTCAGGGGTTGAGATCCTTGGGGGAGAGCTCGCCTTGCCCGCGCACAAGGTAGTCACCGAGCTCATCGAGCGACTGCAGGTCGAGACCCCGGACCGCGTTGAGCCTGCGGCGCAGCCGCTGGGCGATCCGGTCGAGCTCGTGCTCGGTCATGCCGAGGAACTGCGCGCGGTGCCGGACGAGGTGCACCGGGGTCGGGGCTCCCTCGAGCAGGTGACGGAAGAGCACCGCCATCCGGTAGCGCAGGGCGACCGACATCGGAGGCTCCGTCCCGCCCCGGTGGACGCCGGGGCCTCGGACGGGAGTCGCGACCGCGCTGTCCACGGCGTACCGGATCCGGGCGTCCTCCAGGCGCCGCGTCCTGACCGTGACCGAGACGGTGACCGGGCCGCCCAGGCCACGGCCGCCGAGCCTGGTGCCGCCGAGCTCCGGCCAGGACAGCCGGTGGTCGCCGCGCTGCAGCATCACCAGGGCGTGCGGCTGGTACGACGCGGCGCCGGACTGCACCCAGTCGCTCTCGACGCGCATCGGCACCCCGGCGCCGTTGGCGACGAGCCACCCCACCTCGACCGGGCTGAAGGTCGCGAGGTCCAGCGGCACCCACTCCGGCCGCACAACGACGGCATGACGCTCGCCGCGACCGATCGTGGCCGGCGAGCGGCGCGGCAGCCGCTGCTGCTCCACCGGCGCCCCGGCACCGCGCACGACGATCACACCGGTCAGGGTCGGGAGCCGCTCCACGGGCTGCCGATCAGGTCCCTGCAGTGCTGCCTCGACCGGACCTGCCTCGACCCCGGTCGCCTCGACCGGCGCCGTGCCCTCCACCCCGGCCGTCTCGACCGGCGCCGTGCCCTCGTCCGGCACCGCCGCTTCGAGGCGCGCCGCGGCGCGCTGCACCGGTCCGTCGGCCATCCCGTCATTGTGAGGCGGCCGGTCCCACCTCACGCCGCTTTCGCCGAACCGCCCTCGATGTCTGGCCGACCCGCCCAGCATGTTGGGCCGACCCGCCCAGCATGATGGGCGGCTCGGCGGGGTGGGGGTCAGCCGGGGGCGGGGTCGTCGTCGAAGGCCGGCAGCCCGTCGATGCTCGTCCGGTTCTTCCGCCGTCGGTAGTCCACGATCCCCTCGGCGCCGCGGCGACGCATGTTGCCGGTGAGGACGTCCCGCTCGGACACCGGCTGGAGCAACGGCAGCGCGTAGCCGCACGAGCTCGAGACCCGGGTGACATCGACGACGATCACCGCCCGGGCGGCCGGGTTCTGCGGGAACCGCTCGGCCCACCCGGCGTACGCCTCGTCGTAGAGCCCGACCACCCGCCCGCGCCCGTGCAGCCGCACCACGTTGGGGGACCGCTCGAAGGAGCAGAACATGACACAGATCCGGCCGTTCTCGCGCACGTGCGCGATGGTCTCTGCGCCGCTCGCGGTGAGGTCCAGGTAGGCGACGGTGTGGTCGTCGATCACCCGGAAGGTGTCGGCGAGCCCTTTCGCTGACACGTTGACGTGCCCGTCATCGGCGCGCGGGGCCGTCGCGACGAAGAACACCTGCTGCGCCTCGATGAAGGCGCGCAGCCGGTCGTCGATGCGCTCGTACACCGTGCCCATGGGCGGATCAGCCGCTCGACCTCAGCCGCAGATGGCGCCGTGGGCCGCGGACTGCACGACCTTGGCGTACTTGCCGAGCACGCCGCGGGTGTACTTCGGCGGGCGCGGGGACCACCCCTCCTTGCGGGCCGCGAGCTCCTCCTTCGACACCTCGACGTCGAGAGCGCCAGAGCCGACGTCGAGCCGGATCCGGTCCCCCTCACGGAGGAAGGCGATCGGGCCGGCGTCGACGGCCTCCGGGGCGATGTGGCCGACGCACAGCCCCGTCGTACCGCCGGAGAACCGGCCGTCGGTGATGAGGAGGACGTCCTTGCCCAGCCCGGCCCCCTTGATGGCGCCGGTGATCGCCAGCATCTCGCGCATGCCAGGACCGCCCTTGGGCCCCTCGTAGCGGATGACCACGACGTCGCCGTGGCGGATGTGGCCGGCCTCCAAGGCGTCCATCGCGGCGCGCTCGCCGTCGAAGACCCGCGCCGGCCCCTCGAACACCTCGTCGTCGAACCCGGCGGACTTGACCACCGCACCCTCGGGGGCGAGCGAGCCGTGCAGGATCGTGATGCCACCGGTGCGGTGGATCGGCTGCGAGAGGCCGCGGATGACGTCACCGTCCGCCGACGGCGGGTTGAGCGCGCGCAGGTTCTCGGCCATGGTGCGGCCGGTGACCGTCAGTACGTCGCCCTCGAGCAGCCCTGCGTCGAGCAGCAGCTTGAGGACCACCGGCACGCCCCCGATCCGGTCGACGTCGTTCATCACGTAGCGGCCGAAGGGCTTCAGGTCGCCCAGGTGCGGGACCTTGGCGCCGATCCTGCTGAAGTCGTCGAGGGTGAGGTCGACCTCGGCCTCGCGGGCGATCGCGAGCAGGTGCAGCACGGCGTTGGTGGAGCCGCCCAGCGCCATGACCACCGCGATGGCGTTCTCGAAGGCGGGCTTCGTCATGATCTGGCGGGCCGTGATGCCCTCGCGGAGCAGGTTGACCGCCGCTTCCCCCGAGCGGTGGGCGAACCCGTCGCGGCGTCGGTCCACCGCCGGCGGCGCCGCCGAGCCGGGCAGGGACATGCCCATCGCCTCGGCGACCGACGCCATGGTGTTCGCGGTGTACATGCCGCCGCAGGCACCCTCACCCGGACAGATCGCGCGCTCGATCCGGTCGACCTCGTCACGGCTGATGCGTCCGGCCAGGCAGGCGCCGACCGCTTCGAAGGCGTCGATGATCGTCACGTCGCGGCCGTCGACCTGACCGGGCATGGTCGATCCGGCGTACAGGAAGACCGACGCCAGGTCGAGCCTTGCGGCCGCCATGAGCATGCCGGGCAGGGACTTGTCGCAGCCGGCGAGGAGCACCGATCCGTCGAGCCGCTCGGCCATCATCACGGTCTCGACCGAGTCGGCGATGACCTCGCGCGAGACCAGCGAGAAGTGCATGCCCTCGTGGCCCATCGAGATGCCGTCGGACACCGAGATCGTGGCGAACTCGAGGGGATAGCCGCCCCCGGCGTGCACGCCGTTCTTGACCGCCTTGGCCAGCCGGTCGAGCGACAGGTTGCACGGCGTGATCTCGTTCCACGACGAGGCAACGCCGATCTGCGGCTTGACCCAGTCGTCGTCGCCCATGCCGACGGCCCGCAGCATGCCCCGGGCCGCCGCACGCTCGAGACCATCGGTGACCTCGCGCGACCTCGGCTTCAGGTCGGGCGTGCCGCTGCGCTTGGTGTCGGACATGCGTCGAAGGCTACCGGCGCCCCGAGGTACGGCGTGTCCTGTGGGTTCGCCCGCGTCATCCGGATGGCTACCTCCCTCGGGTGAGGGCTCAGATGGTGGCCGCGCGCACGCAGAGCACGTCGGGCAGGTGCTCGGCGACCGGAACCCAGGTGGCGCCCTCGTCGGCGCTGGCGTAGACGCTGCCGTCCCTGCTGCCGATGTAGACGCCGGCCGGGTCGCCGTCGTCCACGCACATCGCGTCGCGCATCACTCCGGCGAAGAAGCCGGCGTCGGGGAGCCCTTCGCCCTGCTCCTCCCAGGTGGTTCCGCAGTCCTGCGACCGCCACACCCGACAGGCGCGGGTGGGAGGGAACCGGCGGTATGAGCTCTCCAGGGGGAACACCCAGACCGTCCCGTCCACCCGGGGATGAGTCACCACGGGGAAGCCGAACTCGGCCGGCAGGCCGTCGGCGATCGACACCCACGACTCGCCCTCGTCGTCGGAGCGGTAGACGCCGCCGTGGTTCTGCGCGTAGAGGACCTCCGTCCGGTGCGCCGAGCGCGCCACCTTGTGCACGCACTGGCCGAACTCCGGGTAGTTGATCTCCTCGGGCATGAACTCGGCCTTGATGCCCCGGTTGGTCGGTCGCCAGGTCGCGCCACCGTCGTCGGTGCGGTAGACGCCACCGGTCGACATCGCCACGGTGACGCGTTCGGGCCGTTGCGGGTGCGGCAGCAGCGTGTGGATCGCCTGCCCGCCCCCGCCGGGCGCCCACTGCGGACGGTGCGGGTGGTCCCACAGCCCGCGCACCAGCTCGAAGCTCTCGCCCCGATCGGTCGACCGCCACAAGGCCGACGGCTCCGTCCCGGCGTACACGACGTCCGGCTCGGCCGCCGACGGAGCCAGCGACCACACCGCCTCCACCGTGGCACCCGCATCGGCGGGGAACGCCACGCCGCCGGTGGGTGATGCCTGCCACGACTCCCCGAGGTCGTCGGAGAACATCACCTGCGGGCCGATGTGCCAGTGCCGGCTCCCCATGAGCAGCCGCGGAGTCGCCGACCTCTTGTCGACGGCGACGGAGTGCACCTCCCCCATGACGTCGTCGGGCCCGGAAAGCTCCCAGGACCGCCGGTCCTCGGAACGGGCCAGCCACAGACCCTTTCGCGTCCCGATCATCAACAGCGTCTCGGTCATCGGCACCTCCAGGACTGGTCGACGAAGGTCTGCCCTTCGGCACGCTACGCGCATGGTCGACTGCCGGACAGTCCCAGAGAGGTCCCGAGTGGGGACCCGGCCGGCCGCCGGCGTGATGTGAGGCCGGCATCCCTACGCGTGGTCCCCCATCCTCGGGTCGGCGTCCCAGGGCCGCCTCGGCCGAGCCGCCCGCGATGTCTGCCCGACCCGCCCACGATGTCTGCCCGAGCCGCCCACGATGTTCGGCCCAGCCGCCCAGGATGCCGTTGTCGCCGCCTCCTACGCTGGCCGCATGAAGGCCCTGGGCGCGCGCCTGCTGCTGGGGACGGTGGTGCTGCTGCCGGTAGCAGGGTGCTCGACGGGCACCGAGGACGGCTCGCAGGGTGCCGTCTCGAGCGGGCCGCAGCCCACGACGCGCACCGCCTCGCCGGCCCCTGCACCGACAGAGCAGGGGACTGCGAAGCAGAAGACGGAGAACTCTCCCGCTCGACCACGCGCCGTCCGCACCGTCGCCTCCGGTCTCGAGGTCCCCTGGGGCGTGACGTTCCTGCCCGACGGCAGCGCCCTCGTCGGCGAGCGCGACACGGCTCGGGTGCTCGCCATCACCGGACGACAGGTCAGGGAGGTCGGTCGGGTCGACGTGGCGAGCCCGCAGGGTGAGGCGGGGCTGCTCGGGCTGGCGACCTCCCCGTCGTACGCCTCCGACGGGTTGATCTACGCCTACGTCTCGACCGCCTCGGACAACCGGGTCGTGTCGATGACGTACGACGGCCAGGTGCTCGGTGAGCCGAGGCCGGTGCTGACCGGCATCCCCAACGGGTTCGTCCACGACGGCGGCCGACTGCTCTTCGCCGAGGACGGCAACCTGTTCGTCTCCACGGGAGAGATCGGTGAGCCGGACCTGGCTCAGGACCGGTCGTCACTCGCAGGAAAGATCCTGCGGATCACTCCGGACGGGGAGGCGGCGCCGGGCAACCCGGTCACCGGTTCGCCGGTGTGGACAACGGGGCATCGCAACGTCCAGGGACTGGCCGTCGACGGCCGCGGGCGGCTGTGGGCGACGGAGTTCGGCTCCCAGACGTGGGACGAGCTCAACCTGATCGAGGAGGGGCGGAACTACGGGTGGCCCCTGGTCGAGGGGTCCGGCGAGCTCGACGAGTACCGCAACCCGTTCGCCACCTGGAGGACCGCGGACGCCTCCCCCTCGGGGCTGGCCTTCCTCCGGGGGTCGTTGTGGGCGGGCGCACTTCAGGGCGCCCGGCTCTGGGAGATCCCGGTGACTCCAGACGGTGTCGACCGACCCCGCGACTGGTTCGTCGGCGACTACGGGCGCATGCGCACCGTGACCGTCACCCCGGACGGTGACCTGTGGGTGACGACCAGCAACCGCGACGGCCGGGGACAGCCAGCAGCGAGCGACGACCGGATCGTGGAGATCGAGGTTCCCTGACGAGGCGGCGGGGTGTCGCGCTCGCCCCCCGAACCCGAGCCGTGCACAAGCGCCGACTCGGCGGGGTTTCGGCGTGCACAAGCGCCGACTCGGCGGGTCAGGTGAGCCGGGCGAGGATGAGCTCGCGGACCCGGGCCGCGTCGGCCTGACCGCGCATCTCCTTCATGACGGCGCCGATCAACGCCCCGGCAGCGGCCACCTTCCCGTCGCGGATCTTGGCCGCGACGTCGGGGTTGGCCTCGATCGCCCGGTCGACCGCCTCGGTGAGCGCCCCCTCGTCGCTGACCACCGCGAGGCCGCGGGCTGCCACCACCTCGTCCGGCGAGCCCTCGCCGGCGAGCACCCCGTCGAACACCTGACGGGCGAGCTTGTCGTTGATCGCCCCCGCGTCCACGAGCGCCTGGATCCGCGCCACGTCCTCGGGCGTGATCTTCAGCGCGGACAGCTCGACCGCCTGCTCGTTCGCCCGTCGGGCCAGCTCCGAGAGCCACCACTTGCGCGCGGTCTGGGCCGAGGACCCCGCGGCCACCGTCGCGGCGACCAGGTCCACGGCTCCCGCCCCGGCGGTGTCCCGCATCTCCAGGTCGGAGAACCCCCACTCGGCCTGCAACCGGCGACGGCGCTCGGCGGGCAGCTCGGGAAGCGTCGCCCGCAGCGCGTCGACCCACTCCCGCGACGGCGCCACCGGCGCGAGGTCGGGGTCGGGGAAGTACCGGTAGTCCTCGGCGTCGGACTTCTCCCGCCCGGGCGACGTCGTCCCGGTGTCCTCGTGGAAGTGGCGGGTCTCCTGCACGACGCGACCGCCCGCGTCGAGGATCCCCGCGTGCCGGCTCACCTCGAAGCGCACCGCCCGCTCCACCGACCGGAACGAGTTGACGTTCTTGGTCTCCGAACGCGTCCCGAGCGCCGCCGTGCCCACGGGACGCAGGGACAGGTTGACGTCGGCCCGCAGCGACCCCTGGTCCATCCGGGCGTCGGAGACACCGAGTGCGAGGACCAGGTCGCGCAGCTGCTGGACGTACGCCCGGGCGACCGCAGGCGCCCGGTCACCCGGGACGGCGATCGGCCTGGTGACGATCTCGATCAGCGGGATGCCGGCCCGGTTGTAGTCCAGCAGGGAGTACTCCGCACCGTGGATCCGGCCGGTCGAGCCACCGACGTGCAGCGACTTGCCGGTGTCCTCCTCCATGTGGGCGCGCTCGATCTCGACCCGGTAGCGCTCCGGGCCATCCGGACCCTCGACCTCCACCTCGGTCCACCCGTCGAAGGCGATCGGCTCGTCGTACTGGGAGATCTGGTAGTTCTTCGGCATGTCGGGATAGAAGTAGTTCTTCCGCGCGAACCGGCAGACCTCCGCGATGCGGCAGTTCAGTGCCAGCCCGATCCTGATGGCCGACTCGACCGCCGCGCCGTTGACCACCGGCAGCGACCCGGGCAGACCCAGGCACACCGGGCACACGTGCGTGTTGGGCTCCCCGCCGAACAAGGCGGGGCAGCCGCAGAACATCTTCGTCGCGGTGCTGAGCTCGACATGGACCTCGAGCCCCATCACCGGCTCGTAGCGGGTCAGCGCCTCCTCGAAGGGCACCAGCCCGACCTCGACCGTCGTCATGCGCGGACCTCCGGGGTCCCGACCGGCCCGACCAGGGAGTCGACCTGCCCGACGAGCGGGGGGGTCAGCGGGCCGCCCCACCGGTCGAGAAGGAGCCGTTCGAGCGCCGCCGCGGCGTTGTAGAGCCGGTCGTCGGCCTGGAGCGGCGCGAGGAGCTGGAACCCCACCGGCAACCCGTCCTCGGCGAGTCCGGCCGGCAGCGACAGGCCCGGTACGCCGGCGAGGTTGGCGGGGATGGTGGCGACGTCCTGGAGGTACATCGCCAGCGGGTCGTCGAGCTTCTCCCCCATCCGGAACGCCGTCGTCGGCGCGGTGGGCGAGACCAGGACGTCGGCCTGCTCGAAGGCCCGGTCGAAGTCACGCGCGACCAGCGACCTCACCTGCTGCGCCGACCCGTAGTAGGCGTCGTAGTAGCCGCTGGACAGGGCGTAGGTGCCCAAGATGATCCGGCGCTTCACCTCGTCGCCGAAGCCGGCGTCCCGGGTCGCCGCCATCACCTGCTCCGCGCTCGGGAGCTCGACACCGTCCGGGAAGGCCCGGAGGCCGTAGCGCATGGCGTCGAAGCGGGCCAGGTTCGACGACACCTCGCTCGGCATCACCAGGTAGTAGGTCGCCAGCGCCTGGGCGAAGCTCGGGCAGGAGACCTCGACGACCTGGGCGCCCGCCTCGGTCAGCAGCCCGACGGCCTCCTCGAAGCGCGCCCGCACACCGGCTTGGAACCCCTCGCCGCCCAGCTCCTTCACGACGCCGATCCGCAGGCCGGTCACGTCACCCCGACGGGCCGCCTCGACGACCGGAGGCGGCGGCGCGTCGATGGACGTCGAGTCCATGGGGTCGTGGCCGCCGATCACCTCGTGCAGCAGCGCGGCGTCGAGCACCGTCCGGGTCACCGGACCGGCCTGGTCGAGGCTGCTGGCCATCGCGACGATGCCGTAGCGGGAGACTCCGCCGTACGTCGGCTTCACACCGACGGTGCCGGTCAGGGCCCCGGGCTGCCGGATCGACCCGCCGGTGTCGGTCCCGATCGCCACCGGCGCCAGCCGGGCGGCCACGGCCGCGGCGGAGCCACCACCGGAGCCACCGGGCGTGCGTGCGGTGTCCCAGGGGTTCCTCGACGGGCCGTACGCCGAGTGCTCGGTCGAGGAGCCCATCGCGAACTCGTCGAGGTTGGTCTTGCCGAGGATCGGCAGGCCGGCGGCGCGGAGCCGGGCCACCACGGTCGCGTCGTACGGCGGGACCCAGCCCTCGAGGATGCGGGAGCCGCAGGTGGTCGGCTGGCCCACGGTGCACAGCAGGTCCTTGACCGCCACCGGCACGCCGGCCAGCGCACCCAGCGGCTCGCCGGCGGCGCGGCGCCGGTCGACGTCCTCGGCGGCGGCGAGCGCGCCCGGGGCGTCGACGTGGAGGAAGGCGTGCAGCTCACCGTCAAGGGACGCGATCCGGTCGAGGTGCGCCCTCGTCACCTCCGCGGAGGTGGTCTCACCCGCGGCGAGAGCCTGCGAGAGCTCTGCTGCGCTGTGGTCTGTCAGCTCCGGTCCGGGCATCTCACTCCTCCCCGAGGATCCGGGGGACCAGGAAGCGCTGGCCCTCGGACGCCGGCGCCCCCGCCAGCGCCTGCTCGGGTGACAGGGTCGGCCGCAGCTCGTCGGCCCGGAAGACGTTGCGCAACGGGGTGGGGTGGCTCATCGGCTGGACCTCGCCGGCCCCCTCGAGAGCCTGGGACACCGTCGCGACGGCGTCGAGGATCTTGGTGAGCTCGGGGGCGAGCCGGTCGAGCTCGGCGTCGCCGAGCTGGATGCGCGCCAGCCCGGCCAGGCGCGCGACCTCGTCACGGGTGATCTCGGGCATGGGGGAATCCTAGGCGGGGCCGAGCCGATGTCCGGCCGTGGGCCAGCGGCGGGAGGGGCCTCAGGTCCAGTAGAGCAACCGGCCCTGGGGAAGCCGTTCGGAAAGCGCCTCGGTGAACCAGCCGCGCATCTCGGTCATGGTCTCGCGCGGGTAGACGTACTTGATCCCGCCGAACTTGCTCCGCTTCCGGGCACGCCGGTCCTCGTCCATCTCCAGCTTGGTCTTCGGGTACCAGTCGAGGAGCACGTCCTTGCTCCCCGGGGTGAAGCGGTGGGTGATGACCTCCACGGTCAGGTCGAGGTCGGGTACGTCGGTGGTCGCGGCCGCGACGTCGTCGAGCAGCTGCGCGTACGCCGAGCGCCACTCGGGCAACGGCATGACCGGCGCAACGGTCAGTCCCACCCGGTAGCCGGCCAGGGCGACTCGTCGCAGCGCGGACAACCGGGCCGGCATCGCCGCGGTCCCGCCCTCGAAACGCGCCGCGACCTCGTCGGCGTTGACCGAGACGCGCATCCGGGTGCGCCGCCCGTGCGGGAGGTCGACCAGGCCGTCGACGGCGTCGAACTTGGTGGTGAACCGCAGCGAGACGTCGTCGCCGAGCTCACCGGAGCCGACGCGGCTGATCGCGGCCGAGAGCGAGCCGGTCAGGTGCTCGATGCCGAGCGGGTCGGTGTAGCAGGACAGCTCGAACGTCGTGCCCTCGTGGCCGCGCTCGACCGTCCCGCTCGTCACCGAGCCGCGGCCGGCGTGGCTGGTCACGCCGGCGAGCACGTCGTCGAGGTTGGCGTAGACCCGGGTGACCGGAGGTCCGGTGAGCGAGCCCGCGAGGTAGCAGTACTGGCAGTGCGCGGGGCAGCCGCGCGCCAGGTCGATCCTCCAGTCGGCACTCGGGGGGATCGGCTGCGGCTTCAGCGCGCTCGGTGGCGCCACCACCACGGCGAGCGTCGACTTCGCCCGCGCGTAGGTCTCCCGCTCGGTGCCACCCGACAGCCCGGTCAGCCGGTTGCCGGTCAGCAACTCGATGTCGTCCACGCCGGCCGCCTCGCAGCGCCGGATGATCTCGGCGGTGTGGGGCTGTTCGGCCGCCGCGCGGGTGACCAGGACCTGCTTGGGCGACCAGAGCCGGTGCGGACGCGGGCGTGGGGGCAGGTCGGCCGCTGCGGGCTCGAGGATGTCGGTGCTCATCACCTGGTACAACCCCGTGACGCCTCCAGTCCTTCCCGCCGAAGGCGTTCTCGCTCTCCCGTTCCCGGTGGCGACCGAGCCGCTCAGCCGGACCGGTCGCTCCCCTCTGCTGACGCAGAGGTGGCCACCTCGGCCGCTGCTTCGGGGCCCCGGTCGAGCAGCACCCGGAAGCCGGCCTCGTCGAGCACGGGCACCCCCAGCGAGACCGCCTTGTCGTACTTCGAGCCGGGCGCATCGCCCACGACCACGAACGCGGTGCTCTTCGAGACCGACGAGGCGGCCTTCCCACCGGCGTTGATGATCGCCTCCTTGGCCTCGTCCCTGCTGAAGCCGGGCAGCGAGCCGGTGACGACGACGGAGAGGCCCTCCAGGACCCGGGGCACGCTGCGGTCGACCTCGTCGGCCAGCGAGACTCCCGCGGCCCGCCACTTGTCGATGATCTCGGTGTGCCAGGACGCCTCCGGGTCGTCGAACCACCGCCGGATCGCCTCCGCGATGGTGCGGCCGACCCCCTCGACCCCGGCAAGCTCCTCGACCGAGGCGTCGCGGATGGCGTCGAGGGACCCGAAGTGGGTGGCCAGGGCGCGGGCGGCGGTGGGGCCGACGTGCCGGATGGACAGCGCCACGAGCACCCGCCACAGCGGCCGCTGCTGGGCCTCGGTCAGGTTGGCCAGCAGCCGGCGACCGTTGGCCGAGAGCACCGGCTGGTCGCCCTCGCCCTTCTTCGGCGCCCGGGTGAACAGCGGCACCTGACGCAGCTCGTCCTCCCCGAGCACGAACAGGTCACCCTCGTCGTGCACCACCCCCGCCTGCAACAGCGCGATCGCCGCCTCGTAGCCGAGCATCTCGATGTCGAAGGCGCCCCGGCCGGCGACGTGGAAGAGCCGCTCCCGCAGCTGGGCCGGACAGGACCGCTGGTTGGGGCACCGGATGTCGGCGTCACCCTCCTTCTCCGCGCGCAGCTCGGTGCCGCACTCGGGACACTGCGTCGGCATGACGAACTCGCGTTCGTTGCCGTCGCGCAGGTCGACCACCGGCCCGACGATCTCGGGGATCACGTCGCCGGCCTTGCGCAGGACGACGGTGTCGCCGATGAGGACCCCCTTGCGGCGGACCTCGGAGGCGTTGTGCAGGGTCGCCATCGAGACGGTCGAGCCGGACACGAACACCGGCCGCATCACGCCGTACGGCGTCACCCGCCCGGTCCGCCCGACGTTGACCCGGATGTCGAGGAGCTCGGTGTTGACCTCCTCGGGCGGGTACTTGACGGCGAGCGCCCACCGCGGCGCACGCGCCGTCGACCCGAGCCGCCGCTGCAGGACCACCTGGTCGACCTTGACCACCACACCGTCGATCTCGTGCTCGACCTCGTGCCGGTGCTCGCCGTAGTGGGCGATGTAGGCCTCGACCCCCGCGAGGTCGGGCACCACCCGCACCCGGTCGGACACCGGCAGCCCCCAAGCGGCCAGGGCGGCGTACGCCTCGGACTGCCGCTGCGGCGTGAAGCCCTCCCGCAGTCCGATGCCGTGACACACCATCGCCAGCGCCCGGGAGGCGGTGATCCGCGGGTCCTTCTGCCGCAGCGAACCCGCCGCGGAGTTGCGGGGGTTGGCGAACGGCGCCTTCCCCGCCTCGACCAGCGAGGCGTTGAGCGCCTCGAAGGCCGCGATCGGAAGGAACACCTCCCCCCGCACCTCGATGCGCGCCGGGACCGGCCAGTTCGTGCCCTCGGCCAACCGGTCCGGGATGTTGTCGATCGTGCGCACGTTGGGGGTGACGTCCTCCCCGGTGCGTCCGTCGCCCCTGGTGAGCGCCCGCACGAGCCGGCCCCGCTCGTAGAGCAGGTTGATCGCCAGGCCGTCCACCTTGAGCTCGCAGAGGTACTCCGCGGCGCCGGCGCCCTCGTCGTCCAGGGCACGCCGGAGCCGCTGGGCCCACGCCACGAGCTCCTCGATCGCGAACGCGTTGTCCAGGCTCATCATCCGCTCGAGGTGGTCGACCGCGGTGAAGTCCGTGGACACCGCACCGCCGACCTTCTGCGTCGGCGAGTCCGGCGTCCGCAGCGACGGGTGCTGACCCTCGAGCTCCTCCAGCCGCTGCATCGCCGCGTCGAACTCGGCGTCGGACAGCGTCGGCGCGTCGACAACGTAGTAGCGCCAGCGCGCGTCCTCGACCACCTCCGCCAACCGTCGGTGCTCCTCCCGCGCCTCCGGTGGCACGGGGTCTGCGGTGGGCGTCGACTGCTGCGCCGGCCGATCGGACCGGTCGGGCTGCTCAGGCATGCCAGCATCCTGCCCTGCCGCACCGACTCCACGGAGCCGCGCAGGGCGCGACCTGCCGAAACCCGCAGCCCCACCAGGCAACCCGCCCGTCATGCAGGCGGCGACCAGCATCCTGGGCGGGTCGACCAGACATGCCGGGCGGGTCGACCAGACATGCCGGGCGGGTCGGCGGTCAGGCGGCGAGATCCCTCGCCGCGTCGCGGCAGATCTCGAGGGCGGTGCGGGCCCACGCGGGGTCGGCGCCCGCGAGTCCGCAGGCGGGAGTCAGCACCAGGTGCGGTACCGGTTCCAGGCCGAGCATGTCGAGGAGCCGGGTGACGTGCTCGGTCACCGACCGCGCCGACGGGACCGCCGAGGCGTCCTCGGGTCGGGTCGAGGGCACGACGCCGAGGAACACCCGCCGACCGGCCTCGAGGGCGGCGGCCACCTCGTCGTACTGGCCCGTGCCGAGCAGCCCCAGGTCCACCCCGATCCCCGGTGCCGATGCCGACGACCCGCTCAGGCCTCCGAGCAGGTCAAGGGGCACGTCACCGGCACAGCAGTGCACCACCGCGTCCGCGCCGGTCGAGCCGACCGGGTCCAGGACCCAACCGAGCGCGGTGGCGGCGCCCTGCGGGTCGACGGAGCGGTGCCGGTGCAGCCCCGAGGCGGTGGGTACGGCGCCGGCCAGCACCGACGGGAGCACCGGCTCGTCGAGCTGGACGACCCAGGAGGCGCCCGGGACCCGGCGCCGCAGGTCGGCCAGGTGACCGGCGAGCCCCTCGGCGAGTGACTGCGCGAGCTCCCGGCGGGCCCCGGGGTCCCCGAGCACCCGGTCGCCGCGCGGCCGCTCGACAGTGGCTGCCAAGGTCCACGGACCGGCGAGCTGGGTCTTGAGGGGCCCGGTGTAGCCCTGCGTCTGCTCCTCCAGGGCGTCGAGGTCCTGAGCCAGCAACGACACGGCGCGGCGGTGGTCCACCCCGCTCGCCGAGGTCAGCCGCCAGCCCGCCGGTTGCAGGTCGACGCCCATCCCCACCAGCAACGCCAGCGTGCGGCCGGTGAGCCCGGCGAAGGCTCCGCGGCCGGGCACCTCCGGCAGGTAGGGCAGGTCGGGAAGCTCGCCCAGCACAAGCCGAAGCGCCTCGTCGAAGGCGTGCCGGTCGGAGCCCGGGTGCGACCCGACACCGCTGGCCACCGTCACGAGGCGCTCGACCTGGCCGCGTCGACGGGCGTCGCCCGCGACGCCGTGCCTGCGGGCGTCGCCCGCGACGCCGTGCCCGCGGGCGTCGCCCGCGACGCCGTATCTGCGGGCGTCGCCCGCGACGCCGTGGAGATGGTGCAGGAGCCGACCACCCGCGTGCCGTCGTAGACGACGGCCGCCTGACCGGCCGCCACGCCCTCCGCGGGATCGAGCAGCTCGATCGACACCCTGTCGTCCTCGACGGTGACGACGGCCCGATGAGCCGCACCGTGCGCACGCAGCTGGACCGTCCCGGCCATCGACGCGGTCGGAGCCGCCCCGGTCCACCGCGGCCGGCTCCCCTCGACCCGGTCGACGGCCAGCGCCGCCCGTGGCCCGACGGTGACGGTGCCCGAGACGGGCTCGATCCCGAGCACGTAGCGGGGGTTGCCGTCGGCGGCCGGCGTGCCGAGGCGCAGCCCGCGCCGCTGCCCGACCGTGAACCGGTAGGCGCCCTCGTGGCTGCCCACGACATCACCGGTCGTCACGTCGACGAAGCTGCCCGACGCAGGTCCGAGCCGCTGGCGGAGCCAGCCGGCGGTGTCGCCGTCGGCGATGAAGCAGATGTCGTGGCTGTCGGGCTTGTCGGCGACCAGCAGGCCCCGAGCGGCTGCCTCCGCCCGCACCTCCGGCTTGGCGGTGTCGCCCAGCGGGAACAGCGAGTGCGCGAGCTGCTCCTGGGTGAGTACGCCGAGGACGTAGGACTGGTCCTTCCCGGGGTCGACGGCGCGGTGCAGCTCGACCTCGCCTGCCGGTCCGGGGCGCAGCCGGGCGTAGTGGCCGGTGGCCACGGCGTCGTAACCGAGCGCGAGGGCGCGGTCGAGGACGGCCGAGAACTTGATGCGCTCGTTGCACCGCAGGCAGGGGTTGGGGGTCCGTCCCGCCTCGTACTCGCGGGTGAAGTCCTCGACGACCTCGTCGTGGAAGCGCTCACTGAGGTCCCAGACGTAGAAGGGGATCCCGAGCACGTCGGCCGCCCGCCGGGCGTCCCCGGCGTCCTCGATCGTGCAGCACCCACGGGAGCCGGTGCGGTGCGTGGCCCGGGTGCGCGCGAGTGCCAGGTGGACCCCGGTGACCTCGTGCCCCGCGTCGACGGCCCGGGCCGCCGCCACGGCCGAGTCGACGCCGCCCGACATGGCGGCCACGACCTTCACCGGGCGGCCGCCCGGGCCCGCTCGACCACCGGACCGATCGCCTCGGCCAGCGCGTCGACGTCGGCGGGCGTGGTGGTGCGGCCCAGCGAGAACCGCAGCGAGCTGCGGGCGTCCGCCTCGTCGCGGCCCATCGCCAGCAGCACGTGGCTGGGCTGCGGAACACCCGCGGAGCAGGCGGACCCGGTCGAGCACTCGATCCCCCGCTGGTCGAGGAGCATGAGCAGGGAGTCGCCCTCGCAGCCGGGGAAGCTCACGTGGGCGTTGCCCGGCAGCCGGTCGCTCGGGTCGCCGTTGAGCCGAGCGTCGGGAACCGCCGCTCGGACGCGGCGGACCAGGTCGTCGCGGAGCCCCGAGAGCCGCGCCGCGTGGTGCGGCTGCTCCTTCACCGCGTGCTCCAGCGCCACCGCGAAGCCGGCGACGGCCGGCACGTCGAGCGTCCCCGAGCGGACCTGTCGCTCCTGCCCGCCACCGTGCACGAGCGCGGTGGGTGAGAGGTCGCGCCGGAGCACCAGCGCTCCCACCCCGTAGGGCCCCCCGAGCTTGTGTGCGGTCACGGTCAGGGCGTCGACGCCGCAGGCAGCGAAGTCCACCGGCACCGCTCCGACGGCCTGGACGGCGTCGGTGTGCACGGGAATGCCGTGGGCGTGGGCGGCAGCCACCACCTCGGCGACGGGCTGCAGGGCGCCCACCTCGTTGTTGGCCCACATCACGCTCACCAGCGCGACCGACTCCGGGTCGCGCTCGATGCTGCGGTGGAGCTCGTCGGGGTCCAGCAGGCCCGCCGCGTCGACCGGCAGGAGCTCGACCTGCGCGCCTTCATGGGTCGCCAGCCAGTCGAGCGAGTCGAGGACGGCGTGGTGCTCGATGACGGTGCTCAGGATGCGCACCCGTCGGGCGTCCTCGTCGCGGCGGGCCCAGTAGATCCCCTTGAGCGCGAGATTGTCGGCCTCGGTGCCCCCTGAGGTGAACACGATCTCGCCGGGTCGGGCGTTGAGCGCCCGGGCGATCGCCTCGCGCGACTCCTCCACCACCTTGCGACCGGCGCGACCCGAGCCGTGCAGGCTGCTGGCGTTCCCGGTGCGCCCCAGCTGCTCGGTCATCGCCGCGATCGCCTCGGGCAGCATCGGGGTGGTGGCCGCGTGGTCGAGGTAGACGGCGGGTTGCCGGGTGGCGGTCTCGGGCTGGGTCATCGCGCCTCCCAGCGTACGGCGTGCCCGTCGGCCGCTCCGCCCGCAGCCCCCCGGGCTGCGGGCTACCCCTGGGGGTCGCGCACCTCGTCGGGGCGGACCATCACCAGGTCCATCTCGATCGCCCGCATGGTGGCCGCGTGCTGGGTGACCGGGAAGAAGCCCACGGTCTCGAAACCCGCGGCCTCGTAGCTCGTCAGCTGCTCGTTCAGCCGCGGCATGCCGTCGTAGAGCGGGAGGCAGGCCACCTCGGACTGCAGTCCCACGACCCGGTCCAGCGCCGCACCGGCCCCGCGCACCACCTCGAGGTCGAACCCCTGGGTGTCCATCTTGAGGAAGGCTCGCACCTCACTCAGCCCCGCGGTCACCTCGGGGAACACCGACTCGAGCCTCCGCACCTGGATCGTCTCGGTCTCCATCTGGCCCATCCGGCTTCTCCACGACCGGCCGAAGTCGCTCGGCTCGAGCAACGAGCTGAGCCGGTCGCCGGCGTGGATCTCCGCGGTGCCGTCGGTGGCGCCCAGCGCCCAGTTGTGGACGTGCCACTCCGGGTCGTCGGCGGCGGCCTTCGCCAGCCGCGCGTACGTCGCGCTCACCGGCTCGAACGAGATGATCCGCCCGGCGTACCCGGCCCTCCGCAGCCCCTTGGCCCACTGCCCCGCGTTGGCCCCCACGTCGAGGACACAGGTGGCCCCGGTCGCCCGCAGCAGCCGGGCGACCTGGTCGCCGATGAACAGCCGCGCCATGTGCTGGTGCACCTGCGGCATCCCGCGGCGCGCGGCGCGCTTGCCCATGAGCAGATGGGTCCGCAGGTCGCGGCTCCCGATGCGCACGACACGGCGACCGGCGTTCGGCTCCTGGAGCAGAAAGCTGGTCTCGTCGAGCGTTCGCACCTCCAGGCCGAGCACCCTCGCGGCCACCGCGAGGGTCCGCTTTCGCACGGCAGTCATGGCGGCAACCTATCCGCACACCGCGCAGGTCCTGACAGCGCGCCGCGCGTGCTCAGCCCTTGCGCTTCTCGATCTCCTCCGTCGCGGCGGGCAGGACCGTGTGCAGGTCGCCCACGACGCCGAAGTCGGCGAGCTCGAAGATCGGCGCCTCCTCGTCCTTGTTGACCGCGACGATGGTCTTGGAGGTCTGCATGCCGGCACGGTGCTGGATCGCCCCGGAGATGCCGGTGGCCACGTAGAGCTGCGGGGAGACGACCTTGCCCGTCTGCCCGATCTGGAACGAGTGCGGGTACCACCCCGAGTCGACCGCCGCCCGTGAGGCGCCGACGGCTGCGCCGAGGGAGTCCGCGAGCGCCTCGACCGGCTCGAAGTTGCCGCCGGTGCCACGACCACCGGCGACGACGATCGCCGCCTCGGTCAGCTCCGGGCGGCCCGAGGCCTTCTTGGGCTCGACGCCGGTCATCCGAGCGCCCTTGGCGGAGGACGAGATCGACACCGGGACGTTCTCCACGGTGCCGGCGCCCTCCGCGCGCTCCGGGGTGGCCGCGTTGGGCTTGACGGCGATGATCGGCGTGCCCCGCGTGACCGTGGCCTGCACGGTGTAGCTGCCGGCGAACACCGACTGCGTGGTCACCGGTGCACCGCCGGGGGTCCCGCCCTCGGGCTGCACGTCGACGGCGTCGGTGATGATCCCCGAGTCGGTCCTGACCGCCACCCTCGCGGCGACCTCCTTGCCCTCGGCGGAGGACGAGACCAGCACCGCCGCCGGGGTGACGGAGCCCACCAGCTGGGCCAGCACCTCGGCCTTGGGCGCCACCAGGTAAGGCCCGAGGGCGTTGGGGTCCACCACGTAGATCTTTGCGGCGCCGTACTGCCGCAGCGCGCCGGCCGCGTCGTCGGAGAGCTGGCCGATGAAGACCGCTGACGGCTCACCGATCCGGCGCGCGATCGTCAGCATCTCGTGGGTGGTCTTGCGCACGGATCCGCCGACGTGGTCGACGAGGACGAGTACCTCACTCATGCGATTGCTTCTCCCGCTCAGATGAACTTCTTCGACGTCAGGAAGTCGACCAGCGCCTTGGCGCCGCTCCCGCCCTCGTCGCTCACGACCTCGCCCGCGGTGCGCGGTGGCCGGGCCTCGGTGCTCTCCACCGCGGTCCACGACGACGACAGGCCCACCTGCGAGGGCTCGACCCCGATGTCGGCCAGTGACCAGGTCTCCACGGTCTTCTTCTTCGCCGCCATGATCCCCTTGAACGAGGGGTAGCGAGCCTCGCCTGTCATGTCGGTCACCGACGCGACCAGGGGCAGGACAGCCTCTGCGGTCACCGTGGCGGTGTCGCCGTCCCGACGGATGCGGACGGTGTCGCCGTCGACCTCGATCGAGGAGCCGAACGTCGCACCGGGCACGTCCAGCCGCTCGGAGAGCATCGCGGGGATGACGCCCATGGCGCCGTCGGTCGAGCCCATGCCGCACAGGACCAGGTCCCACCCGCCGGCGCTCCGGACCTTCGCGAGCGCCTGGGCGAGCACCAGCGACGTGGCCAGCGCGTCGGACCCGGCGATCGCGTCGTCGAGCACGTGGACGCCCCGGTCGGCACCCATCTGCAGCGACTTGCGGATCGCCTCCACCGCGCGCTCAGGCCCGACAGTCAGCACCGTCACCTCGGTGTCGTCGCCCTGCTTCTCCTTGATCTGGAGAGCCTGCTCCACGGCGTACTCGTCGAGCTCGGACAGCAAGCCGTCCACTGCGGCACGGTCGACCGTGTTGTCCGGCTTGAAGCGGCGGTCACCGGTTGCGTCCGGGACGTACTTCACACACACGACAATGTTCATGGCGGCTGCGGCCCGTGGGGGCCCCTCCTGTGCACTCGGGTCCCTCGAACGTTACCCGCGAGTCGGGGTCACGGCGACGGCTCGTCCCGTGCATCCGGTCACACCCTGCGGAACCCTCGGTCAGGGACGGATCAGCCGGTCGAGGACCTTGCCGACCACGAGGTAGGCAACCGCGCAGAGGCCCCAGTTGACCAGCACGGTCCTGGCCAGCGCGTCCTGCCTGGCGGCCTGTCCCTTCCCGTCAGGCCCGACCTCGTCGAGGACTCCGACGACGTCGAGAGTGTCGGCAGTGCTCAGCAGCACGTCGACGAACGAGCCCCTGCGGTCGAGGTCGAGGGCGACGACGAGCGCGCCGACGGCCAGGATCAGTGCCGCGAGGACCGCGAGCAGCCAGACCGTGGTCGCCACGCCGCGGCGTGCCGCGCGCAGCCCGCCGCCCGTGCCTGCTGCTCCGTCCGGCTTGGGTTCTGGACCGGTCAACGGCCCTCGAACGCGGCCTTCCCCGGGCCGTGCTCCAGGAACGACCGCATCCCGGTGGCGCGGTCCTCGGTGGCGAACAGAGCGGCGAACTGCTGGCGCTCGATCTCCAGGCCGGTGTCGAGGTCCACCTCGAGCCCGCGGTCGACCGCCTCCTTGGCCGCCCGCAGCGCGAGTGCCGGCCCGGTGCTGAACCGCCGTGCCCAGCCGACGGCCTCGGCGTAGACCTGGTCCGCGGGAACGACCCTGTCGACGAGGCCGATGTCCAGCGCCTCCTCGGCGGGGACGAAGCGGCCGGTGAAGATGAGGTCCTTGGCCCTGCTCGGCCCCACGAGCCGGGCCAGCCGCTGGGTGCCGCCGGCGCCGGGGATGATGCCCAGCAGGATCTCCGGCTGCCCGAGGGTGGCGTCGTCCGCGGCGATCCGCACGTCCGCGCAGAGCGCGAGCTCGCAGCCGCCTCCGAGTGCGTAGCCGGTCACCGCCGCCACGACCGGCTTGGGGATCCGGGCGACCGCGGTGAACGAGGCCTGCAGCGGCCCCGAGTGCTTGACCATGTCCGCGTAGGAGAGGCCCGCCATCTCCTTGATGTCGGCCCCCGCCGCGAAGACGCGCTCACCGCCGTAGAGAACGACCGCCCTGACGTCGTCGCGGTCGCCGGCCTCGACCGCCGCGGCGCGGATCTCCTCCTGGACCTGGCGGTCGAGCGCGTTCATCTTCGGACGGTCGATGCGGATGGTGCCGACGCCGTCCTCCACCTCGAGCCTCACGAACTCGCCGCTGCCGCCCCCGCTGTCACCCTCGCTGCCGCCCATGTGCATGTCCTCCCGGTCCCATCCCGCCGTCCGCGTCGGGGCAGTCTAGGGCGGACCCGGCCGGCTGTCGGTCGCGCGGCCGGGCGGCCCTCCGCCCGTACACTGCGCGGGTGACGAACCGCCGCCTCTGCGTCCATATCGGCGCGAGCAAGACCGGCACGTCGGCGCTGCAGCGGGCGCTGCGGGACTCGGCCGGGGTTCTCCGCAGAGCCGGGGTGGGGCTGCCGTTCGCCGACCGCCACGCACACGTGCGGCGGCTGCTGCGTCCGGCCGGATGGGCGGCCGGCAGCGGCTTCGTACGCCCGGTCAACCCCGGCCTGGTCCCGACGCTGGCCGACATACTCCGCAGCACCCCCGGCGACCGGCTGCTGGTCACCAACGAGGACCTGTGCGAGATGGACCCGTCCCGGATCGCGCTCGTGGGGCAGGCCGCCGCCGACGCCGGCCTCGACGTCGAGGTGGTGCTGACCGCCCGGGACTGGGGCAAGCAGCTGCCGTCGGAGTGGCAGCAGTTCCTCAAGCACCGGCTCACCCTCGACTTCCCGACGTTCCTGGAGCGGGTCCGCCACCGGCAGGGAGCGGCGGCCGAGCACTACTGGATCCGCCAGGACTACGCGGGGATCTCCGCCCGGTGGGGAGCCGCACTCGACCCCGGCAAGGTGCACGTCATCGCGGTGCCCTCCATGTCGCAGGACCCTGACGGCGTCTTCCGGATGTTCGGGGAGGTGGTGGGGTTCGACGGTCAGGCGCTCCGCCGCCCTCAGCAGGCGGTGAACCCCTCCTTCGGGTACGTCGAGGCGGAGGTGCTGCGGCGGCTGAACCTCACCCTGGGGGACCGCCTGCTCGACTACGAGCGCGAGTACTCCCCCG